>NZ_JAKOEM010000001.1:0-769036 GCF_022321465.1 Ruegeria alba | reverse complement strand
ACAGCGCACCCTGCGCAACTTGCCTCGGTCCCATCATCAGCAACTCTCCTGCAAATCAAGAGAATTGAATCAGCAGCTAAAGCATCGCTCAAGCAGAGTTTTTCAACAGTATCTGCTGCATTGCCGCCATCCTTCACAGACAAGGCCCGAAGATATCTTCGAGCGTCACTTTTGGATATCGCGCTTCGCCGATAATGCGTTCGGCCCGGTGTTGCACCGTTTATTGCAAAAGGCCGGGCCCCTCGGGACCCGGCCTTTTGCATGTGCGGCTCAGCGTGAGGCGGTCAGGGAGACATCGACCGTGACCGGAAATTTCAGCGAGCTTTCATCCGGCATGTTGGCGCCGATCCCGAAATCGCGGCGGTCAAGGGTGACGGTACCGCGCATCCGGGCGGTATCGCCGTCAAGTTCCAGGTCAAAGGGCAGGGTGACCGGGACGCTGGCACCGCGCAGGTTCAGCATGCCCCGCGCCTCGTGGCCGGTTTCGGTACGGTGCAGCGTGGCGGTGAAATCGGCTGTGGGAAACTGTGCCGCGTCGAAGAAATCGGCCCCCATCGCCTGTGCGGTGACCGATCCCAGCGCCAGCGAGGGGATGGCGATGGTGACGGTGACCTCGCCTGCCGGGCCGGGTGTCTCGCGCGGATCATACTGGATGGCGGCGGTCCAGTCGGCAAAGCTGCCGCTGACCGCGCTGCCCAGCTGGGTGACGGAGATCGCCAGCGTGCCTTCGCTCACCTGCCAGTCGGACGCAACCGCCTGTAAGGCCGCGCTTTGCAACCCTGATGGTGCGTGCGGGGTTGATTGACTGTTCACCCATGTACCCGCGCCAAGCGCGCCCAGCCAGACCATCAGCGTCAGCAGCAGCGGCGTGGCGCTGTGGGCCTGTTTGGGCGGCGTGGGCAGGTCGATCCGGCCCGGCAGCATCCGCCGCAGGGTCGCGTCGTGGTCGATCAGGTGGTGTTTCAGTGCCCCCGCCACATGCAGTGCCAGCGCCCCCAGCAACACCAGCAGAAAGGCGCGGTGCAGCACTGCGGTGAGTTCCGCCAGGGCGGCGCTTTTGGGCACCATTGGCAGGGACTGGCCAAAAGGCCACCAGATCGGGGCAAAGCCTTCGGTCGCGGCATGGTGGATCCAGCCGCTGAGCGGCACCAGCACGAGCGCGCCATAGAGCAGCCAGTGCACGGTTTCCGCCGCCAGCGCCTCGGCCCGGTGGTCGGCGTTCAACAGCCCGGGGCGTTTCTGGGTTAGCGCCCAGAAGATGCGCAGCAAGGCCACCGCAAACAGAACGATCCCCAATGTCTTGTGCGCCGAGAACAGCCAGGCGGCGCGCGCGATCTCTTCGGCGCCGGCGCCCCCGGCTGTGGCCCGTTCTGCCGCCTGATCGGCGATCCAGCCCAGCGGCAGCAGGGTCAGGATCAAAAGCGCGGTCAGCCAGTGGAGGCTTTTGGCCACGCCACCATAGCTTGTTAGGGTGTTGGTCAGGGGCATCGCGCTCTCCGAATGGTCTTGGATGTCCGCAACCTGCTGTCTGTGTCGCCGGTGTACAATATGCGCCTTCGCACAGCTCCCGTGTCGGGATGCAGAGCTTGTGTGGCGCGGGCGGGGCGGCTACACCCGGCGTTAACGTTGCAGAAAGCGAAGGGACAGAGATGACGACCGCATTCGTGTTTCCCGGGCAGGGCGCCCAGACCATCGGCATGGGCAAGGCACTGGCCGAGGCCTATCCGGCCGCGCAGGCCGTGTTCGACGAGGTCGACGCCGCACTGGGCGAGAAGCTGAGCGCGCTGATCTGGGAAGGCGATATCGAGACCCTGACGCTGACGCAGAATGCGCAACCGGCGCTGATGGCGACCTCGATGGCGGCGATGCGCGCGCTCGAGGCCGAGGGTGTGGCCATCACCCAGGCCGCCTTTGTCGCCGGTCACTCGCTGGGCGAATATTCGGCGCTGGCCGCAGCCGGGGCGCTGAGCGTCGGCGATACCGCCCGGTTGCTGCGCACCCGAGGGCAAGCGATGCAGAGCGCGGTCCCGGTCGGGCAGGGCGCGATGGCGGCGATTCTGGGGCTCGATCTGACCGCGGTGCGCGAGGTTGCCGCCGAGGCGGCACAGGGCGAGGTCTGCCAGGCCGCCAATGACAACGATCCGACCCAGGTGGTCGTTTCGGGCGCCAAGGCGGCGGTCGAACGCGCCGCCGAGATCGCCAAGGCGAAAGGTGCCAAACGCGCCGTCATGCTGCCGGTCAGCGCTCCGTTCCACTGTGCCCTGATGCAGCCCGCCGCCGATGCCATGGCCGAGGCGCTGGCCGGGGTCGAGATCCAGGCCCCCGCGGTGCCGCTGGTGGCCAATGTGCGCGCCGAGGCGGTGAGCGATCCCGACCTGATCCGGCAACTGCTGGTCGAGCAGGTCACGGGGGCTGTTCGCTGGCGGGAAAGCGTCGAATACATGGCCGCGCAGGGCGTGACCGAGATCTGGGAGATCGGTGCGGGCAAGGCGCTGTCAGGCATGGTGCGCAAGATCAACCGCGACATCGCCTGCAAACCCGCGGGCACACCGGAAGATGTGCAAAAAATCCTTGCTGGCGACGCCTGAACCCACCTAAATTTGCAAGACCCGATCTGTCAGGTCGGGGATAAGAGGAATATGACCATGTTTGATCTGACCGGAAAGAATGCCCTGATTACCGGCGCTTCGGGTGGTATCGGCGGCGCGATCGCGCGTGCGCTGCATGCAGCCGGTGCCTCGGTCGTGCTGTCGGGCACCCGGATCGAGCCACTCCAGGCGCTGGCCGATGAGTTGGGCGAGCGCGCCCATGTGCTGACCTGCAACCTGAGCGACATGGCCGCGGTCGAGGCATTGCCGAAACAGGCCGCCGAAGTGCTGGGTTCGGTCGATATCCTGGTGAACAATGCCGGGATCACCCGCGACAACCTGTTCATGCGCATGTCGGATGACGAATGGCAGAGCGTGATCGACGTCAACCTGACGGCAACCATGAAACTGTGCAAGGGCGTGCTGCGCGGCATGATGAAGGCGCGCTGGGGCCGGATCGTGAACATCTCGTCGGTGGTGGGCGCCATCGGCAACCCCGGACAGGGCAACTATGCCGCCTCCAAGGCCGGGGTCATCGGCATGTCCAAATCGCTGGCCTATGAGGTGGCCAGCCGGGGAATCACCGTCAATGCGGTGGCGCCGGGCTTTATCACCACGGCGATGACCGACAAATTGACGGACGATCAGAAATCCGGCCTGTTGGCGCAGGTACCCGCCGGGCGCATGGGCTCGCCCGAGGAAATCGCGGCTGCGGTCCTGTATCTCGCCAGTCCCGAGGCCGCTTATGTGACCGGTTCCACCTTGCATGTGAATGGCGGTATGGCCATGTTGTGAGCGGCGCTGAGGCCGGACGCGAAAGCGTTTGCCAATGCGCGCGTCTGTGTTATAGGCGGCGCATCCTGAGGAAGGCCGGTCGATGGGGTCGGCCTTCTGCGTTACCCGGGACACCCCGGAACCTGAACCGCCCGGACCGGGCAAAACCAAGCCACCCCGAGCGGGCAAGGGCAGAAATGGGCCAGTGGCCCCGTAGGAATGAGGAACTGACATGAGCGACGTCGCAGATCGCGTTAAGAAGATCGTTGTGGAGCACCTGGGTGTCGAAGAAGACAAAGTGACCGAGAACGCCTCGTTCATTGACGACCTGGGCGCCGACAGCCTCGACACCGTCGAGCTGGTCATGGCCTTCGAAGAAGAGTTCGGCATCGAAATCCCGGACGACGCGGCCGAGACCATCCAGACCTTCGGCGACGCCGTCAAGTTCATCAGCGAAGCTTCCTGAGCTTCGACTGAGACCTGAAAGGTCAATAAGGCGCCTTCCCGCCGGGGGGGCGCCTTTTTTCTTGCGCGCGGCCGATTCCAGTTGCCAAATGTCTCTTTGCTTTGCACCTTGGGGTTGAGGCAGAGACAGGACGGGCGCGAAATGATCCGATCCATACCGATTTTGAATACCGGACGTCTGCGGCTGGCTGGGATGCGATCCGAGGATTTCGACCGCTATGCCGAGATTTGGGCGGACGAACAGGTGGTGCGCCATATCGGCGGCAAGCCCCGCAGCCGGGGCGAGTGCTGGGACGCTTTCCTGCGTAACGAAGGCCATTGGCACATGACCGGCTTTGGCCAATGGGGCGTGGTGATGCAGAAGACCCGCCGCCTGGTGGGCCAGGCCGGGTTCTTCTACAGCGGCCGCGACATGGGTCCCGATTTCGACGCCTATCCCGAGGCGGGCTGGGTACTGGCCCCCGAGGCGCAGGGCCAGGGTCTGGGGCGCGAGGCCGCGACGGCGGCGCATGACTGGTTCGACCGGGTGATTCCTGGCCGCCTGGTGGCGATGATCGCGCCGGACAACACGCCCTCGCTTGGGTTGGCGCAATCGCTGGGATATCGGCCCATGCGCGATGCCGAGTTCGGCGGCCGCACAGTGACGCTGATGCGGCGCGACGGGCCGCCCGGACAACGGTGACGCAATCGAGATCCGACACTCCGCTTTCAGCTAAGAGCGCCCCGCCTTATGCTGCAATAGATGCGCCTTGACATGTTTCAGCGGAGGAGCGGCCATGATCATCTACCCGACGATGGAATTGCAGAACGGACGGTGCGTGACCCTGGAAAGGGGGCGGCTGGATGCGCCCATGCTGTGGCATGTGGACCCGTTTGAAACGGTTTCCGGCTGGGCATCCGCCGGTGCCGAATGGATGCACTTGACCGATCTGGACGCGGTCGAGGGCGGTGACGGCAATGCGGAACTGGTCGAGCAGATCATCCGCAAGGCCGAGATCCCGGTGCAACTGGCGGGCGGCATGCGCACCCGCGAGCGGATCGAGCATTGGATCGACAAGGGCGCCGGGCGAATTGTCGTGGGCACACTTGCGGCGCGCGACCCCGCGCTGGTCAAGGAACTGGCCAAGCGGCACCCTGACCAGATCGTGCTGAGCGTCGATGTCTGGCAGGGCTATGTGATGACCGATGGCTGGCGCAGCCAGAGCGCCTATACGCCCGAGGCGTTTATCGACGCGTTCAGCGACACGCCGTTTGCCGCAATCGTGGTCACCGATATCGACAGCGATGTCGAGGAGGTCGAGGCCAAGTTGGGCCTGATCTCAGGGCTGGCCGCGCAGGCCCGCACCCCGGTCATCGCCAGCGGTGTGGTGCGCGCGGCCGACGATATCTCGCGGCTGGCCTATGTGCCCAATATCGCCGGCGCACTGGTGGGGCGGGCGTTGTTCCGCAAGGCGCTGTCGCTGGAAGACGCGCTGAGCATTGCCGCTGGCGCCCACGAGCGGGTGGCGCAGTTCCAGTAGAACCCGGCTGCACCCCGGACGTTCGAGACCAATGGGCAAGGGACCGCCGGGCTTGCCCGCACCCTTGCTCTTGCCCATATGGGTCCGGGCAGGGTATGAGCGGTTCTCGAACAGCAAGCAGGCAAGAGGCACTTCATGCGCAGAGTCGTTGTAACCGGACTGGGACTGATCACACCTTTGGCCAGCGGGGTCGAGGAAACCTGGTCCCGACTGCTGGAGGGACAATCGGGCGCGGGTCCGATCACGCGATTTGATGCGGTGGCATCGGGCGTCACCACGACCTATGCCTGCGAGGTCCCGCGTGGCGATGGCAGCGATGGCACCTTCAACCCCGATGACTGGATGCCGCCGAAAGAGCAGCGCAAGATCGAGGACTTCATCCTTTATTCCATCGCTGCCGCCGAAATGGCCTGCAAGGACGCCAACTGGCTGCCCGAGGACGAAGAGGACCGGTTGCGCACCGGCGTTCTGATCGGGTCGGGCATCGGCGGTCTGGGCTCGATCGCCGATACCGCAAACCTGATCAAGGAGAAGGGCCCCCGCCGGGTGTCGCCCTTCTTTATCCCCGGCGCGCTGATCAACCTGGCCTCGGGTCAGGTGTCGATCCGCCACGGGTTCAAGGGACCCAATCATTCGGTGGTGACCGCCTGTTCGACCGGCGCGCATGCCATTGGCGATGCCAGCCGGATCATCCGGGCCGGTGACGCAGATGTGATGATTGCCGGCGGTGGCGAGGCCTGTATCTGTGAGATCGGCATTGCGGGGTTCAACGCCTGCAAGGCGCTGTCGACGAAATATGCCGACAACCCCAAGGCCGCCAGCCGCCCCTATGACATTGATCGCGACGGGTTCGTGATGGGTGAGGGCGCCGGCATCGTGGTGCTGGAGGATTACGAGCACGCCAAGGCGCGCGGTGCCAAGATCTATGCCGAGGTGCTGGGTTATGGCATGTCGGGCGATGCCTATCACATCACTGCGCCGTCCGAGACGGGCGATGGGGCGGAACGCTCGATGCGCGCCGCGCTGCGCAGCGCCGGGCTGGAGCCGTCGGATCTGGATTACATCAACGCCCATGGCACCTCGACCATGGCCGACACGATCGAGCTGGGCGCGGTCGAGCGGCTGTTGGGCAACCATGCGGCCAATGTCACCATGTCCTCGACCAAATCGGCCACCGGGCACCTCTTGGGCGCCGCTGGTGCGATCGAGGCGATCTTTTCGATCCTGGCGATCCGCGATCAGGTGGCGCCGCCCACCATCAACCTGGACAATCCGGCGGTGGATACCCCGGTCGATCTGGCACCCAACGCCAAGCGGGCGCGCAAGATCGACGTGGCGCTGTCGAATTCCTTTGGCTTTGGCGGCACCAATGCGAGTGTGATCTTCGGAAAGGTCGACTGATGTGGCGGGCTCTTGCCTCGAACATGCTGACCGTTCTGGCGGTTGGCCTGTTCCTGCTGGCCGGTGTGATCCTGTGGGGCAAGTCGCAATATACCGCGCAGGGCCCGCTGGAAGAGGCGATCTGTCTTCAGGTCAAGAGCGGGTCGAACATGACCCGCGTCAGCCGCGATCTTGAGGCCTCGGGCGCGGTCAGCAGTGGCGCCATGTTCCGTATCAGTGCGCGCTACTCCGAAAAGGCGACACAGCTGAAGGCGGGCAGCTATCTGGTCAAGGAAGGTGCCTCGATGGAGGAGATCATCGACCAGATCACCCGTGGCGGCGCCAGCAGCTGCGGCACCGAGATCGTCTATCGCATCGGTGTCAATCGCCTGCTGCTGGAAGTGCGCGAACTGGATCCGGCGACAGAGCAATTCGTGGAACTGGTCGAGTTCGACCCCAGCGAGGGCGAGGCGCCTGCGGTCTATGCCGAGAAACGCGCCGAGCGCGACACCCGGTACCGGTTGGCCATGGCCGAGGGTGTGACCAGTTGGCAGGTGGTCGAGGGGCTGAAGGCCTGGGACGTGCTGGCGGGTGAGGTGGACGAGCTGCCGCGCGAGGGGCTGCTGGCACCCGACAGCTATGACGTGACGGTGGGGATGGAGCGCGCCGCGCTGCTGGCCCAGATGCAGGAGAAGCAGGAACTGCGGATCAATGCCGCTTGGGAGGCGCGCGTCGAGGGCCTGCCGCTGCAAAGCCGCGAGGAGATGCTGATCCTGGCCTCGATCATCGAGAAGGAAACCGGCGTGCCTGAAGAGCGCCGCCAGGTGGCCAGCGTGTTTGTCAACCGCCTGAACCGGGGCATGCGCCTGCAGACGGACCCGACCGTGATCTATGGCATCACCAAGGGTAGAGGGGTGCTGGGCCGGGGGCTGCGTCAAAGCGAGCTTCGCGGTGTAACGCCTTGGAATACTTATGTGATCGAAGGATTGCCGCCGACACCGATTGCCAATCCCGGATTGGCAAGCCTGGAGGCTGCGGTCAACCCCGACACCACCGATTATGTCTTTTTCGTTGCCGATGGCAGCGGCGGCCACGCCTTTGCCGAGACGTTGGAAGAGCATAACCGCAACGTCGCCAAATGGCGCGAGATCGAGGCCCAGCAACAGGGCAATTGACCACCGCGCCCGGGCCCACAGGTCCGGGCGTTTGGTTCTTGTGATTGGGTGTGGAGCAGGGCGCTCAGAGCCACCAGGCGTCGATGGTGGCGATATCCTCGTCCGACCACCCGAAATGATGCGCGAATTCATGCACCACCACATGGGCAATCAGCATGTCCAGTGCGATATCGCCGCGTGCGCGCCACTCGTCCAGGATCGGTTCCCGGAACAGCCAGACCGTATCGGGAGGAGCAGCGAAATCGCCAACCGATTTCTCGGTCATGGGAATACCCTCGTAGAGGCCGGTCAATTCAAGCGGATCGTCCATGCCTAGCGCATCGAGCATGTCGGCATCCGGCCAGTCCGCCACCCGTAGCAGCACCGCCTGCGCATGGCTGCGAAAGGCTGGTGGCATCGTGTCGACTGTCTGGCGGGCGACGGTTTCGAAATGGTCAAGATCGGTGCGCATGTCCGTGATATGGCGGTGGTTGTGGTGGGTGAAAACCCCATTTCGGGTCCGGTCTCGGCCCGGATAAGGTTTTGTTAACGATTCCAGTGCGTTGCCTGTTGCGCTGTTGCGCGAACACCTTGACTCAGCGGACGGTTTCGTGTATAGGTTGTATCATGCTAGAAGAGATGCGCGAACGGCCCCGGGGGTGACCCCGGTGGCCGTTTTTTCGTCTCTCTCGTGCGGAGATCACTCTCGCATGAGGTCACGAGCACACATGACTTTGATTACCCCGGAGGAGCGGATTTCCCGGACGGCTGAACTGCTTCAGTCGTTGGAAAATTCCATTCGCGATCTGCGCAATGCGGCGGAAGACCTGCAGAAACGGATCCGAGCCGGGGAGGATGGTGATCTTGCCGGATATGGCAAGCAGATGGGTCAGGCGGCCAGCCTGATCCGCGAATGTCAGAAAGTGGAGGCCAGTTTTGCCGAACAAGTCCGACGAGAAGCAGGCATTGCCCAGGGCGGATATGCCCTGGACCTTGACCGCGCCCGATCTGAGATCGGGTGCCGCCTTGCTCGCCTGCGCAAGTGTTGCCGAGAGGGAGCGGTTTCTGAGTGAAATCGGGGAGGGAGGGCTATGCGCCCTCCCTTTTCTGTTCGAGTTCTGGGCATTGCCGCACCAACTGCCGCCCGAGGGCGATTGGCGGGCCTGGGTGATCCTGGGCGGACGCGGCGCTGGCAAGACCCGTGCAGGCGCCGAATGGGTGCGCGCCCAAGTCGAGGGGTCGCGACCGCTGGATGCGGGGCGCGCGCGGCGGGTGGCACTGGTGGGCGAGACCTATGACCAGGTGCGCGATGTGATGGTGTTTGGCGACAGCGGCATCCTGGCCTGTTCGCCGCCCGACCGCCGCCCCAGTTGGAAGGCCAGCGAACGCAAGCTGATCTGGCCCAACGGTGCCGAGGCGCAGGCTTTTTCTGCTCAGGACCCTGAGGGGCTGCGCGGGCCGCAATTCGACGCGGCCTGGGTGGATGAGCTGGCCAAGTGGAAAAAGGCGGGCGAGACCTGGGACATGCTGCAATTCGCGCTGCGGTTGGGGGAACGGCCACAGGTTTGCGTGACCACAACGCCGCGCAATGTGAAGCCGCTGAAGGATCTGCTGGCCGCGCCCAGCACGGTGCAGACCCATGCGCCGACCGAGGCGAACCGGGCCAATCTGGCCGAGAGCTTTCTGGAGGAGGTGCGGGCACGTTATGCGGGCACGCGGCTGGGGCGGCAGGAGCTGGATGGGGTGTTGCTGGCCGATGCCGAGGGGGCGCTGTGGACGGCCGAGATGCTGGACCGGGCGCGCACGTCGCGCTTGCCCGAACTGGATCGGGTGGTGGTGGCGCTGGACCCGTCGGTCAGCGGCGGTGCGGGGGGCGATGCCTGCGGTATCGTGGTCGTGGGCGCCCAGATGCAGGGGCCGCCGCAGGATTGGCGCGCCTGGGTGCTGGCGGACCGCACGGTGCAGGGCGCCGGGCCGACCACCTGGGCCAAGGCGGCGATTGCCGCGATGGATGCGTTCGGCGCCGAGCGGCTGGTGGCCGAGGTCAATCAGGGCGGCCAGCTGGTCGAGGAGGTGCTGCGACAGGTGGATCCGTTGGTGCCCTTCAAGGCGGTGCATGCGGCGCGGGGCAAGGTGGCGCGGGCCGAGCCGGTGGCGGCGCTTTATGAACAGGAGCGGGTGCGCCATGTGGCGGGGCTGACCGCGCTGGAAGAGCAGATGGGCCAGATGACCGCGCGCGGCTACGAGGGGCATGGATCGCCCGACCGGGTGGACGCGCTGGTCTGGGCGCTGCACGAGCTGATGATCGCGCCTGCGGCAGCCTACAGGCGCCCGCGGGTGCGGGTGCTGTGAGCCGCGCGGGCCGTTGCACTAGCTGCGAACGGTCTGTTTCCGGGTCCTGAACAATCTTCGACGATAACTCTCATCAACAAGGCCGCAGCGCATCTGGCGCCGGGCGAGAAGATAGGAGCATTGCCATGATCTTTGATTTCCTGCGTCGTGGGGCCGGAGCGGAAGCGCCCGAGGCCAAGGCCAGCGCGGTGGGGCCGGTGGTGGCCTGGCACAATGCGGGCCGGGTCGCCTGGAGCCCGCGCGATACCGCCTCGCTGACGCGGACGGGGTTTGCGGGCAATCCGGTGGGGTTCCGTTCGGTCAAGCTGATTTCCGAGGCGGCGGCGGCGCTGCCGCTGGTGTTGCAGGACCGGATGCAGCGGTACGAGACGCACCCGATGCTGAGCCTGATCCGCCGCCCCAATGGCGCGCAGGGCAGGGCCGAGCTGATGGAGGCGCTGTTTGGGCAACTGCTGTTGTCGGGGGATGCCTATGTCGAGGCGGTGCGTGGCGCCGATGACCTGCCGGTCGAGCTGCATGTGCTGCGCTCGGACCGGATGCGGGTGGTGCCCGGCGCCGATGGCTGGCCGGTGGCCTATGAATACACGGTGGGCGGCAAGTCGCATCGTTTCGATGCCGCCGGTATCTGTCATATCAAGTCTTTCCACCCGCAGGACGATCACTACGGCTTTTCGCCGTTGCAGGCTGCGGCGATGGCGGTGGATGTGCATAACGCGGCCTCGCGTTGGTCGAAATCGCTGCTCGACAACGCCGCGCGGCCCTCGGGCGCGCTGGTCTGGACCGGCAGCGATGGACAAGGCGTGATGGCCGAGGATCAGTTCCGCCGACTGTCCGACGAGATCGAGGCGAATTTCCAGGGTGCGCGCAATGCCGGCCGGCCGATGGTGCTGGAAGGCGGGCTGGACTGGAAGCCGATGGGTTTCTCGCCCTCGGACATGGAGTTTCAGAAGACCAAGGAAGCCGCCGCCCGCGAGATCGCGCTGGCCTTTGGCGTGCCGCCGATGCTGCTGGGCATCCAGGGCGACGCGACCTATTCGAACTATCAGGAGGCCAATCGGGCGTTCTATCGCCTGACGGTTCTGCCCCTGGTGACGCGGGTGGCGGCGAACCTGTCGGACTGGCTGTCGGGCCTGTCGGGCGAGGAGGTGCTGTTGAAGCCCGACCTGGACCAGGTGCCGGCGCTGGCCGCCGAGCGCGATGCGCAATGGGCGCGCGTCAGCCGCGCCGATTTCCTGACCGGGGCGGAAAAGCGGATGTTGCTGGGCCTGCCGGCGCTGGCGGAGGACGCCCATGGCTGAGGGGTCGGGCTATGCGCCCTTTGACTGTGCGCCGGGCCTGCGGCTGGAGGCGCATGAGCGGGTGGCCGCGTTGCAACACGAGCATCTGTGCCGCAGGCTGGACCAGCTGGACGAGGCGATCGAGCGGATGGAACGGCGGCTGTGGCTCACGGTCTACGGTGTCGCAGGCGCGATCCTGGCCCAGGTCTTTCAATCCTTTCTGGTGATTTCTCCCTGAGATGGCAATGATTTACGAGGAGTGTTTCATGGATATGGATGCCGGACTTGAACATAAATTCGCCCGCTTCGGCGATGGTCTGACGGTCAGCGAGGATGCGGTGATCGAGGGCTATGCCAGCCTTTTTGGCCAGACCGATCAGGGCGGCGACAATGTGCAGGCGGGGGCCTATGCGGCCTCGCTCAAGGCACTGAACGCAGCCGGGCAGCGGGTCAAGATGCTGTGGCAGCACGACCCGGCCCAGCCGATCGGGGTCTGGGATGAGGTGCGCGAGGATGCACGCGGTCTGTGGGTCAAGGGTCGGTTGCTGGAGAGCACCCAGAAAGGGCGCGAGGCGGCGGCCCTGATCCGCGCGGGGGCCATCGACGGGCTGTCGATCGGCTATCGCACCCGTCGGGCCAGCAAGAATGACAAGGGCCAGCGGCTCTTGACCGAACTGGAGCTGTGGGAAGTGTCGCTGGTGACCTTTCCCATGCTGCCCAGTGCCCGGGTCGCGGCCAAGGGGGCATCCCCCGAGGTCGAACAGGCCTGGCGCAGCATTGCCGAGCTGTTCGACAGGGCCCGGCAGGAACTGGCGCGAAGGTAAGCGCGCCGCAACCCACCCGAAAGGACGTGCCGATGAGCAAGACCGAGATCCCGGCCTTGGCCGGAGAGGGTGTGCCCCTGGTTCAGGAGGTGAAGCAGGCGATGACTGGCTTCGTGAATGAATTCAAGGGTTTTCGCACCGAAGTTGAAACCAAACTGCAACAGACAGAAGAGCGTATGACCATGCTGGATCGTAAATCACTCACCGCGGCGCGTCCGCATCTGGCCGCCTCCGTCGAGGACGGCGCCCCGCATCAGAAGGCGTTCGACGCCTATCTGCGCTCGGGCGATGACGATGCGCTGCGGGGGCTGACCCTGGAAGGCAAGGCGATGTCGACCGCGATCAACAGCGATGGCGGCTATCTGGTCGACCCGCAGACCGCCGAGCGTATCAAGGCGGTGCTGCATTCGACGGCCTCGATCCGCTCGATCGCCTCGGTGGTGCATGTGGAGGCGAACTCATTCGACGTGCTGATCGACCACACCGATATCGGTGCCGGCTGGGCGGATGAGACCGCTGCGGCCAGCGAGACCGGGACGCCGTCGATCGACCGTATTTCGATCCCGCTGCACGAGCTGAGCGCTCTGCCCAAGGCAAGCCAGCGCCTGCTGGATGACAGCGCCTTTGACATCGAGGGCTGGCTGGCCGACCGCATCGCCAACAAGTTCGCCCGCGCCGAGGCGCAGAGCTTTATCAACGGGGACGGGGTCAACAAGCCGCGCGGTTTCCTGAACCACGCCGCTGTCGACAATGACAGCTGGACCTGGGGCAATATCGGCTATGTCGCCTCGGGTGTGGCCGCTGGTGTGGATGCCGATGATATCGTCGATCTGGTCTATGCGCTGGGGGCGCAGTACCGCGCCAACGGGGCGTTCGTGATGAACTCGAAAACCGCGGGCACCATCCGCAAGCTGAAGGATGCCGATGGCCGCTTCCTGTGGTCGGATGGTCTGGCGGCGGGAGAGCCCGCGCGGCTGATGGGCTATCCGGTGGTGATCGCCGAGGACATGCCCGACCCGGCAACCGACAGCTATTCCATCGCGTTCGGCGATTTCAACGCGGGCTATACCGTGGCCGAGCGTCCGGATCTGCGCGTGCTGCGCGACCCGTTCAGCGCCAAGCCGCATGTGCTGTTCTATGCGACCAAGCGCGTGGGCGGCGATGTGAGCGACTTTGCCGCGATCAAGCTGCTGAAATTCGGCACCGCCTGAGCGTAGCCGGATCCGGGGCCGGGTGACCGGCCCCGGGTGCGGGCGCGCGCCGGTATCCCTGGCGTTGTCTAGCTGCTCCCCTCCGTCCGAGCAACGTGAGGCGGCGCGGGCCCGCATGACCTGAGACGAACGGCCCGGAGGGGCCCGAGCTTGCGGAGTGAATTGATGATGTTGATCGAAGAGACCGCCGTTGCGGATGCCGCGCTGCCGGTGGCACAGTTCAAGGCGCATTTGCGGCTGGGCACCGGGTTTGCAGATGATGACGTGCAGGACGAGGTGTTGCGCAGTTTCCTGCGAGCCGCCATTGCCGCGATCGAGGCGCGAACGGGCAAGATCCTGATCTCGCGTCAGTTTTCCTGGACGGTCTACAATTGGCGCGACGCCACGGGTGAAGTGTTGCCGGTGGTGCCGGTGCAGACGGTCACCTCGGTGACGCTGCGCGATGCGGGCGGGCAGGACACGGTGCTGGACCCGGCCGCCTATCGGCTGGAACGTGACAGCCAGCGGCCGCGGCTGCGCCCGGCGGGGGCGCTGCTGCCGACCGTGGCCACCGGTGGCGCGGCGATTGTCGCCCTGGTGGCCGGGATGGCCGCCGATTGGGGCGGGCTGCCGGCCGATCTGGGGCAGGCGGTGCTGCTGTTGGCGGCGCATTACTATGAATACCGGCACGAGACCGCGCTGGGCGATGGCTGCATGCCCTTTGGGGTGACCAGCCTGATCCAGCGCTATCGCACCGTGCGCTTTGGCTCGGGGGTGGTGCAATGAAGGCGCCGCATCTGAACCGACGCCTGGTGCTGGAGACACCCGCGCGGGTCGCCGACGGCGCGGGCGGCTATGCCGAGAGCTGGACCGCCCTGGGGACGATCTGGGCCGATGTCACCGCGCGCAGCGGCGCCGAACGGTTCGAGGCGGGCGCGTCCCGCTCGCGGGTCAGCTATCGCATCACGCTGCGCGCGGCGCCCGACGGGTCGTCGATGCGGCCCGCGCCCGAACAGCGGTTCACCGATGGCGCCCGCGTTTTCGTGATCCGGGCGGTGGCCGAGCATGACCCGGCCGGACGGTTTCTGACCTGTTTTGCGGATGAGGAGGTAACGGCATGAGCTATGGCGTGGCGGCGGCGTTGCAGGCGGCGGTCTATCAGCACCTGCTGGCGGATGCCGGGGTGGCGGCCCTGGTGGGGACGGACATTTACGATGCGCTGCCTTCGGGCACGCTGCCGCAGACCTATGTGCTGCTGGGTCCGGAAGAGGTGCGCGATGCCTCGGACCAGAGCGGCGAGGGGGCCGAGCACCGGTTCACCGTCTCGGTGATCTCGGAGGCGGCCGGGTTCGCTGGCGCCAAGACGCTGGCGGGCGCGGTGAGCGATGCGCTGGACGATGCGGCGCTGAGCCTGGCGCGCGGGCGTCTGGTGGGGCTGTGGTTCGACCGGGCCTCGGCCCGGCGGACCGGGACGGGGGGCGCGGTCCGTCAGATCGACCTGCGGTTTCGCGCCCGTGTCGAAGACAATTGATCAACCTGAACGTGGAGTAACATCATGGGTGCCCAGAACGGCAAGGACCTGCTGGTCAAAGTGGACATGAACGGCACGGGCCTGTTCGAAACCATCGCGGGGCTGCGTGCCACCCGCGTAAGCTTTAACGCCGAGAGCGTGGATGTCACCAGCCTGGAGAGCCAGGGGGGGTGGCGCGAACTCTTGTCGGGGGCGGGGGTCAAATCGGCCTCGATCTCGGGCTCGGGCGTGTTCAAGGACGCGGGTACCGACGAGCGGGCGCGGCAGCTGTTCTTTGACGGCGAGACGCCCAGTTTCCAGGTGATCATCCCCGATTTCGGTATTGTCGAGGGGCCGTTCCAGGTGACCGGTATCGACTATGCGGGCAGTCATAATGGCGAGGCGACCTATGAGGTGAGCCTGGCCAGCGCCGGTGCGCTTGCCTTTACCGCGATCTGATCATGGCCAATCCGTGGACGGGAGAGGTGGCCCTGGTCATCGATGGTGAGCAACGGGTGCTGAAGCTGACGCTGGGCGCGTTGGCCGAGCTTGAGGCTGAACTGGAGAGCGGCTCGCTGGTGGAACTGGTGCAGCGGTTCGAAGGGGGTGCGTTTTCCAGCCGCGACGTGCTGGCGTTGGTGGTTGCGGGGCTCAGGGGCGGGGGCGCGGATGTGAGCCGCGCCCAGCTTCTGCGGGCCGAGATCGCCGGTGGGCCGCTGGCAGCGGCGCGGGCGGCGGCGGAGCTGCTGGCGCGCGCCTTCATGCTGCCGGGGGAAACATGAACGGGTTCGACTGGCCCGCGCTGATGCGGGCCGGGATGTTGGGATTGCGGCTGACGCCCGAGGCGTTCTGGCGCCTGACCCCGGCCGAGTTGCGGCTGATGCTGGGGCAGGGTGCCGGGACCGCGCCGATGGGCCGCGCCGGACTGGATGCGCTGCTGGCGGCCTGGCCGGACCAGACACAAGGAGAGGATCATGGCGGAAACTGACGGGTTTTCGGAACTGGAAGCCACGGGCGAAAGCCTGGGCGATACGCTGGGCGATGCCGCTGTCATGGCCGCGGGCTTTGATGCCGAGCTGCGCCGGGTGCGCAGCGCGCTGGCGGCCACGGGGCAGGATGTGCAGACGCTGGAGCGTGGCATGTCCAAGGGGCTGCGCCGCGCCTTCGATGGCGTCGTGCTGGACGGCATGAAACTGTCCGACGCGCTGGAAACGGTGGCCCGGTCGATGATCCAGACCACCTATTCGGCGGCGATCAAGCCGGTGACCGATCATTTCGGCGGGTTGATCGCGGATGGTGTGGGTTCGCTGTTCGAAGGGCTGTTGCCCTTTGCCAAGGGCGGCTCGTTCAGCCAGGGCCGGGTGATGCCCTTTGCCAGCGGCGGCGTGGTCAGCGGACCGGTGGCCTTTCCCATGCGGGGCGGCATGGGGCTGATGGGCGAGGCGGGGCCGGAAGCGATCATGCCGCTGGCGCGCGGCGCCGATGGCAAGCTGGGCGTGCGCAACAGCGGCAGCGGTCGCGCAGTGAATGTGGTGATGAACATCACCACCCCCGATGTGCAGGGGTTCCGCCGCAGCCAGGGTCAGATCGCCGCCCAGATGGGCCGCGCGCTGGGTCGTGGCAATCGCAATCGGTAACAAGGGGAGCGGATCATGAACTTCCACGAGGTGAGATTTCCCGCCAATCTGAGCTTTGGCTCGATCGGGGGGCCCGAGCGGCGCACCGATATCGTGACGCTGGTCAACGGGTTCGAGGAGCGCAACTCTCCCTGGGCACATGCGCGCCGGCGTTATGACGCGGGCGTGGGCATGCGCTCGCTGGACGATATCGAGACGCTGATCGCGTTCTTCGAGGCGCGTCAGGGGCAGGTTTACGGGTTCCGATGGAAGGACTGGTCCGACTTCAAGTCGAGCCGCGCCTCGGCCGAGCCGCGCTATGACGATCAGGTGATCGCTGTGGGTGACGGGGTCGAGACTGCCTTTCCGCTGGTCAAGACATATCGGTCCGGCACCGTCAGCTATGCTCGCCCGATCAGCAAACCGGTACTGGGCACGGTCCGGATCGGTCTGGATCAGGACGAGATGAAAGAAGCGGTGGATTACGAGGTGGACGTGACCACCGGTCTTGTGCGTTTCGAGGCGCCGCCTCCGGTCGGTGTGCAGATCAGTGCCGGTTTTGAATTCGATGTGCCGGTGCGCTTCGATACCGACCGGATCCAGACAAGCGTGGCCAGTTTCCGCGCGGGCGACGTGCCCAATGTGCCGGTGGTCGAGGTGCGTGTGTGATGGGCGGGCCGAGCGAGGCGATGCAGGCGCATCTGGCCAGCGGGGTGACCACGCTGTGCCGGTGTTGGGCGATCCTGCGCAAGGATGGGGTGCGGTTCGGGTTCACCGATCACGATTGCATGCTGGAATTCGACGGGGTCACCTTCAAGGCCGATAGCGGTCTGACGGCGGCGGCGCTGGAGCAGAGCACCGGCCTGTCGGTGGACAATTCCGAGGCGCTGGGCGCGCTCAGCGACGCGGCGGTGCGCGAGGAGGATATCGAGGCGGGCCGGTTCGACGGGGCCGAGGTACTTTCCTGGCTGGTCAACTGGACCGAGCCGGAGCAGCGCTGGTTGCAGTTTCGCGGCTCGATCGGCGAGTTGCGGCGGGGCGGCGGTGCGTTTCAGGCCGAGTTGCGCGGGTTGACCGATGCGCTGAACCAGCCGTTGGGCCGGGTGTTTCAGAAACCCTGTACGGCGGTTCTGGGCGATGGCGCCTGCCGGTTCGACCTGGATCAGCCCGGATACCGGGCAGAGGTCACGGTGGAGCAAGTCGACGAGGCGCGGGTGTTCCGCTGGGCCGACCTGTCCGGGTTTGAGCCGGGGTGGTTCCAGCGGGGTCGGCTGGATGTCACGAGTGGCACGGCGGCGGGTTTGTGGGCGCTCATAAAGTCAGACAAGATGACAGCGGCGGGTCGCGAAATCGAGCTGTGGGAACCGATCCGGGCCGTGCTGCGCCCGGGCGACGGGCTGCGGCTGACGGCGGGCTGCGACAAGCGAATGGAAACCTGCCGCCTGAAGTTCAACAACCTGCTGAATTTTCAGGGCTTCCCAGATTTGCCGCGCGAGGATTGGGTCATGGCCAGCCCCAAGCGGACCGGGGCCAATAGTGGCGGGAGCCTGAGATGACCGGGCGTGGCTGTGACGCGGTTGCCATTGCCCGCAAATGGCTTGGCACGCCCTATCGGCATCAGGCCTCGACCCCGGGGGCGGGCAGTGATTGCCTGGGTCTGATCCGGGGTATCTGGCGTGGGCTTTATGGCCGTGAGCCTGAAGCCGTGCCGGCCTATTCGATGGACTGGTCCGAACCTCAGGGCGAGGAACGCCTGTGGCAGGCCGCGCGTCGGCATCTGATCGAAACTGCGCCCGGGCCTGTGGTGCCCGGAGAGGTGCTGTTGTTCCGGATGCGTGGCGGCAGCGTCGCCAAACATTTGGGCATTGTGTCCGAGGCGGGAGCCTGTCCCCGGTTCATCCACGCCTATTCCGGGCATGGCGTGGTCGAGAGCCCCCTGAGCGCGCCGTGGCTGCGGCGTGTGGTGTCCCGGTTCGAATTTCCTCAGGAGGTGAGTTGATGGCGACGATACTTCTTTCTGCCGCCGGTGCGGCGATTGGCGGCTCGGTCGGTGGAACCGTTGCGGGACTGTCTTCGGCGGTGTTGGGACGGGCCGTGGGTGCGACCGTGGGCCGGGTTCTGGATCAGCGGTTGCTGGGCTCGGGCGCCGAAGCGGTGGAAACCGGTAAGGTCGACCGCTTCCGGCTGACCAATTCGGGCGAGGGGCATGCCATCGCGCAGGTCTATGGCCGGATGCGGGTGGGTGGTCAGGTGATCTGGGCCTCAGATTTTGCCGAGACCACGACGACGAGTGGCGGTGGCAAGGGCTCGCGCCCGCAGCCGAGGACCACGCAGTACAGCTATTCGGTGTCGCTGGCGGTTGCGCTTTGTGAGGGCGAGATTGCCGGTGTGCGCCGGGTCTGGGCGGACGGGGACGAGATCGCGCCGGACGAATTGAACATGCGCGTCTATCGCGGCACCGCCGATCAGCTGCCCGACCCGGTGATGGAGGCGGTCGAGGGTGCGGGTCTGGTGCCTGCTTATCGCGGTACCGCCTATGTGGTGTTTGAGGATCTGGATCTGGACCGGTTCGGCAACCGGGTGCCGCAATTCTCGTTCGAGGTGGTTCGGGGCGATCAGCCCGATGCCGATCCTGCCGAGTTGGGGCTGGCGGGGCTGGTCAAGGGCGTGGCGCTGATTCCGGGAACCGGGGAATATGCGCTGGCCACCACCCAGGTGAACTATTCCAACGGGCCGGGCAGTTTCTGGGCGGCCAACAGCAACTCTCCATCCGGGCAGACCGATTTTCTGACCTCGTTGGAGGCGCTGGGCGAGGAATTGCCCGAAGTGGGCGCGGCCTCGCTGGTGGTGTCGTGGTTCGGTGGCGATCTGCGCTGTGGCAATTGCGAGATCCGGCCCAAGGTCGAGCGCAAGAATATCGACGGCAGCAACATGCCCTGGCGGGTTTCGGGCCTGAGCCGGACCACGGTGGATGAGATTGCGCGGATCGAGGACCGCCCGATCTATGGCGGTACGCCGGCCGACGCGGCGGTGGTCGAGGCGATCCGGCACATGCACGAGGCCGGGCAAAGGGTGATGTTTTATCCGTTCATCCTGATGGACCAGTTGGCGGGCAACACGCTGATCAACCCATGGACCGGTGAGGAGGGGCAGCCGCATCTGCCCTGGCGGGGGCGGATCACGCTGAGCCTTGCGCCGACCCAGCCCGGCACGCCCGACGGCACAGCGGCAGCGGATGCCGAAGTGGCGGCGTTCTTTGGCACGGCCTCGGCTGCGGATTTCGTGATCGGTGACGGGGTGGTGACCTATTCCGGCCCCGAGGATTGGGGCCTGCGCCGGTTCATCCTGCACTATGCGGCGCTGTGCAAGGCGGCGGGCGGTGTCTCGTCCTTTTGCATCGGTTCCGAGATGCGCGGCCTGACCCAGATCCGGGGCGCCGCCGGGTTTCCGGCCGTTCAGGCCTTGCGCGCTCTGGCGGCAGAGGTACGGACCATTCTGGGGCCGGAAACCAAGCTGGGCTATGCCGCGGACTGGAGCGAGTATTTCGGCTATCAGCCGCAGGATGGCAGCGGGGATCGCTATTTCCATCTTGATCCGCTGTGGGCCGATCCCGAGATCGACTTTGTCGGTATCGACAACTACATGCCGCTGTCGGATTGGCGTGATGGCGAAGACCATGCCGATGCCCAGGCCGGAACCCGACATATCTATGAGCAGGACTATCTGCGCGGCAATGTCGAGGGCGGTGAGGGCTATGACTGGTACTATCATTCGCCCGAAGCGGAGGCGGCGCAGATCCGTACGCCGATCACGGATGATGCCCATGGCGAGGCCTGGGTTTGGCGGTACAAGGATATCCGCAGCTGGTGGGCCAACCCCCATCACGAGCGGATCGGGGGCAACCGTCAGGCTTTGCCCACCGATTGGGTGCCGCAATCGAAACCGATCTGGTTTACCGAGCTTGGCTGCGCGGCTGTGGACAAGGGCACCAATCAGCCCAACAAGTTCCTCGATCCGAAATCCTCGGAATCGAGCCTGCCGAAATACTCGAACGGCGCGCGCGACGACCTGATGCAACTGGCCTATCTGAATGCGGTACTGGGGTATTGGAACGAGCCGGGGAACAATCCGGTCTCGGTCGAGTATCAGGCGCCGATGATCGACATGGCCAATGCCTATGTCTGGGCCTGGGATGTGCGGCCCTATCCCGCCTTTCCCAACAATCGCGAATTGTGGGCCGATGGGGCGAATTACGCGCGCGGCCACTGGCTGAACGGGCGGTCGGGCAACCGCACATTGGCCTCGGTCGTGCGCGAGATCTGTGCCCGTGCCAAGGTGAGCGCGGTGGACCTCGGCGCGCTTTGGGGCATCGTCCGCGGCTATACGGTCGATCAGGTCAGCGATGCCAGATCCGCCTTGCAACCGCTGATGCTGCGATACGGGTTCGATGCGATTGAACGCGATGGCAAGCTGGTCTTCCGCCTGCGCGATGGCGGCAGGCCTGTAGAACTGGGTCGCGAACTGCTAGCCGTTCACGAAGAGATTGACGGCGCTCTGGAACATCGGCGCGAGTCCGATCTGGAACTGAGCGGACGGGTCAGGCTGCGTTTTGTCCAGGCGGATGCGAACCATGATGTGGTGGCCGAAGAGGCGGTTCTGCCCGATGACGCCACCCATGCGGTGTCCTCGAACGAGATGCCGCTGGCGCTGACCCGTGCCGAGGGACGGCAGACGGTGGAACGCTGGCTGGCCGAGGCGCGTCTGGGTCGCGATACGATCCGTTTTGCGCTGCCGCCCTCGCGGCTGGCGCTGGGTGCGGGCGACGTGGTGCGCCTGCCCGATGCCGGGGACGAGATCGGCGGGCTGTATCGTGTGGACCGGGTCGAACAGGCGCATATGCAGCTGATCGAGGCCGTGCGGGTAGAACCGAATGTCTATCTGACTTCGGACATGGCAGAGGATCGTCCTGTGGTTCAGGAGTTTGTGCCCCCGGTTCCGGTGCTGCCGCTGCTGATGGATTTGCCGCTGATCACCGGGGACGAGGTGCCGCATGCGCCGCATGTGGCGGTCACCGCACAGCCCTGGCCCGGTACGGTCGCGGTCTACTCCTCGGCCAGCGACGAGGCCTATCGTCTGGACGAGATCGTCGCGACCCGGGCAGTGATCGGTGTAACCGAGACGCCGCTGGCCCGGGCACGCCCCGGTCTGTGGGATCGTGGCGATGCGGTTCAGGTGAAGCTGGTTGCCGGAGAATTGGAGTCGCGTCCTCTTGAGGCGATCCTGAACGGAGAGAACCTGGCGGCGATCGGCGATGGGTCGACCGACAACTGGGAATTGTTCCAGTTCCGAGAGGCCGAGTTGATCGCGCCCGATACCTATCTGCTGCGCAACCGGCTCAGGGGACAATTGGGAAGCGACGCGTTGATGCCCGACGTCTGGCCCGCAGGCTCTCAATTCGTGCTGATCGACCCGCGTCTGGTGCAGCTTGACCTTGCCAGTTCGGAACGGCGGATCGCGCGGCATTACCGGATCGGCCCGTCTCGTCGGAGTTATGACGATCCATCTTATGTGCACCGGGTCGATGCATTTGATGGCATCGGCTTGCGCCCCTATGCCCCGGCCCACCTGCGAGCGGTTGAGAACGGCGCCGACATTCAGCTGTCCTGGGTGCGGCGTACCCGGATCGACGGCGACGACTGGAGCCTGCCCGAGGTGCCTTTGGGCGAAGAAAGCGAAAGCTATCTGGTCCGGGTGATCAAGGATGGTGGCGTGCTGCGGGAAGAAACCGTGTCGTCTGCCGCCTGGACCTATGGCGCGGCGGCGCAGGTGGCGGATGCTGTGGCGCGGCCCTTTGATCTGTCGGTGGCGCAGATTTCGGCCCGGTTCGGTCCGGGTCTGTTCCGTAGCGTGACGGTCGAGGCCTGAGCGATGCGTCCGGTTCTGCATGGCGATGTCAGCGCGGCGGCGCGGGCCTTGCTGCACGCTCCCGCCGGTACACGTCGGTCGCTCTGCCGCCGGATGCTGTCCGAGGCGGAGATGGCCGATGCCCATGTCCGTGCGACCGGGCGGCTCCATCCGCTGTTTGGCAATGGTTCTTTGATGTCTGCGGCGCGCAAGCGGGTGTTGGCGGATGAGCCCGGGTTCGACGATCCGGGCTATTGCCGGTGCTTCGAGATCGTGCTGAGCGCGCTGATCGACCGTCAGATCAGCCGCGCGCGCAACTGACGCAAAGCGTGGCGGCGGGATCGAGCGTCAGCCGCCCCTCGGGCAGGTCGTCGCCGCAACCGTCGCAATAGCCGTATTCTCTGGCCGAGATCCGATCGAGCGCCAGCCTTAGACGGCGGGCCTCGACCTCGCGCCTTGCCTGCTGGGCCTTGGCCATGGCCTGATTCTGAAGTGCGTCCATCCGGCTGAGGCGACCCACCGATTGTTGATCCAACTCGACCACCGCCCGCGCCGATTGCCCCACCGCGCTGCTGTCGCCCAGTTCCTGCAAGCGCTCCTGAATCAGAGCCCGGAAACGGGCAAGCCGCGTCTCATTCATTTCCGTCACCACGCCCATCACGTATTGAGGTTGGTCAAATCGATCCTAACTGACTAGATTAGTCACAAAGAAGGATGACAGGCCATGATGGAAACGCGCAAGAAACTTGCCCCCGTGGACCCGGTCTGGGACCGGATCACCGCCGAAGCGCAGGACGCTGTGGACAGAGAGCCCCTGATGGGTGGGCTGGTGCATGCCTGTATCCTGCACCACAAGAACCTGGACAGGGCGCTGTCCTATCGCATTTCGGCCAAGCTCTGCTCGAACGAGATGTCGATGATGGTGCTGCGCGAGATTGTGGACGATGCCTATGACAGCGCGCCCGAGTTGGTCGAGGCAGCCCGTGCCGACCTGATGGCGGTCTACGAGCGTGACCCGGCCTGCCACCGGCTGTTGCAGCCGATCCTGTATTTCAAGGGATATCAGGCGATGCAGGCCTATCGCGTGGCGCATTGGCTGTGGACACGCAAGCGCTATGACCTGGCCTATTTCTTCCAGATGCGGGTGTCCGAGATCTTTGGCGTCGACATTCATCCGGCGGCCCGGATTGGCAAGGGGATCATGATCGACCACGCCCATTCCATCGTCATCGGCGAAACTGCGGTGGTAGGGGACAACGTGTCGATGCTGCATTCGGTGACGCTGGGCGGGACCGGTAAGGAAGAAGAGGACCGTCATCCCAAGATAGGCGATGGCGTGATGATCGGGGCGGGCGCCAAGGTGCTGGGTAATATCAAGGTCGGCCATTGCAGCCGCATCGCTGCCGGTTCGGTGGTGCTGAGCGAGGTGCCGCCCTGCAAGACCGTCGCGGGCATCCCGGCCAAGATCGTCGGAGAGGCGGGCTGCGACCAGCCCTCGATCAACATGGACCAGCGGTTCCCGAACGGGTCGGACTGAGGCGCCTGTCTCCGAGATTTCATTTGTCTTGAATGCGAAAAGGGGCGCATTGCGCCCCTTTTCTCTATTGGCGCTTCTGAGGGAAAGTATTTTGAATTAATCTCTTAACTGCGACTGTTGATCTTGGTTTCCGGGTTATCGGCATGGAATCCTTCGGCTTTGGACCATAATGGATAAAGGTTGGTCCTATCTGAGTTCGAGCGCCTTGTGGTACTGCCACGCGCGGCGCATTATCTGATGCAACGGTAAGACTTTTCGCAGTTTGACTTGGGGGCATGCAATGATCTTCACGACCAAGGGCCGCGGGCGGCTATATGGCTCGATCCTGGAAACGGTGGGCAATACGCCCGTGATCCGGCTGAACAGGATCGCGCCGGGGCATGTCACGATGTATGTGAAATTCGAGGCGTTCAACCCGGCGGGATCGGTCAAGGACCGGCTGGCGCTGAACATCATCGAGGCCGCAGAACGCGAGGGCCGGTTGCAGCCGGGCCAGACCGTGGTCGAGGCGACCAGCGGCAATACCGGCATCGGGCTGGCCATGGTCTGCGCCGCCAAGGGCTATCCGCTGGTCATCACCATGCATGACGGTTTCTCGGTCGAGCGTCGCCGCCTGATGCGGATGCTGGGCGCCAAGGTGGTGCTGACCCGCAAGGAAGACAAGGCGGTCGGGATGGTGGTGAAAGCCAAGGAACTGGCCGAAGCAAACGGCTGGTTCCTGGCGCATCAGTTCGAGACCAAGGACAATGCCGATATTCACGAGGCCACAACCGCGCAAGAGATCCTCGGCGATTTCGACGGCGAGCGGTTGGACCATGTGGTGCTGGGCTATGGCACCGGTGGCACCGTCACCGGGTTGGGCCGGGTGCTGAAAACCGCGCGGCCCGATCTGAAGATCACGCTGAGCGAGCCCGCCAATGCCGCGCTGGTGCAATCGGGCGAGGCGCAACAGCGCAATGCCGAGGGCGAACCCGCCGCGACCCATCCGGCCTTCAACCCGCACCCGATCCAGGGCTGGACGCCGGATTTCATTCCGCTGGTGCTGCAAGAGGCGCTGGACAAGGGGTACTTCGATGGTCTTGAGCCGGTGAGCGGCCCGGAAAGCATCGCCTGGTCCAAACGCCTGGCGGCCGAGGAGGGCATCCTGACCGGGATATCGGGTGGCGCCAGTCTCGCGGCCGCGATGAAGGTGGCCGAGGCCGCGCCCGAAGGCTCGGTGCTGCTGGCGATGCTGCCCGATACCGGCGAGCGCTACCTGTCAACGCCGCTGTTCGAGGATATTGCGGCCGAGATGGACGAGGCTGAGCAGGCCCTGTCGGCCTCGACACCCGGTTATCAGTACTGACTGACGCACCGCCACTGGCGGGACTGGTGTCCAGGAATTGAAAGGGAGCGGAGGCGCTCCCTTTTCGCTATTCCATGTTGCTCATGGTTGACCTGCCTTTGCCGGGACCATGCGGGACTGTGCCAAGGTTCACTTTCACAGCTGCCTCAGCAGTTTTCAGGACTATCCTGCCAGCACGATCACCGCTGCGCCGATGATGGTCACTCCGGCCCCCAGGAATGCCAATGCCTTGGGTCGATGGCCCTCTTTAAGCCAGATAACAGGCAGGACGAGAAGCGGCGAGAGAGAGCCCAGGATCGCGGCGATCCCTGCGTCGAGATGGGCATAGGCAAACAGCAGAAGCGTCGATGACAGGCCATAGCCGATGAAGCCGGGCAGGATGGTTCGAAACAGAAGGCCGGGCGACATCTCGGTCGTGCTTCGAAAAACGGGTGATGGCCAGAGAGCGACAAGCGATATCGCAAATGCCGCCCCGGACAGGCGAATGGCCGAGGCTGCAATCGGATCCGTGCCGGCCTGCATCGCGGGTTTCATGACAAGGAACCCAAAGCCCTGAAACCCCGCCGCAAGCAGCCCCAGGAGGACCACCTTGACCTGCGTGCCGGTGAGCCGATCACTGTCAGACTGCGGATCACTGCCCTGAAGGATCGCCATCAGGACCCCGGTCAGCACAAGGGATGCGCCGAGCAGGTCGAGGACCGACAGGGTTTCTCCGAAAGCCAGAAACGCCATGCCCGCAACCAGAGGCGCCTTGAGCGCCAGAAGGACCTCGGTCCGCCGTGGCCCGCCGAGGCGCAGGCACTCGATCATGGCAAGGTTGCCAAGAATGATACCGATCAGAATGCTGGCTGCGAAAGCGGGCCAATGCTGCCAGGCGATCGTCGGCCACAGGCCAAGGACCGAACAGCCCGCGCAAAGGATCGCGGCACAGGCGAGCAACTGAACCCGGGTAAACTCAAAAGCGCCCAGGCGCCGGGCAGGGTCCTGTGCAAGGACGATGCCGCTGGCCCAACCCAGCGACGCACCAACCGCCGCCGATAGGGGAAGAAACAGCATGACATCACCTCTGATTCGCTACATAATAAGTAGCAAATACATGCTACGCAAAAAATAGCAAAGGGGGCGTGACAATGCCAACAAGGATCCCTCTGCCCGGCACGCCGGTGCGCGGGTCGAAATCGGGAAAGCCGATCATGGCGCTGTTCGACCTTCTCGGGCGGACCTGGGCGCTTGGCATCGTGTGGCAGCTGGAAGGTGGTCCGCTGACCTTTCGCCAGTTGCAGAGCCGATGTGAAACGGTATCGCCGACGGTGCTCAACAAACGGTTGGGGGAACTGCGCGAGAGCGGTTTTGTCGGGTTGACCAGCGAAGGATACCATTTGACGGAAATGGGCCGCGATCTCTTTGCCAAGCTCAAACCGCTCGGGGCATTTTCGCAGGTCTGGGCCGATGCCGTGTTGTCCGGCAACAAGGAGTAAGCGAGATGACCACCCATGACGCGACCGTATCGTGGTGCGTTACCTCTGGCGATTTTGCCAGGGGCAGTTACAACCGGGCCCACCAGTGGGAATTCGACGGGGGCGCGACCTGTCTGGCCGCGGCCTCGCCGCATGTGGTTCCACCGCCGATGTCGGACCCGTCCGCTATCGACCCCGAAGAGGCGTTTGTTGCGGCCATCGCCTCTTGTCACATGCTCTGGTTTCTGGATATCGCGCGGCGCGCGGGTTATGTGGCCGCGACCTACCGCGATCACGCCAAGGGGCAAATGACGGCCAATGAAGCGGGCAAGCTGTGGCTGTCCCGCGTTGATCTGCGACCCCGCATAACCTGGACGGGTGAGGGGCCGGCACAGCAAGCATTGAGAGCCCTTCATCACGAGGCGCATGAGAATTGTTATATCGCAAATTCAATCAGGACCGTGATCGAGGTTCATCTTTGACAGGCTGAATTGTCGCTTGGTTGCATCACGACAAAGCCCCGGCGACAAGGCCGGGGCTTTGTGTTTTTCGCGGTGGTGGCCGGTCAGGCCAGCATCACCATCGGGTTTTCCAGGTTGTCAACGATCGCCTGCAAAAGCTGTGCGCCAAGCGCGCCGTCGATCACCCGGTGATCGACCGACATGGTCACCGACATCACGGTCGCCACGGTCAGCTCGCCATCGGCGCCGACCACCGGTTTCTTGACCCCAGAGCCGACCGCCAGGATACCCGCATGCGGCGGGTTCACGATGGCATCGAAATTGTCGATGCCGAACATGCCGAGGTTCGAGATGGCAAAGCTGCCGCCCTGGTATTCATGCGGTGCCAGCTTGCGGTCGCGGGCACGGGTGGCGAGATCCTTCATCTCGGTCGACAGTGCCGACAGCGACTTCATGTCGGCATCCTTCAGCACCGGCGTGAACAGCCCGCCCTCGATGGCAACGGCAACGGCCACGTCCGAGGGTTTCAGCTTCAGCACCCGGTCACCGGCCCAGACCGCGTTGCAGTCGGGCACCTGTTGCAGCGCGTTGGCGACCGCCTTGATGATGAAGTCGTTGACGCTCAGCTTGACGCCACGCCCTTCGAGCTGCTTGTTCAGCTGGGCGCGGAACTTCATCAGCGCATCCAGCTTGATATCGCGGCGCAGGTAGAAATGCGGGATCGTCTGCTTGGCCTCGGACAGGCGCGCGGCGATGGTCTTGCGCATGCCGTCGAGCTTGACCTCTTCGTACTCGCGACCCTCGTACATACGGGCAACCATATCGGCGCTGGGTCCGCTGGGGGCTGCTGCGGCAGGAGCGGCAGCTTCGGCTGCGGGGGCCGGGGCCGCAGCTGCGGGGGCAGGGGCCGCTGCCGGGGCGGTGGCGCCAACCACGTCTGCCTTGACGATCCGGCCATGCGGGCCGGAGCCTGCGATTTGCGACAGATCGAGCCCCTTGTCAGCGGCAATCCGGCGCGCCAATGGCGAGGCGAAGACGCGGCCACCATCAGCACCCTTGGGTGCAGCCGGGGCCGCGGTGGGGGCTGCTGCGGGCGCCTCGGACGCCGCAGGGGCGGCCTCGTTGCCCGCGGCGGCGGCCGGGGCCGCCTTGGGCGCGCTGGCGATATCGCCCGCACTTTCGCCCTCTTCCAGCAGCACCGCGATTGGGGTGTTCACCTTGACCCCTTCGGTGCCTTCGGGCACCAGGATCTTGCCGACGATGCCTTCGTCGACGGCTTCGAACTCCATCGTGGCCTTGTCGGTCTCGATCTCGGCCAGCAGGTCTCCCGAGGAGACGGTATCGCCTTCCTTGACCAGCCATTTCGCCAGGGTGCCTTCCTCCATGGTGGGAGACAGGGCGGGCATCAGGATTTCGGTGGGCATCTCTGTCGCTCCTTACCGATAGGTCACTTGTTTGACAGCTGCGACCACTTCATCAGTGGTGATCAGCGCCAGTTTTTCCAGGTTCGCGGCGTAGGGCATCGGCACATCCTTGCCGGTGCAGGTGATGATCGGCGCGTCGAGATAGTCGAAGGCCTGCTGCATCACCTCCGACGCGATATAGCTGCCGACGGAGCCCTGCGGCCAGCCTTCCTCGACAGTGACCAGACGGTTGGTCTTCATCACCGAGGCGATCACGGTGGGCAGGTCCATCGGGCGCAGGGTGCGCAGGTCGATCACCTCGGCGCTGATGCCGTCAGCGGCCAGCCGTTCGGCGGCTTCAAGCGCGTATTGCATACCGATGCCGAAGCTGACGATGGTCACATCGGTGCCCTCGCGCCAGATCCGCGCCTTGCCGAAGGGCACCACCAGGTCATCGACCTGCGGCACATCGAAACTGCGGCCATAAAGGATCTCGTTTTCCAGGAAGATCACCGGGTTCGGATCGCGGATCGCCGATTTCATCAGGCCTTTGTAATCGGCGGCCGAGTAGGGCATCGCCACCTTGAGGCCGGGGATCTGCATGTACCAGGCGGCATAGTCCTGGCTGTGCTGGGCGGCAACGCGGGCGGCGGCGCCGTTGGGGCCGCGGAACACGATCGGACAGCCCATCTGGCCGCCGGACATGTAGAGCGTCTTGGCCGCCGAGTTGATGATATGGTCGATCGCCTGCATGGCGAAGTTGAAGGTCATGAATTCGACGATGGGCTTGAGCCCGCCAAAGGCCGAACCGACGGCGATCCCGGCAAACCCGTGCTCGGTGATCGGCGTGTCGATGACCCGCTTGGAGCCGAATTCGTCCAGCATTCCCTGGCTGATCTTGTAGGCGCCCTGGTATTCGGCCACCTCTTCGCCCATCAGATAGACGGCCTCGTCGGCGCGCATCTCTTCGGCCATCGCGTCGCGCAGCGCCTCGCGCACGGTCTGCGACTTCATCGGCGCATCCGCCGGCCAGTCAGGTGACAGGTCGACCTTGGGTGCGGCGGGAGCCGCGATCGGGGCAGGGGTTGCGGGCGCCTCGGTGCCCCCTGCGGGGGCCGCCTCGTTGCCCGCGTCGGCCGCTGGTGCAGCCGACAGTGCCGCATCGACGCTTTCGCCTTCTTCCACCAGAAGGGCGATGGGGGTGTTGACCTTGACCCCTTCGGTGCCTTCGGCGATCAGGATCTTGCCGACGATGCCTTCGTCGACCGCCTCGAACTCCATCGTGGCCTTGTCGGTTTCGATCTCGGCCAGGATATCGCCCGAGGAGACGGTGTCGCCCTCCTTGACCAGCCATTTCGCCAGGGTGCCTTCCTCCATGGTGGGGGACAGGGCGGGCATCAGAATTTCGGTTGCCATGTCGTGATGTCCTCTCAGGCGTAGATATCGGTCCAGAGCTCGTCCACGGACGGCTCGGGGCTTTCTTTCGAGAATTCGGCGGCCTGGTTGACGATCTCCTTGATCTCCTTGTCGATCGCCTTCAGGTCATCCTCGGTGGCGTGTTTGCCGCTGAGCAGCATCTCGCGCACCATCTCGATCGGGTCGCTCTGCTCGCGCACTTTCTGCACCTCTTCGCGGGTGCGGTACTTGGCCGGGTCCGACATCGAGTGGCCGCGATAGCGATAGGTCTTGACCTCGAGAATGTAAGGGCCCTTGCCGGCGCGGCAGTGGGCCACGGCCTTTTCGCCGGCCTCTTTCACCGACAGCACGTTCATGCCGTCAACGGTTTCGCCGGGGATGCCAAAGGCCTCGCCTCGGGTGTAGATGTCGGGCGAGGAGGTCGAGCGTTTCTGCGCGGTGCCCATGGCATACTGGTTGTTCTCGATCACGAAGACGACCGGCAGTTTCCACAGGGCGGCCATGTTGAAGGTCTCGTAGACCTGGCCCTGGTTGGCCGCGCCATCGCCGAAATAGGTAAAGGTGACGCGACCGTTGTCCAGGTACTTGTCGGCAAAGGCCAGGCCCGCACCCAGCGGCACCTGGGCGCCGACGATGCCATGGCCGCCGTAGAAATGCTTCTCTTTCGAGAACATGTGCATCGAGCCGCCCTTGCCCTTGGACAGGCCGCCCTCGCGCCCGGTCAGTTCGGCCATGACGCCGCCCGGTTCCATGCCACAGGCCAGCATGTGGCCGTGGTCGCGATACGAGGTGATGCGCTTGTCACCCTCTTCGGCGGCGGCCTCAAGACCCACGACAACCGCTTCCTGGCCGATATAAAGATGGCAGAACCCGCCGATCAGACCCATGCCGTAGAGTTGGCCGGCCTTTTCCTCGAATCGGCGGATCAGCAGCATCTCGCGGTAATAGTGTTTCAGTTCTTCGGCGGAAGTATTTGATTTTCTTGAGGTCTTTCTCGTCGCGGTCACGGCGCCATTCCTCTGTCGGTGAAATAGTTTAGCATTAAACTATCTAATAAAGCATTTTTCGCCGCCTGACGAGTGCTAATATGACGCGGCGGCAAGGCCGGGTGGGGCCGGAGAATCTTCGCAGAAGATTTTCGACGTCAGGAGATTTTTCTACGAAAAATCCGGGCGCTTCGCCTCAGCGGATCACGATCTCGTCGGCGCGCAGCAGGCCCAGTACGGACCGGGCCTGTTCGTCCAGCAGGTCAAGATCCAGATAATCGTCGCTCAGACGCCGGGTCAGGTTTTCCATCCGGTCGATCTGTTCCTCGACCTTGGCCAGGTCGCGCGACAGCACCTCGCGCTCGGCGGCAATCTCGACCCGGCGGAACAGGCCGAAATCGCCCTGCACGGCCGCAAAGGTGAAATAGATCGCCAGCGCAAAGGAGACCGCGAAAAACGCGATCGCGCCGATGCTGGGTCTGGTTGTCCGGGACACGCGGTATACCTGCCGTCTTGATTGCCTCTGGTCGCACCTCTGGCGGGTGCGTGGCCCTAGTATGACACAGGCGGATCCCCTTGTGAATCCCTCTTCTTCACGTGTTTTTCGGGTTTTTACCTTGTCATCTGACGGGTTGCAGGATGCCGCTCATCTCGTCGTGGATCACCTGCCGGGTCAGCTGGATGAAGCGGTCGATCGCGGGCGGGGTGCCGGTGGCCGTGCGCCAGGCCAGCCCGACAGTTCTGTGCATCGCGGGTCGCAGCGGCCGCGTGGTGACATCGGCGCCGGTCGCGCGGACTTCGGAGGCGACATAGAGCGCGGGCAGCAGGGTGATCCCCATGCCCAGCGACACCATCTGCCGCAGGGCGTCCAGGCTGGTGCCTTCGAATTCCGTGCTGAGCCGGGCCCCGGCGGTTTCGCACAGGCCCTGAACCTGTCCGTGCAGCGCATAGCCGGGGCTGAGGCCCAGCATGGTTTCGCCCGCCAGATCGGCTTGCCGGACCTGGGGTACGCCCGCCAGCCGGTGCGCCGGGTCTACCGCCAGTTCCAGCGGCTCGCGAAACAATCGCGCCACGCGGATATCGTCCCGGCCGACAGGCAGCTGGGTCAGGATCAGGTCATAGCGCCCGGCCGCCAGATCCTCGACCAGGTCACGCGGGGCGCCGTCGCGGATCGCCAGTTTCAGCCTGGGATACTGGCGATGCAACTGGCGCAGCACCCGTGGCAGCAGATAGGGGCCGATGGTCGGGGTCGAGCCCAGCCGCAGCGTACCGGTCATGTTGTCCCGCATCGGGCTGGCATAGAGGGTCAGCGCCTCGACCTCGCGCAGGATACGCGCCACCATCTCGGATACGTCGCGGCCCTCGGGGGTCAGGATCAGGCCGCTGCGGCGCCGCTCCAGCAAGCGGGCGCCGACCGCCTTTTCCAGCGCCGCGATTTGCAGGCTGAGCGAGGGCTGGCTGATGCCCAGGCTGCGCGCGGCGCGGCGATATTGCCCGGCGGCCACAAGGGTCGAGAAATAGGTGAGCTGGCGCAGGGTGATGTCGGGCGGCATACGGATTTCTCAATGATAGGTAAAACCTATCTTAATCTATGCCGGTATTGGGTTCTTTCCAGATAAGCGCTCCCCATCTTTGGCACAGGCCGCGATATGTCGCGGCAGGGTTCACAATCGGAGGAGACCGTAAATGACCGCAACAGGCAGAGTTCGCGCATTCTCTTTGAAGCTGAGGATGGCGGTGCTGAAAGAGCGCCGGGCCGAGCTGAAACAGCGCATCCTGACCGAGCTCAAGCGCCCGGCGCCCTGTGCCCAGACGCTGCGTATGCTCAAACGGCGCAAGCTGTCGCTGAAAGACGAACTGGCCCGTCACGAGGGCCTGTTGCGGACGCTTGATGCGATGGGGCCGCAACGGGAACAGCGGTTGGAGAGCGCGTGATGTTTCGACTGGTGTTCATGACGACCGGCCTGCGCTGGCTGCACAGCCCCGATCTGGGCGACATGCGCCGCGCCATCCTGTCCGAGGATGACGACGGGCCGGATGGCGGCGGGATCCGTCCCGCACGGTCCCGCGCGCGGGTGTAAATGGCGCGCGGGCTTGCGATGAATTGAGTTAGCCCGCCTGCATCAGGGCGGCGACACCGGGCAGGGTCTTGCCCTCCATCCACTCCAGAAACGCGCCGCCCGCGGTCGAGATATAGGTGAAATCCCCCGCTGCGCCGCTGGCGTTGAGCGCGGCCACCGTATCGCCGCCACCGGCGACCGAGATGAGCTTGCCCGCCCGGGTCAATGCCGCCGCCTTCAGCGCGGCGGCATTGGTTGCCGCGTCAAAGGGTTCCAGCTCGAACGCGCCCAGCGGCCCGTTCCAGATCAAGGTCCGGCTTTTCTCGAAAATCGCCTTGATCGTCGCAAGGCTGTCGGGGCCCGCATCCAGGATCATGCCCTCGTCGGGGCAGCGGTCGGCGGGCAGGATCTGATGCGGCGCGTGGCTTTCGAATTTCTCGGCCACCACGACATCGCTGGGCAGCACGATGGTGCAGCCCGCCGCCTCGGCCTTGGCCAGAATTTCGGCAGCGGTGTCTTTCATGATGCGTTCGGCCAGCGATTTGCCCACCGGCATCCCCTTGGCCACCAGAAAGGTGTTGGCCATGCCGCCACCGATCACAAGGTAATCGACCTTTTCGATCAGGTTGCCCAGAAGTTCCAGCTTGGTCGAGACCTTGGCGCCACCGACGACTGCGGTGACCGGGCGTTCGGGCTTGCCCAGTGCCTTTTCCAATGCCTCAAGCTCGGCCTGCATCAGACGCCCGGCGCAAGAGGGCAGCAGGCGCGCGATTGCCTCGGTCGAGCTGTGTGCGCGATGCGCGGCGGAAAAGGCGTCATTGCAATAGATATCGCCCAGCCGCGCCATGCCGGCGGCCAGATCGGGATCGTTCTTGGTTTCGCTGGCGTGAAAGCGGGTGTTCTCCAAGAGCAGCACCTGGCCGGGCTGCAAGGCCTCGGCGGCCTCTTCGGCGGCGGGGCCGACGCAATCATCGGCAAACAGCACCTTGGTTTCGAACGCCCGTTCCAGTGTTGGCACCAGCTGGCTCAGCGACAGGTTCTTGCGCCGCTCGCCGCCGGGGCGGCCGAAATGCGCCAGCAGGATGGGGCGGCCCCCGGCGGCAAGGATATCGCGGATGGTGGGCATCAGGCGGCGGATGCGGGTCGAGTCGGTCACCACCCCGTCCACGATCGGCACGTTGATATCGACCCGCACCAGCACGCGCTTGCCGTTCAGGTCCATGTCGTCGAGTGTTTTCCAGCCCATCAGCCGCAATCTCCTTGCTTCAATGCGTTTGACGGTTTCTCTACCCGAATGGGCGCCCCCGTCAATGGCGTGCCTTGTCGATCCCGCGCGCGATGGTTAGGTTCCCGGCAAACACAGTGACAGGAGGGCCCGATGGCCGAAATCAAGGATCCCGAAAACACGATTATCGTCGAGCTGAAGGACGGCAATGTCGTCATCGAGCTGCTGCCCGACGTGGCGCCCAAGCATTCCGAGCGGATGAAGGAGCTGGCGCGCGCCGGCGAGTATGACAATGTCTGCTTTCACCGGGTGATCGACGGCTTCATGGCGCAGACCGGCGATGTGGCCAACGGCGACATGGAAGACGGGTTCAACATCCGTCGCGCGGGCACCGGTGGTTCCTCGCTGCCTGATCTGCCGGCCGAATTCTCGAAACTGCCGCATGACCGGGGCACCCTGGGTGCTGCGCGCTCGGCCAATCCGAACTCGGCCAACAGCCAGTTCTTCATCAACTTCAAGGACAACCATTTCCTGAACGGCCAGTACACCGTTTATGGCCGGGTGATCTCGGGGATGGAACATGTGGATGCGATCACCCGCGGCGAGCCGCCCGCGAATCCTGATCGCATGATCAGCGTCAAGGTGGCCGCAGATGTATAAGCTTGCGGCCCTTCTGGCGCTGTTCGCCGTTCCGGCGGGCGCGACCGGCCTCAAGATCGAGGTGGCGGGCGAGGCCAATGGCACCGTCACCATCGACCTGCTCGAGGATGTGGCCCCCAAACATGTGGAACAGATCACCGCGCTGGCGGCTTCGGGCGCCTATGACGGGGTGGTGTTTCACCGGGTGATCGATGGGTTCATGGCCCAGACCGGCGATGTGCAATATGGCCGCATGGGCGGCGACATGCGCCTTGCCGGGCGGGGCGGGTCCGACCGGCCCGACCTGCCGGCCGAGTTTTCGGATATCACCTATGAACGCGGTGTGGTGGGCATGGCCCGCGCGCAGGACCCCAACAGCGCCAACAGCCAGTTCTTCATCATGTTCGCCCCGGGCCCGTTCCTGGACGGCCAATATACGGTGGTGGGGAAGGTGACCGGTGGCATGGACGTGGTTGACGCGATCAAGCGCGGCACCGGTCCCAACGGCTCGGTGATCGGCCAGCCCGATCAGATGAAGTCGGTCACCGTCACCGATTGATCCAATGCCGCCGGCGCCCGGTATCGGGGCGCCGGCGGTCTCACGTTTGCGTGTGTGGGGTGGCGCGATCCCGTTCCGACGGCGATCCTTGGGTCGAATTGCAAACCCGAGAGACCCCGGCATGCGCCTTCTATCCCTCTTTCTTGCGATCTGGCTGGCTTTGCCCGCCCTGGCCGGTCCCGAAGTCTGGCGCCATGAATGGCCCGATACCGATTTTGGCAAGACCAGCGTTGCCCATTGGGGCGAGATCCTGTCGGGTGGGCCGCCCAAGGACGGTATCCCGGCGCTGAGCGATCCCGCCTTTCTGAGCGTTGCGGCGGCGGAGGATCTGGAAGGGCGCGAGCCGGTGATCACCGTGGCGCTCCCCGGAGAGACCCCGCGCGCCTATCCGCTGCGCTATCTGATGTGGCACGAGATCGTCAATGACCGTATCGGCACGGTGCCCGTGGCGGTGACCTTCTGCCCGCTGTGCAACTCTGGCCTGACCTTCGACCGGCGCAGCCCCGCGGGCGTGCTGGAGTTCGGGGTGACCGGCAAGCTGCGCAATTCGGACATGGTGATGTATGACCGCCAGACCCAGAGCTGGTGGCAACAGGCGCAGGGGCTGGCCATCGTGGGCAGGCTGACGGGGACCGAGCTGCAAACGTTGCCCAGCTGGATGGAAAGCTGGGACCAGTTCCGCGCCCGTTATCCAGACGGTCTGGTGATGGCCGAGCCGGCGTTTCGCCGCGCCTATGGCCGTAACCCCTATGTGAGCTATGACAGTGCCCTGCGCCCCTTTCTCTATGATGGCAAGGCACCGCCGCATGGCATCCCGGCATTGGCGCGGGTGGTTCGGGTAGGTGAACGGGCTTGGCCGCTGACACGGCTGGCCGAGGCCGGGGTGCTGGAGGAGGCGGGGATACGCTTTGAATGGCGCGCGGGGCAGGCGTCGGCCCTTGATACGTCCCAGATCGGTAAGGGGCGTGATGTGGGGTCGATCAGGGTGCGCGACGGGCGGGGGAGCGATCTGCCTCATGACGTGATGTTCGCCTTTGCCTTTCACGCGTTCTGGCCCCAGGGCGAATGGATGCTGGGCGCGGATTGAGCCGATCCGGCGCGGCCGGGCGGGCCAAGATTTTTAGACGAAAAATCTGGCGCTGCCCGGGTCGACCGTTGCGCCAAATCAAAAGCGCCGCGGGAGGCCCGCGGCGCTTTGTATGTTCTGAAAGAGAGAGGCCTCAGGCACCTTCGGGCTTGTGCGCCGGGGCGGCTGCGGCCGGGTTCGCGCCGGGCTTTGCTGCGCGACCGGGGTTCAGCGGATCGTCCTGACGCTGTACCGAACCTTCGAAATGAGCACCGCTCTCGATCGCGATGGTCTTGTGGATGATGTCGCCTTCGACCCGTGCGGTCGAGGTCAGGCGCACCTTGAGGCCCCGAACCCGGCCCACGATCCGGCCATTGATCACCACGTCGTCGGCGGTCACTTCCCCCTTGATGGTGGCGGTCTCACCGATGGTCAGCAGATGCGCGCGGATATCGCCCTCGACCGAGCCTTCGACCTGGATGTCACCAGAGGTCTTGATATTGCCGGTGATATGCAGATCCGAGGAGAGGATCGAGGCCGGTGGCTTGGGCTTGGGCGCAGCTGCCTTGTAATCGCTCGGAGCGGGTGCGGCAGGAGCCACAGGCGCAGCGGGTTTGGCCGCCTCGGGGGCCTTGGGGGCGGGCTCGTTGATTTTGCTCTTAGAAAACATTGCGTGAAGCCTTGATGTAAGTCATGGGGTTAACGGGTCTTCCGTTGACATGCACCTCGTAGTGCAGATGCGTCCCGGTGGACCGACCGGTGCTACCCATATCAGCAATATGATCCCCGCGCGAGACCCTTTGGCCGACCTTTACACGGAGTTGCGAGTTATGGGCGTAATAGGTCTCGATCCCGAAGGCGTGGCGGATCTTGATCAGCTTGCCAAACCCCGACTGCCAGCCCGCATGGGTGACCACGCCATCGGCGGTCGCATGGATGTCGGTGCCGTGCTTGCCCGCGAAATCCGACCCGTTATGCATGCGTTTGCCGCCTGTCTTGGGGTCGCGCCGATAGCCGTAACCGCTGGTAAAACGCACCGCGGCGCGGACCGGCGACGCAAAGGGCGCCTGCTCGGCTGCGATCCGGTAAAGGTTCAGCTGATCCATCTGCTGAAGCAGTTCATTCGCGCGAAGTTCGTCGGCTGAGGGTTCCTCACCGCGCGTGCTGAAGGACAAAGGGGTAAGCGGCCCGCCCTGGCCGCTATAGCCGCGCCGCACTTCTTCGATAATGCGGTCGGTGGGCATGCCGGCGCTGCGGAACATCTTGTCCAGCGGCTCCAGCGAAATCGTCATTGCCTCTTCAAGCTGGCGGAAGATCTGGTCGTTGCGCTCTTCCATCAACTTGATTTCAAGCTCCAGCTCGGCACGCGCATCAAGCGCCGACTGCGCGTCGGCGCGAATCCTGTCGCGTTCTTCGGCGGTGCGTTCCAGTGCGGCGGCCATGAAATCCATCTGCGCGGGCACTTCGGCGGCCACCTGCTGCACGGCGGCTGACCCTTCGGTGTTTGCGTGCAGCCGCTTCAACTCTGCCCGCGCGACCTCGCGTTGTTTCATCGTCGAGCGCAGTGTGGTCTGGATCACTTCGACACCGGTTTCCAACTCGCGCCGACGGTTCTCCGAGGCGAGCAGCTCTGTCTGCATCGCCGAAATCTGGGTCAGCGCCGCGTTGAACCGTTGTTGTGCGGCGACTGCCTCCTCGGCGCGGGCGTCACGTTCGCGCGACAGCTCGTTCAGGCGCTCCTGATACGTAGCCTGGTCGCGCTTGGCTTGTTCGCGGAAATTTCCCGCGCCGATACTGTCCATCAGCAGGATCGCGGTGGCGACAATCGTCCAGGCCACCAGCAGCGTTGCGCCGCCAAAGGCGATCAACTGAGTTTCAGGCCGGAGCCTTATGAACCGTGTGTCGGTGTCGGATTTCAGAAAGACACGGCGTTCAGGAAATCTTTTTTCCAGAAACGAGTGGATTTTGATCGCCAGACGTGTTCGCACGCGCCCATCCCTTGTTGCCCCTAAGCGAGCCCCGGCAAATGAGTGAGTGGTGTCGGGGCCATAGCCCGTGTGAATACCGGCGTGGTGCCGATCGGGCAAGTTTCTTTACCAGATGAGGGGAAAGCGCGCCCATCGCGGTCCGGTTTCGGCGAAAAACCGCCGAAACCATGCGTTTGCATGGGGTAATCCGGCTAGATACCCCGTTCGCGCTGGGGTGTTTCCTCGGCCAGCGGCCAGTAGAAATCGGGCGGGAGTCCCGCCTCGGCGCGTTTTTCCTCGTTGAAGGGGGGCTTCAGCGCGCCGTGGAAATAGCGCCGGACAAGCGCGTGGAACGCGTCCTTGGGATCGGTATTCTCGCGCCCGCACAGGAAGTGGAACCATTTCGAGCCATAGGCCACATGACCCACTTCCTCGGCATAGATCACCTCGAGCGCGGCGACCGCCTGCGTCAGCCCGGCCTTGCGGAAAATGTCGATCATCCCCGGCGTCACATCCAGCCCGCGCGCTTCGAGCACCATGGGCACCACCGCCAGCCGGCCCATCAGATCCTCGGCGGTATCCTCGGCGGCGCGCCACATGCCGGCATGGGCCGGAAGGGCGCCATAATGGCTGCCGATATTCTCAAGAACATCGCAGACCATATTGAAATGCTTGGATTCCTCGTCCGCGCATTTCACCCAGTCGTCGTAGAACCCAACCGGCATCGGTACATGGCCGAAGCGCGCGATGATGTCCCAGTGCAGATCGACCGCGTTCAGTTCGATATGCGCGACCGCATGCAACAGTGCGATGCGCCCGGCCTCGGACCCCGGACGCCTGCGGGGCACGTCGCGGGGGCTGAGCAGTTCGGGCCGCTCGGGCCGGGCGGGATGCAGCGGCGGGTGCGCAGTGCCCACCGCGATCGGGTCGGCTTCACCCTTACGGGCGGCAAACCAGGCGCTCGCGTGGCGGCGCGACAGCTCGGTCTTGGCGCGTCCGTCGGCGGTGGTCAGCACCTCGACGGCCATTTCGGTCAGGGTCAGGCTCACAGGGCGCGCACCGCGTCCAGCACCTCGTCCACATGACCGGCAACCTTGACCTTGCGCCAGACGCGCGCGATCCGGCCCTCGGCGTCGATCAGAAAGGTCGACCGTTCGATCCCCATGGATTTCTTGCCATACATGTTCTTTTCCACCCAAACGCCGTAGCGCTCGCAAACATCGCTTTCGGCATCGGACAGCAGCGGCGTGGTCAGCCCGTGCTTGGCGACGAATTTGTCATGTTTGGCCACCGTATCGCGCGAAATGCCCAACACCTGAGCACCGGCATCGGCAAAGGCCTGCAAATTCTCGGAAAAGCCGATGGATTCCTTGGTGCAGCCCGGAGTATCATCGCGGGGATAGAAGAACAGAACAACCGCGCGACCGCGCAGGTCGGACAGGCTGATCGCGCCGCCGCCATCGCGGGGAAGCGTGAATTCGGGGGCAATATCTGTGACGTCGGGCATCTGGGCACTCCGGCTGGGTTTCATGACTAGGTTACGCGCATAATAGGTCGCGGCGGAGAAGTTGGAAGACATCGACAAGACCTCGGGCGGGGACAAACCCGGAAAACCACGCCGCAGCCGGCGTCGGGTGACGTTGCTGTGGGCGATGCGCGGCACCGTGCTGCTGGTGTTTCTGGCGGTCTTTTCCGGGTTGATGCTGTTGGGCCAGACCCTTCAGGCGCCACCCTGGCTGCAAGCGCGGGTCGAGACGCGGCTGACCCAGGCGCTGGACGGGGTCAGCATCCGGTTTGGCGGCGTCTACTTCGTGATCAACAAAGGCTGGCGTCCGCGTCTGCGCCTGCGCGATCTCGAACTTTCCGATGCGGGTGGCCGGGTGATCGCCCGGCTTGCGGATGCCGAGGCCAGTCTGGCGATGCGGCCCTTGTTGCGCGGTCAGGTCCAGCCCAAGCGGATCGTGCTGAATGGCGCCTCGGCCGCGCTGCGGCGCGATGCCCAGGGACAGTTCTCGCTGTCGCTGGGCGGGCAGGGTGGCGGTTCGGTGGGACAGGCGCCGACATTCGGGCAATTGCTGGAATCCTTCGATGCCGTGTTCCTGCTCCCGCAGCTTGACGCGCTCAGCTCGGTTGAGCTGACGGCAGTGTCGCTCGACTACGAAGACTTGCGCCAGGGGCGCGGCTGGACGCTGGATGGCGGCCAGGTTCTGGTTACCCGAGGTGGCGGCGACCTGCGCATCGCCACCGAGTTCTCGCTGCTCAGCGGGCGCGACTATGCCAGCCGGTTCGAGGCCAACTATACCAGCACGCTGGGTGAACCCTCGGCCAGTTTCGGTGTTTCGATCGAGGATCTGGCCGCCGCCGATATCGCGGCCCAGGCGCCCGCGCTGGCCTGGTTGCAGGTGCTGGACGCGCCGATCTCGGGCGCCTTGCGCGGTGGCTTCGACGCGGCGGGTGCGCTGACGCCGATTTCGGCCACGCTCCAGATCGGGCGCGGGGCGCTGCAACCCAACCCGAACACTCGGCCGATTCCCTTCGCCTCGGCGCGCACCTATTTCACCTATGACCCGGCCGATCAGCGGCTGAGCTTTGCCGAGGTGGCGGTGGACAGCGCCTGGGGCGCGGCCCAGGCGGATGGGGTCGCTTATCTCGATGGGGTGGAGCATGGGCGGCTCGACCGGCTGGTGGGACAGTTCGGCCTGCATGGTCTGCGGGTCAATCCCGCCGGGGTCTATCCCGAACCGCTGACAGTCGACCGGGCCGAGGTCGATTTCCAGATGACCCTCAACCCGTTCCGCCTGCGGATCGGGCGAATGGATGTGATCGACGATGGCCGGACCCTGCGGCTGGACGGAGATCTGGGGGCCGCGCCCGAGGGCTGGCAACTGGCGCTCGACGCGCAACTGGACGCGATCACCCCGGCGCAGGTCCTGTCCTATTGGCCGGAAACCGTTGCGCCGAAACCGCGCGAATGGGTGTCCGATAACCTGGTCGAGGCGCAGCTGAGCGATCTCGACCTCGCGCTCAGGCTCCGGCCCGGGGCGCCGCCTGACCTCTACGCCGATTTCGACTTTGCCGAAGCGCAGATCCGCTATGCCAAGACGCTGCCGCCGTTGACCCGGGCGCGGGGTCAGGCCAGCCTGCTGGGTGGCCGTTTCGCGGTGACCGCCGATGCGGGCGTGGTGGTGACCGCCGAGGGGGGCGAGATCGACGCCACCGGCACCTCGTTCATCATTCCTGATATCGGCATTCGCAAATCGGCGCCGGGCATTGCCCGGATCACGGCGAGCGGGCCGGTCACGGCCGCACTGTCGCTGTTGAACGAGCCGCCGCTCAGCATCCTCGACAAGGCCAATCTGCCCGTCGATCTGGCGCAGGGGCACACGCGCCTGTCGGGAACTTTGGCGCTGCCGCTCAAGGACAGGGTCACGATCGCCGATATGGAGTTTCACCTTGCCGGTGTGCTCGAGGACGTGGCGAGCGAGGTTCTGGTGCCCGGCACGCCCGTTTCGGCGCCCCGGCTGGAACTGACAGGGGACCAGACCAGAATCGCGCTTCAGGGGTCGGGTCTTTTCGGTACGGTCCCGGTGTCGATGCGCTGGCAGCAGCCGTTGGGGCAGGGCCAGCGCAGCAACCTGACCGGACGCATTGCGCTGACCCCCGATCTGGTGCGCGAGCAACGGCTGGGCCTGCCCGATGGCATGGTGGCAGGGGCTGGCGAGGCGCAGTTCAACCTTGGCATCGGCGGCGGCGAGCCGCTGCGGCTTGAGGCGCAGTCGGACCTGGCGGGGGTGCGCCTGTCACTGCCGGAACTGGGCTGGTCGAAACCTCCCGGCAGCACGGGCCGGATGGCGCTGGTCGCGACGCTCGGGCAGGGCGGACAGGTCGAAGCGATCGAGCTAGAGGCCGCCGGCTTGCGCATGCGGGGCAGCGTCGAGTTCAAGCCCGACCGCAGTTTCGAGCGCGCCCGTTTTACCTCTTTCGAGCTTGGCGACTGGTTGGCTGTGCCGGTCGAACTCATCGGTCGCGGTTCCGGGGCAGCACCCGACATCTCGGTGCAGGGTGGCACGCTGGACCTGCGCCGCGCCCGGTTCGGCAGCGGATCGTCGGGTGGTGCCGGCGGCGGCGCGGCACCGGCGGTGAATCTCGTTCTCGACCGGTTGCAGGTCTCCGACAGCATGACGCTGACCGGTATGCGCGGCAGTTTCTCTACCGGCGGCGGGCTGAACGGTCGGTTCACCGGGGCGCTGAACGGGCAGGTGCCGATCACGGGGCAGATGATCGGGCGCGGTGCCCGCAGCGCGGTGTTCCTTCAGGCCGAGGATGCGGGCGCGGTGTTTCGCGCTGCCGGGATCCTCGACCAGGCGCATGGCGGCAGCTTTCAACTGGCGCTGGAGCCGGTCGGGGGCGAAGGCAATTACGACGCGCAACTCAGGGTGCGCAACACGCGGGTGCGCGACGCCCCCGCCATGGCCGCGCTCTTGAACGCGGTGTCGCTGGTGGGGTTGCTTGACGAAATGTCGGGGCAGGGCATCCTGTTTGGCGAAATTGACGGCAAGATGCGGCTGACGCCCAGAACGCTGACGATTCTCGAAGGCAGCGCCGTCGGCCCGTCAATCGGGGTGTCGATCAACGGGACCGTGGATACGGAAAACCGGGTTCTGGACCTGCGCGGCGTGGTCTCGCCCATCTATCTGCTCAATGCGATCGGCAGCGTGCTGACCCGCAAGGGAGAGGGGCTGATCGGGTTCAACTATACCCTGACCGGGCCGATGCAGCGGCCTCAGGTCTTTGTCAATCCGCTCTCGGGGCTGACGCCCGGCTTTCTGCGCGACATGATCCGCGCGCCCGCGCCCAGCCTGCCGGCGGTGCCCGAGGAAAATGCCGCCCCCGCGCCCACCGCCCCTGCGGGCACGCCCGCCCCCGCGCCGCAACCCGCCCCGGCGCCGCGACCCGCGCCGTCGCACGGCGGCGATCGCTAGAGCGGTCGTCGGCATGACAGACGAATTGCCTGTGGTCAAAGCACGTGGCGCGCTCTATAGGCGCGGGCCATGAAGCTCAGCGATTTCGATTTCGACCTGCCCGACGACCTGATTGCCACGCGGCCCGCCCAGCCGCGATCCTCTGCGCGCCTGCTGGTGGCGCGGGGCGCTGCGATCACCGATGCGGTGGTGCGCGATCTGCCCGACTGGCTGCGTCCGGGCGACCGGCTGGTGCTCAATGACACGCGGGTGATCCCCGCACGGCTGAGCGGCACCCGCCAGCGCCAGAGCGCGCAAGGGCCGGTCACGGCCCGGATCGAGGTGACCTTGCTGGAACCGCGCGCCGATGGTGGCTGGAGCGCGTTGGCGAAACCTCTGCGCAAGTTGCGTGAGGGGGAAACCATCAGCTTTTCCAGCGAGCTGTCGGCGGATGTTGAAGTGATCAAGGACGGGCAGGCGCATCTGCGGTTCAACCTGACCGGCCCCGATTTCGACGCCGCGCTGGCCCAGGCGGGTGCGATGCCGTTGCCGCCCTATATCGCCGCAAAACGCCCTGCCGACGAGCAGGACAAGACCGATTACCAGACCGTCTGGGCCCGCCATTCCGGCGCGGTGGCAGCGCCCACCGCCTCGTTGCATTTCGACGAGGCGCTGCTGGCGGCGCTGGCCGCGCGCGGCGTCACCTTTACTCACGTTACCCTGCATGTGGGCGCGGGTACCTTCCTGCCGGTCAAGGTCGAGGACGTGACCACCCACAAGATGCATGCCGAATGGGGCCGGGTCAGTGCCGAGGCCGCGGCCGAGATCGCCGCCACCAAGGCGGCGGGCGGGCGGGTGATTCCGGTTGGCACCACCGCGCTGCGCCTGATCGAAAGCGCCGCGCGCGGCGGCCGGATCGCGCCCTGGGAGGGCGAGACCGATATCTTTATCTATCCCGGCTTTGCGTTCCGCGTCGCCGACGGGCTGATGACCAATTTTCACCTGCCCAAATCGACGCTGCTGATGCTGGTCTCGGCCCTGATGGGGCAGGATCGCATACGCGAAATCTATGCCCATGCGGTGGCACATCGCTATCGGTTCTTCTCTTATGGGGATGCGTCGCTTTTGCTGCCGGGCTAGGCGATAACGGATGAGACCCGGACCCGTTTGTCATGGACAAGCAGAGGTTCGACCCTTGATACTTTGGGCCGAGAGCCCGCAACCGCACAAAGGCAATCACGATGCTTCAGGTTCTTTCCAGCGCATGGGCGCTGCTTTTGGGCATTGGCCTGTTGATGGTAGGCAACGGTCTGCAGGGTACCCTCTTGGGTGTGCGGGGCGAGATCGAGGGGTTTTCCACCTTCGAGATGTCGCTGGTGATGTCGGCCTATTTCGTCGGTTTCCTGGGCGGCTCGCGCATGGCGCCCGAGATGATCCGCCGGGTCGGGCATGTGCGGGTGTTCGCGGCGCTGGCCTCGTTCATCTCGGCGGTGATGATCCTCTATCCCGCCTTTGCCAATACCTATGTCTGGATGCTGGGGCGGGTGATCATCGGGTTCTGTTTTTCGGGCGTTTATGTCACGGCCGAAAGCTGGCTGAACAATGCCGCCGACAACACCAACCGGGGCAAGGCGCTGTCGCTCTACATGATCGTGCAGATGACCGGCATCATCGTGGCCCAGGGGCTGATCCAGGTGGGTGACCCGGGCGGTTACGAGGCATTCATCATCGCCTCGATCGTGGTTTCGATCTCGTTTGGACCGATCCTGCTGTCGATCTCGCCGACGCCGGCCTTTGACAGCACCAAACCGATGAGCCTGAAGGCACTGATGCAGACCTCTCCGCTGGGCTGTGTCGGCATGTTCCTGCTGGGGGGCGTGTTCTCGGCCCAATTCGGGATGAGCGCGGTCTATGCCGCCAATGTGGGGCTGACGCTGTCGCAACTGTCAATCTTTGTCGCCACCTTTTACGTGGGCGCACTGGTGGTGCAGTACCCGCTGGGCTGGCTGTCGGACCGGATGGACCGGAGGGTGCTGATCCTGTTTGTGGCGCTGGTCGGGGGCGGTGGCGCCATGCTGGGCGCGGTGATGGGGGGGCGGTTCGAGTTCCTGCTGCTGGCGGCGCTGATCATCGGTGGGCTGTCCAACCCGCTTTATTCTCTGCTGATCGCCTATACCAACGACTATCTCGACTATGACGATATGCCGGCGGCCTCGGGCGGGCTGGTGTTCATCAACGGTCTGGGCGCCATCGCCGGTCCGGTCACCACCGGCTGGTTGATGTCGGACGGGGTGTTCGGTCCGCCGGGCTTTTTCTTCTTCATCGCGGCGCTGATGTTCGCCACAGCCGCATATGCCGCTTATCGCGCGACTCAGCGACCCTCGACCCCGGTCGAGGAGACCAGTTCGATGGCGTACATGTATCCAACCGCCTCGCCAGTGGCGATCGAGATGGCGCAAGAAGTGGCATTCGAGGCCGATCAGGGCGGGGAAGAGGAGAAATAGGCGATTTTTCCCCTTGCTTCGTGACGCATTGTTGCAAATCGTTACTGTTACAGAATTTTAAAAAAGCGTTTAATCCCCATTAACCTGGGGACAAAGGAGAGTGGAGACAGACCGATGGTCGGCCCCGAAGACGTATTGAAATTCTGGCTGGACGAGGTGGGTCCGGCTGGATGGTATATTCAGGACGAGGCGCTTGACGCCCGGATCCGGGACAAGTTCCAGACCACGTGGGACGCAGCGGCAGAGGGCAGGTTCTCGCTGTGGCTCACCTATCCCAGCGGGGTTCTGGCCTATATCATCCTCACCGATCAGTTCCCCCGCAACATGTTCCGTGGATCGGGACAGGCCTTTGCAACCGACCGGGCGGCATTGATGGCGGCCAAATGTGCGGTGGACAAGAGCTGGGATCTGAAGATCGACGAACCGGCGCGGCAATTCTTCTACCTGCCGATGATGCATTCCGAAAACCTGTGCGATCAGGAACGCTGTGTGCGGCTGATGTGCCAGCGGATGCCCGAATCAGGTGCATCGAACCTGTTGCATGCACGCGCCCATCGCGAGGTGATCCGCAAGTTCGGACGTTTCCCCTATCGCAATCAGGCGCTTGACCGGGCCAGCACCCAGAGCGAGGCCGACTATGTCTCGCATGGCGGATATGGCGCCACGGTGCAGCAGTTGCAGCGCAAGGCGAGCTAGGTTCAGGCGCCGTCCGACGCCGGCTGACAGCCGCGAAGTTCCGAGAGGCCGCGCACCAGACGGTCGGCGGCGGTTTCAAAGGCGCGATCCAGCAATTGATCGGGCAGGGTGGCCAGATTGGTCATCCGCGCCTGCATCCCCTCCAGGCGTGTTTCCAGCCCATCGAGGCGGTTTTTAAGCCGCTCTGCCGCCTCGGTGCCCTGTGCGGCGCCCAGATCGGCGCGGAGGCCGGAAAGCTCGGCCCGGACCCCGGCGACCTCATCCCGCAGCGGTGCCAGCTCGGCGATCCCGGCGGAAACGCGCTCACTCACCGTGTCCACGGTCGCCATCATCCGCCAGCCCAGGAACAGGCAAAGCGCCACCAGGATCAGCGTTGCATTCAGAAATGCCAGAAACAGGTCCTTGAGGGTTTTCTTCACGTCCGCTCTCCACATCGCCGGTCCTGCCCTCGGTTCTAGCGCAAAGACCGGTGCCGGTATAGGCTGGCATGGCGGGTGTATCGCCGCTGTCCCTGCGTCACATTTGTCGCGGAGGAGGACTGTTGATGTGTGCAAAAAATTAGTTTAATGGTAAACTAGTTTTCAGAGCGGGTCTGGCCGAGGGAAGAACATGGCTGAAAAATCCTATGACGTGATCGTAATCGGTGCCGGGCCGGGGGGCTATGTGGCCGCCATCCGTGCAGCGCAGCTGGGGCTCAAGACCTGTGTGGTCGAGCGCGAGCATCTGGGCGGCATCTGCCTCAACTGGGGCTGTATCCCGACCAAGGCGCTGCTGCGCTCGTCCGAAGTGTTCCATCTCATGGAGCGCGCGAAGGAGTTCGGGCTGAAGGCCGACAATATCGGCTATGACCTCGACGCGGTGGTGAAACGCTCGCGCGGGGTGGCCAAGCAGCTTTCGGGCGGCATCGGCCACCTGATGAAGAAGAACAAGATCGACGTGGTGATGGGCGAGGCTACGATCCCGGCCAAGGGCAAGGTGTCGGTCAAGACCGACAAGGGCGCGCAGGATCTGACCGCCAAGAACATCGTTCTGGCCACCGGCGCCCGCGCACGCGAGTTGCCGGGGCTCGAGGCGGACGGCGATCTGGTCTGGACCTACAAGCACGCGCTGCAACCGGTGCGGATGCCCAAGAAACTGCTGGTGATCGGCTCGGGCGCCATCGGCATCGAATTCGCCAGCTTCTACAACACGCTGGGCGCCGACACGACCGTGGTCGAGGTGATGGACCGTGTTCTGCCGGTGGAAGACGCCGAAATCAGCGCCTTTGCCAAGAAGAGCTTTGTCAAGCAAGGGATGAAGATCATGGAGAAATCCATGGTCAAGCAGCTCGACCGCACCAAGGGCAAGGTGACCGCCCATATCGAGACTGGCGGCAAGGTCGAGAAGATGGAGTTCGACACCGTGATTTCTGCCGTGGGCATCGTCGGTAACGTGGAAAACCTCGGGCTCGAAGCGCTGGGGGTCAAGATCGACCGCACCCATGTGGTGACCGACGCCTATTGCCGCACCGGGGTCGAGGGGCTTTATGCCATCGGCGATATCGCCGGCGCACCCTGGCTGGCGCACAAGGCGTCTCACGAGGGCGTCATGGTGGCCGAACTGATTGCGGGCAAGCACGCCCACCCGGTCAAACCCGAAAGCATCGCGGGCTGCACCTATTGCCACCCGCAGGTGGCATCGGTCGGCTATACCGAGGCCAAGGCCAAGGAGCTGGGATACGACATCAAGGTCGGCCGCTTCCCCTTCATCGGCAATGGCAAGGCGATTGCCCTGGGTGAGGCCGAAGGCATGGTCAAGACCATCTTCGACGCCAAGACCGGCGAGCTGTTGGGGGCCCATATGGTCGGCGCCGAGGTGACCGAGATGATCCAGGGCTATGTTGTGGGCCGACAGCTGGAGACCACCGAGGAGGACCTGATGCACACGGTCTTCCCGCACCCGACGCTGAGCGAGATGATGCACGAAAGCGTTCTCGACGCATACGGTCGCGTCATTCACATGTAAGATCGATAATTTGTGAAACGAAATTGACCCTCTCCCAGTCACCTGGGAGAGGTTTTTTTGTTTCGTGATCGTGGTTTTGAGGTAGGCAATGATCTGACAGCCCAGAACCGAGGGAGACATGGAGCAGCGAGGGTGCGTCAGGTTCAACCAGAGGCATCTCGCAGAGTCCGATTTTCGGGGAGCGGGCCTGCCGATCCGATCAGACTCGTTCTATCCGGCCGCCAGCGCGAGCCCAGTGCGCCAAGCCTCCCAAGTTGTGCACCTCGGTAAATCCCAGAGACAACAACAGTTTGCGCGCCCGGGCGGAGCGCCCACCCGAGGCGCAATAAACCGCGATACGCTCTGCGCCCTCCAGCCGCGGTTCGAATTCCGGGTGGCGGCGATCGGCACGCGCGCTCAACTGCATAAGCGGAATATGCAGAGCACCGGCGGCCTTTCCGGTGGCGGCCAGCTCGCCCGTTTCGCGCACGTCGATCAGCAGCAGGTCACCGCGGCTGGCCGCCTCGACCGCCTCGCTGACGCTAAGGCCGGGCTGGGCGGGTTTGCGGAAAAAGAACATCTGGAATCTGTCCGAGTGATTGCGGGTTTTCGCCAATTTAACATTCAATCAATTGAATGCAATGTCAAAACCTTTGCATCTTACATTTGTTCCCTTTACGTTCTGTTAATCGGGTTGGAGACTCACGGCGCTTCGCCTATCTCTGTGGCATTGGGTCCGAGGGCAGTTCATGGCTGAGCAGAAGTTCATCGAGGTACGCGGCGCGCGCGAGCATAATCTCAAGGGGATCGACGTGGATATTCCGCGCGATCAGCTGGTGGTGATCACCGGCCTTTCCGGTTCGGGCAAGTCGAGCCTGGCCTTTGACACGATCTATGCCGAAGGGCAGCGGCGCTATGTCGAAAGCCTGTCGGCCTATGCGCGCCAGTTCCTGGACATGATGGAAAAGCCGGATGTGGACCATATCAGCGGTCTGTCCCCGGCGATTTCCATTGAGCAAAAGACCACCAGCAAGAACCCGCGGTCGACCGTCGGTACGGTGACCGAGATCTACGACTATATGCGTCTGTTGTTCGCGCGCGCGGGCACGCCCTATAGCCCGGCCACCGGCCTGCCCATCGAGGCGCAGCAGGTGCAGGACATGGTTGATCGCATCATGGCGATGGAGGAGGGCACGCGCGGCTATCTGCTGGCCCCCATCGTGCGCGATCGCAAGGGCGAATACCGCAAGGAATTCCTGGAGCTGCGCAAGCAGGGCTTTCAGCGGGTCAAGGTAGATGGTCAGTTCTACGAGCTGGACGAGCCGCCGACGCTGGACAAGAAATTCCGCCACGATATCGACGTGGTGGTCGACCGCATCGTGGTGCGCGAAGGGTTGGAAACCCGGCTGGCCGACAGCCTGCGCACCGCGCTCGACCTCGCCTCGGGCATTGCCATCCTGGAAACCGCACCCAGTGAGGGCGAGCCTGAGCGCATCACCTTTTCCGAGAATTTCGCCTGTCCGGTCTCAGGCTTTACCATCCCCGAGATCGAACCCCGCCTGTTCTCGTTCAACGCGCCTTATGGTGCCTGCCCGAAATGCGACGGTCTGGGGGTCGAGCTGTTCTTTGACGAACGCCTCGTGGTGCCCGATCAGAGCCTCAAGGTCTATGACGGTGCGCTGGCGCCCTGGCGCAAGGGCAAGTCGCCTTATTTCCTGCAAACCATCGAGGCCATCGCCCGCCATTACCAGTTCGACAAGAACACCCCTTGGAAGGATCTGCCCGAAAAGGTGCAGCAGGTGTTTTTGCGTGGCTCGGGCGACGAGGAAATCCAGTTCCGTTATGACGAGGGCGGCCGCGTCTATCAGGTCACCCGCAGTTTCGAAGGCGTCATTCCCAACATGGAGCGCCGCTATCGCGAGACCGACAGCAACTGGATCCGCGAGGAATTCGAGCAGTACCAGAACAACCGCCCCTGCGGTGCCTGCGGCGGCTTCCGGCTGAAACCCGAGGCGCTGGCGGTCAAGATCGCGGGCCTGCATGTGGGTGAGGTGGTGCAGATGTCGATCAAGGAGGCCTATGCCTGGATCGACACCGCACCCGCCGCGCTGAGCGCGCAAAAGAACGAGATCGCACGCGCCATCCTCAAGGAAATCCGCGAGCGGCTGGGTTTCCTGAATAACGTGGGTTTGGAATATCTTACGCTGTCGCGTTCAAGTGGCACCCTGTCGGGGGGCGAAAGTCAGCGCATCCGATTGGCCAGCCAGATCGGCTCGGGCCTCACCGGCGTGCTCTATGTTCTCGACGAGCCGTCCATCGGCTTGCACCAGCGCGACAATGACCGGCTGCTGACCACGCTCAAGAACCTGCGGGATCAGGGCAATACGGTGATCGTGGTGGAACACGACGAAGAGGCGATCCGCGAGGCGGATTACGTGTTCGACATCGGCCCCGGTGCGGGTGTGCATGGTGGGCAGGTGGTCAGCCACGGCACGCCCGTCCAGATCGCCGCCGATGCGGCCTCGGTCACCGGGCAATACTTGTCGGGCAGCCGCGAGATATCGGTCCCGGCCGAGCGCCGCCCGGGCAATGGTAAGAAGCTGACCGTGGTCAAGGCCACCGGCAACAACCTGCGCGAGGTCACCGCCGATTTCCCGCTGGGCAAGTTCGTCTGCGTCACCGGCGTGTCGGGCGGGGGCAAGTCGACGCTGACCATCGAGACCCTGTTCAAGACCGCCTCCATGCGCCTGAACGGTGCCCGCCAGACGCCCGCGCCCTGCGAGACCATCAAGGGGCTCGAATTCCTCGACAAGGTGATCGACATCGACCAGCGCCCCATCGGGCGCACCCCGCGGTCAAACCCCGCCACCTATACCGGCGCCTTCACGCCGATCCGCGACTGGTTCGCGGGCCTGCCCGAGGCCAAAGCGCGCGGCTACAAGCCGGGGCGGTTCAGCTTCAACGTCAAGGGCGGCCGGTGCGAGGCCTGCCAGGGTGACGGTGTCATCAAGATCGAGATGCATTTCCTGCCCGATGTCTATGTCACCTGCGAAACCTGCAAGGGCGCGCGCTATAACCGCGAGACGCTGGAGGTGAAGTTTAAGGGTAAGAGTATCGCCGATGTGCTTGATATGACTGTGGAAGATGCGCAGGAGTTCTTCAAGGCGGTGCCGTCGATCCGCGAGAAGATGGACGCGCTCTCCCGCGTTGGTCTGGGTTACATCAAGGTCGGACAGCAGGCCACGACCCTCTCGGGTGGCGAGGCGCAGCGGGTGAAGCTTAGCAAGGAACTCAGCCGCCGCTCGACGGGTCGTACGCTCTATATCCTCGACGAACCCACCACGGGCCTGCATTTCGAGGATGTGCGCAAACTGCTCGAAGTGCTGCATGAACTGGTCGAACAGGGCAACACGGTGGTGGTGATCGAACACAATCTGGACGTGGTCAAAACCGCCGACTGGATCATCGACATCGGCCCCGAGGGCGGCGATGGCGGTGGCATGATCGTGGCCGAGGGCACGCCCGAGGACGTGGCCAATGCCGAGCGCAGCCATACCGGGCGCTACCTGAAACCGATGCTGAACTCTGAGCGGGTGGCGGCGGAATAACCGCCGCCGGTCCTGACAGGCTCAGACGGGGTGCATCCGGGCCTGCCTTTCGCGCAGGTACAGAACCCGCGCCGCAAAGGCGCAAAGCCCGATACAGCCAGTGCAGAGCGTCAACACCAACCAGGGCGCTGGGGTCATCCCCAGCGCTCTTGCCTCGCGCGCAAGCAGGGCAAATCCGATGCCGACGGCGATCAGCAGGTCAAGCCAAACCTGCAGTCCCCACAGGTTCTGCACGTGGTTATCCCAGAACCCCAAAGGGCCTTCAGAGGCGACGGTCCAGAGCGAGTAGACCAGAAAGGCGGCGGACACGACCGCCGGTAGCCGCCACAGGCCGGGCAGGGGCCGGTCAAGTGGTTTCAGCACGGCAATGCCAAACAGGATAAGGGCAGTCGCCCCGGCGAGGGCGGCAAGGGAAAGCAGGTTCATCACGATCTCCAGTCTGTATCACGCCCGCACATTGCGTCCGACCGGCGTCGCAAAACAATTACCTGAGGGGTAAGTGAAATCCGCGCCCGATCCCCTATGCTGGGACAAGCGGAGGGCAGGGATGTCGGATTCATTCGGAGATGTGCTGCGGGAATGGCGCCAGCTGCGCCGGATGAGCCAGATGGAACTGGGCCTGTCGGCAGGTGTCTCACCGCGCCATGTCTCGTTTCTCGAAACCGGCCGCGCCCGGCCCAGTCGGGGGATGGTGCTGCGCCTCTGTGACGAGCTGGAGGTGCCCGGCAGCGCCCGCAACCGCTGGCTGACCTCGGCGGGGCTGGCGCCCGCCTATCACAGTCGGGCAGGCGATGCGCCCGAAATGGCGCCCCTGATCCAGGCGGTGGACTGGATGCTCAGCCGTCATGCGCCTTATCCGGCGATGGCAGTGGATCGGCACTGGTGCCTCAAGGCGATGAACAAACCCGCCCAGGCAATGTTCGCGGCCACCGGGCTGGGCGCGAGCGACAGCCTGATCGACGCGTTGCTGGACAATCCCGCCCTGGCGGCGGCACTGGAAAACCGGGCCGAGGTCGAACGGCTCAGCCTGACGCGTCTGCGCACCGAGCTGGCGCATTTTGGCCACGACCCGGTGCTGGAACGGGCAGTGGCGCGGCTGGCGGACAGGGTCGCGACCCAGCCCGGCACCGCAGGCGATCCGATGCCCGTTGTGATCCCGGCCCGCTACCGTCTGGGCGAGGCGGTGCTCTCCTTCTTCACCACGATCACCCAGTTCGGCGCCACCGGAGATATTGCCATGTCCGAACTCAGGATCGAGATGTTCTTTCCCGCCGATGACGCCACCCGGCACGCTGTACAGGTGCTCTGGGGGACTGCAACGCCCGGAGATTGAGACACGGCGCCTTTGCGCTATGATCTGAGCGGGGATCAGAGGAGGAAAGCCATGCGCAAGTTGCAGACCCAGGGCGTGCACCACATCACCCTGACCGGTGCCGACCGGCAGAGCACGATAGATTTCTGGGAGGGGGTGCTGGGCATGCCCTTTGTCTTTGACCAGCCCAATCTCGACAACCCGGACGAAGGCCATGTCTATTTCGATCCGGGCGACGGGCGGTTGATCACTGTCTTTACCAACGAGACGCGCAAGGGCACGCCCGACCGCACGCCCACCGATCCGGGTTGCGTGCATCACATCGCCTTCAACGTGTCACAGGCGACCTTCTGGCAGGCGGTCGAACGTCTGGACGAACGCGGCATCGAGCATTCCGGCCCGCGCGACCGGGGGTTCATGGATTCGATCTATTTCAAGGATCCGCTGGGCCTCCTGATCGAACTGGCCAGCTACCGGTTCGAGCCGCCGGTGGGTTGCACCCATGCCGATGTGCTGATCCGCGCGCACCGGATCCGGGTGGCGCGCGGTGACTACAATATCGACCGCATCCATCTGGCCGATGCAATCGAGGCGCTGGTGAGCGACCGGCAGGACAGCCTGTCCAAGGATCGGGGACCGAAAAACCCCTGGTAAGCTCGGGGGCGGTACGTCAATTTCCTTGCTGACACCGCCCCCTTTGGCGGTCCATGCTGTGTGCGATCGCTCCCGAGTTGAAAGGACGCCTGATGGCAACGCGGAAACGGCCCAACATCCTGCTGGTCATGGCCGATCAGATGACGCCCTTCATGCTCGAGGCCTGCGGCGGCACCGGTGCGCGCACCCGTCATCTGAGCCGGCTGGCCGACCGCGCGGTGCAGTTCACCAATGCCTATACGCCCAGCCCGATCTGTGTGCCGGCCCGATCCTGTTTCATGACCGGGCTCTATACCTCGACCACGGGCTGTTACGACAATGGCGACCCCTATCACAGTTTCCTTCCCACCTTTGCCCATTACCTGACCAATGCGGGCTATGAAACGGTGCTGTCGGGCAAGATGCATTTCATCGGCGCCGACCAGTTGCACGGGTTTCAGCGGCGTCTGAACCCCGATATCTACCCTTCGGGGTTCCTGTGGTCCTATCCGCTGCCGCCCGAAGGGGACTCCTCGTTCCAGGCCTTTGATTTCACGCCGCAATACCTGGCCGAGAATATCGGGCCCGGCTGGTCGAAAGAGCTGCAATACGACGAGGAGACCCAGTTTCGGGCGCTGGAATACCTGCGCCACGCCCCGGACAGTCCCTGGATGCTCACCGTCTCCTTTACCAACCCGCATCCGCCCTATGTGGTGCCGCGCGCCTATTGGGAGATGTACAAGGACGCCGATATCCCGCTGCCGGACTATCCGGGTGACATGGACGCGCGCTATTCCGAGTTCGATCACGCGCTGCGGCGCTGGCACGGCCTGCATCAGCGCGGCCACGAGATTCGCGACCCCCGGAACCTGATCGCCATGCGGCGCGGCTTTGCGGCGCTGGCCCATTATGTCGACGACAAGATCGGTGCGTTGCTCGAGGTGCTCGACGAGACCGGTCAGCGCGACGAGACGGTGATCATCGTCACTTCGGATCATGGCGAGATGCTCGGTGAAAAGGGGCTGATCCAGAAGCGCAGCCTTTACGAATGGTCGGCACGCATCCCGCTGATCATCGACCTGCCCGGCGCCACGCCCGGCCGGATCGACACGCCGGTGTCGCTGCTGGACCTGCCGGCCACGCTGATCGAGTTGGCCGGTCAGACACCGGTCGCGCCGCTCGAGGGGCGATCCCTGCTGGGCGCGGTGCTGGGGCAGGAGCTGGACACCGTGCCCATCGTCTCGGAATACCATGGCGAGGGCATCATGCGGCCCAGTTTCATGGTGCGGCTGGGGGACTGGAAATATCACTACTGCCACGGTTCGGCGCCGCAGCTCTACAATCTGGCCGAGGACCCGGGCGAATGGAACAACCGCGCCGGAGAGCGGGACCTTGCCGAAACCGAGGCGCGGCTCGACCGGGTGATCACCGGCGGCAATTTCGATCTGGAGCGGATCGCGCGCGAGGTCTGGGAGCGGCTGCCGCTCAAACAGGTGGTCAACGCCGCCATGCAGCGCAACGGCACCGCCTGGGATTATCGTCCCGACCCGGATACGGGCCGGAATTATGTTCGCTCTTAAAGGTCAGTTCAGGATGTCTGCCACAGCCCCGATCAGGTTCAGCACCTTGTGAGTGTCGCGATCGACCTGATAGACATAGTCGCCCGCCCGCACGTAATAGCCATTCTGCTTCAGACCATAGCGATAGGGGTCGTCGATGCGGAAATAGTCGCGCGAAATAAGGTCGCCGATGCCATAGCGCGCCTTCACCTGTCCCGGCGGCACACAAGGCACCGCCTTCTTTGCCAGGCCCGGCGGACAATGCACCGAGGCGCTCGGATTGGTGGGCTGGATCACCTTGACCTTGTTCCCGCCAGTCTGGCTGCCCTTGCCTTTGCCCTGACCATTGCCGTTCCCGGCCAGAACCGGTGCCGCCGACAGGGTCAGGCCCACGATCAGCATCACGGATGTCATTCGTTTCATGCGCTTCCCTTTCCGTTGCGACGGCAATCCTGCCTGTTCTGGATCCAAGATGGTGACTATGCCAGCCCGCCGCCAGCCGATACGCGAGAACCCGCCGGTGCAGACACCGACGGGTCTGGCTTCTTTCTGGTCCGAAATACTCCGGGGTGAATTGGCCGCAGGCCAAGAGGGGCAGCGCCCCTCAGCCACGCCCGCGTTTTTCGAACCGGGGCAGCATGGCGCTGAAATCCATACCCTTGCCATCCTCTTCCTCGACGAACCGGGCGTATAGCGCCTCGGCCAGCTGACCCATCGGCGTATCCGCATCGGCGCTGCCGGCGGCCTGCTGGCTCAGCCGCAGATCCTTGAGCATCAGTTCGGCGGCGAAACCGGGCTTGTAGTCGTTGTCGGCGGGCGATAGCGGCCCCACTCCCGGCGCCGGGCAATAGGCGTTCATCGTCCAGCTATAACCCGACGAGGTCGAAACCACGTCGAACATCTTCTGCCGGTCCAGCCCCAGCTTGTCGGCCAGCGCAAAGGCTTCGCAAGTGGCGATCATGGTGACGCCCAGGATCATGTTGTTGCAGATCTTGGCGGCCTGTCCGGCGCCTGCAACGCCGCAATGCACGGCCTTCTGTCCCATGATGTCGAACAGAGGCTTGGCCTTGTCGAACGCCGCCTCCGAGCCGCCCGCCATGAAGGTCAGCGTACCCGCCGCCGCGCCACCAATGCCGCCCGAGACCGGCGCGTCGACCGCCAGCAGTCCGGCCGCCTCGGCATCCGCCGCGACCGCGCGGGCGCTGTCCACGTCGACCGTCGAGCAATCGACCAGCGCCGCGCCCGCCGTCATCGCCGGGATCACCTCGGCCGCAACGGCGCGCAGGATCTGGCCGTTGGGCAACATGGTCACCACCACATCGGCGCCGCGCGCGGCCTCGGACGCGCTGGCCGCGCGGGTCACACCCGCCACCTCGACCGGCGCCATGTCGAACCCGGTCACCTCGTGACCTGCCTTGGCCAGGTTGGCCGCCATCGGCGCCCCCATATTGCCCAGACCGATAAAGCCGATTTTCATGCCTATTCCTCCTCGAATGTCAGCGCCTCGGCGCCCAGCGGCTGCAACATGGCCGATACCGCCACCGCAGGCACCGTCAGGTCGGCATATTGCCAGCGCGGATTGCGATCCTTGTCGATGATCTGGGCGCGGATCCCTTCCAGGAAATCGCCCTTTTCCATCGCACGATAGGTGAAGCGGTATTCCAGCTCCAGCGCCTTGCGGATGCTCAGCGTCGCGCCGCGCAACCGGTGCAGCATCTCCACCGTGCAGGCCATGGACAGCGGCGAGTTCCGCTCGAGGCCGGCGAGAATTTTCGTCGAAAATTCTCCGCCATCGCCCCTGAGCGAGGTCAGGATATCCCCCAGCGTTTCGCCGCCGAAATGGCGGTCGATCTCCGCCTGCATGGCGCGCAACTCACCCGGCGGCGGGGTTTGGGCATGCGTGGCCAGAACCGCCGGATCGCCCGAGGCCTCGAGCATCTCGATCAGCCCTTCCCAGTCACCTTGCGGGATGTAGAGATCGGCAAAACCCGCAAAAATCGCGTCATCCGGTCCCATCCGCCCGGCGGTGGTGCCCAGGTATTCGCCCAGCCGCCCCGGCGCCAGCGCCAGCATCAGCGTGCCGCCCACATCCGGCACCAGCCCGATGCCGCATTCGGGCATGGCGATCTTGCTGCTTTCGCCGACCACCCGGTGCGAGCCGTGACAGCCGATGCCGACACCGCCGCCCATGGTAAAGCCCTGCATGAAGCTGACCACCGGCTTGGGATACTCGAAGATCATCGCATTCATGCGATATTCGTCGCGCCAGAAGGTGCGCCCGTAACCGTAGTCACCTCGGGTGCCGGTATCATAGAGCTCGGCAATGTCGCCGCCCGCGCAAAACGCCTTGTCACCCTCGGCGTCGATGATCACCAGCGCGACGTCATCATCCTCGCGCCAGTTCCTCAGCGCCGCGTCGATCGCCATGCACATGTCATAGCTCATCGCGTTCAGCGCCTGCGGGCGGGTCAGCGTGATCCGCCCGGCGCGCCCCGTAACCCGGATGTCGATATCTGCCATCACTTCCTCAGCGGTTGGCCAGCATATGGCGGGCGGTGATCACCCGCATGATCTCGTTGGTGCCTTCCAGGATCTGGTGCACCCGCAGGTCACGCACCAGCTTCTCGATCCCGTAATCGGCAAGATAGCCGTAACCGCCATGCAGTTGCAGGCACTGATCCACCACTTTCGAACCGCTCTCGGTCACGAATTTCTTGGCCATCGCGCAGAACTTGGTGGCGTCAGGCGCCTTGTTGTCCAGCTTCCACGCCGCCTGTCGCAGGAAGGTGCGCGCCGCCTGCAACTCGATCTCCATATCCGCCAGCCGGAATTGCAGCGCCTGGAACTGGTCGATGGATTTGCCGAACGCCTTGCGCTCGCCCATATATTGCAGCGTCATGTTCAGCGCCGTCTGCGCCGCGCCCAGGCTGCATGAGGCGATATTCAGCCGCCCGCCATCCAGCCCCATCATCGCGTATTTGAACCCGTCGCCCTCGACCCCCACCAGGTTGCCCGCGGGCACCTTGCAATCGTCGAACTGCACCTGGGCGGTGGGCTGGCTCTTCCAGCCCATCTTCTGTTCCAGCGCGCCAAAGCTCAGGCCCGGCGTGCCGTCCTCGACATAGACGGTCGAGATGCCCTTGGGCCCGTCCTCGCCGGTGCGCACCATGCAGACATAGGCATCTGAATAGCCACCGCCCGAGATGAAGGCCTTGGTGCCGTTGAGCACATAACCCTCGTTGGTCTTCTCTGCCCGCGTCTTCAGCGCCGCCGCGTCCGAGCCGGACCCCGGTTCGGTCAGGCAATAGCTCAGCACCGTGTTGAGCGACAGCACATCCGGCATCACCCGCGCCTTCAACTCGTCACTGGCGAAATTGTCCAGCATCTTGGCGCACATGTTGTGGATCGACAGAAAGGCCGCGACCGACGGGCAGGCCATGCTGAGTGCCTCGAACACCAGTGTGGCATCCAGCCGGGTCAACCCGGCGCCGCCGGCCTCCTCGGACACGTAGAGCCCGCCAAAACCCAGCTCGCCCACCTGCGGCCACAGGTCCTTGGGAATGGTGCCCTCGGCCTCCCATTGCCGGGCATAGGGCGCGATATTGTCCTGCCCGAATGCGTGGGCCATGTCGAAAATCGCGGTCTGTTCCTCGGTCAGTGCAAAATCCATGACGTTTCCTCCATCGGCAGGACAGCAGAATTGAACAGTTGTTTATTTCTTACCGCCGCGCCGGTATCCGATCAAGCGTCAATGCCGCAAATACCCTATGCAGAAATGCAAAGCGCGCCGCCCCAGGCCCTTTCACTTTGCCTTAAATACTCCGGGGTGAATTGGCCGCAGGCCAAGAGGGGCAGCGCCCCTCCGCCTATAAATCCGCGTGGAACTCCTCGATCAGGTGGCGCACAACGGCACGCCCCGCATCCTCGCCCCGGGCCAGCGCCTCGGCATGGACCCGGCGTTGTCGGGTGGCCGAATTGCCATGTTCGGCGATCTGGCGCAGCCGGGCGATCTCGGGCAGGGTGCCCAGCGCCTCGGCATCCTCTGACAGCATGCCCATCAGCTCGTCCATCAGCACCGTCATCGGCTTGACCGAGCGATCGCCGAAATCGATCAGCCCTTCGCCCACACCATAACGCTGCGCGCGCCAGCGGTTCTCGCCCACCAGGAAACGGTCGTAATGGCGCCAGCGCAGGTTGCGCGCCTTCATCCGGCAGAGCATCCGCATCAGCGCCTGGTTCATCGCCGCCAGCGACAGCGCATGCTCCAGCCGGGGCTGCACATCCATGATCCGGGTTTCCAGCGTCGGGAACCGGTGCGAGGGGCGCAGGTCCCACCAGATCTTGGTGGTGTCTTCGATCACCCCCAGTTCCACCAGGATACCCGTGGTGCGCTCATACTCCGCCCAGCTTGCGAATGTGGGCGGCAGGCCGGTGCGCGGCAGGTTGTCGAAGATGGTCAGCCGGTAAGAGGACAGGCCGGTGTCTTCGCCATTCCAGAAGGGCGAGGAGGCCGACAGCGCCAGAAGATGCGGCAGGAAATAGCTGAGCTGCGGCATCAGATCGGCGCGCAGCGCCTTGTCCGCGACCCCGATATGCACATGCATGCCACAGATCAGCATCCGCCGCGCCACCCCGCCCAACGCATGTTGCAGCGCGTCATAGCGTTCCTTGCGAGTGTGGTGCTGGTCCTTCCAGCTGGCGAACGGGTGGCAGGAGACCGCGATCGGGGTCAGGTTATGCTCGGCCGCCCGTTGTGAGACGCAGGCGCGCAGACGTTTCAGGTCGTCGCGCGCGGCGGCAATGGTGGCATGGGGGCGGGTGCCGACCTCGATCTGGCATTGCAGGAATTCCGGGCTGACCTGGCCTTCGCAATCAGCCTGACAGGCCGTCATCAGCGCCTCGGGCGCCTCGGCCAGATGCAGGCTGTCGCGGTCGACCAGCAGATATTCCTCTTCGATGCCGAGTGTGAATTCCTTTTGCATGACCCCTCCACTGCCGGTTTCAGACCAGTGAACAGGCAACAGGTGGCTTTGCCAAGCAGGAATGGCGTTGGCCTGAGGGGCCGGGACGGGTAAGGAACGGGCCGGGACAGGCTGACAGAGCGGGGCGGCGGGATGAAGAAACGCAGATTTCCAAGGGTAAATGCATGGTTGTCACGCTGGGGCGTGGCGCTGAGCGATGCGCGCGAGGCGCAGGCGGAACAGGCCCGGCTGGCCGATTTCGAGGCGCGCGGCGGGTTGGAGACGGCGGCCTATGCGCTGAGCCCCGGGATGCGGACCTTCGATCTGGCGCCGCTGATCGAGGATTACGCCCAGCATGCCGACGCGCTGGCGGCGTTGCATGACCCGGCGCAGTGCCGCACCGGATACCGCAGCGGCAATGGCTATTACGACACCCCGGACGCCGAGGCGTTGTATCTGATGATCCGCCGCTATCAGCCGCGCCGGGTGATCGAGGTGGGCTGTGGCAACTCGACCCGGATCACGCGGCAGGCGGTGCTGGATGGCGGGCTGGAGACCGAGATCACCGCGATCGACCCCTGGCCGCGCGCCGATATCGCGGGTGTGGTGGACAGGTTTGAGCAAGCCCGGCTGGAAGAAGTGGATCCGGCACTGTTTGCCGGGCTCGAGGCCGACGATGTGCTGTTCATCGATTCAAGCCACCAGGTGCGGATGAGCAATGATGTGGCACATCTGTTCTGCCGCATCATCCCGGCGCTGGCGCCGGGCGTGGTCATTCATGTGCACGACGTGTTCCTGCCCTATGAATATCCCAAGCGCTTCTTTTACGACTGCCCGTCCTGGGGCGAGCAATATGTGTTGCATGCGCTGTTGCAGTCGGGCGGGTATGAGCTGCTCTGGCCCGGCTACTATCTGCAACGGGCGCGTCCCGATGCGGTCGCGGCGCTGCCGTTTCTGGCCCAGGGCCGGGCGCAGTCGCTGTGGATCCGCAAGCTATAGGGGTGAGTGCCCGGTTGTGACCAAAAGGCGCGCGCTTTGCGCGCACGCGTCTTGTTTGCGCTCGGGCCGCGCAGGCCCCGGGGCGCTGCCCCGGACCCCGGGATATTTGCGGCAAGAGGAAAGGGTCAGAGCAGGCGGACCTGGGTGCCGACCTGCACCAGTTCGTAGAGTTCCTCGACATGCTGGTTGTAGAGGCCGATACAGCCCGAGGAGCTTTGGCGTCCGATCTTGCGGGTGTCATGGGTGCCATGCACCAGATAGGCGGGCCAGGTCAGATACATGGCGCGGGTGCCCAGCGGGTTGCCGACCTCGCCGCCCTCGATCCGGACCGGCAGGGTCGGGTCGCGCTCGCGCATCGAGGCGGTGGGGGTCCAGCTGGGGTTGACGGTCTTGCGCACGACCTCGGTATATCCGCGGCGGGTCAGTTCCTCGGTCATCGGGACCGAGGAGGGATAGAGCTTGTAACTGCCATCGGCACCCCAGTAATGCACCGCGCGGCTGGTGATATCGGCCAGCAGGCAGCCGACGCCGAGTTTTTCGAAATGGTCCTGCCAGTTCTGTTGCGAGAAAGAGGAGATGTTGCGCCGCACGGGCACCTGATCGCGAATTGCGGTCTCGGTTGTCGGGAAAGCGTCGGTCGACTGCGCGCGGGCGAGCGCGGGCGCGGCAAGCGCTGCCGCGGCACCGAAAAGGGTTGCACGGCGGGTCATGCGGGTGGTGGACATGTGAAACTCCGGTTTTCCTGCCTGATTAGCCATAGGATATATTGCTGCAATCGGTGCAATGGAAAAGGGGGAAACCTGTATCCGATTGTGTCGAAACGCGGCTGCTCACGCGTTTGTCATAAGTCGAGAGCGACGGGAAGGGGGGTCCTGCGCTGGAAGGTTGGGCCGAGGCGCTCGGGGAATGGCCGCGACGCGTCGAACGCGGCGGGCCAGAGGTGGAAACGCCCCGGTCCGAAGGGGCCGGGGCGTTCCTTGTCCGGGCTTATTCCATCACGGGGATGGAAAATTCGCCGCCTTCCTTGATGCCCGAGGGCCAGCGGGCGGTGACGGTCTTGGTCCGGGTATAGAACTTGAACGCGTCGGGGCCGTGCTGGTTCAGATCGCCAAAGGCGGATTTCTTCCAGCCGCCGAAGGTGTGATAGGCCAGCGGCACCGGGATCGGCACGTTGACGCCGACCATGCCGATATTGATCCGGTTGGCGAAATCGCGCGCGGCGTCGCCGTCGCGGGTAAAGATCGCGGTACCGTTGCCGTATTCGTGGTCCATGGCAAGGCCAAGCGCCTCTTCATAGCTCTTGGCGCGCACGGTGCTGAGGACCGGGCCAAAGATCTCTTTCTTGTAGATGTCCATGTCGGGAGTGACATGGTCAAAGAGATGCGGGCCGACAAAGAAGCCGTCCTCGTAGCCCTGCAGGCTGAAATCGCGGCCATCGACCACCAGCTTGGCGCCCTGTTCCACGCCCGAGTTCACCAGGCGCAGGATGTTCTCCTTGGCGGCGGCGGTGACAACGGGGCCGTAGTCGACATCCTTGCCGGCGGTATAGGGGCCGACTTTCAGTTTTTCGATGCGGGGCACCAGTTTCTCGATCAGGCGGTCGGCGGTCTCATCGCCCACCGGCACGGCAACCGAAATGGCCATGCAGCGTTCGCCCGCGGCGCCGTAACCGGCGCCCACCAGCGCGTCGGCGGCCTGGTCCATATCGGCGTCGGGCATGATGATCATGTGGTTCTTGGCGCCGCCGAAACACTGCACGCGCTTGCCCTGGGCGCAGCCCGTGCCATAGATGTATTCGGCGATCGGGGTCGAGCCGACAAAACCGACCGACTGGATCACAGGGTTGTACAGGATCGCGTCCACCGCTTCCTTGTCGCCGTTGACGACCTGAAGGATGCCCTTGGGCAGTCCGGCCTCTTCCATCAGTTCGGCCAGCATCAGCGGCACCGACGGGTCGCGCTCGGACGGTTTCAGGATGAAGGCGTTGCCGCAGGCGATGGCGGGCGCGAACATCCACATCGGGATCATGGCGGGGAAGTTGAACGGCGTGATGCCGGCGGTCACACCCAGCGGCTGGCGCATCGAATACATGTCGATGCCGGGGCCGGCGCTGTCGGTGAACTCGCCCTTCAGCATGTGGGGGGCACCGATGCAGTATTCCACCACTTCCAGCCCGCGCTGCACGTCGCCTGCGGCGTCGGGCAGGGTCTTGCCGTGCTCGCGGCTCAGCGCCTCGGCCAGCTTGTCCATGTCGCGGTTCAGAAGGTCGACGAATTTCATCATCACCCGCGCCCGGCGCTGCGGGTTGACGGCGGCCCAGGCGGGCTGGGCAGCAGCGGCGATTTCAACCGCGCGGGCCATTTCCTCGGTCGAGGCGAGCGGGCATTTAGCCTGCACTTCGCCGGTGGCGGGGTTGAAGACATCGGCAAAGCGGCCCGAGGTGCCTTTGACATGTTCGCCGTTGATATAGTGGGTCAGTTCCTGCATGGGATCTCCTCCGGATTGGCTGGCGGCACTTTAGGCTTGCGAAAATCCCGAGAAAAGAGGCAAGATTTCAAAAGCGTTTTGCAAGAATGCAACGACGAGGGCGGGATGGATCCACATTGGGACGATATGAAGGTGTTTCTGGCGGTCGCGCGCGAGGAGAGCCTGTCGGGCGCGGGGCGTCAGCTGAAACTGGATCCCGCCACCGTCGGGCGCCGCATCGCTCGGCTGGAGGCCGCCTATGACACGCCGCTTTTTGCCAAATCGCCGCAGGGTTACACGCTGACCGCGGCGGGTGAGCGGCTGCTGTCGCATGGCGAACAGGCCGAGGCGGCGATGCGCAGCGCCTCCGAGGCGCTGGCCGGCACCACCGAGGGGCTGACCGGTCAGATCCGCATCGGTGCGCCCGATGGCAGTGCCAACTACCTTTTGCCGCAGGTCTGCGCCCAGATCAGTGACGAGAATCCGGATCTGGATATCCAGATCCTCGCCCTGCCGCGTGTCATCAACCTGTCGCGGCGCGAAGCGGACATGGCCGTCACCGTCAGCGCGCCAACGGCGGGGCATCTGCTGGTGCAGAGGATCACCGATTACCGGCTGCATATGGTGGCCTCGCGCCGCTACCTGCGCACGCATCCCCCGATCGAGACGCTGGCCGACCTGCGTGGTCACCGGATGATCGGATATATCCCCGACATGATCTTTGATCGCGAACTGGATTACCTCAACGATATCGGCATCGAGCGGGTGGCACTGGCCTCGAATTCGGTTTCGGTGCAACTGCGGCAGGCGGGGCATGGGTCGGGCATCTGCGTGGCGCATGATTTCACCCTGCCGTTCCATGGCAATCTGCGGCGCATCCTGACCGATCAGGTCAGTCTGACGCGCTCTTTCTATCTGGTCCGGCATCAGGGCGACCAGCGCAGCGAGCGGCTCAACCGCTTTGCCGAGGCGCTGACGCGTGGGATCCGCGACGAGGTAGCACGGCTTGAGGCCGACGCCACGTCTTGACAGGGCGACGCAATGGCGCAACGCTTTTGAATATGAAGAGATATTTCGGAGGTGTTGCATATGCTCGTTCAGGCCATTCTCAAGTCCAAGGCCAGTGACGGGGTCGTGACCGTCAGCGCCGCGGCCACCGTGGCTGAGGCCGCCGCGATTCTGGCAGAGAAGCGTATCGGCACCGTGGTCGTCTCGGACGATGGCGAGACGGCGCTGGGGATCCTCTCCGAGCGTGATATCGTGCGCGAACTGGCCGCCAGTGGCAGCGGTTGTCTGAGCGAAACGGTCAGCGCCTACATGACCAAGGATCTGGTGACATGTGGCCGTGATTCCAAGGTGCAGGATGTGCTGACCCAGATGACCGAGCGCCGCTTCCGCCACATGCCGGTGGTCGAGGAGGGCAAGCTGGTCGGCCTGGTCACCCTGGGCGACGTGGTCAAGGCGCAACTGGCTGAACTGGCGATGGAGAAGAACGCCCTCGAAGGCATGATCATGGGCCACTAATCGCAAACAACGCTTTCCCGCAGGTTGGAATGCTTGCACCTGCGGCAGAGATATGTTTGCTTGCGCAGCAAGATTGTTGCGCAGGAGGCCCAGATGAGAGTGGCTTTGTATCCCGGTACCTTTGATCCGATCACCCTGGGTCACGTCGATATCATCCGTCGCGCCGCTGCGCTGGTGGACAAACTGGTGATCGGGGTCGCGATCAACCGCGACAAGGGGCCGCTGTTCACGCTTGAAGAACGGGTCGCGATGATCGAGGCGGAATGCGCCGCGCTCAGCGCCGAGACCGGGACCGAGATCGTGGCGCATCCGTTCGAGAATCTGCTGATCGACTGCGCCCGCGACGTGGGCGCCCAGATCATCGTGCGCGGCCTGCGCGCGGTGGCGGATTTCGAATATGAATTCCAGATGGTCGGCATGAACCGCGCGCTGGATGACAGTGTCGAGACCGTGTTCCTGATGGCCGATGCCCGCCGCCAGGCGATTGCATCAAAGCTGGTGAAGGAAATCGCGCGGCTGGGTGGGGATGTGTCGAAATTCGTGCCTCCCCGGGTCAATGATGCCCTCAAGGAGCGGCTGGGCAGGGCGTAGGCGTTCCGCGCATTTCCACTTTGTCCTGATGATTTGAAGCGAAACGGCTGCAACCGGGCCAAACGGGCATCCGGATCGCAAAGCGGTTCGGCGCGCGCCCTATCGCCAGAAGGCCAGCCATTCGAGCAAATCGAAAAGCTTCTTGCCCAGAAACAGCATATGTTCGGTTCCGAACATGGCGAAATCCAGCATGACCGTGCCCAGCAGGATGACACCCAGCCATATGGAGATCTGATTTGTCATGATGTCCCGGCTCCGACAGAAACGCCCGCCCAGATAACCTGAGCGGGCGTCTTGTCTCAAGAGGGTCAGCGGAAATCAGCCCAGACGGCCCATCGCCACCGCCACATCGGCCATACGGACCGAGAAACCCCATTCGTTGTCGTACCAGGCCAGCACGCGCACCATGCGGTTTTCCACCACGCGGGTCTGGTCGGGGGCAAAGATCGAGCTTTCGGGGGTGTGGTTGAAATCGGTTGAGACCAGCGGCGCGGGCTCGTATCCCAGCACGCCCTTCATCGGGCCACTGGCGGCGGCCTGAACGGCGGCGTTCACCTCGTCGGCGGTCACGTCGCGCCCCGCGCGGAAGGTCAGGTCGACAGCCGAGACATTGGGCGTGGGCACCCGGATCGCCGATCCGTCCAGCCGCCCCTTGAGGTTCGGCAGCACCTCACCCAATGCCTTGGCGGCGCCGGTCGAGGTGGGGATCATCGACATCGCGGCGGCACGGGCGCGATAGAGGTCCTTGTGGCGGCGGTCCAGCGTCGGTTGGTCGCCGGTATAGGCGTGGATCGTGGTCATGATGCCGTGTTCGATGCCAAAGGCCTCGTCCAGCACCTTGGCCAGCGGCGCCAGGCAGTTGGTGGTGCAGGACCCATTCGAGATCATGGTGTCGGAGGCGGTCAGTTGGTCGTGGTTGACGCCATAGACAATGGTCTTGTCCACGTTCTTGCCGGGGGCGGACAGCAGCACCTTCTTGGCGCCGCGCTCCAGATGCACCTTGGCCTTGGCGCCATCGTTGAACTTGCCGGTGCATTCCAGCACCACGTCGCAGCCCGACCAGTCCAATTCGTTCAGGTCATAGGTCGAGAACATCTGCATGTCGCCCCGGCCCAGGTTCATGGTGCCGTCGCCGATGGTGACCTCACCCGGAAAACGACCATGCACGCTGTCATACTTGATCAGGTGGGCAGCGGTTTCCAGCGGACCGGTGGCGTTGACCTTGATCACCTCGATATCGTCGCGGCCCGAGGCTGCGATATGCGACAGGGTGCACCGACCGATACGGCCAAATCCGTTGATACCAACCTTGATGGTCATTCCGAAACTCCGACAGACGTGATTTTGACCCGCCATATAGACGGCGCGGCCAAGGGCAGAAAGGGCAAAACCGATTTATTTTTAGTGTGTTAGCGCAAACTTGGTCCGGTTGCGCTAACGCTTGCAGCCGACCGGCGATAAGATAGGGTGACCAGAACGCGGGCAGGATGAAAGGATGCAGGCATGAGCGGATTGCTGGCCCTTCTCGATGATGTGGCGGGAATTGCCAAGGTCGCGGCGGCCTCCGTCGACGATGTGGCGGCACAGGCGGCCAAGGCGGGCGCCAAGGCGGCGGGCGCGGTGATTGACGATGCGGCGGTGACGCCGAAATACGTGCACGGTTTTGCGCCCGCGCGCGAATTGCCGATCATCTGGAAGATCGCGCGCGGATCCATCCGCAACAAGTTGCTGATCCTGCTGCCTGCGGCGCTGATCCTCGCGAATTTCGCACCCTGGCTGATCGCGCCGCTGTTGATGCTGGGCGGGGCCTATCTGTGTTTCGAGGGGGCGGAAAAGGTCTATCACGTGCTGGTGCCGCATGACACCAGCCATGTGTTCAAGGAGGACGAGCCGGGCGACCCGCTGCATCTGGAGGAGGAAAAGGCCGCCGGGGCCATCAAGACCGATTTCATCCTGTCGGCCGAGATCATGACCATCATCCTCGCCGCGATTCCCGAAAGCGGTTTCTGGATGGAGGCGGCGACGCTTGCGGTGGCCGGGATCGGCATCACCGTGGCGGTCTATGGCTCGGTGGCACTGATCGTCAAGGCGGATGATGTCGGGCTTTATCTGGCTGAAAACGGTCGGCTTGGCCCCACCCGCGCCTTTGGTCGGGGGCTGGTGCGGGGGATGCCGGGCTTCATGCATCTGCTGACAGTGGTGGGCACGGCGGCGATGCTGTGGGTGGGCGGTTCGATCGTCATCCACGGGATGGAGGAACTGGGCTTTGGCTGGCTCGGCCACCATATCCATGACCTCGCCTATGCTGCCGGACATGCGGTGCCCGCAGGCTGGACCGGCGCGGTGGAATGGACCACCAAGGCGGCGCTGGACGGCATCTTTGGCCTGGCGCTTGGCTTTGTGCTGATCCCTCTGGCGACGCGTCTGATCGCGCCGCTCTGGCACGTGGTCACCGGCAAGGGAGTGGATGCCAAGGGGCACTGAGTGCCCCTTGGACAGGGTTCAGGCCATATCTTCGCCCGCCATGATCCGGGCATAGATCTCGGGGTCGGTGATCCCTTCGGAACCGATCAGCAGCACGCGGGCGCTTTCATCCAGCCCGAGCGCGGCGCTGAGCGATGCATCGCTGCGCGCGGCGATGAGCGCAGCCAGCCCGGCCACGGCGCTTTCCCCGGCTTCGACCGCCGGGTCGTTCCCCAGCGGATGCGCCAGCAGCCGCACGGTCGGCGCCACCAGCGTATCGGGGATGGTCAGGTAATCGCGGGCCTCTTCGGCCAGGATCGCCCAGGCCAGCGGCGAGGGTTCGCCGCAGGACAGGCCCGCCATGATGGTCTCTTCGGCGATTTCGACGGCGGTGGCCGCCCCGGCGCGCGCACTTTCATAAAGACAGGCGGCGCGGTCGGGTTCGACAACAACGACACGCGGCGCCGCCTCGCCCCAATGCTGCACCAGCGCGGCGGTCACCCCGGCAGCCAGCCCGCCGACACCGCCCTGAAGAAAGACATGGGTGGGCGCCCGGTCCATCTCGCGGCAGATCTCGCGCACCATCACGCCATAGCCCGCCATCACGTCGCGCGGCGGATCGGTATAGCCGGGCCACGAGGTGTCGGAGACCACGAACCAGCCATGCGCCTCGGCCTCGTCCTTGGCCCTGCGCACCGATGCGTCGTAATCGCCGTCGATGCGGATCACCTCGGCGCCCAGATCGCGCATCGCCTGCGCGCGGCCCTCGCTCACCTCGGCATGGATATAGATGCGACAGGGTGCGCCAAAGCGCTGACAGCCCCAGGCCAGCGAGCGGCCGTGGTTGCCATCGGTGGCGGAAACCAGTGTGATCCCGGCCACCGCGTCGCGATGCTTGCCCGCGCGGATATCGGCCAGTTCGACCTGCGCGCCGGTGCGGTGGGCAATCTCGCGTTGCAACACGCCGAGGGCGGCATAGGCACCGCCAAGCGCCTTGAAGCTGCCCAGGCCAAAGCGCGGGCCTTCGTGCTTGTAGCGGATCTCATCGACGCCGATCGCCCGTGCCAGCGCCGGCAGTGCCACCAGCGGGGTCGGGGCGTAACCGTCCCATTGGGTGATCTCGCCCTCGGCGGCGTCGAAATCCTGTGGCGACAGCACCCGGTGGGCGGCATCGCCCCGGGCGGGCGAACAAGAGACATGGCCCAGATGGGCGGCGGGCAGAAGGTCTTTCATTTTCAGTCCTTTCTTTGCGGCAGCCGGTCCCGCACCAGTGCCGCCCAGAAGGCGGCCCCGATCGGCAGCAGCGCGTCGTTGAAATCGTAGTCCGTGGCATGCAGGGGCTGGGCATGGGCGCCCTCGGTCCCGTTGCCCATCAGCAGGAAGCAGCCGGGTACGGCGACGGTGAAATGGGCGAAATCCTCGGAGAAACTCATCGGCTCACGGTTGCCCTCAGCCTCCAGCCCCGCCGCGCGGGCGGCGCGGCAGACCGCCTGTGCCGGTTCTGGCGCGTTCATCGTCTCGACGAACTGAGTGTCGAAGTCGACCGCGACGCGAACCCCATGCGCCGCCGCCACGCCGCGCGCGATCTGCTCCATGAAACGCTGGATCTCGGCGCGATCCTGCGGCGCGCGGGCGCGAAAATCGCCCTTGAGCGTGGCATGACCCGGCAGCACGTTGCGCTGGCCATCGGTCAGGAATTCGGTCACCGAGATCACCGCGCCCGAGGCGGGTGCCAGCTTGCGCGCGACTACGGTTTGCAGCGCGGTCACCATCTCGGCCCCCACGGTGATCGCATCGACCCCGGCCTGCGGCATCGAGGCATGGCCGCCCTGTCCGGTGATGTCGATCTGGAACAGCGTCTCGCTGTTGCAGATCAGGCCGGGCCGGGTCGAGACATGGCCGAGGGGCGCGCCGGGCAGGTTGTGGATGGCATAGACCTCGTCGATGGGAAACCGCTCCAGAACGCCCTCGTCGATCATCGCGCGCGCGCCCAGCCCGTGCTCTTCGGCGGGCTGGAACAGGAACACCACGGTGCCGTCGAAATCGGCGGCGCGCGCAAGCTCCTCGGCGGCGCCCAGCAACATGGTCATATGCCCGTCATGGCCGCAGGCATGCATCACGCCGGGAGTGGTCGAGACATGGTCATGGCTGGTGGTCTCGGTGATCGGCAGCGCGTCCATGTCGGCGCGCAGCCCGATGGCGCGATTGCCGCTGCCCGCACGCAGCACGCCGACCACGCCCGCGCCCTCGTGCACCTCGATCCCAAGATCGCGCAGATGCGCCGCCACAACCGCCTTGGTCCGGGTCTCGGCCAGGCCAAGCTCGGGGTGGCGGTGCAGGTCGTGCCTGAGTTGCGTCAGCCGCGCGGCGAAATCCATCCTGTCGACTCCGGTTGGGATTCTGACGCAGGATAGGCGGAATCTATGCGTGTGTTACATCGTGCTTCGCAGGATGCTGCTAAATTTTTTGCGCATCTTGGCTTATGGTGACCTGGTTTTTGCGTTTTCAGATCCGCGAGAGCAGGTCACGCAGGACCGCGCCATAGCGGCGGGCGATTGCGTCCTCTGCCACATGCCGACCCGCGCGCACCTGATGGCGGCCCGCCGACCAGAGATCGGTCACCACCCGGTCACCAGCGGCAAAGATCAGCCCGTCCAGCAACTGGCCCGGTTCCAGCCCGCAGAGCGCGGGCGCCCCGCTGTCGATGGCGACCAGATCGGCCAGCGCGCCGGGCGCGATCTCTCCGGCCCCGCGGTCCAGCGCGCGGGCACCGCCGCGCACGGCCCCCAGATAAAGCGCCGCGCCCGTAGAGCCTTCGGCACCGGCCAGAACGTTGCGTTCGCGGTCGCGCAGTCGCTGGGAGTATTCCAGAAGCCGCAACTCTTCGGTAAGGGAAATCAATACGTTGGAATCCGATCCTACGCCAAATGCGCCGCCCGTTTCGAAATAGGGCACCCCGTTGAAGATGCCGTCGCCCAGGTTGGCCTCGGTGATCGGGCAAAGGCCCGCAACGGCGCCGGTGGCCGCCATGGCGCGGGTCTCGGCATCGGTCATATGGGTGGCGTGGATCAAGCACCAGCGCGGCCCGACCGCCGCGTTGTTCAACAGCCAGTCGACCGGGCGGGCGCCATAGGCGGCCTCGATCTCTTCGACCTCGCGGATCTGTTCGGCGATGTGGATATGCACCGGTCCGTCCGGGTGGCGTGCCGCGACCTCGGCCAGATCGGCGGCGGATACCGCGCGCAGCGAATGCGGCGCAATGCCGACACGGGCATCGGCGGGCAGGGTGCCTGCTTGGGCGCGGGCGCCTTCGACCAGGGTGCAATAGGCGTCAAGGTCGTTGCCGAAACGCAATTGCCCCCCCGCCAGCGCCCGCCCATCGGCGCCGCCATGGGTATAGAGGACCGGCAGCAAGGTCAGGCCGATGCCGGTTTCCGCCGCTGCCTGCACGATCCGGGCCGACATCTCGGCCCTGTCGTCATAGGGCCCGCCGCCGGGGCGGTGATGCAGGTAATGGAACTCGCCCACCGCCGCATAACCCGCCTTTTGCATCTCGACAAAGGTCTGGGCGGCAATCGCCGCCACATGCTCGGGCGTCAGCCGGTCGAGAAACCGGTACATCAGTTCGCGCCAGGTCCAGAAGCTTTCCCGGCCCCGGCTGCGATACTCGGTCATTCCCGCCATCGCCCGCTGAAAGCTGTGGCTGTGCAGGTTGCCCGGCGCGGGCAACAGCGTGTCGACCCGCACATCCCCCGGCAGCGGCGCGCTGCCCGGCTCGACCGAGGCGACATGCAGCCCGTCAAGTGTGACGCGGGCGTCAGACAGCCAGCCCTTGGGGCCAAGCAGGCGATTGGCGAAAACAGTCATCCGCGCGCGCCCTAATTGCCCAGGATGCCCGGCAGGCGCAGGCCATGTTGGCGGGCGCAGTCAAGCGCGGTCTCATAGCCCGCATCGGCATGGCGCCAGACGCCGCTGGCGGGGTCGTTCCACAGCACCCGTTCCAGCCGGCGGGCGGCCTCGGGCGTGCCATCGGCGCAGATCACCACGCCCGCATGTTGGGAAAAGCCCATGCCGACGCCGCCACCGTGATGCAGGCTGACCCAGGTGGCGCCCGAGGCGGTGTTGACCAGCGCGTTCAGCAGCGGCCAGTCGCTGACCGCGTCCGAGCCGTCGCGCATCGCTTCGGTCTCGCGGTTGGGCGAGGCGACCGAGCCGCTGTCGAGGTGGTCGCGCCCGATCACCACCGGTGCCTTCAACTCGCCACTGGCCACCATCTCGTTAAAGGCAAGGCCCGCCTTGTGCCGGTCGCCCAGGCCGATCCAGCAGATGCGCGCGGGCAGGCCCTGAAAGGCGATGCGCTCCTGCGCCATGTCCAGCCAGTTGTGCAGATGGGTGTTGTCGGGAAACAGCTCCTTCATCTTGGCGTCGGTCTTCAGGATATCCTCGGGGTCGCCCGACAGGGCGCACCAGCGGAACGGGCCGATCCCCTTGCAGAACAAGGGCCGGATATAGGCGGGGACAAAACCGGGAAAGGCAAAGGCATTTTCCAGCCCCTCATCCTGCGCCACCTGGCGGATGTTGTTGCCGTAATCCAGCGTCGGCACGCCTGCGTTCCAGAAATCGACCATCGCGGCCACATGCTGTTTCATCGAGGCGCGGGCGGCTTCCTCCACCGCTTTGGGGTCGCTCTCGCGCTTGTCCTTCCATTCCGCCATGGTCCAGCCCAGCGGCAGATAGCCGTTGATCGGGTCATGGGCGCTGGTCTGGTCGGTGACGATATCGGGGCGCAGCCCGCCCGCCTGCATGCGGGCGTGGATCTCGGGGAAAATCTCGGCGGCATTGCCCAAGAGCCCCACGGATTTCGCCTCGCCCGCCTGGGTCCAGCGGTCGATCATGGCCAGCGCCTCGTCCAGCGTTTCGGCCTTTTCATCCAGGTACCTGGTGCGCAGCCGGAAGTCGATGCTGTCGGGGTTGCACTCGACCGCCAGACAGCAGGCACCCGCAAAGACGGCGGCCAGAGGTTGCGCCCCGCCCATGCCGCCCAGACCCCCGGTCAGGATCCAGCGGCCAGTCAGGTCGCCGCCGTAATGCTGGCGCCCGGCCTCGGCAAAGGTCTCATACGTGCCCTGAACGATGCCCTGGGTGCCGATATAGATCCAGGACCCGGCGGTCATCTGGCCGTACATCATCAGGCCCTTCTTATCGAGCGCGTTGAAGTGATCCCAATTGGCCCAATGCGGCACCAGGTTGGAGTTGGCGATCAGCACGCGGGGCGCGTCGGCATGGGTGCGCACCACCGCCACCGGCTTGCCGGATTGCACCACCAGCGTCTCGTCGGATTCGAGGTCTTTCAACGTGGCAACGATGGTGTCGAAATCGCTCCATGTCCGTGCCGCGCGGCCGATGCCGCCATAGACCACCAGCTCATGCGGGTTCTCGGCCACATCCGGGTGCAGGTTGTTCATCAGCATCCGCATCGCGGCCTCGGTCTGCCAGCTCTTTGCGGTCCGCTCGGGCCCGGTGGGCGGATAGACGTCGCGGGTGTTCTTGCGGTCAAGCATGATCAGGCTCCTCTGGGGCTGCTCAGGCGCCCGGACAGCGCCAGTGTTTCGAGTTGGGTCAGGATTTCGGCCAGCACCGGGCGCAGGCGGTCGGCGCGCTCGGTCCGATAGGTCCAGGGTGCGGCCTCGTCCATATAGGCGCGCTGCGCGGTTTCCATCTGGATGGCATGTTGGCCGGTCTCGGGCTGCCCGTAATGGCGGGTGGTCCAGCCGCCCTTGAAGCGGCCGTTCAGAACGGTCTGATCCGGGTCGGCGGCGCGGCAGGTTTCAAGCGTCGCCACCTCGATCTCGGGGGCGCAGGTGGTGCCATTGTTGGTGCCGATATTGAATATCGGCAGGGTGCCCGCAAACAGGAACGGAATATCGGATCGGATCGAGTGGCAATCATAGAGCACCGCCACCCCGTGCCGGTCGCGAGCGCGCTCCAGCGCCTCGGCCAGTGCGGCGTGATAGGGGGCATGATAGGTGGCGCGGCGCTCTGCGATCTCGTCGGCGTCGGGCGCTTGCCCCGGCAGCCAGATGTCATGCCCATCGAAATCGGTGGTGGGACAGAGCGTGGTGGTGTTCTGTCCGGGATAGAGCGAGACGCCAGCGGGGTCGCGATTGGCGTCGATCACATAGCGATGCACGGTCGATTTGACGATGGTCGCGCCGGGCAGCAGACCGGCATAGAGCCGGTCGATATGCCAGTCGGTATCGCTCAGCCCCTGACCGCGCGGGTTCAGCCGGGCGTGGATCGCATCGGGCACAAAGGTGCCACCATGCGGCATGCCCAGTACCACCGGGCCGTCGCCCCGGATCACCTCGACCGGCGTCATGGCCGCAGCCCGCCCATGTCGATCCCCACCGCATCGAGGAGCGTACCGACGCCGACCAGCCGCGCCGCGGTTTCGATCTCGGGCGCCATGTAACGGTCTTCCTCCAGCCGGGGCACCTCGGCGCGCAGCCGCGCGACCGCAGCTTGCAGCGCGGTGCTGGTCTGCAAGGGCGCACGGAACTCGATGCCTTGCGCGGCGCAAAGCAGCTCGACGCCCAGGATGTAATGCAGGTTGTCGACCATCCGGCCCAGCCGCACCGCCCCATGCGCCGCCATGGAGACGTGATCCTCCTGATTGGCGCTGGTGGGGGTGCTGTCGGTGACGCAGGGATTGGCCAGATGCTTGTTCTCGCTCATCAGCGCGGCGGTGGTGACTTCGGCAATCATCAGGCCGGAATTCAGCCCCGGTTTCGGGGTCAGGAAAGGCGGCAGATCGAAACTCAGCGTCGGATCCACCATCAGAGCCACCCGGCGTTGCGCGATGGCGCCGATCTCGGACAGGGCCAGTGCGATCAGGTCGGCGGCAAAGCCCACCGGCTCGGCGTGGAAATTGCCGCCCGAGACGATCATGTCCGCCTCGGCCAGCACCAGCGGGTTGTCGGTGGCGGCATTGGCCTCGATCTCCAGCGTCTGGGCGGCCTGGCGCAGCACGTCCATGGCCGCACCGGTCACCTGCGGCTGGCAGCGGATGCAATAGGGGTCCTGCACCCGGGTGTCGCCCTCGCGATGGCTTTCGCGGATCTCCGAGCCGTCGAGCAGCGCCCGCATCCGGGCGGCGGCGTCGATCTGGCCGCGATGGCCGCGCAGGGCGTGGATTTCGGGTTGCAGGGGTGCGGTCGACCCCATGATCGCATCGGTCGACAGCGCCGCCGTCACCAGCGAGGAAGTCGCCGCGCGCCAGGCACCGAACAGGCCCGCCAGCGCGAATGCGGTCGAGAACTGGGTGCCGTTGATAAAGGCCAGCCCCTCCTTTGGCCCCAGCGGAATGGGGGTCAGGCCGGCACGTGCCAATGCCACGGCGCCGGGCAGGCGTTCGCCCTGGTATTCGGCCTCGCCTGCGCCGATGATCACCGCCGTCATATGGGCCAGCGGCGCCAGATCGCCCGAGGCTCCGACAGAACCCTGCACCGGGATCACCGGGGTGACATCGCGCGCCAGCATCTCCTGAAGCAGCGTGATCAGCTCCCAGCGCACGCCCGAGGCGCCACGCCCCAGCGACAGCAGCTTCAGCACCATCATCAGCCGGGCAATGCGGCGCGGGATCGGGGCGCCGACGCCGCAGCAATGGGAAAGGATCAGGTTGCGTTGCAGGGTGGCGGTGTCCTGCGGTGCGACCTTGAGGCTGGCCAGTTTGCCAAAGCCCGTATTCACGCCATAGACCGGCGCATCGCCCGCTGCCGCCGCCTGAATGCGCGCCGCCGCCGCCTCGACCGCCTGTCGGCAGGCGGGGTCGAGCCGCGCCGGGCTTTCGTCGAAATAGATCTGCGCCAGTTGCTCGAGCGTGGCAGAGCCGGGGGTGAGGGTGAGGGCGGTCACAAGGTGCCTCCGATGATGCGTTTGTAAAGCGGGTTGAACCCGATGCGATAGGCGAGTTCCGCCGGGTGGGCCACGTCCCAGACCGCCAGATCCGCGCGCTGGCCCGGGGCCAGCGTGCCCCGGTCGGTCATTCCCAGCGCGCGCGCGGCATTGCGGGTGGTGCCGACCAGCGCCTCTTCGGGCGTCAGGCGAAACAGGGTGCAGGCCATGTTCATCGCCAACAGCAGCGAGGTCATCGGAGAGGATCCGGGGTTGGCATCGGTCGAGACCGCCATCGGCACGCCATGTTCGCGCAACAGCGCGATGGGCGGCTTTTGCGTTTCGTTCAGGGTATAGAACGCACCGGGCAGGATCACCGCCGTCATCCCGGCCCGTGCCATGGCCACCACGCCCTCCTCGTCGAGATACTCGATATGGTCGGCCGAGAGCGCGCCGTAAGAGGCGGCGAGTTTGGCCCCGCCCAGATTGGAGAGCTGTTCGGCATGCAGCTTCACCGGCAGGCCCAGATCGCGGGCCACGTCAAAGACGCGGGCGATCTGGGCAGGGTCAAAGGCGATGCCCTCACAGAACCCGTCCACCGCATCCACCAGCCCCTCGGCATGGGCGGCGCGCAGGGCGGGGATTGTCACGGTGTCGATATAGGCATCCGCCCGTCCGGCATAGTCCGCCGGCACCGCATGGGCGCCGAGAAAGCTGGTGCGGATGGTCACGTCACGGTGCTGGCCGATCGCGCGGGCGGCGCGCAGCATGCGCAGTTCGGTCTCGGTGTCCAGCCCATAGCCGGATTTCACCTCGATCACCGCCACGCCCTCGGCGATCATCGCATCGACACGGGGCAGGGCGCTGGCGACCAGCTCTGCCTCGGTGGCGGTGCGGGTGGCCGTCACGGTCGAGACGATGCCACCACCGGCGCGCGCGACCTCTTCATAGGTGGCCCCTTGCAGCCGCATTTCGAATTCCGAGGCCCGGTTGCCGCCATGCACGATATGGGTGTGACAGTCGATCAAAGCGGGCGTCATCAGCCGCCCGCCCAGATCATGCGCGGGCAGGGTGGCGAACCGCGCGGGCAGGTCGGCACGTGGCCCGGCCCACAGGATATGCCCGGCCTCGGCCACCAGCGCGGCGTCGTGGATCAGCCCATAGGGCGCGGAGTCGCCCGCCATGGTCGCGAGGGTACAGTTCTGAAACAGGGCGATTGACATTGGGGCAGCCTGGTTGGTTTGTCCCCCTCACATGTATGAGTAATAGTTTTTTATGTCCAGTCATAATATGAGGCGCGAGCGCGCTTCTCACCCTTTTTGCGCTGTTCAGCACGCGCGCCAATTTGTATACGTAAATTCCTAATTGCGCAGATTTATAAGGGCGGGGCGATGGGCGAGGAGACGCGGGTCAGCTATCAGGAGATCAAAGCCCGCGTCCTGGCGGCGATCCGCGACAATACCTGGCCGCCGGGCGCGATGCTGCCGGGCGAGGTGGCGCTGGCCGAGGAATATGGCTGCGCGCGTGCGACCGTCAACCGGGCCATGCGCGAACTGGCCGAAGAGGGGATCGTCGAGCGCAAGCGCAAGGCGGGCACGCGGGTCAAACTGGCTCCGGTCCGGCAGGCGCGTTTCGCGATCCCGGTGGTGCGCGAAGAGATCGAGAGCACAGGTGCCACCTATCGCTATGCGCTGGTCAGCCGCTCCGAAGAGGCCGCGCCGAACTGGCTCTGCGCTCAGTTGGGGCTGTCCGCACAGGACCGGGTCTTGCAACTGGTCTGCATGCACTACGCCGACGAGCGTCCCTTTCAGCTGGAACAGCGCTGGATCAACCTGAGTACCGTGCCGCAGGCGGAGCACAAGGATTTCACCCAGATCGGCCCCAATGAATGGCTGGTCAGCGAGGTGCCGTTCACCGATATCCGGCTCAGTTTCTCGGCCTGTCGGGGCAACCGCGAAACGGCCGAGTTTCTGGGCGGCAACGAGACCGACGCCCATTTCACGGTGGAGCGGGTGACCTGGCTGGGCGAGCGGCCGGTGACCTATGCCCGGCTGCTGTTCCATTCGGGCTATCGCATGACCACGATGTTATGACACGATACGACGATGGGATCTCGTCGGATTTCGTGCTAGCCGGAAGGCCGATGCCGCAATTCGATCAGAAAGCCGGACTGCCATGTCTCATTCCCTGGACGCCGCCGACCTGACCATTCTGCGCAGCCTGCAAGAGGATTGCCGGCTGGGGCTGGAAGAGCTGGCGCATCGCTGCGCGCTGTCGGTGCCTTCGGTGCAGCGTCGGTTGAAGCGGCTGCGTGAGGCAGGCTTGATCGAAAAGGAAATCGCCGTTCTCGATCCGGCGGGGTTCGATTGGAAGATGACCTTTGTGGTGATGGTCGAACTGGAGCGGGAATCGCTTCAGCAGCTCGATCTGTTTCGCAAAAGGGCCAAGGCCGAGCCGCAGGTGCAGCAATGCTACTATGTCACCGGCGAGGCGGATTTCATCCTGATCTGCACCGCACGTGACATGCAGGATTTCGAGGCGCTGACCCATCGGTTGTTCTTCGAGGATTCGAATGTCCGGCGTTTCCGCACCTCGGTGGCGATGGACCGGACCAAGGTTTCGCTCAGCCTGCCGATCTGAGCGGCGCCGTTTTCTTGCAAAGAAAACGGGACGGAAAACAGATGTTTTCCGGGCCGGAATTTCCGCGAAATTCCGGCGGTGTTGCTCTACGGAAAAGGGGCGCGGTCACCCGCGCCCCCCCCCCTGTGTCTTTTCCGGATCAGCCTCAGCCCAGCAGGTCCTTGACCTTCGCGACAGTTGCAGCGGCGGTGATGCCGAACTTCTCATAGAGCTCTTCGGCCGGGGCCGAGGCGCCAAATCCGGTCATACCGACAAAGCCCGCCTTGGCCTCGCGCCCACGCTCGCCCAGCAGCCAGCGGTCCCAGCCGCCTGCACGAACCGCGGCCTCGATGCCGACGCGGACCGGGCCTGCGGGCAGGACGCGCTTGCGATAGGCTTCGTCCTGCTCGGCAAACAGTTCCATGCACGGCATCGACACCACGCGGGTGCCGATACCCTCGGCCTCGAGCGCTGCGCGGGCCTGCATGGCGATCTCGACCTCGGAGCCGGTGGCGATCAGGATCGCCTGACGCTTGCCCGCGCTTGCATCGGCCAGCACATAGGCGCCCTGCGCGCTGAGGTTCTTGGTCTTGTGCTCGGTGCGCAGTGTCGGCAGGTTCTGGCGCGTCAGCGACAGGACCGAGGGGCTCTGCTGGAAGGTTAGTGCAAGTTCCCAGGCCTCGGCTGTTTCCACCGTGTCGGCGGGGCGGAACACATAGGTGTTGGGCGTGGCCCGGCTGATCGCCAGATGCTCCACCGGCTGGTGGGTCGGGCCGTCCTCGCCCAGGCCGATCGAGTCATGCGTCATCACAAAGACCGACGGGATCTTCATCAGCGCGGCCAGGCGCATCGCCGGGCGGGCATAGTCGGTAAAGCACATGAAGGTGCCGCCATAGGGGCGGATGCCACCATGCAGCGCCATGCCGTTCATCGCCGCCGCCATGCCGTGTTCGCGAATACCCCAGTGGATATAGCGTCCCTTGCGGTTTTCCGGCAGGAAGATGCCCAGATCGGCGGTCTTGGTGTTGTTCGAGCCGGTCAGGTCGGCCGAGCCGCCGACGGTCTCGGTCATGATCGGGTTCACGACCTTCAGCACCTCTTCCGAGCTTTTGCGGGTGGCCCATTTGGGCTGCTCTTCCGAGACCTGCTTTTTCAGCGCGCGGATGGCACCGGCCAGCTTCTTGGGCGCCTCGAACGCATAGGCGCGGGTGAATTCGGCCTGCTTGCGCTCGCTCAGCTCGGCAAAGCGGGCCTGCCAGGCGGCGCGTTCGGCGGCGCCGCGGCTGCCGATGGCTTCCCAGGCGGATTTCACGTCCGAAGGCACCTCGAAGGGTCCATGTGCCCAGCCATAGGCCTCTTTCGCGGCCAGAAGCTGGCCCTGGTCGGTCAGCGCGCCATGACCCTTAGAGGTGTCCTGTGCCGCGTGGCCCAGCGCGATATGGGTCTTGCAGGCGATCATCGTGGGCTTTTTCGAACCCTTGGCCTGGGTCAGGGCGGCGTCGATGGCGGCCGGGTCGTGACCGTCGATCTCGATCACATGCCAGCCCGAGGCGGCAAAGCGGCGGACCTGATCGGTGCGGTCGGCGATATCGACGGTACCGTCGATGGTGATGTTGTTGTTGTCCCACAGGACGACCAGCTTGCTCAGCTCCAGACGCCCGGCAAGGCCGATGGCCTCCTGGCTGACGCCCTCCATCAGGCAGCCGTCACCGGCGATCACATAGGTGTAATGGTCGACGACCTTCTTGCCGTACTGCGCGCGCTGGATTTCCTCGGCGATGGCAAAGCCCACGGCGTTCGAGATGCCCTGACCCAGAGGGCCGGTGGTGGTCTCGATTCCCTTGGCCAGGAAATTCTCGGGGTGGCCGGCAGTCTTGGCACCCATCTGGCGGAAGTTTTTGATCTCCTCCAGCGTGATCTCGGGATTGCCGGTGAGATAGAGCAGCGAATAGAGCAGCATCGAACCATGGCCGGCCGACAGGATGAACCGGTCGCGGTCGGGCCATGTGGGGGTGGCGGCGTCGAATTTCAGGTGCTTTTCGAACAGCACGGTGGCGACATCGGCCATGCCCATCGGCATGCCGGAATGGCCGGAATTCGCCGCCGCGATGGCATCCAGCGTCAGGGCGCGGATGGCGGTGGCCTTGGTCCAGTGGTCGGGGTTCGCAGTGCGCAGCGCAATCAGGTCCACGAGGCTTTGTCCTTTGGGTTTCGGGCGGGTTTTGCGCTCAATACCACTCACCCCTCAAAGTTCAAGCCAAACAGGTTTTTTGTCGGAGACGCTACATCAGAAGCCGCCGACAAGTCGTTGAAAGCAAAGATGGGGGTATTTTCCCCGTCATTTGGTTAGACTACTGCTATCCATTCCGGCATCCGATTCGGTCGGCATCATTGCCGCGCCGTTCCGGGTCCGGAAAAGAGAAGCAAGAACAACACGCGCATCACGAGGGTGAGGGCATGAGCCAGATCGAGGAACTGCACAGCCGCATTTCGGTCGCGATGGAGCGGATCGGAGCCGGGGTCGAAGCCCTGGCGATGCCGCAAGAGGCAGCGCCGCCATCGGAATCCGTCGAAGCCGATAATGATCTGATCGCTGCGCTGGAAGACGAACGGCTCGCTAATGCGCAGTTGCAAGAGCGACTGAAGGCGATCAAGTCCAAATATGAGGTCGAAATCCAGGCGCTGCAAGCTGAGGCCGCAGCAGCGCCGATGCCCGTCGAGGATGAAGGCGAGCTTGACAGGCTGCGAGCGGATCTGGCCGAGGCCACCGCCAAGCTGGTGGCGGCCGAGGCGGCCCGGGCAGAGCTGGCCGAGGCCAAGGCGGCGCTGGAGGCCGAAGACCAGAGCACGCTGTTGCGCGCAGAGATCGACGCGCTCAAGGCCGAGCTCGACGCGGTCGAGGATGTTGAGGCGCTCAAGGCCGAGATCGAGGATCTGCGCTCCCAGGCCGGCAACAGCGCGGTCGAGGATGAACTGCGCACCGAGATCGAGGCTCTGAAATCCGAACTGGGCCAGTCCGAACGAGTCTCGGAGTTGAGCTCTGAGTTGGAGATGCTGCGCGCCGAACGGGTCAGCCATGGTGCGGCAATGTCGCGACTGGATGGCGATCTGCAACGGCTGCGCAAGGCCAATGATCAGCTGCGCAAGGCACTGTCGGATCTGCGCGCCGCCAACGAGGCCGGGGTGGGCGAGCCGCACCTGATCAATGCGGCGATGCTGGCCGAACTGGAGGCTCTGCGCGCTCAACGTGCCACCGATGCGGCCGAGGTTCAGGCGGTGCTGAGCAAACTGGGGCCGCTGCTGACGTCGGCGAACCTGGCGGAAGGAGAGGATGAATAATGCCCGAAGTGACAATTCATATCGGCGGCCGCGCCTTCGAGGTTTCCTGTCAGGAAGGCGAGGAGAGCTTTCTGCATTCGGCTGCCAAGATGCTGGATGACGAGGCGCAGGTGCTGTCGGACCAGATCGGGAGGATGCCCGAGGCTCGGATGCTGCTGATGGCCGGGCTGATGCTGGCCGACAAGACTGCCGCAGTCGAAGACAAGATCGGCGTAGTCGAAGCCCGGTTGGCCGAGCGCGAGGCCGAACTGGAAGCGCTGAAATCCGCACCCGCACCCGCGCCCGAGCGGGTTGAGGTGGCAGTGATCCCGCCCTCGGTCACCGATACTTTGGCGGAACTGGCGGCCCGCGCCGAGGCGCTGGCCGACCGGATCGAAGAAAAGGTGGTAGGCTGAGGCCGGGCCAAGATATCGCGGATATCTTGTAAAAAGCGCCCCTTGGGGCGCTTTTTTGACAGGATTTCAGGGGAAATCCTGTTGCAAAGTCTTTCCAAGACTTTGCTTGCGGTTGCCGTAAGGGCGTTCAGGCGTTGGCGGCGCGGATCTTGTCGGCGGCGTCCTTGTCATAGGCCACGCCGTTCTCTTCCAACAGCGTGTCCAACTCGCCTGACAGGGTCATTTCGGTGATGATGTCGCAGCCGCCCACGAACTCGCCTTTGACATAAAGCTGCGGGATGGTCGGCCAGTCGGAATAGTCCTTGATGCCCTGGCGGATCTCGTCATCGGCCAGCACGTTCACATCCTGATAGGCCACGCCCATGTAGTTGAGCACGCCGGCCACGCGGCTGGAAAACCCGCATTGCGGCATTTCCTTGGTGCCCTTCATGTAGAGCACCACATCGTTGGCTTTGACGGTTTCGTCGATACGGGTCTTTGCGTCGGTCATTGATGCGTTTCCTTCTGCGCCACGCGGGGTGGCAGAACTGTCTGTTTCCGGCGCCCAACGCCTATTCGGGCGCCTTGGTGGTCAGGGCCAGCGCGTGCAGCTTGCCGCTGTCGATTTCGGGCTTCACCGCCGCGTTGACGGCACGCTGTTGCTGGATCCGGCTCTGGCCACGAAAGCTTTCGTCCACCACCTCGGCGGCCCAATGATTGCCGTCGCCTGCTAGGTCGGTGATGGTGATTTTTGCCTTGGGGAAGTTGGCGCGGATCAGCGCCTCGATTTCATGGGCTTCCATGGCCATGTTATATACTCCAGATGTCTTGCCCCCAGATGTAGAGCGCCGGACCGGGGCGCGCAAGTCACCCCCGCAGTTGCCACTGGAAAAGCGCGCCCCGGAGGCGCGCGTTGGGGCCGGGGCGCTTCTCAGGCGACCACGGCTGCAAAGCTGGTGCGGAAGGTGGCGGCCAAGTCCGCCAGCGGTGCCTCGGAGCCGCCGATGCGCACGGTGTCGCCGGTGAAGCGGCCGACCGAAGTGACCGTCACGCCCGCCTGCGCCGCCGCCGACATCAGCGCCTCGGCCTGATCGAAATTGCAGGCGACCAGATAGCGGGCCTGATCTTCGCCGAACAGGAATTCGGTCGGGGCCTCGTCCAGGTGGACGCCGACGCCGGCCGTCTCGGCAAGTTCAAACGCTGCCAGTGCCAGGCCGCCATCACCCAGATCGGTGCAGGCCTTGATCAGCGCGCGGTTGGCGCGGATGAACTCTCCGTTGCGGCGCTCGGCCTCCAGATCCACGTGGGGCGCATCGCCATCCTCGCGGTTGAACACCTCGGCCAACAGTGCCGATTGGCCCAGATGGCCGGTGGTCTCGCCGATCACCAGCGCCACATGGCCCTCGCGGACCTCCTTGCCGATGATCTCGTCGGTCGAGGCCAAGAGGCCAACGGCGCCGATCGTTGGGGTGGGCAGGATCGCGGTGCCATCGGTCTCGTTATAGAGCGAGACGTTACCCGAGACGATGGGCATGTCGAGCGCGGCACAGGCGGCGCCGATCCCCTTGATGGCGCCGACGAACTGGCCCATGATCTCGGGCTTTTCGGGATTACCGAAATTCAGGTTGTCGGTGGTGGCCAGCGGCAGCGCGCCCACGGCGGTCAGGTTGCGATAGGCCTCGGCCACCGCCTGTTTGCCACCCTCGATGGGGTTGGCGCGGACATAGCGGGGCGTCACGTCGCTGGTAAAGGCCAGCGCCTTGTCGGTGCCGTGCACGCGCACGATCCCGGCGCCCAGGCCCGGCGTGCGGGCGCTGTCGGCCATGACCATGGTATCGTATTGTTCATAGACCCACTGCTTGCCGCCATAGTTGGGCGAGGCCAGCAGCGCGCGCAGCCCGTCGACCGGGTCGATCTGGGGTACTTCGGCCAGCGGCTCGGCGGCCGGGGTCGGCACCCAGGGGCGGTCGTATTCCGGGGCGGTCGAAGACAGTTTCGACAGCACCAGATCGGCTTTCACCTCTCCGTGATGCATGATGAGGAAGCGGTCTTCGGCGATGGTTTCGCCCACGATGGCGAAATCCAGATCCCATTTCTCGAACACGGCGCGGGCCTCGGCCTCAAGCTCGGGCTTCAATACCATCAGCATCCGTTCCTGGGATTCCGACAGCATCATCTCGTAGGCGGTCATGTTCTCTTCGCGCTGGGGCACGTTTTCCAAGTCCAGACGCACGCCCAGACCGCCCTTGTCGCCCATTTCCACCGCCGAACAGGTCAAGCCCGCGGCGCCCATGTCCTGGATCGAGATCACGGCGCCGGTCTGCATCAGCTCCAGCGTCGCCTCCATCAGGCGTTTCTCGGTGAACGGGTCGCCCACCTGCACGGTGGGGCGCTTTTCCTCGATCGTGTCGTCGAACTCGGCGCTGGCCATGGTGGCGCCGCCGACGCCGTCGCGCCCGGTCTTGGCACCGAGATAGACCACCGGCATGCCGACACCCGAGGCAGCGGAGTAGAAGATCTTGTCGCTGTCGGCCAGACCGGCGGCAAAGGCGTTCACAAGGCAGTTGCCGTTATAGGCAGGGTGAAAGCGCACCTCACCGCCCACACAGGGAACCCCGAAACAGTTGCCATAGCCGCCGATGCCCTCGACCACGCCATTGACCAGTTGCCGGGTCTTGGGGTGCGCGGGCTCGCCAAAGGACAGCGCGTTCATCGAGGCAATGGGGCGTGCACCCATGGTAAACACGTCACGCAGGATGCCGCCTACGCCGGTGGCCGCGCCCTGGTAGGGCTCGATATAGGAGGGGTGGTTGTGGCTCTCCATCTTGAAGACCACCGCCTGACCGTCGCCGATATCGACTACGCCCGCGTTCTCGCCCGGACCACAGATCACCTGCGGACCGCTGGTGGGCAGGGTGCGCAGCCATTTCTTGGAGGATTTGTAGGAACAATGCTCGTTCCACATGGCCGAGAAGATGCCCAGCTCGGTAAAGGTCGGTTCGCGCCCGATGATCTCGAGGATCATGTCGTATTCCTCGGGCTTCAGCCCGTGCGCGGCGATCAGGTCCGGAGTGATTGCGGGCTCTTGCATCTGGTGTCGTTCCCCCGTGAAAGTTGAGATGCCTTTAACGGATATCCGAAGGAGGGGGAAGAGGGGGACGCCGGTCAGACCCGCGACCTGTTCGCGCCTGCTCAGCGGATGAGGCCAACAGGTTTCGAAACCGGAGCGACGGCGCGCGGATTGCACTTGCGCGCTGTTTTGCGGATTTTGCGAACAAGCACAGCGGGCGCGGAGGAAAACCGGTTCTGCACTCTAACCTGCCCGGGGCGGCGGGCGGCGCACAGGGCAATCGTCCGTCGCGATACAAGGGTTGCCGATTGAAAAACGCAAAAGGCGAAACCGAGGGGGCTCGCCCTTTTTGCTTGAGTATCAAGCGATTGAATGGCTCCGGCGGTAGGGATCGAACCTACGACCAATTGATTAACAGTCAACTGCTCTACCGCTGAGCTACGCCGGAACGGTTCGCGCCGTATAGCAATCCCGATTCAGCGCGTCCAGAGGGGGAGGAGAAAATTCGTCGAATTTTCTCACGCGCTCAGCCGGGGCGGTTTTCCAGGGTGGATTCAATCAGCTCGTCGAAATCTGCGGCGTCGCGGATGGCGCCGATCTGTTCGGCGGTGACGGTGATCCCCCAGTTGCGGGCCATGGCGCGATAGCGGGGCTGGCGATGGGCCAGCGCCTGGGCATAGGTCCAGCGGATAAAGGCGTCGGGGTCAACTTCGTCGGGCGCGCAATCGTTCTCGGCCAGATAGGCCTCCCACACCCGGGACAGGAATTCCGGCTGATAGGACATCGGTTTGGGCGCCTTGTCGAAACGGCGGATCAGCTCGGCGGTATGCGCCTCGGACCCTTCGATCCAGATCATCAGCGTGTGCTTGGACAATTCGTTCAGGACCTGATCGCGCGGATCCTCGGGGTCGACCCATTCGCAGATCGAGCCACCGGTATCGCAGATGAAATGCGGATAGCCATAGAGACGCTGCGCCCGGTCGATGAAATACTCGGTGTCGAGCAGGGCATAGATCTCGGCATGGCGGAACTGGTCCTGGCGCCGGCGGTATTCGGCGATGGGCAGGCCGCCTTTGCCGGGCGCGCCGGGCTTGCCCAGATAGGTCGAGACCGGGGTCAGGTTCTCGAATGAGATGTTCGAGCCGATATAGATCGAATCCGACATCAGGAGATCGCGCAGGAAGGGCACCTTCATTGCCTCGGCCTTGGCATTGTCGGTGATGAACTCGCCCATATAGCGGGTGCCGATGCGGTAATCGATCGAGTAGTGGAACCAGTCGCCGTTGTCGCGCAACCGGTTCGAGACATGGGTCTTGCCCAGGCCCGACATGCCGAAAAAGAGCACTTTCTTGCGGCTGGCCTCGCGCCAGTCCCGAGCCGAGCCGTAGATCATCCCGCCCTCATCCTTGCTGTTCTGGCCCTTGCTAATGGGCGCGGCGGGCGGGGTCAATCGTGGCGGCGCGGGCGGCGGTTCAGCACCATCAGGCCAAGGGCCAGCAGGGCAAGGCCACCAAAGGCATTGGCCGGCAGCGCCTCGGATCGTATCCAGGCACCCAGGCCAATAGCCACCGGCGGGATTACCAGCGTGACCAGCATCAGGTTCCCCGCACCGGCCATAGCCAAAACCCGGTAATAAAGCAGATAGGCCCCCGCCGTGGCGACCAGCGCGTAATATCCGATCGCCGCCCAGGTCACCGGTTGCAGCGACAGGGTGACCGGCCCGTCGATCAGCAGCGCGGCAGGCAACAGGATCAGGCTCGACCCGGTCAGCATTCCGGCAGCGGCCAGTTGCGGTGGCAACCCGCTCAGCCGGGCGCGCGCCCAGGCCCCGGCCAGTGCATAGGAAAGCGTGCCCGCCAGCACCGCCAGCTGCGCGGTCGAGCGCGGGTCGAGCCGGGTCAGATGCTCTGGCCCGATGGTCACCACGACGCCGGCAAAGCCGATGCTCACCCCCAGCAGGCGCCGGGGCGTCAACCGCTCGTCGGCAAAGACCGCTGCCGCGACCAGCACGCCAAAGATCGCGGTGCTGGCATTCAGGATCGAGGTGAGCCCGGTCTCGATATGCAACTGGCCCCAGGCCATCAGGCCAAAGGGGATCACGTTGTTCAAAAGCCCCATCACCAGAAAGGCGCCCCAGATGCGGGGATCGCGCGGCAGCGCGATGCGGCTGGCCCAGACCACCAGCCACAACAGCAGGGCAGCCCAGAACGTCCGGTGCAGCACTGCCGTGACCACCGGCACCTCGTCCAGCGCGATGCGGATCGCCAGGAAGGACGCGCCCCAGATCAGGCCAAGCAGCAACAGCTCGGCCCAGGCGCGTGGGGACAGGGTTTTCTGATCGTTCATGCCCTGTTGTGCCCGACCCCGCGCCCCCGCGCGACCCGATTCCTGCGCCTTGATCAGTTCAGCGCATAGGTGATCTGGAACCCGACGCTCCAGGCGCTGTTGCCGGTAAAGCGGGCGCCGTTGTTGGTGGTGGCATCGCCCAGATCGGTATAGCGCACGCCGCCCGAAATCTTGGCCTTGTCCAGCGAATAGGTGCCGCCCAGTCCGATGCTCCAGAACCCGTCGGTGGGGCCGAGATCGGACAGGCTGTCGCCCGAGCGCCGCTCGTATCCCAAAGTCACCGCGCCCGAGAAAGCCTCGGAGAATTTCCGCCCGATGCCCAGCGAATAGGTCACCGTATCGCTGTCGTAGTCGACCAGGTTGCTAAGCGGCGGATAATTGGGCGGGTTATAGACCAGCGCGGTCCAGTCGACCCAGCGCACGCTGCCAAAGAGAAGCGTGTCGGCGGCGATGCCGGTCTGGAAATCCAGGTTCACCGATTGCGGCGTGCTGATCGTGCTGGTCGAGGGCAGGGTGGCCACAAAGCCCGGCGGTGCGGGCGGCGGCGGGTTCAGGCTCTCGCTTTGTTGCAGGGTATGGTCGATGGCCGAGTTATAGGTCAGCGCCACCCTTGCGGCGATATCGGGCCGCTCCCAAGCGACGCCCACGACATAGCCGTAATCGACCGGGCTGTCGGTGGTCACGCGATATCCGGCAGCGGCGGGAACGGTGACGCTGGCCTCGGCCCGCTGGGCGCGCAGGCCGCCGATCACGCTCAGCCCCCGGTCAAAGCGATAGCGGAACACGGCGGTCAGCGCGTCGGTATCGGCCTTGGCCCTGAGCACATCGCGGCGCCCGCCCGGTACCGGGTTTTGCGATAGCGGATAGGCGGCGTCATAGGTGATGTCGGCGCCAAAGGGCTGGTCATAGATCAGCGCGAAATCCAGCCGGTCGGTCAGTGCTTTCTTATAGGCGAAATGCGGCAGGACAAAGCTGTTGGCCACATTGCCCGAGGGCACACCGCCCAGGCTGCCGCTGACGCGGGGGTCGGTCCAGCCGAGGCGAAACTGGACCGCATCGCCCTCTTCAAAGAGGATGTTGATGCCCTGGCCTGACCGGTCAAGGCCGCCCGCCTGTGCCGCCACCGTCAGGGCGCACAAAGCCAGCGCACCCGAAAGCGCGTATCTCATTGATCTCTCCCAGATATCTCCGTCCCGCGCAGGTGAGTGGCTGCGGGGATTTCCCATTGTGGTGAGATCAAGTTATGGGGGTGTACAGATCGGTCAACTCTTGACGATGGGTCAGCTCGCGCCGGATTGAGAGAGCGTTACCGCGCCGTGTTCCGGGTCTCGGCAAGGATATTGAGGTAGTTGCCGGCAAAGATCACCGCGGCGCCGACGAAAACCCAGATATCCAGTGCCTCGCCATAGAGCAGCATGCCGACCACGGCGATGGTGGGCAGGCGGGCAAAATCGATAGGGACGACCACGGTGGCGGGGGCAATGGCCAGCGCGTTGGTGATGCAAAAATGCGCCAGCAGACCGGCCAGCCCCACCAGCACCAGATAGGGCGCGGTGCCGAGCGTGGGCAGTGCAATCTGACCGTCATGGCCCGAGGCCACCAGCCCCAGCACCGCCTGCATGATCGTCAGCCAGAACATGATGCAGCCGATACTGGCAAGCCGTGTGAGCTTTTTCGTGGAAATCGTTGTCATGGCAAAGAAAATCGCCGACAGCGCCGCCGTGACAATTCCGATATTGAGACTGCTGGCGCCGGGGCGGGCAACGATCAGGATCCCGATGAAGCCGATGACCGCCGCGGCCACGCGCACCCGTGTCATTCGTTCACCCAAAAGCAGCGGTGACAGCAGGATGACCCAAAGCGGCTGGGTGAATTCCAGCGCAAAGACCTGTGCCAGCGGGATCACGGTGACGGCAAAGAACCACAGGTTCTGGCCGGTGAAATGCACCGCATTGCGCAGCGCGTGCAGACCCAGCGCGCGGGTGCTGACCTGATGCCATTTACCGCTGAAGGTGAGCGCCAGCGACACCACCAGCACGCCCACAAAGCTGCGATACATCATGATTTCGAATGTATCATGCACGGCGCTCAACTCGCGCCCGGCCACCGCCATCGCCGAGAACGAGGCGATGGCACCGGTCATCCATAGCGCGGCGCGGGCGATGGGGCTCATGCCGCTATCGGGCAGGCCGCGTGGGGGGCATGGTCACTCCCACTCGATGGTTCCCGGAGGTTTCGAGGTGATGTCATAGGTGCAGCGGTTGATGCCCTTGACCTCGTTGATGATCCGGGTAGCGGTTTCCCCCAGGAACTCGTGGGTGAACGGGTAGTAATCGGCGGTCATGCCATCGACCGACGTCACCGCCCGCAGGGCGCAGGCGTAATCATAGGTGCGCCCGTCGCCCATGACGCCGACGGTACGGACGGGAAGGATCGCAACGAAGGCCTGCCAGATCTCGTCATAGAGCCCGTGTTTGCGGATCTGGTCGATATAGATCGCGTCGGCCTCGCGCAGGATCTCCAGCTTTTCGCGGGTGATCTCACCGGGGCAGCGGATGGCCAGGCCCGGCCCGGGGAAGGGGTGCCGACCGATGAACGACTGGGGCAGGCCCAGTTCGCGGCCCAGCGCGCGGACCTCGTCCTTGAACAGCTCGCGCAGCGGCTCGACCAGTTTCAGACCCATCTTTTCCGGCAAGCCGCCCACATTGTGGTGGCTCTTGATCGTCACCGAGGGGCCACCCGAGAAGCTGACCGATTCGATCACGTCGGGGTAAAGCGTGCCCTGGGCGAGGAATTCGGCGCCCTCGATGGTGTCGGCATGTTTCTGGAACACGTCGATGAAAAGCTTGCCGATGATCTTGCGCTTGGTTTCCGGGTCGGACTGGCCGTCAAGCTCGCCCAGGAACAGGTCGGATTCGTCGGCATGGATGAGCTGGATGTTGTAGTTGTCGCGGAACATGCCGACGACCTCGGCCGCCTCGTTCTTGCGCAACAGCCCGTGATCGACAAAGACGCAGGTGAGCTGGTCGCCGATCGCCTCGTGAATGAGGATCGCGGCGACGGAACTGTCGACACCACCCGAGAGGCCGCAGATGACTTTCTTGTCGCCCACCTGCTCGCGGATCTTGCGGATCATCTCTTCGCGATAGGCGCCCATGGTCCAGTCGCCCTTGAACCCCGCCAGACGCACGAAGTTTTCGTAGAGCTTTGCGCCGTTCGGGGTGTGGTGCACCTCGGGGTGGAACTGCACCGCATAGAAATGCCGGCTGGTGTCGGCGGTGATGGCAAAGGGCGCGCCGGGAGAGGTGCCGTAGACCTCGAACCCGGGGGCGATTTCGGCCACGTGGTCGCCATGGCTCATCCAGACCTGTTCGCGGCCGTCGGCGAACCAGCCGTCGAGAATGTCGAGCGTGCCCTTGGGCGTGACATAGGCGCGGCCAAACTCGGCGGTGCCGTGGCCGGATTCGACGCGGCCGCCGAGCTGGGTCATCATCGTCTGCTGGCCATAGCAGATCCCCAGGATCGGCACGCCATAGTCGAAGATTTCCTGCGGCGCGCGGGGGCTGCCTTCGCGCGTGACGCTGTCGGGTCCGCCCGAGAAGATCACCGCCCGTGGCGCCATCTCGCGCACGAAGTCCATGGTGACATTCTGATAGGGGTGGATTTCGCAATAGACGTTCAGCTCGCGCAGGCGGCGCGCAATCAGCTGCGTTACCTGGCTGCCGAAGTCGATGATCAGAAGGCGGTCGTGGGATGTCTGGCTCATGTCAGGCTCTTAGGGCGCGGTCTGGCATTGCGCAAGAGGTGGCGCCGGAAAACGGCGCGTTTTCCGGGCCGTTTTCCATATGGAAAACGGTGCCGCGCCGGATCGGCGTGGCGCGCTGTCGCTCAAAGGCGCGTTACATGTCGCTTTTCCCCCCAGAGCGCCGCAATCCACGTTCGAAATCGGCAAGCGCCTGATAAAAGACAGTCCACGCTAACCAATCACCCAGGGGATCAACCATGGAAGAGGCAATGACCCGGCGACGCGCCCGGGGCGGCGGTGGTGCCGCCCGCCGTGCCGAACGCTCGGCGGTTGTGATCGAGACCGCCAAATACATCGAACGCAACATCCCCAATTTCGAGGTGCTCAACGAAGAGGCGCTCGAAATCATCGAGGCGAATGCCGAGACGGTGCTGGCCGAGATCGGTGTCAACTTCGTCAACAACCCCGCAGCACTGGAGCGCTGGCGCGCGGCCGGGGCCGAGGTCGAGGATGAGCGGGTGCGCATCCCCCGCGGGCTGGCGCGCAAGCTTTGCTCCACCGCCCCCAGCCAGTTCACCCAGCATGCCCGTAATCCCGAGAAATCGGTGGTTATCGGCGGTCGCAATCTGGTTCTGGCACCGGTTTATGGCCCGCCCTTCGTGCGTGACGCACAAGGTGGGCGCCGCTATGCGACCATGGCCGATTTCGAGAAATTCGTGAAGCTGGCCTATATGTCGAAATGGCTGCACCATTCCGGCGGCACCGTGTGCGAACCCACCGACATTCCGGTGAACAAGCGTCACCTGGACATGCTGATGGCGCATATGACATTGAGCGACAAGCCGTTCATGGGGTCTGTCACCGCGCCGGAGCGGGCGCAGGATTCGGTCGAGATGTGCGAGATCCTGTTCGGCAAGGAGTTCGTGCGCGACAACACGGTGATGACCTCGCTGGTCAACATCAACTCGCCGATGACCTTCGACGACATCATGATGGGCGCGCTCGAGGTCTATGCGGCCAGCAACCAGGCCTGCATCATCTCTCCGTTCATCGTCGGCGGCGCAATGGCGCCGGTGTCGGTGGCGGGTACGCTGACCCAGGTTCTCGCCGAGGTTCTGGCCGGTGTCGCCTATAGCCAGTTGATCCGCCCCGGCGCGCCGGTGATCTTTGGTGCCTTCGTGTCGTCGATCGACATGAATTCGGGCGCGCCCACCTTTGGTACGCCCGAGGCAAGCCTCGTCACCTATGGCGCCGGTCAGCTGGCGCGGCGTCTGGGCCTGCCGTTCCGCTCGGCGGGGTCGTTCTGCGGCTCGAAACTTCCCGATGCACAGGCGGCCTATGAAACCGCCAACTCGCTCAACATGGGGTTGCTCTCGGGCGTGAACTTCATGCTGCATGCCTGCGGCTGGCTCGAAGGTGGCCTGGTGGCGGATTTCGAGAAATTCGTCATGGATGCCGATCAGTTGGGCGCATTGCACGGGTTGGCCAAGGGCGTTCCCGTCGATGCCGAGCATCAGGCGATGGGCGCAATCCGCGAGGTGGGGCCGGGCGGCCACTACCTTGGCTGTGCCCATACCCAGGCCAATTTCAAATCCGCCTTCTGGAAATCCGAACTGCTCGACTACAAGCCGTTCGAAACCTGGGAGGAAGAGGGCGCGCGCGACACCTATGCGCTGGCCTCGGGCCGGGTTGAGAAACTGCTGGGGGCTTATCAGCAGCCCGCACTCGACCCCGAGATCGCCGGTGCGCTGGCGGCCTATGTGGCCGAGAAGAAGGCCTCGATGCCCGACGCCTTCATGTAAGTTACGCGTCTTGCGGGGCGTGGCTGGTCTGCACCAGCTGCGCCTCGCCCATCATGGCGATCAGCAGGTCCACGTGCCGGGGCAGCGAATATCCCGCATCCTCTGCGCGCCGCTGCTCGTCCAGAACCCTTTCCAGCTCCAACAGCCGCATCAGCGCCGCCGCCGGGCGCGGCAGCTTGCCGTATCCAAGGATACGTTGCAGGTGGCGGTCGCGGTTGTATTCCGCCTGGCCAAAGCGTGCGGCGCGGATCAGCAGGCGCGGGCGGCGCAGTTGCGATACCATGGACATCAGGTCCTGCATGACATTTCCTTTCCCTAACGATGTTCGCCACATTTCTGCCACAACCAATGCGGGTGTTGCTTTGATTTGGAAACTACCGTGCGCTGACTTCAGAACTGTTTATTCTTTCGAAACAATGATGGGCTGGTCAGCAGATATCTTAACGAACAAGTAACCAATGCAACCATAAGGTGTGTGCGCAACTCGGGGGATAACTGCTGGATAAAAGGGTCAGTCAATTTGCCTTTGAGGGTAGGACACGATGGGTAACTGGGCAGAAAACGCCGTCCCCGGCTGGGTTCCCGAAAGCGCGCAGCGCTATCTGGCACATACCGAGGCGGGGTTCTCGATCCGGGATCTGGCACGCGGGGCGGGGTGTCATGCCTCGACCGTGCTGCGCCAGATCCGGCGGGTTGAAATGCGGCGGGACGATCCCCTGGTGGACGCGGCGCTCGAAGCATTGGCGGCCACTCATTTCCCGCCGCTGAAACTCAGCAGATCGCCGGTTTCGCGCGGTGGCGACAAGCCAGAGGATACCGCCCCGATGACGAAGCCCGCCCAACAGATCGAGGAGACCCCCGACGCCGCCACCTTTGACCTCGAGGCCACGCGTATCCTGAGGCGGCTATGCGAAAGCGGCGCGGTGCTGGCGGTGGCCGAGGATATGGACAAGGCCGTGGTGGTGCGCGACGATGGCAAGGGCGGCAATACCCGCACCGCCGTGGTCAGCTGCGCCATGGCGCAGGCGCTGGCGCTCAAGGACTGGATCGCCTGCGACAAGCCGGGCCGGATCAGCCGGTATTACCTGACCACCGCCGGGCGTGGCGCCCTGGGCCGGCTGCTGGCCGAGGCCGAGAACCGCGCCCGCGCCGCGCAGGACGGGTTCGCCGAGGCGCAAAGCCCCTTTGCGGCGCAACACCGGGTGATGGGGGAAAAAACCGTGGCGGGTGAGGCCGGTGAACGGCCGCGCCGGGTGCGCTACAACATGGCGGAAAGTCCCCTGATCGCGCTGGCCCGGCGCAAGGATCGTGATGGTCAGCCCTTTCTGGACGACATGCTGGTGCGCGCGGGCGAGCGGCTGCGCGAGGATTTCGAACTGGCGCAGATGGGTCCCAACATCGCGCAGAACTGGGACCGGTTCCTGACCGGCGGCGCGCGGGGCGGCTTTCAGCCCGACAGCGGTGTCGGTCACGGCCCCGAGGCTGCCCGCGACCGCGTGGCGCGCGCGCTATCCGAGCTTGGGCCGGGGCTGAGCGACGTGGCGCTGCGCTGCTGTTGCTACCTCGAAGGGCTGGAACTGGCCGAAAAACGCATGGGCTGGTCGGCGCGGTCCGGCAAGATCGTGCTGCGCATCGCCCTGCAACGGCTCAAGCGGCATTACGAGGAACAGAGCGGGCGCGACCGGCTGATCGGATAATCTCGGGTTGTTGCCGGGGGTGATTGCGATATGCTTCGCCTATGAGCTTCACCCTCCGGCAACTCCATTATTTCAAGGCCCTGGTCGAGCAGCGCAACTTTGGCCGTGCGGCCGAGGCCTGCCATGTCTCGCAGCCCGCGCTGTCGGTTCAGATCCGCGCCCTCGAAGAGGTTCTGGGCGGACCGCTGGTCGAGCGGCGCGCGCGTGACGTGGTGCTGACGCCGCTGGGGCGCAGCGTGCTGCCACTTGTCGATCAGGCGCTGGCCAGCGCCGACCGGCTTGACCGGTTCGCGCGGGATCAGGCGGGCGCGGCAAGCCTGTCTCTGGGCCTCATTCCCACCATGGCGCCCTATCTGCTGCCCGGCGTGTTGGCGGAACTCAGGGCGCAGAACCTGTCCTTGCGGGTGCATGTGCGCGAGGCGCGCACCGAACAACTGTTGCAGGCGCTGCACAAGGGAGAGCTGGACGCGGCGGTACTGGCCCTGCCGGTGTCGCAGGCGGGGCTGACATCGGTCGAGCTGTTTCGCGACCGGTTCCTGCTGGCCGGGTCCGAGGCCCGTCTGGCGCGTCTGGCTCAGGGGGCCGAGGCGCCGCGCCCCACCGATCTGCAACCCGCGCAGTTGATGCTGCTTGAGGATGGCCATTGCCTGACCGATCAGGCGCTCGAGGTCTGTGGCCATGACCGGGCGGCGGCCGGGATCAACATGGGCGCCTCGTCGTTGGCCACGCTGTCAAGACTGGTGGCCGAGGGATTCGGTCTCACCCTGATGCCGGAGCTGGCAGCGCGCTCGGAACTGGCCGCCGTGTCGGGGCTGAGGCTGCATCGGTTCCCGGCGCCGGAACCGGCCCGTACCGTTGGGCTGGTGCGGCGCAGCTCGACCTATCGGGCGCGCTGGTTCGACGATCTGGAGCGGATCATCAGGCAGGTGGGCGAGGGTATCGTTTCGGAAACGCGCAAGGCCCCTCCGCCGCAACCGTCGGAAGGGCTGGGTGCCGCGGGCTAGGCGCGTGTCAGCCCGTTCTTGTGCAGGATGCCAGCCAGAGCACCACCCGCCAGGGGCGCCACCAGGAACAGCCACAGCTGCGCCAATGCCGCGCCGTCGAACAGGTTGCTGGCAATGGACCGGGCCGGATTGACCGAGACACCGGTGATGGCGATGCCCGCGATATGGATCAATGTCAGGGTCAGGCCGATGGCCAGCCCGGCCACCGGGGTCGCATGCCCGTCCTGGGTCGCGCCAAGGATCACGGTCACAAAGAGGAAGGTCGCCACCACCTCGAAAATCAGTGCCGCCGCCAGGCCCTGCGGGCCGATCATGTTCTTGGCCATGGCCGGATCGCCGCTCATCGCGAGAATGACAAAGGCCGCCGCCAGCCCGCCCACGACCTGCGCCACCCAGTAGCCGATCATCTCGGGCATCGACATCCGCCCGGCCATGAAGGCGCCGATGCTGACCGCCGGGTTCAGATGCGCGCCCGAGATCGGGCCGATCCCATAGGCCATGGCCACCACCGCCAGACCAAAGGACAGGCTGATGCCCAGCGCGCCTACCTGATCGGCCATGAAGGTGATGGTCGAAAAACTCATGAAGACCAGCGTGAACGTGCCGATCACTTCTGCAATATTCTTTTTCATGTTCCCTCCCGTGGGGGTATTCCCCTGAATTGATATGCCGGCAGTTGCCGTGTCTTTTTGCCTTATGAAAAAAATCTAACTCACCAGACGGGAAAAAAGTCAAAAAAATACCCGCGCAAGTCGCGCGGGTATCGAAAAATGTGTCGGGCCAGGGGTCAGGCGGCGATTTCGCTGTTTGTCGCGACAAGCCAATTCAGCACCGTTTCAGGCGACGAGACGCCATAGGGGTCCTCGGGGCAGTTGTCCATCAGACCGGGTTCTTCGAACCAGGCCTCGATCTTGCCGTCATTGACAATGGCCGCATAGCGCCACGAGCGCATGCCGAAACCCAGATTGTCCTTGTCCACCAGCATGCCCATCTTGCGGGTGAACTCGCCCGAGCCATCGGGGATCACGGCGACGTTCTTCAGGCCCTGCGCTTCGGCCCATTTGTTCATGACAAAGCTGTCATTCACCGACATGCAATAGATCGCGTCGATGCCCTGGGCCTGGAAATCGCCAAAGCCGTTTTCGAAACCGGGCAGCTGGTAGGTCGAGCAGGTGGGGGTGAAGGCGCCGGGCAGCGAAAAGAGCACCACGCGCTTGCTCGCGAAATAGTCGGCGGTGGTCATGTCCTGCCAGCGATAGGGGTTCGGGCCGCCGACGGCCTCGTCGCGCACGCGGGTGCGGAAGGTGACATTGGGAAGGGATGCTCCGGTCTTCATCAGACGATCTCCTTGGAATTTCAATAGGTCGGGCGACGGTTAGAGCGATTCCAAACTGGCTTCAACCGGGGAAATGCTGCGTGTGCAGCATCGCGCCGCCCCGAGAATGCATGGCGGTCATGCAGCAGTGGCCTTACTTGTGACGCCGCGTTATGTTAGAGGGTGCCGCAACCGTTCCAGCCAAGGGAAACCGACCCGTGCGTGACCTGAAGATCCCCGAGCAGCGCCACCCTGAAAAGGCGCATCGCCCCGATCAGTCGCAACCCAAGAAACCGGACTGGATCCGGGTCAAGGCGCCGGGGGGCAAGGGCTATGCCGATACACGCCGGATCATGCGCGACAACAACCTGGTCACCGTGTGTGAAGAGGCCGGATGCCCCAATGTCGGCGAATGCTGGAGCCAGGGCCACGCCACCATGATGATCATGGGCGAGATCTGTACGCGCGGCTGCACCTTTTGCAACATCGCCACCGGGCGCCCCGATGCGCTGGACGCGTTCGAACCGGGCCGGGTGGCGCATGCGGTCGAGAAACTGGGCCTGAACCATGTGGTGATCACCAGCGTCGACCGCGACGACCTGGACGATGGCGGGGCCGAGCATTTTGCCCAGACCATTCGCGCCATCCGGCATCGCAGCCCCTCGACCACGATCGAGATTCTGACACCCGATTTCCTGAAATGCGCGCCCGAAGTGCTGGAGGTTGTGGTTGCGGCGAAACCGGATGTGTTCAACCACAATCTGGAAACCGTGCCGGGCCTCTACCCCGAGGTACGTCCCGGCGCGCGCTATTTCCATTCGCTGCGCCTACTCCAGCGGGTCAAGGAACTGGATCCGTCGATCTTTACCAAATCCGGCATCATGGTCGGCCTGGGAGAGACCGAACAGCAGGTGCGCCAGGTGATGGACGACATGCGCGCCGCCGATATCGATTTCCTGACCATCGGCCAGTATCTGCAACCGACGCCGAAACACCACCGGGTCGACCGTTTCGTCACGCCCGAAGAATTCGCCTCTTATGAAAAGGCCGCCTATGGCAAGGGCTTCCTGATGGTTTCGGCAACGCCGCTGACGCGCTCGTCCTATCATGCGGGTGACGATTTTGCGCGGCTGCGGGATGCGCGGCAGAAAAAGCTCGGCCTGGCCTGACATCCGATGCGCCAGTCCTGACCGGCGCGGGCGCGGTCAGTTTGCGGGTAGCGCCTTGAGATAGGCGGCAATGGCCGCACGGTCCTCGGGCGGCAGTTGTGCGGTGTTCTGGATCACATCCGCCATGGCGCCGCCGGCGCTGTCGTAATCGGGGGTAAACCCGGTTTCCAGGTAATAGGCGATGTCCTCGGCGCTCCACTTCAGCGTCCCCGGCGTCAGGTCGGGAAACCGGCCCTTGCTGCCGGGGATCGGACCGCCGGACAGCCATTTGTCGCGCTGCAATCCGCCCAGCGCATCGCGCGGGGTGTGGCATTCGCCGCAATGTCCCAGCGCCTCGACCAGATAGCGCCCGCGTGCGATCTGGTCGTCGGCGGGGTCGGTCATCACCCAGCCTTTGCCCGTGTTGAGCTGTTTCCACATCCCCAGGCCCCGCCGGATGTTGAAGGGAAAGCCCACGTCATGCGCCCGGCTGGGCGTATCCGAGACGGGCAGGGTGATCAGATAGGCATAGAGATCGGCGATATCGCCCAGTTCCGCGTTGGCGTAGGAGACGAAAGGAAAGGCGGGGTAATAATGCTGCCCCTCGGGCGAGGTGCCGTGCTTCATGGCATTGACCAGGTCCAGCAGGCTCCAGCCGCCGATCCCGTGTTCGGGTGAGGGCGAGATATTGGGTGCGTAGAACGTGCCGAAGGGGCTGGCAAAGCCTTCTCCCCCGGCCAGAACCAGCTTGGTTTCACCCTCGGCACCCGGCGCCGCATGGCACGAGGCGCAACCGGCAGCGGCAAAGACCAGCGCGCCACGCTGTGCATCGCCCGCGACACCTTCCAAACCGCCCTGAACCAGGCGTTCGGGCCGGGTGAGCAGCCAGAACACCGCAAGGCCGGCAAGCGCCAGCACCGCACCGATGCGCAAGAGCTTCATCCGCGCCTCCGTCAGAAACAAGGAACCGGTCCCAGTCTAGCCGGGACCGGCGCGCGCGTCACTCTTCGGCGCGGAAGGGCTTGTGACACCCGCCGCAAGAGGCGCCAACCGGGCCGATGGCCCCGCGCAGCGCCTCGAGGTCGGTCCCGGCGGCGGCCTGCAGGGCCGCGACCGCTTCACCCATCGCCTGCGACTTGGCGCCGATATCCGAATCGGCGGCCCAGATTGCGGGAAGGGCGCGGGTCCCCTCGACCGAGGCATTGTCAGACCCGGCGGGCCAGGCGGTGGGCATCCAGATCGACTTGGCGGCGGCCAGGTTGTTGGCGGCCTGCGCGGCGGCTTCGGCGTCGTATTCGGCTTCGCCCTTGGCCATGGCGCCAAGAATGCCCAGGTTGAAGGCATAGAGCGTCATCTGCGCCTGGCGGGCCTTGATTTCACGCGCGAATTCGCCCTGTGCGTGGCTACCGGCCAGGGCCAGCCCCCCCACGGCACACAGCGTGGCGGCGGCGATGGCGGTCTTGGTCTTTGCAAACATGTCCCGTCTCCGTTGCGAAAAAGATAATGACAACATCTCCAAGTGTACTTGTGTTAATCTTAGCGGATAGTCTGCATTTCTGGTTAAAGGGTCTTAAATCTTGCACAGATTGAACTGGGACGACCTGCAATTTGTCTTGGCGGTGGTCGAGGCGGGCAGTGTGGCGGGGGCGTCCCGGCAGATGGGGGTCAATCACGCCACCGTTCTGCGCCGGATCGCCGCCTTTGAGGAGAGTGTCGGCACCCAGGTGTTCGACCGGACCCCGCGTGGCTATGTTCTTAGACCCGATCGGTTGCGCCTGATCGCGGCAGCGCGCGAGGTAGGGCAGGCGGTGCAGTCGGTGCACCAGCTGGCGCAGGGGCTGGACGCGCCCCTGGCCGGTCACGTGCGGGTGACCTCGACCGATACGCTGTGCCAGAGCCTGCTGCCCGAGATCCTGGCCGATCTGCGCCAAAGCGCGGGGGAATTGCGGCTGTCGCTTATCTCGACCAACAGCCATCTGAACCTGTCGCGGCTCGAGGCCGAATTGACCCTGCGCCCCGCGCCGGTGCTGCCCGAGGGTTTGGTTGGCGAAAGCCCGGTCAGCATGGCCTTTGCAGCCTATGTGGCACCGGGTTGCAATAACGCGGGCTGGCTCGGCTTTGACGGAGCGATGCGGAGGTCGCGACCCTGGGCCTGGCTGGAACCGCAACTGGAACCTGGCGCGGCAATCGGATCGGCCGACAGTTTCCTGGTGCTGCGCGAGATGGTGGCGCAGGGGCTGGGCCGGGCCTTGCTGCCCTGTTTCATCGCCCGCAACGATCCCCGATTGGTACGGCTTGATGTCGGACTGCCACCCGAGACCGCAACCCCGATCTGGGTCGCCTGTCACGAGGAACTGGCCGATGTGCCGCGCCTGATCCGGGTCCGTGGCCTGCTCTGCCAGGCGCTGCGTGACCGGGCGGCGCAACTCGGCCCGTGAGCCGGGACCAAGAAAATTCGACGAATTTTCTTGGCCTGCGCCGCGCCTGATGCGCGCGGCCTCAGGCTTCGGTAAAGCGCACCTTGCCGATGAAGGGCAGGTTGCGGTTGCGTTGGGCAAAGTCGATGCCATAGCCGACGACGAATTCATCGGGTATCTCGAAGCCGATCCAGTCGGAGCGGAAATCCACCTCGCGCCGGCTGGGTTTGTCCAGCAGGGCGATGGATTTCAGGCGTTTGGGCTGACGGCTGAGCAACAGATGCGTGACATGGTTCAGCGTGTGGCCGGTATCGACGATATCCTCGACCACCAGCACGTCGCGCCCCTCGATCGGGCTGCGCAGATCCTTGAGGATGCGCACCTCGCGGCTCGATTCCATCGCGTCGCCATAAGAGGAGGCTTCGAGGAAATCGACCTCGATCGGCAGGTCCAGTTCGCGTACCAGATCGGCGATGAACACGAAACTGCCGCGCAACAGGCCCACCACGACCAGCTTGTCGGTATCGGCGAACTCGGTCTGGATCTCACGGCACAGCGCCTCGATCCGCGCCGCGATGGCCTTGGCCGAGATCATCTCGTCAATCACATAAGCGCGGTCAGTCATCGCAGCCCCCTTGATCTTTGGCGCGCAACATACGAAATCACGCGCCATTGTCACCAACAAATACCCAAGGACAGATGCCCACACATTCGGAAACACGTCGCCTGCCCTATACCGCCCAGCAGATGTACGATCTGGTTGCCGATGTGGCGAAATATCCGCAATTCCTGCCCTGGTGCGCCGCGGCCCGGATCCGAAGCATTACGCCGCAGGGTGCGGCGCAGGTGATGGAGGCCGATCTGGTGATCTCGTTCAAGGTGTTCCGCGAACGGTTCGGCAGCCGGGTGACCCTGTTTCCAAAGGATATGCGGATCGACACCGAATACCTGGACGGGCCGTTCAAATACCTGAAATCCGACTGGGCCTTTGCCGATGCACCCGAGGGGAGCTGCGACGTCTCCTTTCACGTGGATTTCGAGTTCAGGAACGCCATCCTGCAAGGGGTGATCGGTCTCGTGTTCAACGAGGCGATGCACCGGATCGTGCGCGCGTTCGAGGAACGGGCACGGGCGCTTTACGGCTGAGCGATGCCCTCTTTACGCGGGTCCGTCCGGCGCTAGACTGCGCGTCATGCCAGATTTGACACGCGCCTTTGCCGATTTCGCTACCGGTTCCATCACCACGACGCCCGCCGCCCGGCTGGTCACGTCGCTATCCGCGCTTGACTGGATCGCGGTCGGTCGGGCCGGGGTCGAGGAGCCGGTCTCGCGCATCCTGCGCGAGATGGTGCTGGATGAGGGCGGAACCGGGCGCGCGCATCTGTTCGGTGGCGGCGCGGCCCCCCTGCGCGGCGCGGCGCTGGTCAACGGCACCGTGTCCCATGCGCTGGATTACGACGACACTCATTTCGCCCATATCGGCCACCCTTCGGTGGCGGTGTTTCCCGCCGTGCTGGCCATGGCAGAGGCGCGCGATGCCGCGATCGTCGAACTGTTGGAGGCGGCGCTGGTGGGTATGGAGCTCTCGGTGCGCGTGGGACTCTGGCTGGGGCGCGGGCATTATCAGGCGGGGTTTCATCAGACCGCCACGGCGGGCGCCTTTGGTGCCGCCGCCGCCGCCGGGCGGCTGGCTGGGCTGACGCCGGAGCGGATGGCGCTGGCGCTGGGGCTGACCGCCACCCGCGCCGCCGGTCTCAAGGCGCAGTTCGGCACCATGGGTAAACCCTATAACGCGGGTCTGGCCGCCGCCGCCGGGATCGAGGCAGTGGAACTGGTGCGGCGCGGCTTTGTCGCCAATCCGCTGGCGATGGAGGGCGAATACGGCTTTGGCGCCACCCATCACGGCGCGGATGAGATGTCGGCGCTGGAGGGCCTGGGTGAAAGCTGGCTGTTCGAACAGGTCAGCCACAAGTTCCATGCTTGCTGCCACGGGCTGCATGCGGCGCTGGAAGCGGCGCGCAGCCTGGATATCGCCGCGCCCGAGGTGGCCACATTGACGGTTCGCACCCATCCGCGCTGGCTGAGCGTGTGCAACCAGCCCGCGCCCACCACCGGGCTGGGGGCCAAGTTCTCGTATGGCACGGTGCTGGCAATGCGGGCGCTGGGGCATGATACCGCGCGGCTTGACAGTTATAGCGATGCCATTTGCGCCGATCCCCGGCTGATCCAGCTGCGCGACCGGGTGGAGGTCATCGGTGACGAAAGCCTGAGCGAGACCCAGGCGCATCTGTCGCTCTTGCGCCGCGACGGTCAGCGACAGGAGGTGAGCCATGACCTGATGGCGCCACTGACGCTTGCCGAGCGCGAGGAACGCGTGCGCGCCAAGGCGGCCAAGCTGATCGGGGGCGGGGCCGCCGACGAGATCTGGGCCTTGCTGCGCACCGGCGGCGGGGCGGCTGATCTGGCGTCGCGTTTGACCGCTGGCTGAAGCGGTATCGCGCGTGCCGCGCGATGCCTCCGGCGGGGATATTTACAGCAAGAGGAAAAAGGGGGTCTTCAAGGGGAGAGGCTGAGCTACCGACCAGAGAAAAGGCGGACCCCTTCTCAGAGATCCGCCTGAGCCCTTGAAGGGCGTCGGAACAGCCGAGGTGGGCTCAGCTGCTCATGTCATAGGCCCGTTCCCCATGCACGGAGAGGTCGAGCCCGTTTGTTTCGGTCTCGGCATCTACGCGAAGCGGGGTGATGAGTGCAACCACCTTGACCAACACGATGGTGACAACTGCCGTGAAAACACCCACGATGACCAGCCCGCCCAGCTGCGCGGCCCAGCTGCCGGCGCCAAGAACGGCGATCATGAGCGTGCCAAAGATGCCGCCGACCCCGTGCACGGCAAAGACGTCGAGCGTATCGTCGATCTTGAGCGTGTTGCGCACCAGATTGACCGCCTCCTGACACAGGATCCCGGCGATGGCGCCAATGAGCAGTGCTGCGGCGGGGCCGACGAAGCCGCTGGCGGGGGTGATCGAGGCAAGACCTGCGATGGTGCCGGTGACGAGGCCGACCAGCGAGGCCTTGCCGTATTTGATCCGCTCCCACAGCGCCCAGCTGAGCGAGGCGGTGGCGGCCGAGATATGGGTGACGGTCAGCGCCATGGCGGCACCACCATCGGCGGCCAGCTGCGAACCGCCGTTGAAGCCGAACCAGCCCACCCACAGCATCGCCGCACCGATCATCACGAAACCGGGATTATGCGGCGGGGTGGTGCGGTTCCGGCGCGGCCCCAGCACGACGGCGATGATCAGGGCCGCCAGACCAGCAGTTTCGTGCACCACGATGCCGCCGGCGAAATCCTTGACGCCCGTCTCGCCAAAGATGCCGCCATCGGCCAGCATGCCGCCGCCCCAGATCCAATGCACCACCGGCGCATAACAAAGCAGCATCCAGAGGCCCGAGAAGGTGAGGACAAAGCCGAAGCCCACGCGCTCGACATAGGCGCCGACGATCAGGGCGGGGGTGATGATGGCGAATGTCATCTGGAAGGCAAAGAACAGGATCTCGGGCAGGGTGCCGCTGAGGCTGTCGGCGGTGACACCGGCCAGCATCACCTTGTCCAGCCCGCCCCAGAACCCCGATGAACCGCCGCCAAAGGCGATGGAGTAGCCCGCCACCAGCCAGAGCACGCTCATCAGACAGGCAATGGCGAAACAGTGCATGAAGACGCTCAGCACGTTGCGGGCGCGCACGAGGCCGCCATAGAACAGGGCCAGCCCCGGCAATGTCATGAAGAGGACCAGGGCCGTGGCCACGATGATCCAGGCGGTATCGGCTCCGTTCATGGGCCGCTCTCCTTTGCTGCGAATGCGAGTGGTGAGAGCGGTTGTGCGGATTTCAGGCGCGGGAAAAAGAGGCGGCCTGCCGGAAACCTGCCTGTTTTTGCCGCTTTTTTTCAAGTGATGAAAAAAGTGGCGCTTTGGCTCCGGCTTTGCCGGTTCAGGCGGCGATCATGGAAAGGCCGCGATCCAGCAACGCCAGGGCATGGTCGCGGGCGGCTGCGCGCACCTGGGCACGGCCCAACGCGCCGAACTCGACCGTTTCGCTGCTGGTGGCGATGCCATCGCCCGCCAGCGCGAAACAGACCCGACCCTCGGGCTTGAACTCGGACCCGCCGGGCCCTGCGATGCCGGTGATCGACACCGCCAGCGTGGCGCGGGAATGATCCAGCGCGCCCTCGGCCATTTCGCGCGCGACCTGTTCGGACACCGCTCCATGCGCGTCGAGCGTGGCCTTGCGCACGCCCAGCATTTCTTGCTTGGCGCTGTTGGAATAGGTGACGAACCCGCGTTCGACCACGTCGGAACTGCCGGGAATGTCGGTCAGGGCGGCGATCACCATTCCGCCGGTGCAGCTTTCGGCGGTGGCGATTCTGGTCTCCTGTTTTCGGGCACGCTCCAACAGGTCGGCAACAGTCATAGGCCCAGTACTCCATGGAAAAGCCCCGCCAGCAGCGCGGTGCCGATGGCGGCGAAAAGACCGGCGATGATATCGTCCAGCATCACCCCCGTCGGGTCGCCCCGGCGGTCGGCCCAGCCGACCGGGCCGGGTTTGGTGATGTCGAACAGGCGAAACAGGATAAAGGCCGCGATCCAGCCGGGCCAGAGCGCCGAGATGTCGAGCCCGTGCAACCACGCGGGCAGGGACAGCGCCCAAAGCGCCAGGAACTGGCCCGCCACTTCGTCGATGACGATTTCCGAGGGGTCGTGATCTGCCTGACCCTCGGTCATCACCCGCGTTGCCCAGAGCCCGGCGAAATAAGTGCCCGCGGTGGCCAGCGCCAGCAGGGGAAAGCCGCCCATCTGATGCAGGACCCAGGCCAGCGGCAGCGCGGCAAGCGACCCCCAGGTGCCCGGCGCGGGGCGCAGATAGCCGACCCCGCCGACGGTACCGATCAGCGATGCAACGCTCATGGTTTCACCAGACAGGCGGTGGCCAGCGCGGCGATCCCTTCTCCCCGGCCGGTGAAACCCAGCCGTTCGGATGTGGTGGCCTTGACCGAGATACGGGTTGCCTCCAGCCCCATGATGCGGGCCATTTCCTTTTGCATTGCAATAGCATGCGGACCGATCTTGGGGTATTCACAAACCAGCGTGCAGTCGATGTTCGAGACAGTGAAACCGCGCGCGCGCACCAGATCGACCGCGTGACGCAGAAAGATCTCGCTGGCCGCGCCCTTCCATTGCGGGTCCGAAGGCGGAAAATGGCGGCCGATATCGCCCTCGGCCAGCGCGCCATAGAGGGCGTCGGTGACCGCATGCATGCCCACATCGGCATCGGAATGGCCCTGCAAACCCCGGTCGTGCGGCACCTTGATCCCGCAAAGGATCACGTGATCGCCCGGTCCGAACCGGTGCACGTCATATCCATTGCCAAGCCTTACATCCATGTCCTGCCTCAATATCCGTTCGGCGCGGGCGAAATCCTCGGCCCGCGTGATTTTCAGGTTGTCTGGGTCGCCCGGCACGATGGCCACGGTCAACCCGGCGGCGCGCGCCACCTCGACGTCATCCGCCGCAGCGCCCGGGTGGGCGGCATGGGCCGCGACGATCGCGTCATAGCGAAAGCCCTGCGGCGTCTGCGCGGCAAACAGCCCGTCACGGTCGCGGGTGCCGGTCACCAAGCCCTCGGCCCCGGTCCAGAGCGCATCGGTCACCGCCAGTCCCGGCGCCGCGCCGGGATGGCTGTCGAGCGCGTCCAGTACGGCGCGAATGGTGTCCTTTGAAACGCAGGGCCGCGCCACGTCATGGATCAGCACTTTGGTTATGCCCAGACCGTCCAGCGCCGCCAGCCCGTTCTGAACCGAGCCCGCACGATCGTCTCCGCCCGGCGCCAGGATCAGCGGGGTCTGCGCGAATTCCTTCCACGCATCGCGGTCCTCGGGATTCAGCACCAGAACCACGTAACCGATCTGCGGGGTGGCAAAGCGTTCCAGCGTCCAGTCGGCCACCCGGCGCCCGGCCAGCGGGCGCCATTGTTTCGGCACGCCACCGCCCGCGCGGGTGCCGCGCCCGGCGGCAACGATGATGGCGGCTGTGGTCATGGCGGTCCTCGGGGCGCGGGTAGGCGGGTATTGCCCGATCTTTATGGGGTGACGCCTTCGCTGGCAATGACCCGTGGTGAAGCGATTAAAAATTAGGCAGATGCGTAATTGATGACCCTTGATTGGGTGCGATTCATTGTGCAATGGCCGTGGCTTCATTACCAAGACCTCAATTGCACAAGGATTAGGCACAGGTGACGCTGCATCTCGGAGACAAGACCCTGACCCCGCCGGTGATCCTGGCGCCGATGGCCGGAATCACCGACCGGCCCTTTCGTGACCTGGTGATGGAATTCGGCGCCGGCATGGTGGTGAGCGAGATGGTTGCCAGCCAGGAGATGGTTCAGGCCAAACCGGGCGTGCGCGAGCGGGCGGAACTGTCGGCGGATGTGGAAAACACCGCCGTGCAGCTGGCCGGGCGCGACACCCACTGGATCGCCGAGGCCGCCCGTCAGGTTGCCGACCGGGGCGCGCGGGTGATCGACATCAACATGGGGTGTCCGGCCAAGAAGGTGACCAACGGCTATTCCGGCTCGGCCCTGCTCAAGACCCCCGATCACGCATTGCGCCTGATCGAGGCGGTCGTGGGGGCCGTCGAGGTGCCGGTGACGCTCAAGACCCGGCTGGGCTGGGACGATACGCTGATGAACGCGCCTGATGTGGCGCGGCGCGCGGCGGATGCGGGGGTGCGCATGGTGACGATCCATGGCCGAACCCGCTGCCAGTTCTACAAGGGGCGCGCCGATTGGGCGGCGATTGCGGCAGTGCGCGCGACGGTCGATGTGCCGCTGATCGCCAATGGCGACATCACCTGCGCCGACACCGCCCGGCAGGCGCTGGAGCGGTCTGGCGCCGACGGGGTCATGGTGGGGCGCGGTGCGCAGGGGCGACCCTGGCTGCTGGCGCAGATTTCCCATGCGCTCTATGGCACGCCCGCGCCCGAGGTGCCGCAGGGTGCGGCGCTCGCCGACATGGTGGCGCGCCACTATCAGGCGATGCTGGATTTCTATGGGCGTGACCTGGGCCTGCGCGTGGCGCGCAAGCATCTGGGATGGTACATGGACGAGGCCGCCACCCCGGCGCCGCTGCGCAAACAGGTGCTGACGGCGCGCGATCCCGAAGCGGTTCTGCGCCTGCTGCCCGAGGCGCTGAGCGGCACGGCGGAGGCGGCGGCATGAGCGCTGAAAACGCCATCTGGGCCTCGCTGCCGGTGCCCGCCTTCCTGATCGACGCCGGCGACCGGATCGTCGACGTGAACTCTGCCGCCGAAGGGTTCCTGAACCTGTCGCGCAAGGCGGTGCTGGGCCAACCGGTCTGGGATCAGCTGGCCATTGACGCGCCGATCGAACCTGCGTTCGAGCGCGCCCGAGCCCAGGGTACACCGCTGTTCGTCAACGATATCGATGTCGGCTCGGGCAATCGGGCTCCGTTGCAATGCGCCATCCAGATCGCCCCCCTGATCGGCAGTCCCGGTGTGATGATGATGCTGCTCAGCCCGCGCGAACTGGCCGGGCGGATGACGCAGAGCCATTCGGTGAAATCGGCAGCGCAATCAGCCATCGGCATGGCCGAGATGCTGGCGCACGAGATCAAGAACCCGCTGGCGGGCATCACCGGCGCGGCGCAGCTTCTGAGCATGAACCTCGCGGCTGAAGACCTTGAACTTACGGATCTTATCGTGGCCGAAAGTCGCCGTATCGTAAAACTGCTGGAGCAGGTCGAACAATTCGGCAATCTCAGCGTGCCCGATTTCAAGCCGGTCAATATTCACGACGTGCTGGACCGGGCCCGCCGTTCAGCGCTGCTTGGCTTTGGCGCGCATATGAAGATCATCGAGGATTACGACCCCTCGCTGCCGCTGGCCTATGGCGACCCCGATCAGCTTTTGCAGGTGGTGTTGAACCTGCTGAAAAACGCCTCCGAGGCGGCGCCGGGTGGCGGCACCATCCGGCTGCATACCTATTTCGAACATTCCTTCCGTCTGCGCCGCAATGACGGCTCGGGCCATTCCCTGCCGCTCCAGGTCGAGGTGATCGACGACGGTCCGGGCCTGCCCGAAGAGATTCGCGCCGATATCTTCGATCCCTTTGTCTCTGGGCGCGAGAACGGCACCGGGCTGGGCCTGGCGCTGGTGAGCAAGATCATTTCCGACCATGACGGCTGGATCGCCGTCGATTCGGTCCCGGGCCGCACGGTGTTCCGCCTGTCGCTGCCTCGGGTGCCGAAGCAAAGCGGCGAAAAGGAGAGCAACTGATGGATGGCACGGTTCTGGTGGCCGACGACGACCGCACGATCCGCACGGTGCTGACCCAGGCGCTGACGCGGGCGGGGTGCAAGGTGCATGCGACCTCAAGCCTGACCACGCTGATGCGCTGGGTGGCCGAGGGCAAGGGCGATGTGGTGATCTCGGATGTGATCATGCCCGATGGCAACGGGCTGGAGATGCTCCCCAAGATCTCGCAGGACAGGCCCGGCCTGCCGGTGATCGTGATCTCGGCCCAGAACACGATCATGACCGCGATCCAGGCCGCCGAGGCCGAGGCCTATGACTATCTGCCCAAACCCTTTGACCTGCCCGACCTGATGAAACGCACCGCGCGTGCGCTGGAGCAGAAGCGGCGCAGCGCGCCCTCTGAGCCGCGCGACGAGGTCGCCGAGCGGCCCGACGAGTTGCCGCTGGTGGGGCGCACCCCGGCGATGCAGGCGCTCTATCGACTGGTGGCCAAGGTGATGAACACCGATCTGCCGGTTATGATCTCGGGCGAGAGCGGCACAGGCAAGTCGCTGATCGCGCGCACAATCCACGATTTCTCGGACCGCCGCACCTTGCCCTTTGTCTCGGTCACCGCCGCAGACCTGATGGAACTCGAAGGGCCGGCGCGGGTGCTAGCGCGGGTCAAGGGCGGTACGCTGCTGATCGACGAGATTGCCGATATCAGTGACGAGATTCAGGGCCGGATCGTACGGATGATGGATGCGCCCGGCGATTACGTGCCGCGGTTCATGGCCACCAGCCAGGGCGATCCGGCCCGCGCGATGGAGGCGGGCAAGCTGCGGCGCGACCTTTACTACCGGCTGTGCGGGGCGCCCATACATGTGCCCGCCCTGCGCGAGCGGGTGGACGATATTCCGCTGTTGACCGAGTATTTCATGGCCAAGGCCGAACGCGAAGGGGCGCCAAAGCGCTGGTTGGGCACTGGCGCGGCCGAACTGTTCCGCCTCTATTCCTGGCCGGGCAATGTGCGGCAGTTGGAGAACGCGGTGCGCCGCTTGTCGCTGATCAGCCGGGCCGAGGAAATCTCGCGCACCGAGGTCGAGCAGGTGCTGGGCAATCAGCCCGAACTGGAACCCGCGCTTGGCGGACGCGGCGATGCCGAAAAGCTTTCTGCCTCGGTCGCGCGGCATCTGCGGCGCTATTTTGACCTGCACGGCAGTGTTCTGCCGCCGCCGGGCCTGTACCAACGCATCCTGCGCGAAGTCGAGGCGCCGCTGATCGAAATCGCGCTCGAAGCATCGGGCGGCAATCAGGCCAAATGCGCCGATCTTCTGGGGATCAACCGGAATACGCTGCGCAAGAAGATCACCGACCTCGATATAGAGGTGACACGGCGCCGTAAGCTGATGTAATATCGCCACACAAAGCGTGGCATCCGGGCCTCAACCCGGCAGAGACCACGAGATATGGCGGTAAGCCGCTTTGGCGGCACATCAGGATGAGGCAGCAGGTGACAACCCGGTCACAGAACGGGCCGTTCATTTCGCTCAGCGAATGGCGCAAGACACGAAAAGCGCGCAATATCGGGACCTTGGGGCTGGTTGTTCTGGGCCCGGTTTTGACCGTTGCGACCTATCTGGTGACCGGACCCTTCGATCTGGGGGCTGGCTCCACCACGTTGCGACTCATCCTGCTTGCAGACCTTGTCTATATTCTGGTTCTGGCGGCGCTGGTGCTGTCGCAGGTGGGGCGGCTGGTGGCCGCCCGGCGCGAGAAATCGGCGGGATCCCGCCTGCACCTGCGCCTGATCGGGGTGTTTACCCTGTTGGCGCTTATCCCGACGATCACGGTGGCGATCTTTGCCGGGCTGACGCTCAATATCGGGCTCGAAGGCTGGTTCTCGGACCGGGTGCGCAACGTCGTGGGCAGCTCGCTCGCGGCGGCCGAGGCCTATGAGCTGGAACACCGCGAGGGGCTGACCCAGGATGCCCGCGCATTGGCCCGCTATCTGGATCAGGCGCGGACGCTGAATTTCTTCATTTCCGATGCCGAACTGCGGGGGGTATTGGCCCAGGGGCAGGGCCAGATTCAGCGCGGCCTACGCGAAGCTTACGTGGTGGACGGCGGCGGCGAGATCAGGGCGCGCGGCGACCGGTCCTATCAGTTCGATTACGAACAACCCGCGCCTGACCAGTTCCGTGCCGCCCAGACCAACGGTCATGTGATCATCCAGGATTGGGACAACAGCGAATTTCGGGCTCTGGTGATGCTTCAGGCCTATCCTGACCGGTATCTCTATGTCAGCCGAGAGGTTGATGGCGAGATCCTCAACCTGCTCGACGATACCAAGGAAACGGTGCATCTGTATCAGCAGCTCGAGAACGAGCGCGGGCGGGTATTGTTCGAATTCGGCCTGCTTTATTTGGGCTTTGCGGTGATCCTGATCCTGGCTGCGGTCTGGTTGGGCCTTTGGTTTGCCGAACGTCTGTCGCGCCCTGTCGGGCGGCTGACAACCGCGGCTCAGCGCGTCGGTGGCGGTGATCTGGGCGTGCAGGTGCCCGAGGAACAGGGCGATGACGAGATCGCCATGCTGGGGCGCTATTTCAACCAGATGACCCGCCAGTTGAAGGGGCAGCGCGACACGCTATTGGAAAACACCCATCAGATCGAACGCCGCCGACGGCTGTTCGATTCGGTGCTCAGCTCGGTCACCTCGGGTGTGGTGGGGTTGGATGCACAGGGGCGGGTGACATTCGTCAACCGCTCGGCCGAACGGCTGCTGGACTGGTCAGGCGACGAGCAGAGCCTCGATCTGGCGGTGGCCGTGCCGGAGTTCGTGCCCTTGTTCGAGAGCCTTGTCGGGACCGCGCAGGAAACCGTGCAGGCCGAGATCAAGGTGACCCGCAAGGGGCAGCTGGAAAACCTGCTGGTCCGCATGTCCACCCGGCGCGGCGAGGATGACGCGTTGGAGGGTTACGTGATTGCCTTTGACGATGTCACCGACCTGGTCAGCGCCCAGCGAATGGCGGCCTGGGGCGATGTGGCCCGGCGCATCGCACATGAGATCAAGAACCCGCTGACCCCCATCCAGCTGAGCGCCGAGCGCATCAAGCGCAAGTTCTCGCGCAAGCTGGACGAGGCCGATTGCGACAGCCTGGAATCGATGACCGATGTGATCGTGCGTCAGACCAACGACCTGCGCCGCATCGTCGACGAATTCTCGAAATTCGCCCGCATGCCCGAACCCGACCGGCATGAGGAGGATCTGACCCGCCTGGTGCGCGACGCGGTGCTGCTGCAACAAACGGGCCAGCCAGACGTGGCGGTCCAGGCGGATCTGCCCGACGCGCCTCTGATGGGCAATGTGGATGCTACCATGCTTAGTCAGGCGCTGATAAACCTGATCAAGAACGCGGGCGAAGCGATTGAAACATTGGTGAAAAAGGGTGCGCCTGAAGGGCTGAAACCGGAAATCCGGGTGACCCTGACCGGCGACGCCGAGGGCAGCCAGATCACCATTGCGGACAACGGGATCGGCCTGCCCGAGGACCGGGCGCGCCTCTTTGAACCCTATGTCACCACCCGCGACGAGGGCACCGGCCTGGGCTTGCCCATCGTCAAGAAGATCATCGAGGAACATGGCGGGACGCTGCATCTGGAGGATGCGCCCGTCTTCGACGGCCAGGACCATTTCGGCGCCATGGCTGTCATCCGACTGCCGGGCTACGACCCGGCCTCCAGATCCGCCATGCAGAGACAGGCGGCCAGAAACAAGGCGAAAGCAGGACCGACATGAGTGATATTTTGATCGTTGACGACGAGCGCGACATTCGGGAACTGGTCTCGGATATTCTTGAGGACGAAGGCTATACCACCCGTCTAGCGGGCACGTCCGACGAATGCATGGCCGAAATCAATGCCGAACCACCGGGGCTTCTTATCCTCGATATCTGGCTGAAGGACAGCCGGATGGACGGGATCGACATCCTCAAGACGGTGAAGCGTGACAACCCGGATGTGCCGGTGGTGATCATCTCTGGGCACGGCAATATCGAGATCGCGGTAGCCGCGATCAAGCAGGGCGCATACGATTTCATCGAGAAACCGTTCAACATCGACCAGTTGATGGTGGTGATCCGCCGCGCGATGGAAACCTCGCGCCTGCGTCGCGAGAATGCGCAACTGAAGCGCCGCGAAGTGACCAGCGCAGAGATGATCGGCCAGTCGACGGCATTCCGCGCCATGATCGGCCAGCTCGACAAGGTAACCAAGTCCAATGGCCGCGTGATGCTGCGCGGACCGGCAGGAGCGGGTAAGGAGATTGCCGCGCGTTATATCCATGCCCATTCCAACCGTGCCAACGCGCCTTTTGTGACCGTCAACTGTGCCGGGGTCGAGCCGGAGCGGATGGAAGAGATGCTGTTCGGTCGTGAAAGCCAGGAGCGTGGTGTCGAACCCGGTCTGCTGGAACAGGCCCATGGTGGTGTGGTGTTCTTTGACGAGGTGGCGGACATGCCGTCCGGAACCCAGTCGAAAATCCTGCGGGTGCTGGTGGATCAGCAATTCCAGCGGGTCGGCGGCACCGACAAGGTGCGGGTTGATCTGCGGGTAATCTCCTCCACCAACCGCGATCTCGAGGCCGAGATCCAGGCCGAACGCTTCCGCCAGGAGCTGTATCACCGTCTGAACGTGGTGCCGATCGCGGTGCCCTCGCTCGAGGATCGGCGCGAGGATATTCCGGTTCTGGCCGGCTATTTCATCGAACAGTGTCATCAGAGCCAGGGCCTGCCGCTGCGCGAGTTGAGTGACGAGGCGGTCGCGCTGATGCAGACCATGTCCTGGCCGGGCAATGTGCGCCAGCTCAAGAACCTGATCGAGCGGGTGCTGATCCTGGGCGAGGGTACCGGTTCAATCGAGGCGCGCGAACTGCCCAGCGACGAGGGCAAGGCCGCCGAAGAGGGCCGGGTGGTGCTGTCGGGCGCGCTGGCGACCCTGCCGTTGCGCGAGGCGCGCGAGGCGTTCGAACGCGAATACCTGCTGACCCAGATCAACCGGTTTGGCGGCAATATCAGCCGCACCGCCAGCTTTGTCGGGATGGAGCGCAGCGCGCTGCACCGCAAGCTGAAATCGCTGGGTGTGGTCACCTCCAGCAAGTCGGGTGCCCGCGTGGCGCATATGGACGAAGAGGTGGAGGCCGCCGAGTAAGGGGAGCTGTCGCGCCCCTAGCCCGCGGGCCGGGGCGTGACCACCTGATACGAGCCGTCCTGATAGGTCACCACGCAGGAATTCGGCCCCAGCGCCGGTAATTTGGCGCCGCGCACCGGCTGTACCTGGGCAGCCACCGCCTCGCTGCATCGGGGCAGTTCGACCGGAGCATAGCCCTTGGCGGCCATGCATTGCTGTTCGACACGGGCGCGCAGGCCGGAATTGGCGTCAACGGTGTAGACATTGCCCGGCACCCAGTTGCCCGGCGTGGTGTAACACTGACCGGCAGAGTTGCAGACCGTCCTTCCGGGATAGAAGATCGGCGGGCTTTGCCGGACCTGATTGGCCACCGGCGCATCGCGCAGCGCCTTGACCTCGCAATCAAGCGTATCCGACTGTTGCCGTGTAACGCTGACGCCCTCGCGGTAATAGATCGAGAGCGGGCCGCAACCCGTTAGAATCACTGTGGCGGCAAGGGGCAGGGTCCAGAGTTTCATGCATGGCAGAGTGGCACTGAATTCGGCGTCTGACAATTGAATTGACCCTGTCCCGGCCTTCTGTCATTCAAAAACCCTCAGGCAAAAGGGGCCAGGGAATGAAGGTCATCATCTGTGGGGCCGGGCAGGTCGGATGGCAGATCGCGCGGCATCTGTCGGGCGAACTGAACGACGTGACCGTGGTGGACAACAACCCCGATCTGGTGCGCCGCGCGACCGAAACGCTGGACGTGCAGGGCATTGCCGGTTTCGCCTCGTATCCCGATGTGCTGGAACGCGCGGGCGCGCGCGACGCGGACATGATCATCGCGGCCACCTATTCGGACGAGGTCAACATGGTCACCTGCCAGGTGGCCCATTCGGTGTTCGGCATCCAGCGCAAGATCGCCCGCCTGCGCTCGAAATCCTATCTCAACGCCATTTATTCCGACCTCTATCGGCGTGAGCATCTGCCCATCGACGTGGTGATCAGCCCCGAACGCGAGGTGGCCGCCGCCGCCATGCGGCGCCTGTCGGCGCCCTCGGCATTTGATACCGAAACCTTCATGGACGGTCAGGCTCAGTTGGTCGGCCTGTCGGTGGACGAGGAAAGCCCGGTCATCAATACGCCGCTGCGCCAGCTGACCGACCTGTTTTCAACCCTGCGCGCCATCGTTGTCGGGATCCGGCGCGAAGGCACGCTGTTTGCCCCCGAACCCGGAGACCAGATCTTCGCAGGCGACGAATGCTATGTCTTCTGTCATGTGGATGACGTGAACAGAACGATGGAAGTCTTTGGTAAGACATATAAAAAGCAGGATCGTGTTGTGATTGTAGGCGGCGGGAACGTGGGCCTCGAAGTGGCCCGCGCGCTGGAGGAGCACAAGACGCGCATTCATGCCAAGGTGATCGAGCGCGACCGCCGCAATGCCGAGCGCGCCGCCGAGGCGCTGGAGCGTACCATCGTGCTGCATGGCGACGGGCTGGATGCGGGCCTGTTGGCCGAGGCCGGGATCGCGCGCGCCGATGCGATGCTGGCGGTGACCGACGATGACCGCACCAACATGCTGGCCGCCGTGCGGGCCAAGGCCGAGGGCTGCCGGCTGGCGATTGCGCTGATCAACGACCCGACCCTGGTGGCGCTGATGCCGCCCCTGGGCATCGACGCCTATATCAACCCACGCGCCACCACCGTCAGCTCGATCCTGCGTCATATCCGGCACGGGCGGGTGCGGCAGGTCTATTCCATTGGTGATGCCGAGGCCGAGGTGATCGAGGCCGAGGTGCTGTCGACTTCGCCCATGGCCGGCCAACGGCTGCGTGACATCGACTTTCCCGAGGGCGTTCTGGTGGGTGCGGTGCGCAAACAGGGCAAGGTGGTGCGCCCGACCGGCGAATTGCGCATCGAAGAGGGCGATGTGATCGCCATCTTCGCCATGGCAGACGACGTCCCTGAGGTCGAGCGGCTGATGCAGGTCTCGATCGACTTCTTCTGATGACGCGCCGTAGAAAAACAGAAGAGTCGGGCCTGTTGCGGCAACTTCCGCTGGCATTGCTGATTTGGGGTCTGTTCTCGGTGATGATGTGGGTACCGGCGGCCTATGCGTTGACGTTGAACGATCACCCCACCTCGCGCTCGTTTTTCTATTCCGGCATTCTGGGGCTGGTGACCGTCACCACCATCGTGCTGGCACGGGCCGGGCGGCCGTCGCGCCATGGGGTGCTGGGGCAGTTGGCGGCATTGTTGTCCACCTTTGCGTTGTTGCCGTTGTTTCTGGCGGTGCCGTTTCACGACGCGCTGAAGACCACGAGCTTCCTGAACTCTTATTTCGAGATGGTCAGCGCGATCACCACAACCGGGGCCGAGATGTTCCCCGACCCCGGTCGCCTGAGCGCGCCGCTGCATCTGTGGCGGGCGCAGGTGGGTTGGCTTGGCGGGCTGGTGATGTGGATCGCAGCCTCTGCCATCTTGGCGCCGTTGTCGCTGGGCGGTTTCGAAGTGACGGCCCAGGGACAGCCGGGCCGGGTGCTGGTCGGGCAGGGGGAAAGCGTCGATCCCCGTGGACGGCTGATCCGCATCGCGGCGACGCTGGCGCCGGTCTATGCGGGCCTGACGCTGGTTGTTGCGCTCCTGCTGCTGGCGGCGGGCGATCCAGGTCTGGTGGCGATCTGTCATGCGATGTCGGTGATGGCGACTTCGGGCATCTCGCCGGTGGGCGGACTGTCGGGCAGCGCTTCGGGCCTGACGGGCGAAGCGATCCTGTTCCTGTTCATGTTCTTTGCGCTGTCGCGGCTCACCTTCTCATCGGACACCGCCATGCGCGGCCATGCCCGGCTGGATGAGGATCCCGAGTTTCGCATTGGCCTGCTGATCCTGCTAGGGGTTCCCGCGCTGCTCTTCCTGCGCCACTGGTCGGGCGCGTTCGAGATCGCCTCGGGCGAGAACGTGACACTGGCGCTCAGGGCCCTGTGGGGCAGCCTGTTCACGGTGATGTCCTTTCTGACCACGACAGGGTTCGAATCCACTGATTGGGCCGAGGCGCGGCAATGGTCGGGGCTGGGTACACCGGGGATGATCCTGCTGGGCCTTTCGGTGATCGGCGGCGGCGTTGCCACCACTGCCGGTGGGGTCAAGCTGTTGCGGGTTTACGCGCTTTACCTGAACGGTATGCGGGAAATGCAGCGGTTGGTTCACCCGTCGTCGGTCAGTTCCGCCACCGGGCGCAACCTTCGTATCCAACGTGACGGGGCGTTCATTGCCTGGGTGTTCTTCATGCTGTTTGCCATTTCACTGGCGGCGATTGCACTGGCGTTAGCGGCGGCGGGATCGGATTTCGAAACCGCCATGGTGCTTAGCATTGCCACGCTCAGCACCACCGGTCCGCTGATCGAGGTTGGCGCTGAGTTGCCGATCCGCCTGATCGAGATGCCAGCCGCCGCCAAGCTGATCCTGAGCGGCGCGATGATCATCGGACGGCTGGAAACGCTGGCCTTTATCGCCCTGATTACCCCCGCGCTCTGGCGGAACTGAGCGCCGGGCGCAGCCGGTGCTTTCGCAGATAACCTATATTTTCGGCTGGCATATCCCAAATTCGCGCGACATACTCCGCCTGAGGGAGCGCGCTGGTCCGCGGTGCGTTGCAAGAACAAAGGCGAGATTGAACAAAAATGGCTTCGGACAGACAAAATCTGCAGGACGCATTCCTGAATCACGTCAGAAAGACCAAGGTTCCGGTCACGATTTTCCTGATCAACGGTGTGAAATTGCAGGGTGTGATCACCTGGTTCGACAATTTCTGCGTGCTGCTGCGCCGCGACGGACAGTCGCAGCTGGTTTACAAGCATGCGATCTCGACGATCATGCCTGCCCAGCCGATCAGCCTGTATGAGGGCGAAGACGCCAATTGATGGAACATGATCGGGCGCGCACCCGGGCCTGGGTGCTGCACCCCGAACTCAAATCCGATCTTGATCGCCGTGACCCGGTTCCGGCGCTGGAAGAAGCCGTGGCTTTGGCCGCGGCCTTGCCGGATCTCGAGGTTGTCGGATCTGGCATCGTGCGATTGGCCAAGCCGCAGCCCGGACACCTGTTCGGATCGGGCAAGGTCGAGGAACTGGCCACGCTGTTGCATGACAACGAGGTCGAGCTGGTGCTGATCGACGGGCCCCTGTCGCCGGTGCAGCAGCGCAATCTGGAAAAGGCATGGAAGGTCAAGATACTCGACCGGACCGGCCTGATCCTGGAAATCTTCAGCGACCGCGCCCGCACCCGCGAAGGCGTTTTGCAGGTCGAGATGGCGGCACTCAGCTATCAGCGGACCCGGCTGGTGCGCGCCTGGACCCACCTGGAGCGTCAGCGCGGCGGTCTGGGCTTTGTCGGCGGTCCGGGGGAAACCCAGATCGAGGCCGACCGGCGCGCCATTGACGAACAGCTGGTGCGGCTCAAGCGGCAGCTCGACAAGGTGGTCAAGACCCGCGAGCTGCACCGCAAGGCGCGCGCCAAGGTGCCCTATCCGATCGTGGCGCTGGTGGGATACACCAACGCGGGCAAATCGACCCTGTTCAACCGGCTGACCGGGGCCGAGGTGATGGCCAAGGACATGCTGTTTGCCACGCTCGACCCGACCATGCGGCGGGTGGTTCTGCCCGACGGGCCCGAGGTTATCCTGAGTGACACCGTGGGGTTCATCTCGGATCTGCCGACCGAGCTGGTGGCCGCCTTCCGTGCCACGCTCGAAGAGGTTCTGGCCGCCGATCTCATTGTTCACGTGCGCGATATCAGTCATGCCGCGACCGAGGAACAGGCCCGCGATGTCGAGGCCATTCTGGCCTCGCTCGGGGTGGACGAGGGGCGGCCGAAATTCGAGGTCTGGAACAAGGTCGATCTGCTCGACCCCGACAAGCGTGCGGCGCTGCGCGAGCGGACCGCGCGCGATGCGTCGCTCTTTTCGGTGTCTGCGGTGACGGGCGAGGGGTTGGAGCCGCTGTTGTCGGCGATTGCCAGGGCCTTGGCCGAGACCCGCAGCGAGGAAGTGCTTACGCTCGGTTTTGCCGAGGGCAAGCGACGTGCCTGGTTGTTCGAGCAGGATGTGGTGCAGGCCGAGGAACAGACCGAGGACGGGTTCCGCCTGACCGTTCTTTGGACGCCCCGTCAGGCGGCGCGCTACGCTGCGCTCTGATCCCGGCTGTTGTCGACCCGGCGCAAGGCATAGGCGGCGGCCAGCGGTCCGGCCAGCTCGAACACCACCGTGGCGCCGATGGCGAGCGCGGTGATCATGTCCGCAAATTGCGGGAACAGATCGCCCGCGATCAGCGCCATGCCGATGGCAACCCCGGCCTGTGGCAACAGGGCCGGGCCATACCACGGGCGTTCGGCTTGCGCGGTTCCAGCCAGCTTCGCTCCGGCCCAGCCGCCCATTACCCGGCCCAGCACGCGCAGCGCCACATAGCCCATCAGCAGGGGACCGACCGCCCAGAGCGCGCCGAGATCCAGCGTGGCGCCTGCCAGGATGAAGAACACGATCATGAAGGGCCATTCAAAATGTTCGATCTCGCGAAAGGCCCGCTTGTGATGATGGGCGAGGTTGACGATCACCGCCCCCGCCGTCATCCCCGCGATCAGATAGGAGAGATCCAGCCAGAGCGACAGGCCCGCGGTCAGGAACACCAGCCCCAGCGCCTCGATCCTGAGCGGCTCGCCGCCTGACAGGCGCCCGGTCAGATAGGCGCCGGGCAGACCGACGGCCAGGCCCAGGGCAACCGATCCCGCGATCTCGACCAGCGCCCCACCCAACAGGCCGGGGCCGGACCCGTTCCCTTCGACCGCTCCGGCCAGTACCGCCACCAGTGCAAAGAGCAACACGCCCCAGGCGTCGTCGATGGCAACGATACCCTTGAGCCTGCGGGGGAAATCTCCGGTGGCTTGGCCCTGCCGGATCACGTCGAGCGTCGCCGCCGGATCGGTGGCGGTGGCCAACGCCCCCACGATCAGCGCCGCCGCCAGCGGCATGCCGATCAGCGCCAGCCCGGCCGAAACGGTCAGCTGCGTCACCACCACCACCATCAGCGAGATCACCACGATGGCGCGGCCATGGGCGCTGAGCGTGCGCAGCGACAGTTCTCCCCCCAAGAGGAACGCGACCATGCTGAGCGCGATGACCGACACGATGGGATAGACGGCGGCGAGGCTCTCGGGGATCAGGTCAAACCCCGCCGAACCGGCCATCAGCCCGCAGAACAACAGCAGCGTGACCCGCGGCAACCGGCTGCGCGCGCCCAGTTGATCGGCGGCCAGACCCGCCAGGAACAACAGCCCCAGCGCGATCAGATCGGCGGCATAGCCCTCCATCCTCATTCGGGCGCGGGCAGCAGCACGGTCACCCCCACTGCCGCCGCGCGTGCCAGATCGGCATCCAGCGACATCGGGATATATTCGCCGCGCCGCCACAACTGTGCCTGATCGTCATAATAGCGGGACAGGAAATGCCCCGATTGCCCGGTTGAGATGACAAAGACCGAGCTGTCGGGATCGGCGAAATCGTAGACCCCGCGATAGCCCGCGCCATGCACGTTGCGGAACGGGTCCGGGTCCTCGCCCGAAGTGCGTCCCCGTTGCAGCGTGTGGTCGCCGCCGCTGGTCGATTGCCGGATATTCACGAAATAGCGCAGCACCGGCACCTCGCCTAGGACCGGGTGATCATGGGTGGCCTGATGCGCGTCGCCCCAGCGCAGGCTTTCCAGCGCGGTGCCATACCGCTCGCCGATCCAGACCAGCGCATCGTCCAGCGCCAGCCGGGCGATCTCGGTGCAGCTTTCCCTGGGCGCGCTCTGGCGGATGTCGCACCAGACCGCTGCACCGTCGATGTCGCGGAACACCCGCTCGATGAACAGCGGCTCGACATGTTTGAATTCAGTGGCCAGCGGCCCCAGCTCGTCGGTGATCAGCCGCTTTTGCAGGGCGCGCAGCCAGGCGGCATAGATCAACGGCTCGGGCAGGTGTTCGTTCATCTCGCCGTTCCATTCGGCAAGAATGGTCAGGGCGATCTGGCGCTGGCGCTCGGGTGTGCCCTCGGGCGCGGCCTCGCCGGTGAACCACAGATCGGCGCCAATGAGCGGCAGCAGGGTGCGCGCCGCCGGGCTGACCGGGTCCTGTTGCGCCTCGATGAAACTGTCGCGGGTATGCACCTCGCGCGATTGCATGAGCCTCTGCCAGCGGGTCACCCGCTGGGTATCGCCCCACACAAACGAGACATGGTTGGGAAAGGGACGTTCCAGCAGCTTGTTGTTCGTATTGCCCAGAATGCCGCCCACTGGGCCGACGAATTCCGGGTTCGAGGCATAGGGCATCCGGCCCTGCCAGCGGTTCTCGGCCCGCCAGCCTTGTGCAGGCAGGCGGCCCTGGCTTTGATGGCGCGAGTCACGGCGCGGCACCGCGCCCACCATCTTGAGCGCCACGGTCTCGCGGTCGGCCAGCGTCAGGTTCTGCGAGGGACCGATATAGGTCTCGGTCGCGCGGATCGCCTCGTGCACCGTGCCGGCATTGACCAGCGCCAGCGCTGCCGACATTGAGGTATCGCGGGGGTTCAGCACGGTCCAGCCCAGGGACATCACATGGCCGGGCGGCGTGATGGTGTCCAGGTCGTAGACGCTGCCGGGAAGGACCGGCCCGTTTTCGGTCCAGCGCAGGGTCAGCGTGATCGGGGCGGCGCCCTTGATCTCGATGATCGAGGGACGGCTTTCAAAGGCCTTGTAGCCGTCCGGGGTCAGGTATTCCTCGGGGTTCTCGGGGTTCAGCTTTTCCACGAACAGGTCCTGATCGTCCATGTAGGACGAGGTCAGGCCCCAGCCCAACCGTTCGCTGCGTCCCAGCAGCACCGCGGGCATGCCGGGAATGGTGCCGCCGATGACGCCGCCATTGGCCAGCTCCAGCCGCGCAAGGTACCAGGTCGAGGGCGCGGCAAAGCCCAGATGCGGGTCGTTGGCCAGCAGGGTGCCACCGCTGGCTGAGCGCGAGGGCGCTGCGGCCCAGGCATTCGACGCCCCGGCCAGACCCCGGCGCGGCAAGGGCGACAGCGGATCGCGCGGCGTTTCGCGCCCGGCGGCATAGCGGGGCAGGTCCGGGAACAGTTCGGCATATTCCGGCAGCGCGGCAGTGCCGGTACCCGGTGCGTCGGGCAGGATATCAAGCAGCCGCGCGGGATCGCTCAACATCAGCGAGGTGCGCGCGCGCAGCACCTCTTCCTCCAGATGGCCCGAGAGTTGCAGACCCATCAGCTTGATGATGGCGAGGCTGTCGGCAGGTTGCCAGGGGGCGACCGGAGCGTTGAACAGGAACATCTCGGGCGCGCCACGGCCCAGCGCCTCGTCGTTGATCTCGGCCAGGCGGGCGTTGACGCCCGCCGCATAGGCCTTGAGCGCGGCTGTGGCATAGGCGTCCTGCGCGCCGACCGACTGCTGCGCCAGCCGGTAGAGGTCGAGCCGCCGCAAGAGGCGGTCGATGCCGACGGTGCGCGGGCCGAACACCTCGGACAGACGGCCCTGCACGGTGCGGCGCAGCATGGTCATCTGCCACAACCGGTCCTGCGCGTGGGCGTAGCCGAGACCAAAGAACACGTCCGGGTCGGAACTGCCAAAGATATGCGGCACATTATGGGTGTCGCGCACGATCTCGACCGGCGCGGTCAGCCCGGCAACCTCTTGGGTCTGGTTGTATTCAGGCAACGATTGACCAGCCAGATAATAGACCAGCACCACAGCCGCGACAGCAAGTGCGATCAGACCGGCGGCAAGGCGAAGTAGCCAGCGAAAGAGCAGACCCATGAGCGACCCGTGATTTCCCCGAACTCGGATTTCCCGAGCGACACTAGGGGATTGGCAGAGAAAACGAAAGGGCGGCTCGGTGGCCGCCCCTGCGATGGATCAGAGCCCGGTCGTGACCACGTCGCGCCGGTGTGAGTGCGCCGATCAGGGAATGATGCGGGTATATTTGGTGCCTTCCAAGGTCGCGCCCACGCGCAGGCCGGCCCGGCCGAACACTGCCGCCAGAATCGGCGAGCGCAGCGTATTGGTATCGGCGGCCAGAGAGTCGCCCTGGTCGCTGACCACATATTCCAGATCGGCCCCTGCCGCCCAGCCACTCGACCGCCGGAACTCGCTGAGCGCGGCCTGTGTCATGAAGAACAGGACATGGGCATATTGCTGTGCGCCCACCTGCAAGCCGGCGCTGCCCTTGACTGCCGAGTAGTAATCCACCGTCACACCGTCGATGCGCAGGGCGCCACGTCCATAGCCGCCGCCAAAGACGAAACCGGCCTCGGTCAGCAGCGGCATCACCAGCATGCCTGCCGACTTTTGCGAGATCTCGACCGTGTTGGGAAACTGGGCATACATCTCGGTCAGGGTGGCGTTGACGCGCGCGTCGATCTGCGAGGCATTGGAATTGCCGACGCCATTGCCGCAGGCGGCGGTCACGGACAAACCGGCCATGCCAAGGGCAAAGCCACGACGGGTCAGTCGGGGAGGGTGGATACTGCTCATATCTCTCGATCTCTGTATTGTTGCCTGACAAGCCGGATTTTCCCGGTCTTGGTCGCGACATTACGCCGAACCGACCCGGCTGTCACCAAACAACTGCCCTGTTTGCGCGGGATATCGCCCGTCGGGCCGGTTGCCCGCGCGGTCAGCCTTGCAGGATGCGGGCCACTTCGGGGGCGAAATAGGTCAGGATGCCGTCGCAACCGGCGCGCTTGAACGCCAACAGGCTTTCCAGCATCACCTTTTCGCCGTCGATCCAGCCGTTCTGCGCCGCCGCCCGGATCATCGCGTATTCGCCCGAGACCTGATAGGCATAGGTGGGCGCGCCAAAGCTCTGTTTCACCCGGTGGCAGATGTCCAGATAAGCCAGCCCCGGCTTGATCATCACCATATCCGCGCCCTCGGTCAGGTCGCGCTGGATCAGGCGCAGCGCCTCGTCCGTGTTACCCGGATCCATCTGATAGGTCTTCTTGTCGCCGGTCAGCGCGCCCGAGGCGCCGACCGCGTCGCGGAACGGCCCGTAAAAGGCGCTGGCATATTTGGCGGCATAGCTCAGGATCAGCACATTGCGATGCCCGGCCGACTCGAGCGCCTGCCGCATGGCGCCGATGCGCCCGTCCATCATGTCCGAGGGGCCGATGATATCGGCGCCCGCCTCGGCCTGGGCAAGCGTCATCCTGACCAGTGCCTCGACGGTTTCGTCATTGAGAATCTCACCCTCGACCACATAGCCGTCATGGCCATTGATGTTGTAGGGGTCGAGCGCCACATCGGTCATCACAGCAATGTCGGGGGCGGCGGCCTTGATCGCGCGGATGGCGCGGTTCGACAGGTTGTCGGGGCTCCAGGCCTCGGCGCAATCCTCGGTCTTCAGCGCGGCATCGGTATAGGGGAACAGGCAGATGGCCGGAATGCCCAGCGCCTGCGCCTCGGCCGCGGCCTCGGCGATCTTGTCGACCGAACGGCGCATCACCCCGGGCATCGAGGGCACCGGTTCCTCGATCCCTTCGCCCTCGCGCACGAAGACCGGCCAGATCAGATCGTCGACACCAAGGGTATTCTCGCGCACCAGCGCACGCAGCGCGGGCGATTTGCGGGCACGCCGGAAACGGGCGGCGGGAAAGGTGGCGACGGTCGGGGTCATGCATGGCTCTCCTTGCACATTTGTGCATTGGGTGGCATGGAATTGATCCGGTCACAAGGGTACCAATGGCCGCGCAGGCGGGATAGAAGGCCGCGATGACGGCCAGAGGGAAGGGCAGAGCGTTTGGATTGGTATTCCTCGATCTTCGAACTTATCGACATGCGCAGCTTTTCGAACCTGTGGTTCTGGATCGCGCTGGCGGTGGTCTGGTCCTCGGCCAGCCACTGGGTTCTGGGCGTGCCATATGACATGGTGACCCGCGCCCGTCGGGTCGGCGGGCAGGCGGCGCAGGATCTGGACGATATCGCACGGGTCAACGTGAATCGCATGCTCTATATCGTCGACACCGCCGGATTGTGGATCTTTGCCTTTTGCTGTTTCACGCTGTCGGCGCTGGCGATGCTTGGGTTCTTCTATGGAATGGAATTCGCGCAGGCAGTGTTCCTACTGGCCTTTCCCATGTCGCTGGTGGCGCTGTTGAACCTGTCGACGGCGCGACGGGTGCGGGGGCTGGCGCTGACGGGTGAGGATCTGGCGCGCGCCATCGGTCGCTGCCGGATCTATACCCAGGTCATCGGCATGGTATCGATCTTCTTCACCTCGCTCTGGGGGATGTATCAGAACCTGTCGATCGGGGTTCTGGGCTAGACAGACGGAAACGGACAGGGACACGTCACGATGAAGGCACCGAACCATGTGCTGGTGGGCGGCGCGCCCGAGGGCTTTGACGCCCGGCTTATCCTGAACGAGGTCGCCCGCGCGGGCGGCCCGGTGCTGCATGTGGCCCGCGACGACAAGCGGCTGGAGGCGATGCGGGCGGCGCTGGCCTTTTTCGCGCCCGATCTACCGGTTTTCGTGTTCCCAAGCTGGGATTGCCTGCCTTACGACCGGGTCTCGCCCAATGCCGATGTTTCGGCCGCGCGGATGGCGACGCTGGCGGCGCTGGTGCACCAGATGCCGGACCGTTTCGTGTTACTGACCACGCTCAACGCCGCGACCCAGCGGGTGCCCGCGCGCGACCTGCTGCGCGAGGCGGCGTTCAGCGCCCAGGTCGGGCGGCGGGTGGATGAACAGGCGCTGAGACAGTTCCTTGTCCGCATGGGGTTCAGCCAGAGCCCCACGGTTATGGAACCCGGCGATTACGCGATCCGGGGCGGTATCATCGACATCTATCCGCCCGGTGACAGCGGGCCGGTGCGGCTCGACTTCTTTGGCGACGTGCTGGATGGCGCCCGCCGCTTCGACCCCGCCACCCAGCGCACCACCGAGAAGCTGGACCTGATCGAACTGGCCCCGGTCAGCGAGGTCATTCTGGACGAGGCGGCGATCACCCGGTTCCGCCAGAACTATCGCATCGAGTTCGGCGCCGCCGGCAGCGACGATCCGCTCTACGAGGCGGTGAGCGCCGGGCGCAAGCATCAGGGCGTCGAACACTGGCTGCCCTTCTTTCATGAGCAGCTTGAAACCCTGTTCGACTATCTGCCCGGTGCCACGGTGACGCTGGACGATCAGGTGACGCCCACCCGTCTGGCGCGTTGGGAGAGTATCCAGGACCAGTACGAGACCCGCCGCCTGGCCATGTCGGACCGGTCCCGGATGGACAGTGTCTATAAACCCCTGCCGCCGGGGCTGCTGTATCTTGACGATGGCGATTGGTCGGCGCTCCTGGCGGATCGGCGGGTGATGCAGTTCAACCCGTTGCCGCAGGCCAGCGGCCCCGGTGTGATCGACGCGGGCGGCCGGATCGGGCGCAATTTCTCGCCCGAGCGCGCACTGGAAAACGTCAGCCTGTTCGGGGCCTTGGCCGATCACCTTAAGGCCCGTCTGGCGGATGGTCCGGTGCTGATCGCCTCCTACTCCGAAGGCGCGCGCGAGCGCCTCACCGGCCTGATCGAGGATGAGGGCCTGGCCGAGGCGATCCCGGTGGCAAACGGCACCCGCATCGGCAAGCGCGGCCTGCACCTGGCCGTCTGGGCGCTGGAACACGGGTTCGAGGCGCCCGGCCTGACCGTGATCTCGGAACAGGATGTGCTGGGCGACCGGTTGATCCGCCAGCCCAAGAAGCGCCGCAAGGCCGAGAATTTCTTGACCGAAACCCAATCGCTGACCCCCGGCGATCTGGTGGTGCATGTGGATCACGGCATCGGGCGCTATCGCGGGCTTGAGGTGATCACCGCCGCCGGTGCCGCGCATGAGTGCATCGCGCTCGACTATGCCGAGGAGGCGCGGCTGTACCTGCCGGTTGAAAATATCGAGCTCTTGTCGAAATACGGCCATGAAGAAGGGTTGCTCGACCGTCTTGGTGGCGGCGCCTGGCAGGCCAAGAAGGCCAAGCTGAAGGAACGCATTCGCGAGATGGCCGACCGGCTGATCCGGGTGGCCGCCGAACGCGCCTTGCGCAAGGCGCCGGTGATGGACCCGCCGCCGCATGCCTGGGAGGATTTCAGCGCCCGCTTTCCCTATCAGGAGACCGACGACCAGTTGCGTGCCATTGGTGACGTGATGGACGATCTGCATTCGGGCATGCCGATGGACCGTCTGATCTGCGGTGATGTCGGCTTTGGCAAGACCGAGGTGGCGATGCGCGCGGCCTTTGTCGCGGCCATGTCCGGGCTGCAAGTGGCGGTGATTGCACCCACCACGCTGCTCGCGCGCCAGCACGCGGCCAGCTTCCGCGACCGGTTCCGGGGCTTTCCGCTGGAGGTGCGGCAACTCAGTCGCTTTGTCTCGGCCAAGGAGGCGCAGCAGACCCGCGAGGGGTTGGCGCGCGGCACGGTGGATATCGTGATCGGCACCCATGCGCTGTTGGCCAAGGGCATCCGGTTCCAGAATCTCGGCCTGCTCATCATCGACGAGGAACAGCATTTCGGCGTCGGTCACAAGGAGCGGCTGAAACAGCTGCGCTCGGACGTGCATGTGCTGACGCTGACGGCAACGCCCATCCCGCGCACCCTGCAATTGAGCCTGACCGGCGTGCGGGATCTGTCGATCATCGGCACGCCGCCGATCGACCGGCTGGCGATCCGCACCTATGTCAGCGAATTCGACGCGGTCACCATCCGCGAGGCGCTGTTGCGCGAGCATTACAGGGGCGGGCAGAGCTTTTACGTGGTGCCGCGCATCACCGATCTGCCGGATATCGAGACCTTCCTGAAGGAACAGCTGCCCGAACTGAGCTATGTGGTGGCGCATGGCCAGATGGCGGCGGGTGAGCTCGACGACCGGATGAACGCGTTCTACGACGGCAAATACGATGTGCTGCTGGCGACGACCATCGTCGAAAGCGGGCTGGACATCCCCACTGCCAACACGATGGTGGTGCATCGGGCCGATATGTTCGGACTGGCGCAGCTTTACCAGATCCGGGGCCGCGTGGGACGATCCAAGGCGCGCGCCTATGCCTATCTGACCACCAAACCGAGGGTGCGCCTGACCCCTGCCGCAGAAAAGCGGCTGCGGGTGCTGGCCTCGCTGGATACGCTGGGGGCGGGGTTCTCGCTGGCGAGCCAGGATCTGGATATTCGCGGCGCGGGCAACCTGTTGGGCGAGGAACAGTCGGGCCAGATGCCCGATGTGGGCTATGAGCTTTACCAGTCGATGCTGGAAGAGGCGATCGCCAAGATCCGCAGCGGCCAGATGGAGGGGCTGAGCGAGGCCGACGACCAATGGGCGCCCCAGATCAACCTGGGCGTACCGGTGCTGATCCCCGAAGACTATGTGCCCGATCTGGACGTGCGGCTGGGCCTTTATCGGCGGCTCTCGTCGCTCACCACCAAGGTTGAACTGGAAGGGTTCGCGGCCGAACTGATCGACCGCTTCGGCAAGCTGCCCAAAGAGGTGAACACGCTGCTTCTGGTGGTGCGGATCAAGGCCATGTGCAAACGCGCTGGCATCGCAAAACTGGATGGCGGGCCAAAAGGCGCGACCATCCAGTTCCACAACGACAAGTTCGCCTCGCCAGCGGGGCTGGTCGAGTTCATTCAGGCGCAAAAGGGTCTGGCCAAGATCAAGGACAACAAGATCGTGGTGCGGCGGGACTGGCGATCGGATGCAGACAAGATCAAGGGTGCTTTTGCCGTGGCCCGGGATCTGGCCGAAAAGGTCGCGGCGGAGAAGAAGAGCAAGGCGTAGTGCGCAGATTTTCAGTTGAAAATCTGCTTACAAAATCTTCGTCGAAGATTTTGCCCCCCGCGATCAACGCCCGGTGGTGAATGTGCAAAGTTGCCAGATGCCCTCTGGTGACCGGACCAGAGCCGCGCGGGCTCCCGACATCGGTGTCAGGTAATCGCGATGCAGATAGCCGCGTGTGCTGTCTGACAGGATCACCGCGCGATACTCGGCCTCGGGGTCGAACCCGGCGGCAAGTACCACCTCGAAACTGACCCGCGTCAGGATATCCCCGCTCCGGTCCGGGGCTTGGCGCAGGTTCACGTTCTCGCCATTGACGAAAAACGCCTGTGTCGGATCGATCCTGGCGGGCAACTGGATGCGCCAGTGATAGGGCATCCAGAACTCGCCCTCGGCATCGAAATATCCCGGCGAGGCCAGTGTTTCGGCCAGCACCTGCCAGCGGTTGTCGACCGCGCTTTGGGGATTGGTGCCCGATGGGGTCAGCATCTGGCGCAATTCGTCAGGGCCGCCCGGGCCGTCGTCGCTGAGGCTGAGATCGGGGCAGGCGGCGGCGGCCAGCCCGTCCAGATCGCGTGCGGCGACTGCCGCGCGAAGCCTGTCACGCAGGGCAAGAACATCGGTATTTGCCAAGGCCTCGTCACGGGGGACAAAGCTCTGCCGCTGGGCCAGTGCGGGTTGGGCGAGAAACAGGACCAGCGGCAGGATCAGTGCTCTCATCGTCACTCGGCCGCCCGCATCGCCGCCTGGGCGCAGAAGCACGACGCGCCGACCGCCCGGTCGGCGCGTGCCAGCGCCAGATCCAGACGCTGGCGGATCTGCACGATCTCGACCGTTTCGCCACGGGCTTTCAGACAGTCGTGCAAGCCCTTGAGGCTCCACACATTGTCTGGATGTACGGCGGCGCGGCTCAACTGGCCGCCCAGGCCCAGATCAGCGCGATAGACTGCCTCGGCCTCGTCGCTATGGCCTTGCTCGAACAGCAGCGCGCCCAGGGCGTGGCGCGTGGGCTGCATCCAGCCCCAGGGCTCGTCATAAGGCAGATTGTCGTCCAATTCGACCGAGCGACGCAGATGGGCATAGGCCAGATCATAGTTACCCTTCCGGTATTCGATCTCGCCACGTAGCATTTCCTTTGCGATCTCAAGAAGATCAACGACGCGGTTATTGTGCAGCAGCCGGCTTTCGGGCACCCGTGCGGCGGCGCTCAGGAACACCTGTTCCTCGGCTTCTGCCTCGGGCACGCGCCCGGTGGCGGCAAAGGCCACGGCACGGGCGTAATGCACGGTCGCGGTCAGGCAGCGGTACAGGTCGGGATCGGCGGGCGGCTCCAGCGCGATGGCCTCGTCCCAGCGGCCGAAGCGGATCAGGATATGTGGCCCCATCGTCATGTAGCTTTCGAAATAATCCGCCATGGGCGGGCTTTCGACGCGAAGCATGTCCTCGGGCGTGGTATCCCACAGACCCTGGTTCGCCTCCAGCGCAGGTTGCATCTGGCCCAGGAACAGCGCCCCGTAGATTACGAAATGGTAATCGTGGATACGGTACCCGGTATAGATGTTGAATGCGCCTTCGCGTTCGAAGTACTTCAGATCTGCCTCGGCGGCCTTCTGGTTCCAATGGACGACATCATGATAATGTCCGCACAGGACGTCGATATGGGTCGGCATATGGACCAGGTGACCGGCATCCGGGACCAGGGTGCGCAGGGCATCACCGGCCTTGAGCGCCTTTTCAGGAAAGGGCGACATTTCCATCAGGTGCACATAAAGGTGCAAAAGCCCCGGATGCGACATGGCGGCCGGGTCGTCGCGCAACGCCGTCTCCAGCACCTCCTGCGCCTCGAGCGTCGCGGCGCCCTCGGCGGGGCGGCCCGTCTTCAGGTCCCACATCTTCCACGGGGTCAGGTTAAGCAGGCTTTCCGCATAGACCGTGCGCAGGTCGAGATGCGCTGGCTCGGTGGCAAAGGCCGTGCGCATCGCATCGGCGAAATCGTAGTCCCAGCGATGCATGTCATCGTCCAGGTCCCGCTGCGGGTAGCGCGCGGGCAGGGCACGGATCAGCGCCTGTTCGACAGGCGTGCAGCTCTCGAGCCGCGCCATTGCGGCCTGCGTCGCGTCATGGGCGGTTTGCAGGGCATTGACGCGTCCGTCGACGTCGAACAGGTCCCAGGGCATGTTGTAATTGGGGCCGGTGGAATAGGCGATGCCCCAATGCGCCATGGCGCAATCGGGGTCATGTTCCAGTGCGCGGCGAAAACAGACGGCGGCTTCTTCGTGATTGTAGCCGTATGTCCAGATGAGACCGCGGTCGAACCACAATTGCGCTTCGGGGGATGTCGTGGTGATCGGGCAGGTATGGTTGCCCAGGTCATAGCCATAATCAGTCATTGCCAACTCCCTTTGAATATCGTCGGAGCATACCGCATTTTGTATCGTGTATTAACCACAATTGCCCTGTCGCTCCGATGACGGGGCGCTGAAGGGCCTGCCATTCAGGACGCTTCGGCCCTCTGGAGGCAACACGATCTTGCGCGATACGTGCAAGGCCGGATCAGGCGATCACGCGCTCTTCGATCCGGCCCATATGCAGCATCAGGGCAAAGCCCAGCCCGCACATCAGCAGGATCCCGGTGGTGAGTGGCGCCATCGAGCCATCAAACAGCAGGCCGACAGGGGCGGCGATGGCGGCGGCCAGCACCGTGGCAACCGCTCCGATGACAGAGGCGGCCATGCCTGCAATATGACCCATAGGCTCCATCGCGATGGCGTTCAGATTGCCCAGCGTGGTGCCGGCCATGAAGAACACCGCCGTCTGCCAGGCCACGAACAGGCCGAACCGCGCGTCAGGAGACATCTCGACCCAGCCGCTGGCGATCATGCAAGCGGTGAATACGATCTGCGCGCCCAGTGACCAGGTCACCATCCGGCGCATGCCCAGCCGCACCACCAGCGCCGCGTTGAGAAGGCTGGCCGAGCCCGACATCAGCGCCACCAGCGCGAACCAGAACGGAAAGCTTTCGGCGCGGTCGTGGATCACGTCATAAACCGGCTGCACCATGGTCAGCATGGTAAACAGTGTGCCCATGCACAGCGTCTGCACCATGATCGACAGGCGCACCGTGGGATGGGCGAACATCTGGCGCACCGCATCGGCCAATAGCGGGCCGCGAAACGGGCGGCGGTTCTCGACCGTCAGCGATTCCGGCAGGCGCAGTCCCATCCACAGCACAACAATGGTAGAGAACAGGATGAACGAGAGGAATATGCCGCGCCAGCCGACCAGCGCGATCACGCCCGCGCCCAACAGCGGTGCCACCGCCGGCACCAGGGTAAAGATCAGCATCGCAATCGACACGATCCGTGCCATCTGGCGCCCGGCATAAAGGTCGCGCACCACGGCCATTGCCACCACGCGCGGCCCGGCAGCACCCAGTCCCTGGGCGACACGGGCAGCCAGCACAAGTTCGAGCGACGAACTGAACAAGGCTACCGCGCTGGCCAGGATGTAAAGCGCCGCACCGCCATAGATCACCGGCTTGCGGCCAAAGGCATCCGACAGCGGACCGGTAAAGAACGTGCCTATGCCCATGCCCAACACAAAAGAGGTCAGGATCAGCTGCGCCCGGTTCACCGCATCGGGGCTCAGTTCCTGCCCGATCTCGGGCAGGGCTGGCAGCATCGAGTCGATGGAAAAGGCGATGGTTGCGAACATCATCGCGATCAGCGCGATGAATTCGGCCTTGGACATCCGGTCTGCCATCTGGGGGTCTCCTCTGCTTTGGCGCTAACATGGGCGGACAGAGGGGACCAGTTCAGAACCGCACAGATATCTGTGCGTTCATGCGGAGGTGGTCTCGATCTGAGACATGATTTCGCGGATCACCTGTTCCCACAACTCCGGCGGCTGCGCGCCCGGAACCGCGTGCTGGTTGGCGACGATGAAGGTCGGGACCGAGCTGACCCCCATCTCGCGCGAATGGCTGTCGCGCTTGGCGATGTCGTCGCGGTCGGCATCCGATTTCAGCAGTTTCAGGACCACGGCAGCATCCATGCCAATACTGTCGGCGATATCGGCCAGCACCTCGGCGTCGCCGATATCGCGACCTTCGGTGAAATAGGCGGCAAAGAGAGCATCGACGGCCTCTGTCTGCTTGCCCTCGACCCCGGCCCAGTGAATCAGGCGATGGGCGTCCAGCGTGTTCGGGGTGCGCTGCATCGCCTCGAAGTCAATCTCCAGCCCGGCCTTTTCGGCGTGCTCCACCACCGGCGCATAGGCGCGCACCGCGCCCTCCTTGCCGTCGAACTTGCGCTCCAGATACTCGCGCCGGTCCATGCCCTCGGGGGCCATGTCGGGGTTGAGCTGGAACGGGTGCCATTCGATGACAAAGGGATGATCCGGGATCGCCGCCAGCGCCTTGTCCAGCTGGGTCTTGCCGATATAGCACCAGGGGCAGATCGGATCGGACAGGATGTCGAGCTTGACGGTCTGGGTCATGGTTGCGGGGCCTTGAAATAGGCCGGGAGTGCCCGGCGCAGGAGTTTGCCATTGCCGCCCGTGGGCAGCGCCGGAAGATGCACAAAGGCGCGCGGCTGCTTGTAGCGGGCCAGATTGGCCTCGACATAGGTGCTCAGCGCGGCCGCGTCCAGTTCGGCGGGGCCGGTATAGAAGGCGGCGATGATATAGGTGTCGGGTTTCACCTCGACGGCGGCGGCGCCGACCTGTTCGATGCCGGGAAAGCGGATCAGCGCGGCCTCGACCTCGACCGGCGAGACGCGATAGCCGCCTGCATTCATCATGTCGTCGTCGCGGCCCAGATAGGTGATCTGACCGTCGATGGCCATGGCACCCTGATCGCCGGTCAGGAACCAGTCGCCCTGCATCCGGGCGGCGGCCTCGTCGGGCGCGTTCAGATAACCCAGCATCAGGCCTGGGTCGCCCCGATGCACCGCGATTGTGCCGGGCTGGCCCTGCGGCACTGGCCCGTCGGGGCCGAGGATGGCGACACGGCGGCCCACCTGCGGCTGGCCCAGCGCGTCACCACGCGCCGGATGGGCGGGGCTGGAGGAGATGAAGGTGGAGCATTCGGACATGCCGAACGCCTCGTACAGCTCGGTCCCGGTGGCGCGGGTCCAGCTTTCGTGCAAGGCGCGCGGCAGTTTTTCGCCCGCGCACAGGCCATGGCGCAAAGCGGGCAGGTCGGGCACGCCCGCCCCGTGCAGCATCTTGCGAAACACACCGGGTGCTGCGGCAAAGAGGGTGGCGCCATGGGCGGCCAGCAGGCCGGGCAGGGCGGCGATATCGGTGCCGGGTTCGGGGATCAGCGCGGTGGCGCCGATGGCCCAGGGGTCCATCAGCCCGGTGCCAAGCGTATAGGTCCAGTTGAAGGCACCCGCATGGCACAGCCGGTCTTCGGGCGTCAGCCCATACCAGCCCTCGACCATCATCTGCCGTGCCCAGATGGCACGATGGGCATGGGCCACGGCGCGCGGCTTGCCAGAGGTGCCCGAGGTATAGACCGCATAGGCCAGCCGCTCGGGGTCGCCCAGCGCATAGTCGGCGGGCGGCAGGGCGTGCATGGCATTCAGCGCCTCGATGCCGATCTGTTTGGGATGCGGGGCACAGGCCACATCGGGCGCGCGCAGGATGGCGGCGGGCGCCAGGTCGGCGATCATGCGCGCGGTCTCGGGCTCGGTCAGTTGCGACGAGGTCGGCACCGGCACGATCCCCGCCGCGATGGCGCCCAGATAGGCGATGGGAAACTCGACCGTGTTTCCCAGCCGCATCAGCACGATGTCGCCGGGCGCCAGACCCGCCTGCAACAGCCCCGTCGCGGTGCCCAGAATGGCCTGTTCCAGGCGGGCATAGCTCCACTCTTCGGCGCCATGGGGACGCAGCACCGACAGCGCCACCTTGTCGGGCTGGCGGCGGGCGTGGCGCATTACATGGGCGGCCAGGTTGAACGGGGCGGGGCAGGGCGGCGGCGGCCCTTGGTCAAAGATCGACAGCATGGCCCTTGGCTAGCCCGACACCGCGCCCGTTGCAAGCGGGCGCGGCTGCGCCTATAGACCGGTCATGACCAAGCGCGACCCGTCATCCCTGATCCGTATCGCCCGCGAAAACGGCGCCGAGGCCGAGGCCGAACCGCTGGATCTGGGCGCGCGCGTGCGCGAGTTGCGCAAGGCGCGCGACTGGACGCTGGAACAGGCGGCCAGTCAGGCCGGTCTTGCCCGCTCGACGCTGAGCAAGATCGAGAACGGCCAGATGTCGCCCACCTATGAGGCGCTGAAGAAGCTGGCGGTGGGGCTGCAAATCTCGGTGCCCCAGCTGTTCACCCCGCCGCAAAAAGGGCAGGTGAACGGGCGCATGACGGTGACAAAATCCGGCTCCGGCTCGGGCCACGCCACCGCCACCTATGAACACGAACTGCTGGCCGACAGCCTGACCAAGAAACAGATGCTGCCCTATCGCGCCCGCGTCCGCGCCCGCACGATGGAGGAGTTCGACGGCTGGGTCCGCCATGACGGCGAAGAATTCCTGTATGTGCTGACCGGGGTGATCCGGCTTTACACCGAATTCTATGAGCCGATCGAGATGCGCCGGGGCGACAGCGCCTATTACGATGCCTCGATGGGCCATAACGTCGTGTCGGTCAGCGACGAGGACGCCACCATCCTGTGGGTCACATCGCTGACCTGAGGCAATGCCTAGTCATCAAGTTCGCGGCTGAGCGTTTCGACATAGAGAAAATCCTCCAGCTCCTCGCGCGCTTCTGACAGGGTCAGGTTGTGGCGGGCGGCCAGATAGGCTTCGAATCGGCCGCGGTCGAGCTTCAGGAACGGCATGTCACCATCATCCAGATTGGGAAACCGCCGCTTTGCACGTGCAAAGGAGCTTGCCCAATCCTGTGTCAGGTCGGTCCAGGTCAACATCGCTGAGCATTCCTTCGTGGGTGGTTGACGGAAACGCTCCTCCCCTGCCTCAGCCTAGAAATGTAACAGCTTTGCAAGCACCGGGCAAAACGCCGCACGACATTTGGGCGAATATTTGCTGGCGTCGCAGCTTTAGCGTGTTGCGAAGGTCAGTCCTGGTACCACCAGACATCCGGCATGTATTGCGGCCCGTCGCCATAGATCGGTGGATTGGGCGGAAAGCGCAGCTGCCTGATATGGGCGATGCGTCCCACATCGAAGCGCCATATCGGGATCACGTAGCGTCCGGCGGTCAATACCCGATCCAGCGCGCGGGTTGCCTCGGTCATTTCCTCCTGTGTGGTGGCCGCCAGCATGGCGTCGATCATGGCATCGATGGCGGGCGAAGCCGCGCCCATCAGGTTGCGGCTGCCCGGTTGGCCCGCGCTTTGCGAGCCCCAATAGAGCCTTTGTTCGTTACCGGGCGATAGCGACAGGTCGCGGCGAAACGGGGTCAGGTCGAAATCCAGATCGGCCACGCGGGCGGTATATTGGGCGTTGTCCACCTTTTCGATCCGCGCCGCGATGCCCAGCCGTTCCAGCGCGCGGGTATAGATCTCGAGAACCGTCTGCATGTCGCTGTCGCCCTGGCGCAGCAGAAACCGCAGCACCAGCGGGGTGCCTTCGGAATCCAGCAGCTGGCCCTGCTCGATACGGAACCCGGCCTTTTCCAGCATTTGCGCGGCACGGCGCAGATTGGCGCGGTTGCGCGCGGTGCCATCGCCCCGGGGCAGGGCATAGCCTTCGAGCGTTCCGGGCGGCAGGTCGGCGGCAAAGGGGGCCAGCAACTCGCCCTCGCGCCCGCTGGCGGGGCCAGGCCGATAGGCCAGATCGGTGCCCGAGAAATACGAGGTGATGCGCGGCATCACTCCGCCGGTCACCGTGTCGTTGATGAATTCGAAATTGAAGGCCAACAGCAGCGCCTCGCGCAGGCGCCAGTCATCGAAGGGTGCGCGCAGGGTGTTGATCACGAAACCGGTCATCCCCGAAGGCTTGCCATGGGCGATCTCGGTCTTGATCACATCGCCCCGCTGGGCGGCCGGGAAATCATAGGCGCTGTCCCATTTCTGGGCATTGAATTCGCGAATGGCGCTCAACTCGCCGGCCTTGAACGCCTCCATCAGCACCGCACCATCGCCGAAGAAGTCGATCCGCATCTCGTCGAAGTTCATGGTGCCGCGGCGAAAGCCCAGATGGGCGCCCCAATAGTCGGGATTGCGGGCAAAGCTCACGTAGCGCCCCGGCTCATAGGCCGAGACCACATAGGGACCGGTGCCGATGGGGATGTCGTGAATGCTGCCTTCGGCCAGGCTGCGCCCCTCCCATTGCGCCTTTTGCAGGATCGGGCGCAGGCCCGCCAGCATGGCCAGTTCGCGGTCGTCATCGGCGAAAGTGATGCGCACGCTGCGTGGCCCCGTCGCCTCGATACTGGCGATGCGCGACCAGAAACCGCGATAGCGCAGATGCCCCTCGGTGCCCAAAGTCCGGTAGGACCAGATCACATCCTCGACCGTGACCGGGCTGCCATCCGAGAATCGGGCCTCCTCGCGCAGGGTGAATTCGACCCAGGAGCGGTCCGGCGGCGTCTCGACCGATTCGGCCAAAAGGCCGTAAAGCGTGAACGGCTCATCCCAGGATCGGCCCATCAGGCTCTCGTAGGACCAGAACGGCATCTGCCAGGGATAGGTGCCTTTTTGGGCAAATGGATTGAGGCTGTCGAAGCCGCCGGTATTGCCGAACACGATCCGACCGCCCTTGGGCGCGTCGGGGTTGGCATAGGGCAGGGACACAAAATCCGGTGGCAGGGCGGGCTCGCCATACATAGCTATGGCGTGACGTGATTCTGCATGGGCTAAACTGGTGCCCAATAGGAAGGCGATTCCCGCCGTCAGCAGGCGGAACTGTCGGAAATAATCTAGTCGCACTTGCGCAACAATCCTGCTCGGGCCTTATTTTCTTGACCCTCACTCTAACGATGGTTTCACGTCTTTTCAAACTTTTAGCTTGGATGCGGGCGCGGAATTGCTTATAAAGGGGTCACTGCTCGATAGGTTTCTTGCCTGTATGAAACCTGCCTCAATAACTTAACGCCCGCCTTGTGCGGGCGTTTTTTTTTGGCAGCGCGGATAGCGCAGCAGCAGAAACCCGCACAGCCATGCGCGCTTCATTCCGCCCGAAATACTCCGGGGGAGGCGACAAAATTCTGCGAATTTTGTGCAGGGGGGCTGCGCTCCCTTTCTGCCAATGACCCCCGGAAATACCCGTTTTCTTTGCAGGTGCAGCATGGCAGGGTGTTGCGCGACAGAACCTGTTGCAGAGAGGGAAAGACATGTCGCTAAACGGCAAGACCGCCATCGTTACCGGATCGAATTCGGGCATCGGACTGGGCATCGCGCGCGAATTGGCCCGGGCGGGCGCCGATGTGGTTCTGAACTCCTTCACCGACCGCGACGAGGATCATGCACTGGCGACAGCGCTGGCCGACGAGTTCGGGGTGAGCGCCCGCTATATCAAGGCTGACATGTCCAGGGGAGCGGAGTGCCGGGCGCTGATCGCGCAGGCCGAGCGTTGCGATATCCTGGTCAACAATGCCGGTATCCAGCATGTGGCGCCGATCGACGAATTCCCGCAGGAGAAGTGGGATGCGATCATCGCCATCAACATGAACTCGGCCTTTCACACCATGGCCGCCGCGCTGCCGATGATGCGGGCGGCGGGCTGGGGCCGGATCGTCAACATCGCCTCGGCTCATGGTCTGACCGCCTCGCCCTTCAAGGCGGCTTATGTGGCTGCCAAGCATGGGGTGGTCGGCATGACCAAGACCGTGGCGCTGGAAACCGCGCAGGAACCGATCACCTGCAACGCCATCTGCCCCGGCTATGTGCTGACCCCGCTGGTCGAGGCGCAGATCCCCGACACGATGGAGAAATACGGGATGAGCCGCGAGGACGTGATCAAGAAGGTGATGCTGGAACGTCAGCCCTCCAAGGAATTTGCCACTGTCGAACAATTGGGCGGCACCGCTGTGTTCCTGTGTTCCGATGCGGCGGCCCAGATCACCGGCACCACGATCAGTGTCGATGGCGGCTGGACCGCACTTTGAGCCGAGGGCAGAGGGGGGGCTCTGCCCCCCGGCACAAAATTCGCAGAATTTTGTCGCCTCCCCCCGGAGTATTTGTAGCGAAATGAAGAGGGGATGGCGGTGCGTCGGATCAATCTGGCCTTGCAGGGCGGCGGTGCACATGGCGCCTTTACCTGGGGCGTGCTCGACCGCTTGCTGGACGAGGCGGATGTCGAGGTGGCGGCGATCACCGGCACGTCGGCCGGGGCGCTGAACGGGGCCGCCTTCAAGGCCGGCATGGTGGCCGGAGGGCGCGCGGGCGCTCGCGCCGCGCTGGACCGGGTCTGGCGGCGCATGGGCGCGGTCAATGACGACCGGATCAGTGGCTGGCTGGGGGCCGGGGATCCGGCGCAGCTGGCCCGGATGCTGGAATATTCCGCCCCCTTTGCCCTGGCCGAAACATGGTCGCGCCTCGTCTCGCCCTATGCCTATGGGCCATTCTACGGCAATCCCCTGCGCCCCGTGGTCGAGGCGCTGGATTTCGCCAATGTCTGCGCCCATGAGGGGCCAAAGCTCTATATCTGCGCCACAAGGGTGCGTACCGGCAAGATCCGGGTCTTTGCCGAGGAGGAGATCAGCACCGACGCCATCCTCGCCTCGGCCTGTCTGCCGACCCTGTTCCAGGCGATCGAGATCGACGACCCCGAGACCGGGCGGCGCGAAGCCTATTGGGATGGTGGCTATACCGGCAATCCGGCGCTGTTCCCGCTGTTCAACCGCGACCTGCCCGACGATGTGGTGATCGTCAACATCAACCCGCTGGAGCGTGACGCGCTGCCGGTCACGCCGCAGCAGATCCAGAACCGGATCAACGAGATCAGCTTCAACTCGTCCCTGTTGCGCGAGTTGCGGGCGATCCGCTTCGTGCAGCGGCTGTTGGAGGATGGCACGCTGGAGCGGGGACGGATGAGCCGGGTCCTGGTTCATATGATCGCCGATGACGCGCTGATGAACAGCCTGTCGGTGGCAACCAAGGTGGTTCCGGTGCCCCAGATCCTGGATCGGCTGAAACAGGCGGGCCGGGCGGCGGCGGACGGTTTTCTGAAGGCCCACAAGGACGATCTGGGTCAGCGCTCCACTGTCGATATGGAGGCGATGTTCGGCTAGGCCCCGGCCTCGATCTGGAACACATGGTTCAGTTAGGCGTTCTCGTTCAGCCGGAAATGGGTGTCGCCCACATGGGCAAAACCACGCGCGCGGTAGAACCGCAACGCACGGTCATTCTCGGAGCTGGCCATCAGCCAGGCAAGCGTGCCGGGAGCCAACCCAGCCAGCCCCGCCTGCAACAGGGCGCGGCCCAGCCCGGCGGCCTGATGGCGCGGCTGAACGTAGAGCTTGTCGATCTCGACGCGGGCCTGGCCCGCCGGGGCCGGGCTGTCATGCCTGAGATGCAGATAACCGCCGATCCCCTCGGCGCAATCGGCCACCAGCACCGTGCTGGCAGGGGCTGCGATCAGCGCCTCCATGGCGGCAGGGGTAAAGCTGGTCAGGACATAGTCGGCATAATCCGCCCGCACACCGTGTTTGACATAGGTGGCGAGCCAGACCTCGATCGAGAGCGCGGCCAGCGGGGCGGCGTCTTCGGACCGGGCGGCGCGAATGACGCTCACTCGTCGCTCTTCTGCTTGTCGTTGGGATAGACAAGGCCCGCCGAGATCACCAGCTTGGCCGCGTCCTCGACCGTCATGTCGAGGATGATCACGTCCTCTTCGGGGAAATAGAGCAGAAAGCCCGAGGTCGGGTTGGGCGTGGTGGGGACAAACACGCTCATCAACCGGCCACCGGTCTCGGCCTTGTCGGCGATCTCGCCCTTGGCGGTGGTCGAGACAAAGCCGATGGCCCAGATGCCCCGGCGCGGATACTGGATCAGGCAGGCCTGTTCGAAACTGCGTTCGGTCTGGGCAAACACCGTTTCCGAGATCTGCTTGATCCCGGAATAGACCGAGCGCACCACCGGCATCCGGTCGACCAGCCCTTCGGCATACTGGATCAGCGAGCGGCCGATGATGCCCTTGGCGATCCAGCCCACAAGGATGGTGAAGACCAGCAGGAAGATGACACCGACACCGCGCAGGTTGATGCCGATATACTGTTCCGGGCGGAACTGATGCGGCACCAGCGGCAGAACGAAGCTGTCGACCCAGCCGACCACCGACCAGAACAGCCAGATGGTCAGGCTGACCGGCGCGATCACCACGATGCCGGTCAGGAACGAGGCGCGCAGCCCGGCGAACCGGCGGGGTTTCACATGGTGGGGTTCTTCGTCAAAGGGTGTGTTCATCGGGTCCGTCCGCGCGTTTGTGGGCGAACGTAGTCATTCCGCCGCGCGCCCGCAATGGGGGGCTTGGGAAACCGCCCTCAGCCCCCCAGCGCGATCAGATCCCGGGCGATTTTCGCAGCCAGCCGCGCATTATTGCGCACCAGCGCGATATTGGCCGTCAGCGAGCGGCCCCCGGTCGCCTCGAAAATCGCCTGTAGCAGGAAGGGCGTGACCGCCTTGCCGGAAATGCCCTGCGCATCGGCCAGGGCCTGGGCGCGGGCAATGACCGGGGCCAGATCCTCGGCTGCGATCTGGTCGCTCGCCGGGATCGGGTTGGCGACCAGCTGGCCGCCCGGCAGGCCCAGCGCGCGTCGGGCGGCATGGGCGCGGGCGATGCTGGCGCTGTCATCCATCCTGAGCGGCGCGGGCAGGTCAGAGGTGGCCGACCAGAAAGCGGGGAAGCTGTCCTGCCCATAGGCGATGACCGGCACGCCCAGGGTTTCCAGCACCTCAAGGGTCTTGGGCAGGTCGAGAATGGCCTTGGCCCCGGCAGCGACCACGGTGACCGGGGTCTGGGCCAATTCGTGCAGGTCTGCCGAGATGTCAAAGCTTTGCTCGGCCCCCTTGTGCACCCCGCCTATGCCGCCGGTGGCAAATACCTCGATCCCGGCAAAGCGGGCGGCGATCATGGTGGCGGCCACGGTTGTGGCGCCGGTGCCGCCGGTGGCGATACAGGCGGCCATGTCGGCGCGCGAGAGTTTCGCCACCCCTTGCGCCTGTCCCAGCGCATCAAGCTGATCGGGTTCCAGCCCCACATGCAGCCGCCCGTTGATCACCGCGATGGTGGCGGGCACGGCGCCGGCGTCGCGGATGTCCTGTTCGACTGCGCGGGCGGTCTCGACATTCTGCGGATAGGGCATGCCATGGGTGATGATGGTGCTTTCCAGCGCCACGATGGGGGTGCCCGCGACTCGGGCGGCGTGAACCTCGGCGGACAGGTGCAGGTCGATCACAGGGGGGTCTCTCCGGATACGTAGGTTGCGGCGGCGTGCAGCGCGCGCGACAGGGCTTGGTCGCGGTCGGCGCCCTGCGCCTCGGCGGCGATATGGGCCGCCATGAATGTGTCGCCCGCGCCGGTCACACGGGTGACCAGAACGGCCGGCGGGGTCTGGGTGATCAGGCGGCCCGCATCTCCCTCGCTGGCCGAGCGTCCGCCATCGGTGACCAGCACCCGCTGGGCGCCGCGCTCCAACAGGGCCTTGGCGGCGCTGGCGGAATCGCCAAACTCGGTCTGGCAGAGCAGGCCCGCTTCCTCGAGATTGACATAAAGCGTGGCGCGGCCCTGACGCACGAAGGGCAAGAGCCGCTCGGCCTTGCCGGGCGAGGCCGGGGCCACCCGCAGGTCGGCGCGGGCAAAGGCGGGGCTGTGCGCGATCTCTTCGAGCAGCGCCAGAGTCAGGTTGCCATCCAGCGCCACCGGCCCCGCATGAGGTGCGGCGGCACTGCCCAGCGGGCCGTCCAGCACCGGGCGCAGGATCTTGGCACCCGCCGCCTCGAGTGAATGAGCGTCGGCGATGGCGGCGATCAGCCCGTTGGCGCCCTCGACCGCCATATAGCGGTCGGTCGGCAGGTCGTCCGAGCGATAGACGTGATCGGTGCACATGCCCATCTGGGCGCAGGCGCGGATCAACTCGTCGCCTTCGTCATCGCGGCCGATGGCGGTGAGCAGGGTGGGGCGCATGCCGAAGCGCACCAGGGTCATGGCGATGTTCATGGCGACGCCGCCGGGCAGGCGGGTGATCCGGCCCGGCACGTCCGAGCCTTGGCGCATATGGCTGGCCGAGCGTCCGATCACGTCCCACAGGACCGAGCCGATACAGAGGATATCCGAGGTTTGGGTCATCCTGCCCTCATGCCGCAGGGCGCGGGCGGGTGCAAGCGGGCATGCGTATCCCGCTCAGGCGGATACGAGGCCAAGCGCCGCGTCCGAGGCAGTGCCGTCGTATTTTTCGCGCGGAGGCCACGGCCGCGACCGCCAGTTCGGTTCGAAGGCGAAACTCGACACCATGCGCCCATCGACCAGCGCGCCGTTCCCGGCGCCAAGCGCGTAATCGTAGTAAAGCTTTACGATCTCTTCCTCGCTGACCTGACCGGTGGCGGGGTGTGCCATGCAGGCCGTGCGCCAGGCACGAACCCGGTCATAGGCCGGATCGTCGGGCAGCGCGAAACCCTCGTAATAATCCAGGAACCAGAACCGTTTGAAGATCGGCGTGTAAACGGCCTCGGCCAGTCCGAACGCGTCGAACAACCATGTACCAGTGGGATTGTGTTCGACAAGGAAATCGTCGAGGCCGCGATAGAGGCCCAGCAGCCTGTCCAGATGCGCCGCGCGCTGTGATCGGTCCTGGTTCATCACGTAGAGATAACCCGCGGTGACAAACGCGCCCTCTTTGGCGATCAGCATGGATTCGATCGCATGTTCCGCCGGGTCGCTGCGCCGCAACGCGCCGCCGGGCAGAACCTCGTCGAGATAGCGCAGAATGACGAGGCTTTCCTTGATGATCCTGCCGTCCGGCGTTTCCAGCACGGGCAGGGCCGTGGTTCCACGGGTCTTGGCCAACAACTCCGGATCGCGTGGCCGGGTGATGTCGACAACGCGGAACTCGACCGCATCGGTCAGACCGCGCAGCGCCAGAAGTATCTCGATCCGTTGTGAAAAGGGGCAGACTGGAATGTGGTAGATGATGAATTTGCCGGACAAGGTGTTTGCTCCTGGTTCGTGTTGTCAAAAACGGATCAGTCCAATCTCCTGATGCCAAGCATGCACAGCGACCAGAGTGGTTCAAGCTTGGAGATAGTTTCAGCGCAGGGGCACCGCAAAGCTGAGCCCGGCCCAGAGCGATTGCCAGACCGCGCGCGCGCCTTCGGGCGCGGGGCGCAGGACCACCGCATCGAGCAGATAATCATATCCCGGCAAGACGGGCAGGGTGGCGTGCCCCGTCGCATCGGTGCGGGCGAGATGCACGGTGACAGCGCCATCGGGCGCGCGCGCGAATATCTCGACCTGCGCATCCGGTCGCGGCTGACCCTGATACAGCAGCAGCACCCGCATGCCGCCGGACAGATCATCGGTATAAGGGTTTGTGAGCGCGACGAATTCGGTCTCCATCCCGGTTTCGCTGTCTTCGCCCTCTGCCGCGCCGGCCCCGATCAGTGCCTTGACGTGGCGGGTATAGGTCTCAAAGAAATCCTGCCGGGGAAGCCCGCGCGCGGCGTGCCAGGCCTCGATATCGGGAATGTCCTTGTGGGCGGCGAAATCCACGAATTTCTGCCATTCCTTGTATTTCACGCTGCTGGGGCTGGTTTCATGCACCAGCACCCACAGTCCGGGCGTGTCGGCCACCAGCCGGATCGCCGGAACATCGCCCATTCGCCCAGCATAGGCTCTGGTTTCGCCTGCGACACGGATCTCGGATCGCGGTGCGCGGTCGGGAAAGAAAACTTGCGCGGCACCCTCGAACCGCTCTCCCACGCGCAGATCGGCCACCAGTTCGGCACCGGTTTCCACTTGATATTCATGGGGTTCGATCCAAAACTCATGAGCAAGCCCTGGCGAGGCAGAAAACATGAGGCAGAGGAGCGGGACAAGGATGCGGAACATGGGCGGAGCCTTTTTGGCGGTGCTGTTCAAGCTGGCGCTTGTGGCGCTGCTGTCAAGCCCGCTGACAGGGGTGGCCAGCGCCCATGAGGTCACGCCCACGGTTGCCGATCTGCGGGTCGAAAATGAGACAGTCATCCTTGATCTGCGTCTGAACGTCGAAGCTTTTCTGGCCGGGATCGACCTGGATGGGCTGGGCGATACCGACGATTCTGATGGGTCGGACAGTTATGACCAACTGCGTGCCATGGGCGCGGCCGAGTTGGAGCCGAAGGTGCGGGATTTCGCCGTCGCCTGGAAGGAACAGCTGAGTCTCAACGCCGGTGGCGTGCCGTTGGAACTGTCCTATGAAGGTGCGCGCATTCCGGTCGTCGGCAATCCCGACCTGCCACGTGTCTCGCACCTGCTGCTCACCGCATATTTGCCCGCTGGCGCGGCCAGCCTGACACTGACCTGGCCCAGTGGAGCGGGCGCGCTGGTGTTGCGCCAACAAGGGGTCGACGATCCCTATACCGGCTACCTTCAGGGCGGTGAAAGCAGCCCGCCCATCCCGCTGGCGGGCGGTGCGGCGCTGGGACCGCTCGAGACCTTTCAGGCCTACATTCCGGTGGGCTTCACCCATATCCTGCCCAAGGGGCTGGATCATATCCTGTTCGTCTTGGGCCTGTTTTTCCTGTCGCCGCGACTACGGCCGCTGCTGTGGCAGATCAGCGCCTTTACGCTGGCCCATACGCTGACGCTGGCGCTGGGGGCGACGGGGACGGTCCGGGTCGATCCGGCGATTGTCGAGCCGCTGATCGCCGCCTCGATCACATTTGTCGCGCTGGAAAACATCCTGGTGCGCCGCCTGCATGCTTGGCGCCCGGTGCTGGTCTTCGGCTTCGGTCTGCTGCACGGGCTGGGTTTTGCCGGCGTGCTGGAGGAATTCGGCCTGCCCGCCGGTCAGTTCCTGCCGGCACTCTTGGGTTTCAACATCGGGGTCGAGCTGGGCCAGCTGGCGGTGATCGCCGCCGCGTTCCTGAGCGTCGGCCTGTGGTTTCGCAACCGGCGCTGGTACCGGGGCCGCATCGCGATCCCGGCCTCGATGCTGATCGCGATGATCGGCGCCTATTGGGTGGTGGAACGGACGCTGCTGGCCTGAACCCGCATGTCAGCCCATCGCCGCCGTCAGTGTCTTGAGCGCGGCGAGCGGATCCTCAGCGCCCCAGATCTCGTCGCCGATACCAAAGAAATCGGTCTGCGCGGCCAAACTGCGCACCATCTCGGGCGTCAGCCCGCCCTCGGCGACCACCGGAACCTCGATCACCGCCGACCACCATTCAAAGAGTTCGGGGTCGACCACACTGCCGTCATCGAGCCCATGCGCGCCCACCGGGCCAAAGGCCACGTAATCGGCCCCGGCCTCGCCCGCGTTCATCCCGTCATGCCGCGAGGTGCCGCAGAAACTGCCGACGATGGCATCGGCCCCCAGTTCCTTGCGGGCGCTGCGGACCGAGCGGGCGGCATCGGACAGATGCACCCCATCCAGCCCCAGCCGCTGGGCCAGCAGCACGTGATCGGCAATCACCAGCGCGATATCGCGCGCATGGGCAACCTCGCGGCAGGCATCCGCTGCGCGCGACAGCAGATCCTCGTCCCGGCTGGCCAGGGCCAGTCGGATGCAGGCGATCTCGGCCCCGTCGAGCACCCGCGCCAATTGGTCGGGAAAGAGGTCGAGGTCGATGCTGGGCGGGGTGATCAGGTAAAGCTGCGGCTGTTCGGGGGTTTCCATGGCGGGACCTCTGGTCTGGAGTTGCTGCCGTTTAGCCGATCGGACGGCGAATGGGAATATGGCGAAGGGGCTTCTGGTCAAGGGCTGGTTTCCGGGGGCTCCGCCCCCGGGGCGAACAAAATTCGTCGAATTTTGTTCTGTCCCCCGGAGTATTTGGTGCGGAATGAAGGGCAGGGGCGGTCTTGTCCATCAGGCCTCCGGGCGCTAGAGCGGGCACAACATTCGGAGGTGAGTCATGCCCAGCGACAAGGCGCAGCCCGCAATCGTGCTTGTGCGGCCGCAGATGGGAGAGAATATCGGCGCCGCCGCGCGGGCGATGTGGAATTTCGGCCTGGACCGGATGCGCATCGTGGCCCCGCGCGATGGCTGGCCCAACAGCCGGGCGGTCGCCATGTCCTCGGGCGCGGGGCGGCTTTTGGACGAGGCGCAGCTCCATGACGATCTGCCGGGTGCGTTGGCGGATTGCACCTATGTCTTTGCCACCACCGCGCGCCCGCGCGAGATGACCAAGCCGGTCTACAGCCCCGAACGCGCCATGCAGCTGGCCGCCGAGAAACTGGCGGCGGGCGAGAAGGTGGCGGTGCTGTTCGGGCCGGAGCGGGCCGGGCTGGAAAACGATGATATTTCGCGCGCCAATGCGATCATCACCGTGCCGGTGAACCCCGATTATGCCTCGTTGAACCTTGGTCAATGTGTATTGCTTGTGGCCTATGAGTGGATGCGTCAGACCGGGGATGTGGTGCATGAGGCCGACGCGCCCGGTCCCAAGGGCGACTGGGCCACGGGGCTCGAGATCGAGAAACTGGCCGAGCATTACGAGGCGCGGCTGGACGAGGCGGGCTTCTTCTTTCCGCCGGAAAAGGCCGAGGGCATGCAGCAGAACCTGCGCAACCTGTGGAGCCGGATGCGGCTGACCCGGGCGGATGTGCAGATGCTGCACGGGATCATGCGGCAGATGGTCCGCTGGAAGGAACGCGGCTGAGCCGGGTGCTGGACCTTGGCGCGCCCGAGGCCTAGCTTGCAGTCAAAGCGACAGGAATGAGGATGGCATGAGCGGCAAGCGCAGCATCTTTGAAGAGGTCTCGGACGGAACGCGGGCGGCGGCGGCACAGCCCGGCATGATCGACCGGGGACGGGGCGGCGCGCGCGGCGCGATCCGGGCCTGGCTGGCGGTGCTCTTTGCGCTGGTGGTGGCGATGATCGTGGTGGGCGGGCTGACCCGGCTGACCGACAGCGGTCTCTCGATCACCGAATGGCGCCCGGTCACGGGGGCGGTCCCGCCGCTCAGCGAGGCCGACTGGCAGGCGGAATTCGACAAGTACAAGCAGATCGACCAGTGGCGCTTGCAGAACCAGTGGATGGAGCTTGCGGATTTCAAGTCGATCTATTGGTGGGAATGGGGCCACCGCCAGCTGGGCCGGGTGATCGGGCTGGTCTGGGCGCTGGGGTTCTTCGGCTTTCTGATCGCGCGGAAGATTCCCGCTGGCTGGACCGGACGGCTGATCCTGCCCGGCCTGCTGGGCGGGGTGCAGGGCGCGGTCGGCTGGTGGATGGTCGCCTCGGGCGTGACCCAGGGCGAGGGCATGACCTCGGTCGCGTCCTACCGGCTGGCCACGCATCTGGGCCTGGCCTTTGTCATTCTGGGCCTATTGACCTGGTACATCCTGCAACTGGGGCGCAGCGAGCGCGACCTGATGCAGGCCCGCCGCGCCAAGGAGGCGCGGCTGTTCGGTCTGGCGACGGGCTGGCTACATCTTGCATTCCTGCAAATCCTGATCGGCGCGCTGGTGGCGGGCCTCGATGCCGGGCGAAACTATGTCGACTGGCCGCTGATGGCGGGGCAGGTGATCCCGCCCGACCCGCTGGAACTGAGCCCGGTCTGGCGCAACTTCTTTGAAAACCCCGGACTGGTGCAGTTCATCCACCGTATCGTCGGCTATCTGCTGCTGGCCTATGGGGTGATGGCCTGGCTGCGCGGGCGCCGCAGCGCGCATGCGCAGACCCGATTTGCCTTCAACGCAGGCTTTGCGGCGTTGAGCCTACAGGTGGTGCTGGGCATCGTCACCGTCCTATATGCCGCGCCCTGGCAGATCGCCATCCTGCACCAGTTGCTGGCGGTCGGGGTGTTCGTGCTGATCCTGCGGGCGCGGTTCCTCTGCGCCTATCCGATTGTAACCTCCATCCGGGGATAAGACATCATGAGCGCATTCGAACAGTTGATGGCGCATGCCCGCGAGACGGCGGCGCTGGACCAGATCGCAGGGCGGCTGGGCTGGGATCAGGAAACCATGATGCCGCGCGGCGCGGCGCCGCAACGGGCCGAGGAAAGCGCCGCCATCGCCGGTGTGCTGCATGCCCGTCGCACCGACCCGCAGGTGGGCGACTGGCTGGCGGCGGCCGCGGCGCCGGACGAGGCCGGTGCCGCGCAGCTGCGCGAGATCCGGCGCAGCTTCGATCGGACCGCGCGCGTGCCCGCCGATCTGGCCCGTGCGCTGGCCCGCACCACGGCACGGGCGCAAGGCATCTGGGCCGAGGCGCGGGCGACCGAGGACGTGGCGGCGTTTCTGCCCGTGCTGAAGGAGGTCGTTGCGCTGCGCCGCGAAGAGGGGCAGGCGCTGGCCCAGGGCGGCGATCTCTATGACGCGCTGCTGGAGGAATACGAGCCCGCCACCAGTGCGGCCCAGATCGCCGAGACCTTTGACACCATGCGCCCGCGCCTGGTGGCGCTGCGTTCTGCGGTGCTGGACCGTCCGATGCCACAACGGCTGGAAGGGCAGTTCGACGAAAACGCCCAGATGAAGCTCAGCCGGCAATTGGCGCGCAGCTTTGGCTATGACATGGCGCATGGCCGGGTCGACAAGGCGGTGCATCCGTTCAGCTCCGGTTCCGGTCTCGATGTGCGGATCACCACGCGGACCAATCCGGCCGATCCGTTCAACTGTTTCTACTCGACCATTCACGAGGTGGGCCACGCGGCCTATGAACAGAATATCGACCGCGCCTATCTGCTGACCCCGCTGGGACGCGGCGTGTCGATGGGCGTGCATGAAAGCCAGAGCCGGATTTACGAGAACCAGCTGGGCCGCAGCCGCGCCTATACCGGTTGGCTGTTTGGCCAGATGCGCGAGGCGTTTGGCGATTTCGGGATTGCGGATCAGGACGCGTTCTATGCCGCCGTCAACACGGTGCATCGCGGCTATATCCGCACCGAGGCGGACGAGGTGCAGTATAACCTGCATATCATGTTGCGCTTCGATCTTGAGCGGGCGCTGATGGCGGGAGATCTGACGGTCGACGATCTGGAGGCCGCCTGGAACGACCGCTTTGCCGCCGATTTCGGCTATCAGGTGGACAAGCCCTCGAACGGGTGTTTGCAGGATGTGCACTGGTCGGTTGGCCTGTTCGGCTATTTTCCGACCTATGCGTTGGGCAATGTCTATGCCGGCTGTCTCTATCAGGCGCTGCGTCAGGCGGTTCCGGGGCTGGAGACGGACCTGGCACAGGGCGAGACGACGGCTGCGACCGGCTGGCTGGCAGATCGGGTGCAGCGTCATGGCGGGCTTTATGCACCGCGCGAGGTGATCGCGCGGGCCAGCGGTATGGAGCCGGGGCCCGAGCCTCTGCTCGACTATCTCGAGGCCAAATTCAGCGCGCTTTACGGGCTTTGAGTCCGTGTTTGGACGGCGCCGTTTTCCGTCGCGGAAAACGGCCCGGAAAACGAATGTTTTCCGAGCCGGAAATCTACGATTTCCGGTCTGCGCTCAAAGCAGCGCCATGCGCTCGGCTCGCTCGGGGTCCGGGAAGGGGCGGTAGAGGCCAAAGTCGGACCGGGCGATCAACGCGCTGACCGCGCCATAGAGGCGCTCGACCTCTTCATCATGCTCGCCAAGCACCCGAAAGGCACGGTCGAGTTGGGCCATGTCATCAAACTCGATCTCGAGCAGGAAATCGCGGCAGCTGTCGGCGGCCAGGTTCAGCTTGCGCCGCAACAGCCGCCAGTCGTGCACCACACCGCGTGCCTTGAGATACTGCATCCAATGGTCAAGTGCTGCGGCAAAGGCCAGTGCCTTGGCCTCGTGTTTCAGGTCGATTGCGCAATGGTAGAGGTTCATGGCCGGAACGTCCTGTGTGACCGTTCGCTCCAGTCTGCCGTGACAGCACTTGCCAACAGGTTAAAACGCAAAAGAAAAGGCGCGGTTTCCCGCGCCCTTTTCCATCTCGCCCGGCGTGGTTATTCCGCGCCGTCCTCTTCTTCGTCGTCGCGCTCGGCGATCCAGGCGACGCTGACGACCTCTTCACCCTTGCCGGTGTTGAAGACCCGGACACCACCGGCACCGCGCGAGCGGAAAGAGATGCCTTTGACCGGACAGCGGATCGACTGGCCCTTGGAGGTGGCCAACATGATCTGGTCCTCAAGCTCGACCGGGAAGGTGGCGACAATGGCGCCGCCCCGCATCGCGCCGACCCCCTGGCCACCGCGCCCGCTGACGCGGTAATCATGGGCCGAGGTCAGATTGCCGATGCCCGCGCGGTTGATGGTCACCAGCAGATCGTTGGCGGCCAGCATCTCTTGATAGCGTTCCTCGGACAGGGTGCCTTCGGCGACTTCGCCCTCGGCGTCATCGCTGGCGTCGTCCTCGGTCACATCGTTGCCCAGTTCGCCCCGGAACCGTTTGATGAAGGCATTGCGCTCCCACGGTTCGGCGCTGAAGTGGCGGATGACGGACATGGAAACGACCTCATCGCCTTCATTCACCAGCCTGATCCCGCGCACACCGGTGGATTCACGCGAGTTGAAAACGCGCACATCGGTGGAACGGAAGCGGATCGCCCGACCCGAGTTGGTCACCAGCAACACGTCATCGTCTTCGGAACAGATGCGCGCATTGACCAGGCGAATGGACCCGTCTTCGGGCAGTTTCATCGCGATCTTGCCATTGCGACGCACATTGGTGAAATCCGACAGTCGGTTCCGACGCACGTCTCCGCCAGTGGTTGCAAACACGATTTGCAGGTTTTCCCATTCCTCGTCCGGCACATCGACCGGCATGATCGCGGCGATTGAAACCCCGGTCGGGATCGGCAGGATGTTGACGATGGCCTTGCCCTTGCCGGTGCGCCCCGATTGCGGCAGGCGCCAGGTCTTGAGCTTGTAGACCATGCCATCCGTGGTAAAAAACAAGAGCTGCGTATGCGTGTTGGCCACGAAGAGGGTGGTGACCACGTCCTCTTCCTTGGTCTGCATGCCGCTCAGACCCTTGCCACCGCGTTTCTGAGCACGGAAATCGGCCAGCGGGGTACGCTTGATATAGCCGCCCGAGGTCACGGTCACCACCATGTCCTCGCGCTCGATCAGGTCCTCGTCGTCCATATCGCCGGCCCAGTCGACGATCTCGGTGCGGCGGGGCACCGCGAATTGCTCGCGCACTTCGCGCAGCTCGTCGGCGATGATCCCCATGATCCGCTCGCGCGATCCCAGAATCTCAAGGTATTCCTTGATCTTGCCGGCAAGAACCTCAAGCTCGTCGGTGACTTCCTTGACCCCCAGTTGGGTCAGGCGCTGCAAGCGCAGGTCAAGGATGGCGCGGGCCTGCACCTCGGTCAGGTTATAGGTGCCGTCCTCGTTCATCTTGGACAGCGGATCGTCGATCAATCGCAGGTATCCGGCGATCTCGGCGGCGGGCCAGCGCCGCGTCATCAGTTTCTCGCGCGCGTCCGCGGCATCGGCAGACGAACGGATGGTGGCGACCACCTCGTCGACATTCGACACCGCAACCGCCAGGCCGCACAGGATATGGCTGCGTTCGCGCGCCTTGCGCAGCTCATAGGCGGTACGGCGGGCGACCACTTCCTCGCGGAAGTCGATGAAACAGGTGAGAAAGCGGCGCAGGGTCAGCTGTTCGGGCCGGCCGCCATTCAGCGCCAGCATGTTGCAGCCAAACGAGGTCTGCATCGGTGAAAAGCGATAGAGCTGGTTCAGAACCACCTCGGGCGTGGCGTCGCGCTTGAGTTCCACCACCACGCGCACGCCGTTGCGGTCGCTTTCGTCCTGCACATGGGCGACGCCTTCGATACGCTTTTCGCGCACCGCCTCGGCGATCTTTTCGATCATCGCGGCCTTGTTCACCTGATAGGGGATCTCGTCCACGATGATGGCATAACGGTCCTTGCGCAGCTCTTCGACGCGGGTCTTGGCGCGGATGATGACGCTGCCGCGCCCCTCCAGATAGGCCTTGCGCGCACCCGAGCGGCCCAGCATCACACCGCCGGTGGGGAAATCGGGGCCGGGCACATAGTCGATCAGCTGCTCGCTGGTCAGGTCCGGGTCGTCGATCAGCGCCAGGGTGGCATCCACCACCTCGCCCAGGTTGTGGGGCGGGATGTTGGTGGCCATGCCCACGGCGATGCCGCCGGCGCCGTTGACCAGCATGTTGGGGAAGCGCGCCGGCAGCACCGTGGGTTCACGGTCCTTGCCGTCATAGTTGTCCTGGAAATCGACGGTTTCCTTGTCGATATCGCTCAGCAGAAAGGCGGCGGGCTTGTCCATCCGCACTTCGGTATAACGCATGGCGGCGGGGTTATCGCCGTCCATCGAGCCAAAGTTGCCCTGACCGTCCAGAAGCGGTAGCGACATCGAGAAATCCTGCGCCATCCGCACCAGCGCGTCATAGATCGCGCTGTCGCCATGGGGGTGATATTTACCCATGACATCACCCACCGGACGCGCCGATTTGCGATAGGGTTTGTCGTGGCTGTTGCCGGTCTCGTGCATGGCGTAGAGGATGCGCCGATGCACCGGTTTCAGCCCGTCGCGCAGGTCGGGGATGGCACGACTGACGATGACCGACATCGCATAGTCGAGATACGAGGTGCGCATCTCGGATTCGATGGAAACGGTCGGCCCCACATAGGCGCTGCGCGCAATGGGGGTTTCGTCTTCGTTTTCAGGGGTTTCTGGCGTATCGCTCACGTAAACTGCCCGTTTCTTGTGCAGGTTCTATATATTGTGGGCGCATCTTAACAGACCCCGTACATAAGGTGCAATGCATAGAGCGAAATTAGGCTGGCAGCCACGACGCCACAGTGCCAACATGCTGTTTTTATGGATTTTTTATTAGAATCAGGCATCCTGATTGAACCGGGGGCAACTGGAGGTTCAAATGGCTGCAACAGAAACCGAGCTGATGCTGAAAGGGTATGGGCTGACCACGGCGGAATTCTTCTATCACATGCCGGACCATATCCATGTGCTGAATACCTTTGTCTGGCAGGATTATGACCTTGCGCCGGACCATCCCAGGCTGTTCGGCTTCATCGAATTCTGGCAGCGCGAGATCGACGGCCCGCTGCATTCGGTGCGGTTTACCCACCGCAAGATGATCTCGCCGGGTGAATGGCGCAATGTCGTGGGCGAGTTCCGGCTGCACTGAGCCGTTCCACCTCGGCGGCTTCAGGCCGAGCAGCTGGCCCCGCCCAGCACGCAGAACTTGGCGCAATGGGGGTGGTTCAGCTGAACCGGGCGTTCCGCCTCGGCCAGCGTCTGGCCCAGTTCGAATTCGGGCGCATAGGGCAAAAGGGTGCAGGCCAGCACCACAGGATGCGCCGCGCCCTTGCGTTTCACCACCATGCGCGAACTGGCGCACATGACCGTTTCGGGCGATTTGCCCAGGATTTCCCAGCAGGCAGTGGTGATCTCAGGCACTTCGACCCGTTCGTCCATCTCGGGGAACAGCACGGTCTGGCCGGGATCTGTCGCGTCGATCGCAAATCCGTGTTCGGTATAAAGCGCGGCATAACCCGCGCGCGCCTCGGCCTCGCTTTCACCCCAGACTGTGCGTCCGGCCACGGTCATTCGCGCGCCGCAATCGCGTAGCCAGGCCATCCCAGCAAGTGTCCGGGCAAAACTGCCGGTACCGCGTTCGGCGTCATGACAGGCGGCGCTGTGATGATCGACCGAAATGCGCAGGGTCAGCCTGTCACCGAATTCGCGCACCAGCGCCGCCAGCCCCTGCCGCATCGCCTTGCGCATCATCGGGCGCATGGCATTGGTCAGAATCAGCACCTCAAATCCACGCACCAGCGCCGCCCGCGCCATGCCGATGATCTGAGGATTCATGAAAGGTTCGCCACCAGTGAAGCCGATCTCGCGCACCGGCCAGCCGCGCGCCGCGATCTGATCCAGATATCCGCTGACTTCATCCTCGGTGATATAGACCAACGCGTCGTTTTTCGGGCTCGACAGGATATAGCAATTGGCACATTCGATATTGCACAGGGTGCCGGTGTTGAACCACAGCGTCTCAGGACGGGTCAGGGCCACGCTGGCCCGTTGCTGCCCGTCTGCTGTCACGAAACTGTCCTGAAACTTGCCGATATTGGCGGTCTGTTGCGCGTGATCCTTCATCTATCCTGCCTGTGCCTGCTTATGGGCTTGATCTAGCAGTAATCACACGGGAAAAGGAAGCGGGATCAGATGGTTTGACGGGCTTGTGATGCCGGGAGAGCTTGGAGTTGTTTGCGCTAACAGTGGACAGAACCCCGGCAAGGCGATAAGGAGCAGCCATGGTATCGCGCGTCATTCCGGTGGAACCCTTCGATCTGGTCGTCTTTGGCGGTACCGGCGATCTGGCCCGTCGCAAGATCCTGCCCGCGTTGTTCCGTCGCTCGGTCGCGGGCCAGATGCCCGATGGCAACCGCATCATCGGTGTCGCACGTCAGGACATGGGTGCCGAGGCGTATCGTGCCCTGATCGCTCAAGGCCTGCGCGAGCTGTGGCCCGAGGCGGTGCAGTCTCCCGATGCGCTCAACCGTTTCCTATCGCGGCTCGATTACATGGCGCTGGATGCCACCCGGCCCGAGGGCTGGGACGGACTGGCCGCGGCGTTGGGGCACGGCGTTCGCGCCTTTTACTTCTCGGTCGGGCCGGGTCTATTCGGCGCGCTGGCCGAACGGCTGCATCAGCACGGGCTGGTCAGCCAGGACACCCGCATCGTGGTCGAGAAACCCTTCGGCCACGATCTGGCCAGCGCGCAGGCGTTGAACGCCACGTTGGCCGCGCATTTTCATGAACGCCAGATCTATAGGATCGACCATTACCTGGGCAAGGAGACGGTACAGAACCTGATGGCGGTCCGCTTTGGCAACATGCTGTTCGAACCGCTCTGGAACAGCCAGTATGTCGACCATATCCAGATCACCGTGGCCGAAACCGTGGGGGTCGGCGGCCGGGCCGATTACTATGACCGGGCCGGCGCGATGCGCGACATGATGCAGAATCATCTGATGCAGCTCTTGTGCCTGATCGCGATGGAGCCTCCGGCCAAGTTCGATCCCGACGCGGTGCGCGATGAAAAGCTCAAGGTGATCCGGGCACTCGACCCGGTCAAGCCGCATCATATCGTGCGCGGGCAATACGCGGTGCCGGTGGGCGGTGCCGGACAGGGCTATCGCGACGAGGTGGGCGATGCCCGCTCGATCACCGAAAGCTATATCGCGCTGCGCGCCCATATCAGCAACTGGCGATGGGCGGGGACGCCGTTCTACCTGCGCACGGGCAAGCGGCTGGTGGCGCGGTCCTCTGTCATCAACGTGATGTTCAAGGACGCGCCGCATTCGATTTTCGGCGAAGAGGCCGGGCGGCATGCCAACGTGTTGTCGATCCGGCTGCAACCCAATGAGGGCATCACGCTCAAGGTGACGATCAAGGAACCGGGGCCGGGCGGCATGCGGCTGGTCGATGTGCCCCTGGACATGAGTTTCGCCAAGGCGCTTGGCCCCGAGAACCAGAACCCGCCCGATGCCTATGAACGGCTGATCATGGATGTGATCCGGGGCAACCAGACCCTGTTCATGCGCGGCGACGAGGTCGAGGCCGCCTGGGCCTGGACCGACCCGATCATCGCGGGCTGGCAGGCCCGTGGCGATGTGCCCAAACCCTATGATTGCGGCAGCACCGGCCCCGGCGACGCCGAGCTGCTTATGAGACGCGACGGTCGCCGTTGGCAGGGGATAAACCCATGAATATCCAAGACTATCCCGACCGCGAAATGCTCGCCATCGACCTCGCCAACCACCTGGCCGGAGAGTTGGAGGCGACACTGCTGACCCATGACCGCGCCACGCTGGCAGTGGCGGGCGGCACCACGCCCGGCCCGGTCTTCGACGTGCTCTGCGCCGCCGATCTGGACTGGCACCGGGTCATGGTGCTGCCGACCGACGAACGCTGCGTGCCGCAGGACCATCCGCGCGCCAATGCCCGGCTGATCACAGAGCAGTTGCTGGTCAACCGCGCCGCCAGCGCCAGCTATTTGCCGCTATACCTGCCCGGCGCCGAACCCGAGGATTGTCTGGCCGAGGTCGAGACGCTACTGACCCCGGCGCTGCCCCTGTCGGTGCTGGTGCTGGGCATGGGCGAGGACATGCACACCGCCTCGCTTTTCCCCGGCATGCCGGGGCTTGAGGCGGCGCTGGACGGGGACGCGCCGGTGCTGGCCGTCGCCCGACCCGAAACCCAGCCCGAGGCCCGGATCACGCTGACCGCCCCGGTGCTGAACGGGGCGCTGTCAAAGCACCTGATCATCTATGGTGCCGCCAAACGCAAGGCGCTGGAACGGGCGATGTCCTTGCCCCCCGAAGAGGCGCCGGTGGCGGCGGTTCTGGACGGTATCACGGTCCATTGGGCGGAATAGGTTTCTTCCATGTTTCAAGATTTGCACGCGCTTCACACTGACCGGTCGGGCCGCCGCATCCTCGACCTTTTCGCCGCCGACCCTGGGAGGGCCGAACGGTTCTGTGCCGATCTGGGTGAGATGCGGCTGGATTACTCCAAGACCCTGATCGACGCGGATATCCGGGCCGCGCTGATCGCGCTCTGCGAACAGGCCGGGTTGGCCGCGCGCCGCGAGGCGATGTTTTCGGGCGACGCGATCAACGAGACCGAGGGCCGCCCCGTGCTGCACACGGCGCTGCGTAATCTGGATGGCGGGCCGGTTCTGGTCGAGGGCCGCGACGTGATGCCCGAGGTGCGCGCGACCCTTGCACGGATGCGGGTGTTTGCCGATGCGGTGCGGACCGGCACGCTGAGCGGGGCAGGCGGTGCTTTTACCGATGTGGTCAATATCGGCATCGGTGGCTCCGATCTGGGTCCGGCCATGGCCACGCTGGCGCTTGCGCCCTATCACGACGGGCCACGCTGCCATTTCGTGTCGAACGTGGATGGGGCCCATATCGCGGATACCCTGCGGGGGCTGGATCCGACGCGTACTCTGGTGATCGTCGCCTCCAAGACCTTTACCACCATCGAGACAATGACCAATGCCCGCACCGCCCGCGACTGGATGCAGCGCGGCGGCGGCGACCCGGCGCGGCAATTCGCGGCGCTCTCCAGCGCGACGGACAAGACCGCCGATTTCGGCATCCCGGACGCACATGTGTTTGGCTTCGCCGATTGGGTCGGCGGGCGATATTCCATGTGGGGTCCGATCGGGCTGAGCCTGATGATTGCCATCGGCCCCGACGATTTCGACGCCTTCCTGCGCGGCGGGCAGGCGATGGACGATCATTTCCGCAGCGCGCCCTGGGCCGAGAACATGCCCGTGATGCTGGCCCTGACCGGTATCTGGCATCATCAGGTCTGCGGCTATCCCAGCCGCGCGGTGCTGCCCTATGACCAGCGGCTTGCACGTCTGCCGGCCTATTTCCAGCAACTCGAAATGGAATCGAACGGCAAATCGGTTGCGATGGACGGCACCGCGCTGGATCAGGCCGCCGGTCCCATCGTCTGGGGTGAGCCGGGCACCAATGGCCAGCATGCGTTCTATCAGCTGATCCATCAGGGCAAGCAGATCGTTCCCTGCGAATTCATGGTGGCCGCCCGCGGACACGAGCCGGAGCTGGACCACCACCACCGCCTCCTGCTGGCCAATTGCCTGGCCCAGTCCGAAGCGCTGATGCGGGGCCGGTCCCTGTCCGAGGCGCGCGCCATCGTCGCGGGCCGGGGTCATGACGATGCCGAGCTGGACCGCCAGGCCCGTCATCGGGTGTTCGAGGGCAACCGCCCTTCGACCACGCTGATCTATCCGCAACTGACGCCCGACATGCTGGGACGGATCGTGGCGCTTTACGAACACCGGGTGTTTGTCGAAGGCGTGATCCTTGGCATCAACTCGTTCGATCAATGGGGTGTCGAGCTGGGCAAGGAACTGGCGACCTCTCTGGGCCCTATTGTCGAGGGCACGCAGCCCGCCACCGGCAAGGATGGGTCGACCGCCGCGCTGGTGGCCTATGCGCTGCGTCATCGTGACCACGGGCTGACGTAGGGTTCCGGTCCGTCAAAGGGACACAAAGTTATTGTCACGCGGCCCGCTGATTGGCAGGGTCCGGCATTGGGCGGGGCCGCGTCGACGCGGCCACGAAGAGGAGACATGTGACACCGCGCAGGGCGCGGCCGTCACCGGAAGAACAGGGAAGGAACCCAAGAATGCTGGGACAGATGATGTATCAGCCGCTGCTGATCTCGTCGCTGATCGACCATGCGGCGCGTTATCACGGCGAGGCGCCGATCTGGTCGGTCAGTACCGAAGGCGGGGTCGAGGAGACCAATTGGGCCGGGATCGCGGCCAATGCCCGTTGTCTCGGCTCGGCCCTGACCGGGGCCGGCCTGGCGCCACAGTCACGGGTGGCGACTCTCGCCTGGAACAACCGGCGGCATCTGGAGATCTATTACGGCGTGTCCGGCGCCGGCTTCGTGCTGCATACGATCAACCCGCGCCTGTTCCCCGAACAGCTGGTCTATATCCTCAACCATGCCGAGGATCGCATCCTGTTCTTCGATGCCACCTTTCTGCCGCTGGTCGAGGGGATTCGCCCGCATCTGACCACCGTCGAACGGCTGATCCTGATGGGGCCGCGCGACGAGGCAGCGGCGGCACGGATCGAGGGGCTGGAATTCTACGACGAGTTCGTCGCCACGGGCGATGCAGGTTTTGAATGGCCCGATCTGGACGAGCGCACGGCCTCGAGCCTGTGCTACACATCCGGGACCACGGGCAACCCCAAGGGGGTGCTCTATTCTCACCGTTCCACCGTGCTGCACAGTTTCGGGTCGAACACCCGCGATTGCATCGGCTTTTCGGCGCGCGACGTGGTGATGCCGGTGGTGCCGATGTTCCATGTCAACGCCTGGGGCACGCCCTATGCCTGTGCCATGTCGGGCTCGTGCATGGTGCTGCCGGGGCCGGACCTGCATGGCGAGGCGCTGGTGGGTCTGATCGACCAATATGGCGTGACCATCGCGCTGGGTGTGCCGACCATCTGGCAGGGGTTGCTGACGACCGCCCGTGCCAAGGGCAGCAAGTTGGAGAGCCTGACACGCACGGTGATCGGCGGCGCGGCCTGTCCGCCCTCGATGATCGCCGAATTCCGCGACCGTTACGGCGTCGACACCGTGCATGCCTGGGGCATGTCCGAGATGAGCCCGCTGGGCACCACCAACCAGCCATTGGCGAAACATGCGGGGCTGCCGGTCGAGGCACAGCACAAGCTGCGCGAAAACCAGGGCCGGCCGCCCTATGGGGTCGAGCTGAAGATCGTCGATGACGACGGCAACCAGTTGCCCAATGACGGCCAGACCCAGGGCGACCTGATGGTGCGGGGCCATTGGGTGTTGGACAGTTATTTCCAGTTGCAGGACCAGCCGATCCTGTCGGATGGCTGGTTCGCCACCGGCGATGTGGCGACGCTGGACCGCGACGGATACATGACGATCCGGGACCGGTCCAAGGATATCATCAAGTCGGGCGGGGAATGGATCAGCTCTGTCGAGCTGGAGAATATCGCCGTGGCGCATCCGAAACTGGCCACCGCCGCGGTGATCGGTGTTCCGCATCCGAAATGGGACGAACGCCCGCTTCTTGTGGCGGTGAGCGCCGAGGGCGAAACGCCCGACGAGGCGGAGCTGCTGGCTTTCTTCGACGGCAAGATCGCCAAATGGCAGGTGCCTGACCGGGTCGTGTTTGTCGATGCTCTACCGCTGAATGCCACCGGCAAGGTGCTGAAACGGACGCTGCGGGATCAGTTCAAGGACGTTCTCACCGGCTGAGCCGGGCAGAACCGGCAAGCGGGGATTTCCGGCCCGGAAAACACATGTTTTCCGGGCTCTCCTTGTCTGTCGTCTGAGTTTCTCGGAAAGATGAGGTGGTTTCGTAGCGGAGGCTCTGGTTGGTTTCTGTTGGAGCCTATGCGGCAGCGGATTGGTGCTTTGTTTTGGCGTTTTCCGTTTGTCTGTGTTCTTTTGTCTCTTCTCAACTGCAGGATCCGCGCGCTGCGACCGTGGTAGACGTCGACAGCGGACAAGTTGTCAGGTGGGCGCTGACGCAAGACACCGCTTGATTAATATGCCCCGCTTCCAGGTCATGTTGATAAAACGCGCGGCGAACGGTGGATCGATGAAATGCCGATGAACCGAGGAAGCTCTCTGCGGTTTTATCGTAATTGTTGGTGCGCGACTGCCGTTTATCAGAGTGTTGAAGAGGCGCCCCCGGTGAACCACTTTTGTCAACAGGACCTAAACGGTCTCTGAACGAAAAAACAACCCCTTCGCAACAAGCAAAAAAGCCCTCAAGTCTTTGAGACTTAAGGGCTTTTCATGGCTCCGGCGGTAGGGATCGAACCTACGACCAATTGATTAACAGTCAACTGCTCTACCGCTGAGCTACGCCGGAACGGTTCGCGCCGTATAGCAATCCCGATTCACATCGTCCAGAGGGCGAAAAGAAAATTCACAGAATTTTCTCGAGGCTCAGGATAGTCGTTGAAACCGCGCCACAACCGAGAGTTTCTCCTCGGGCGCGACCCGGTTACGGCCAGTCAGATCGACCAGATGGGCGAACACGTTTCGTGTGGCGGCGGGCAGCAGCGCAGCGGGCGTTTCTGTGTAGATGCGCCGGGCCAGCGCCTCGGCCGTGGCGGGGCCATCAGCCAACGCTACCAGAATCGCCTCCTCGCGCCCCATCCGGTGCCCGATCAGCCAGTCGAGCCGCGCTCCGGGCGCGCTCACCGGTGCGCCGTGGCCCGGATGGAACAGCCTCCAGTCGCGGGCGCGCAGGTCGCGGCAGGCGGTCATGAAATCGGTCAGGTCGCCATCGGGGGGCGAGACCAGCGAACTGGCCCAGCCCATCACGTGATCGGCGGTAAAACACACATCCTGCCAGGCCAGCGCGATATGGTTGCCCAGATGCCCCGGTGTGTGGATCACCTCCAGTTGCCAGCCATCGCCCTCGATTCGCGCTCCATCGGCGACCGTGTGATCGGGCAGAAATCCGGTGTCGATACCCTCGCCACCCCCCGCCAGCCCCTGCGCTGCCAGATCGCGCATCACCGCGCTGCGTCCGGCCTCGGGCCCGCCAAAGGCCAGAACCGGCGCGCCGGTGCGCTTGGCCAGCGGACGGGCCAGCGGCGAGTGGTCCAGATGGGTATGGGTCACGACGATATGACTTATGCTCTCGCCCGGGCCAAGCGCGGCCAGAATCGCCTCCAGATGCGCCTCGCTCAGGGGGCCGGGGTCGATCACCGCCAGCTCTCTTGTGCCCACCAGATAGGTATTGGTGCCGCGATAGGTCATCGGCGAGGGATTGGGCGCCACGATCCGCCGGATCCCGGCCTCCAGCTCGATGGGGATGCCGATGGGCGGGTCGAAATCGTCGGGCGGGTGGGTCATCTGTCTCTTTTTCTCGCTCTGGCACCGGGTTAGGTTTAGCCATGACATTCCGCTGGCTCAAACACTATATGCCGCGCAGCCTCTATGCCCGCGCGGCGATCATCATCGTCGTACCGGTGATCGCGGTGCAGATCGTGGTTTCTGTCGTGTTTCTGCAACGGCATCTGGAGGATGTGACCACCCAGATGACGCTGACCGCCGTGCGCGAGATCGAACTGATCATGGGCCAGGTCGCCGGCACCGAAACCCAGGCCCAGGTTCAGGCGCGGCTGCGGCCGGCTCTCGACGCCTTGCAGGTCAGTCTGCGATTCGTGAATGACGGCGACGTGCCCTCAGACGATCTGCGACCCTGGTATGACTATACCGGCCGACAGGTAGAACACGTTCTGCGCAGCAGGGTGCAGGATGTGATCGCGGTGGAACTGCCCGATACCCGGGTGGTGCGGCTCTATCTGGGCAGCGCGCTGGGTCCGGTCGAGCTGATCTTCGACCGCCGCCGCATGTCGCCCGCCGCGCCGCACCAGCTGATCGTGACGATGGTGGTCTTTGGTCTGTTGATGACCGTGATTGCCTTTCTCTACATGCGCAACCAGCTCAGGCCGGTCAAACGGCTGGCCGATGCGGCGCAGGCTTTTGGCCGGGGGCATACGGTTCCCTATTACCCCTCGGGCGCCATCGAGGTACGGGCAGCCGGCAGCGCCTTTCTGGACATGCGCGCGCGGATCGAACGGCAGATCGAACAGCGCACCCTGATGCTCTCGGGGGTCAGCCACGATCTGCGCACACCGCTGACCCGGTTGAAACTGGGACTGGCGATGATCGACGAAGAGGATGCCGCGCCCATGTTGCAGGACGTGGCCGAGATGCAGCAGATGCTGGACGCGTTCCTCGATTTTTCGCGTGGAGTGTCTGAAAGCACACCCGAAAAGGTCGATCCGGTCGCCTTGCTGAAGCAGGTGGTGGAGGATGCCCGTCGCGCCGACCGCAATGTCGCGCTGGTGGCCTGCGAGGTGCCCGAGGGCGATACCGTCACCCTGCGGCCCACAGCGATCCGCCGCGCGGTCGAGAATCTGATTGCCAACGCCGTTCGCTATGGAACCAGGGTGGAGGTCAGTCTGGCGGTCACGCCAAAGTTCCTGCGTATCCGGGTCGAGGATGACGGTCCCGGTATTCCCGCCGACAAGCGCGCCGAGGCGGTGAAACCGTTCCAGCGGCTGGATGCGTCGCGTAACCAGAACCAGGGCGGCGGCGTGGGCCTGGGCCTTGCCATCGTTGCCGATATTGCCCGCGCCCATGGCGGCGCGCTCCGGCTGGGTGACAGTGAACGGTTGGGGGGTCTCTGCGCCGATATCGTGATCGGACGCTGACCCGACGAATGCGGAGAATGTGGTAGGCCCGGCAGGATTTGAACCCGCAACCAAAGCGTTATGAGCGCTCTGCTCTAACCGTTGAGCTACAGGCCCGCCATGGGCCATGCCTAACACGATCCGCTCCCGCGTCAAGCCTGACCGTTGCATGCAAGGGCGCAATGCACTAACTCCGCGCGCAAGCAATCGTGAGGATGAACCGATGACAGCGGGCAAGAACGGTATGACCTATGCCGAGGCGGGTGTGGATATCGACGCGGGCAACGCCCTGGTCGACCGGATCAAGCCGGCCGCCAAGCGCACCAATCGCCCCGGCGTGGCCAGCGGGTTGGGGGGCTTTGGTGCGCTCTTCGACCTCAAGGCGGCGGGGTATCAGGATCCGGTCCTGGTGGCCGCGACCGATGGGGTCGGAACCAAGCTGCGCATCGCGATCGACACCGGGCTGGTCGACGGCGTCGGCATCGACCTGGTTGCCATGTGCGTCAACGATCTGGTTTGCCAAGGCGCCGAGCCCTTGTTTTTCCTTGACTATTTCGCGACTGGCAAGCTTGAAACCGACACCGCCGCCCGCATCATCGAAGGCATTGCCGAGGGCTGCGTTCAGTCCGGCTGCGCCCTGATCGGCGGCGAGACGGCGGAAATGCCCGGCATGTATCCGGCAGGCGATTTCGATCTGGCGGGCTTTGCCGTCGGCGCGATGGAGCGCGGCACCGCGCTGCCCGAAGGCGTGGCAGAGGGTGACGTGCTGCTGGGTCTCGCCTCGAACGGGGTGCATTCCAACGGCTATTCGCTGGTGCGCAAACTGGTGGAAATCTCGGGCAATAGCTGGGAATCGGATTGCCCCTTTGGCCCCGGCAAGCTGGGTGAGGCGCTGCTGGCGCCGACCCGGCTTTATGTGACCCAGGTTCTGTCGGCAATCCGCGCCGGTGGCGTGCATGCGCTGGCCCATATCACCGGCGGTGGCCTGACCGAGAACCTGCCGCGCGTCCTGCCCGAGGGCATGGGCGCCACCATCGACCTCGACACATGGGAACTGCCGCCCGTGTTCCGCTGGATGGCCGAAACCGGCGGCATCGCCGAGGGTGAAATGCTCAAGACCTTCAACTGCGGTATCGGCATGATCGTGGTCTGTGCCGCCGACCGGGCCGAGGCGCTGACCGAGCTGCTGAGGGCCGAGGGCGAGACGGTCGCCCGCATCGGCACCGTCACCACCACGCCCGGCATTGCCTACACGGGCAAGTTGCTGTGAGCTCAAAGCGCGTCGCGATCCTGATCTCGGGCGGCGGGTCGAACATGGTCACGCTGGTCGACAGCATGACCGGCGACCATCCGGCGCGGCCCTGTCTGGTGCTGTCCAATGACGCAAACGCGGGCGGGCTGGCCAAGGCCGCTGCGCGCGGCGTGGCCACCGCAGTGGTCGATCACCGCCCCTATGGCAAGGACCGCGCCGCGTTCGAGGCCGAACTGATCAAGCCGATCCTCGACGCGGGGGCCGATATCGTCTGCCTTGCCGGGTTCATGCGGGTGCTGACCGCCGGTTTCACCGACCGCTTTCAGGGTCGGATGCTGAACATTCACCCCTCGCTGCTGCCCAAGTACAAGGGGCTGCATACCCATGCCCGTGCGCTGGCCGCGGGTGAAACCGAACATGGCTGCACGGTGCACGAGGTGACGTCCGAGCTGGATGACGGCCCGATCCTGGGTCAGGCCCGTGTCTCGATCGAACCGGGCGACACGCCGGAAACGCTTGCCGCCCGTGTGCTGACCTGGGAACACAAACTCTATCCCGCGGTCCTGCGCCGCTTTGCCGGTGGCGACCGCCGCCCTGTCTGGCTGCCCTGACGCAGGGACGGGCGTTCCATAGGGGGTTTGCAGAGCAGGGGTGTTGGCCCTAAGGTGAGCGAAACCGACCCGTTCCGGGGGCACGGTCGGAACCAAGGAAAAGAACAAGATAAAAACCGTATGAAGACCCTGACAACCACTCAAGAACTGGCCGCGTTCTGTACGGCGGCCGCCAGCCAACCTTATGTGACCGTCGATACCGAGTTTCTTCGGGAACGGACCTATTACTCGAAACTCTGCCTGATTCAGCTGGCCTATCCCGGTGACGGCGACGACTGCGCCGTTCTGGTCGATCCGCTGGCCGAGGGGCTGGAGCTGGAACCGCTTTACACGCTGTTCCGCGATACCTCGGTGGTCAAGGCGTTCCATGCCGCCCGGCAGGATCTCGAGATTTTCTGGGTGGATGCGGGGGTGTTTCCCGAACCGCTGTTCGACACCCAGGTCGCGGCCATGGTCTGTGGCTTTGGCGAGCAGGTCGGATACGAAACGCTGGTACGCAAGATCTGCCGGCAGGGGCTGGACAAGACCTCGCGCTTTACCGACTGGTCGCGCCGTCCGCTGACCGATGCGCAGAAAACCTATGCCCTGGCCGATGTCACCCATCTGCGCCAGATCTATGAACATCTGGCCGCTGATCTGGCCAAGACCGGGCGCAGCCACTGGGTTGCCGAGGAATTGCGCACGCTGACCGACCCGGCAACCTATGACATTCGCCCCGAAGAGGCCTGGCGCCGCATCAAGACCCGCACCAACTCGGGCAAGTTCCTGGCGGTGGTGCGCGAACTGGCGCAGTTCCGCGAAAGCTATGCCCAGGACAACAACGTGCCACGCAACCGGGTATTCAAGGATGACGCGTTGATCGAGCTGGCCTCGACCAAGCCGCGCACCCATGCCGATCTGGGTGGTTCGCGGCTCTTGTTGCGCGAGGCACGCAAGGGGGCGATCGCCGACGGTATCCTGGCGGCCGTGGGGCGCGGGATCGACTGCCCGCCCGAGCGGATGCCCAAGGTGAAGAACGGGCGCGAGAACCTGCAGGTGAACCCGGCGCTGGCCGATCTGTTGCGGGTGCTGCTGAAGGCCAAGACCGAGAATGTGGGCGTTGCCGCCAAGCTGATCGCCAACAGCGCCGAGCTGGACCTGATTGCGGCCGGCGAACGCGATGTGCCGTCGCTGACCGGTTGGCGGCTGGAAGTGTTCGGCGCCGATGCGCTGCGGTTGTGTCAGGGTGAGATCGCGCTGGCCGCCAAGGGTCAGAATGTCGAGGTGGTGTCGCTGTAACGCCAGCGCCGCCCGCCCGTATCCGAACAATCGCTCTGGCCGAGACGCCGCCGGGCCTTAGCGGCGCCGGGTTTCCAGAGCACCTTCCTTCGCCTCGACCCGGATCACCTTGATCCCGGCCAGATCCTGACGCGACACGCTGACCGCCTCGCGGATGGTGCGGGTCTGGACCGGACCCTGTGGTGTCGCGTCCTCGGGATAGACCACACGGAACGCATAGGCGAGGATGCCGGCCTCGGTATTCTCGGGCGTCACGATCGGGCGCAGTTCGGTGTTGAACGCGCCCTGGCGATTGGCAACGCCGACGACCGAAATGATGGCCCCCGTGGTGGTGGGCTCGACTTTCAGCTCGGTCACCTGTGTGATCAGGATGCTGCGGTCCTTGGGGTCGGGGCGCGCAAAGAGCCCTTTGCCGGAACTGTTGGGGATCAGCGGGTTGACGTCCTCGGACGCGGCAGCCTCGACCGGTGCCGGGGTCGAGGGGCCGAACCAGTTCGACGGATTGACCCGCGAGTCGCGCCAGCCGCCACAGGCCGTCAGCACCGATCCGGCGGTCACGAGAGCAATCAGTGGTTTCAGCATGGGGTGCCCCGCAAGTCCTTGGTGTTTTCCTGTCTATCGGTTAGCGCATCGCGGCACGCTTGAAAAGCCATGGCAGGTCTGGACAGCGGGTCGGACGGGGCTTAGGTCACTGCTGACCCGCATATGACCTGAGCAGGAGCGAGACATGGCCAGCCCCGCCTTTGAGGAGATTGTCGAGGATTTCGAGTTTCTCGACGATTGGGAAGACCGCTATCGCCATGTGATCGAGCAGGGCAAGGCGATGGACCCGCTGGACGAGGCGCTGAAAGTGCCCGCGACGCGGGTGCATGGCTGTGCCAGCCAGGTCTGGCTGCATCCGGTGATCGAGGATGGCGTGTTCCGCTTTGACGGGGACAGCGATGCGATGATCGTACGCGGGCTGATCGCGGTCTTGCGCGCGCTCTACAACGGGGTGCCGGTGGCCGAGGTGGCGCGGATCGATGCGCGCGCCGAACTGGCGCGGCTGGGGTTGAACGACCATCTGTCGGCGCAGCGCTCGAACGGGCTGCGATCCATGATCGAGCGGATTCGCGAAACGGCTGCTGCCGCCACGTAATCCGCGTCACGCAAGGTCGGCCAGGCAGGCCCGGTCCCGTTCGCGGAGTTTTTCGAGAAAGTCCCGCAACAGCGTCACCCGGCGCGGGCGAAAGCTTTCGCCGGTCTTTTGATAGCCTTCGATACGCGTGACGTGAAAGCTGCGAAAATCCTGTCGCTTGCAGCACCAGGCCAGCAGCATCACGCTGCGGTCATGATAGGACAGCGCCAGCGGATAGATACGTCGCCGGGTCCGGTCCTGTTTCAGATCGCGATAGCCGATGTCCAGCGCCTCTTCGGCCCACATCGCCTCGCGCAGCAGGGTCATGTCGATGGTGGGTGTCGCGGGGGTGATCAGGCGTTGCACCAAGTTGACCGCGTGCATGGCCTGACGTTGCTGGCGTTCGGGCAGGGTGGCCAGGATCTTGACCAGCGCATCGCTTGCGGCCTGGGCCAGGTCGCTGTCTCCGCGCTGGGTCACGTCGGCAAGCCCCAGTGTCAGCGCCTCGATCTCGATCTGGGTAAAGGTCTGCGGGGGCAGGGCCGGGTCCTCGACCATGGTATAGCCAAGCCCCGCCGCGCCCTCGATCCGGGCGCCGGCCGCGCGCAGACTGTCGATGTCGCGATAGATCGTCCGTTCGGAGACCTCCATCGCGGCGGCCAGCCGCGCGGCGGTCACCGGCGGGCGCAATCCCCGGATCAGGTGCAGCAGTCGGAACAGGCGGTCGGTCTTGGGCATGGCAGAGTATGGCCGGAAACATCCTGACAGGAACTGGCAAGAGGGTACGGGCACATGGGGGCATCATCAACCCGACATGTCAAAGGTCAAAAAACATGCCAACGCTCTACTACTCGCCAAATACCCGTGCCTCGCGCGTGATCGCACAGCTGATGCTGATGGGAAAACTGGATCAGGTCGAGGTGGTCACTGTCGAGGTTCCGCGCTTTGACGGCAGCGGGCGGCGCGACCCGCGCAATCCCCACCCCGAGGGCAAGGTTCCCTTTCTGGTCACCGATGACGGTGAAGAGGTGCGCGAAAGCGCGGCCATCATGATGTATCTGGACGAACTGTTCGGCCAGCCCCTGAGCCCCGCCATCGGCGCGCCGGGGCGCGGGGCTTACCTGAGCTGGATGGCCTATTCGGGCGGGGTGCTGGAGCCGGTGCTGGTGGCCGCCTTTTCCGGGCTGGATCACCCGGCGCTGACCGAGACCTTTCGCGGCATGGATGAGGTCTGCGCCGTGCTGGAGAGGGGGGTGAAAGATCGGCCGTTCCTGCTGGGCGACACGGTGAGTGTCGCGGATATCCTGCTGGCCTCGCCCTTTCAGTGGGCGCCGCACCTGATGCCTGACACTCCGGCGATCAAGGCCTGGGTCGAGCGCGTCGGCAACAGCCTGGATGGCGCGGCAATCGCCGCTTATGAGGCAAGCGCCATGGCACGTCTGGACACGCTGAAAGAGGCCTGAGCAAGGAGCGCGCGGCGCTAGTCGCTGCGCGCGACACCGCCCGCCCAATCGGCAAGCGTTGTTTCCAGATCGCCATAGCCCGTGAAACGACGCTCGAATGCAAGGCCTAGCCGTTCGGCGCAGGCGCGCGCCTTTTCGGTCAGGACCGGATCGTCGGTCTGGGCCTGATAGACCAGCTTGGTGTAATTGCCGAACATCATCGGGATTAGGTCCGGGTGGCGGTCGAACCCCATTGGTTTCCATACAAACGCGTCGAATTGCCGGACCAGGAAATCTGTCAGGTAAAAGGCGGTGATCTCGTCTTCCGAGACTTCGGCGAAGCGCGCGTTGCCTTCGAAGAAGGAATAGCAATGCGGCCCCTTGACCATCTCGACCCCCAGCCGCTCGCACGCGGCCTCGAGCAGGCCGCCGGTGCCGCAATCGGCATAGACCACAAAAATCTGCTGATACGTGTCGCGGTGTCGCGCCACTGCCTCCTCGACCGCGGCGGTGATCCGTTCGGGATAGACATGCAGGATGGCGGGCAGGCAGGTCAGGTCCATATGGGTCCAGCCGTTGCGGTCGCGCAGCGCCAGGATCTCGCGGGCCAGGGCACCGCAGGCGATCAGCAGAATACGTGCGTCGCCGCTGCTCAGGCTGAGCCCGCTGCGGGTCAGTTGGGCGTCATCGGGGAGCATGGTCATGTCGGGACCGCCTTGTGCCGGTTGGTGTCAGGACAGAATGCCCAGTCCGGACCCGCAAAGGCAAGCGCGCTGGCGACGGGTGGTGTCAGGCGACCGACAGCAGCGCCTCGTGCTTGCGGATGGTGGGGCGGGCCAACGGTCCATAGGCGATCATGCCGTTTGCGGCCAGTTCGGGAAACAGCGCCAGGATTTCATCGCGCGCCTCTTTTTCAAGGCCAGTCCATCCCATCTGTCCGGGGTGGAAGCTTTCGGTCGGACACCCTTCGGCCCAGATGATTTCATGCCGGTCGAACAACAGGTGGATATAGGTAACCTCGCTTCCGGGGGCAAACCTGATGTCGCGATTGTTGACCAGATGCTTGGCGGCCACCAATGCCTGAGAATGACCGGTGACCAGCTCGGCCCGCCAACCCTGGATCAGCATCCGGTGCTGGGGCGATACGATCAGGTCGCGGCGATTGTCCAGCGCCCCGGCGCAGATCAGGACCGGCGCAAAGGCCCCGGTGGCGCGCACAGTGGTGCGCCCGATCCAGCGCAGCGGCTGGTTGCCATTGTCCAGCGTACGAATCTTGTCGCCCGCTTGTAGCTCCTCGATCAGGCGTGGCCCTTTGGGGGTTTCGATCATGGTGCCGGGGGTGAAACAGGTGACCAGCTGCCAGTCTTGCCGGTTAGCGGTCAGGCCCGAGAAATTGGCACCGCCCCCGGTCAGCCCGTCAAGCGTCAGCGACTGAATGATTCCCGCCTCAAGCGAAGATTGATCGGCATTGTCCGCAAATTCCGGCACCAGATAGGTATTGCCGTTCACGTCCTGGGCCAGCACCGCGGTAATGGTTGCCGTGCTGCCATCGGTATAGGTGATGGTGGCGTCATAGATGGCTGTGCCGTCAAAGGTTTGCGCCGGGCCGCCATCTACCGAGAATTGATCGGCCGGGCTGTTGTCCATGTCGAAGATACTGCCGGGATTGCCTACTGCGCTCCAGGTCACGGCGCTGTCGACCAGCGGGTTGGCAATCGTGCCAAAGGTCAAGCCAACCAAGGCACCGGCATTTTCGGCAGAATTGTTACCCTCGAACGTGTCGATATCGGCCAGATTACCGAGGAACAACGCTGTGAATGTTGTTGGCATGGGGCACCTGTCAGCAGCTTTGGGGCACTGACGAAAATTAGGCTCTGATGGTGGCCAAAGTCAGGGGGAATGTTGGCGGTTGTGTGACACTGGCAGATTTCAGCCACCCCAAGAGGTGATCGCAAACAAAAAAGACCGCCCCGGAGGGCGGCCTTTGAACATTGCAAGTATGGCGGCTCAGCCGGCCATGCGGTTATGCTTGCGACCGACGAAATCCTTGGCGGTTTCCACCGCAACGGCGGCATCGCGGCAATAGGCGTCGGCACCGATCGCCTTGCCGAATTCCTCGTTCAGCGGTGCGCCGCCGACCAGAACGATGTAGTCGTCGCGCTTGCCCTGTTCGACCAGCGTGTCGATCACCACCTTCATATAGGGCATGGTGGTGGTCAGCAGGGCGGACATGCCCAGAATGTCGGGCTGCTCGTTTTCAAGCGCTTCCAGGTAGTTCTCGACCGGGTTGTTGATGCCAAGGTCGACCACCTCGAAACCGGCGCCTTCCATCATCATCGACACAAGGTTCTTGCCGATGTCGTGGATGTCACCCTTGACGGTGCCGATCACCATCTTGCCCACACGGGGCGCGCCGGTTTCGGCCAGCAGCGGCTTCAGGATGGCCATGCCGCCCTTCATCGCGTTGGCGGCCAGCAGCACTTCGGGAACGAAGAGGATACCGTCGCGGAAGTCGGCGCCGACGATCGTCATGCCGCCCACCAGAGCCTTGGTCAGAACGTCATAGGGCGCCCAGCCGCGTTCGATCAGGATGTTGACGCTTTCTTCGATCTCTTCCTTGAGACCGTCGTAAAGGTCGTCGAACATCTGCTGGACAAGTTCTTCGTCGTCGAGTTCCGACAGGATGATGTCTTCTTCTTCCGACATGGCGCAATTCCTCAATCTTGGGCGGGGCGGGCCCCGGGGGTGCCGTTTTTTTCCTTTTTGCCCGAAGGTCACTTTTCGACTGCGTTGATTGCGACATGGGCGGTGTTGCAACCGACCTATAGGATGAAAAATGCCCGAATGATAATGAGTATTGCGCAGCTAGATCATCAATGTCCTGCATATACCTGCTGTCGGACAGGTCGCTTGCGACCAGATCGGAAGCATCTTTTGCCTTGCTGGATGTTCGCCGAATGTTCTAGTTTTGGGCATGCAGACTCACCCCATACCCCCCTTGATTTCGGCCCGGCCCGTCGGGCGTGGCGCGCGCAGCAACGATGCGGGCCGGTTCGAACCGCTGGATCGCGTGGCCGAACCTGATGGTTGGGACCGGGAGGAGGATCTGCCGCCGCTCAGAACCCAGGTCTCGCTGGAAACCGCGCGCAGCCTGATCAGCTATAACCGCTCGCCAGATCTGCCCTTTGATCGCTCGATCAACCCCTATCGGGGCTGCGAACATGGCTGCGCCTATTGCTTTGCCCGGCCCAGCCACGCCTATCTGGGCCTGTCGCCGGGGCTGGATTTCGAAACCCGGCTGGTGGCGCGGCCCAACGCGGCCGAAGTGCTGCGGGCCGAGTTGAGCGCGCGCCGCTACAAGGTGGCGCCCATCGCCATCGGCACCAATACCGACCCTTATCAGCCGCTGGAAAAGACACATGCGATCACCCGTGGCTGTTTGCAGGTGCTGGATGCGTTCAATCATCCGGTTGCCATCGTCACGCGCGGGGCGCTGATCGAACGCGATCTGGACATTCTGGCGCCGATGGCGGCGCGTGGGCTGGTGCGGGTGGGGATCTCGCTCACCACGCTGGATGCGGGGCTGGCCCGCCGGATGGAGCCGCGCGCGCCATCGCCTGCGCGGCGTCTGGCGATGATCCGGGCGCTCAGCGGGGCTGGGGTGCCGGTGCGGGTGATGACCTCGCCGCTGATTCCCGGCCTGACCGATCACGAGCTTGAGGCGCTGCTCGCTGCCGGGGCCGAGGCGGGCGCCGATACCGCCAGCTGGATCATGCTGCGGCTGCCGCGCGAGGTGTCGCCGCTGTGGCAGGAGTGGCTGGCCGAACACGCGCCCGCCCGCGCGGCCAAGGTGATGGCCCGCCTGCGCGAGATGCATGGCGGGCGCGATTATGACCCGCGCTGGGGTCACCGGATGCGGGGCGAGGGAGAGTATGCCCAGATGATCGCGAAACGGTTCCGCGCCGCCTGCAAACGCATCGGGCTGGCGCAAGAGGCGCCAGCCCTGAGATGCGATCTGTTCCGGGTGCCCCCGCAGCCCGGCGATCAGCTGAGCCTGTTCTGAGCGGGCAGGGTGCTCAGTAGGTCTCGACCAGTTCCGTGTCCTCGACCGGGTCGCTCGCCATCATCTCATAGGCCAGTTCGTCATGCATGGGCTGGGTCATCAGCGCCATCACATCGTTCAGGTAATACTGGTCGTCACAGATCGGCGGCTGCGGGTCGTCCTCACACTGGCCGATCAGCTTCAACGAGCCATCGCGGTCATCGCTGCCCTCGTCCCCGACCGAGGTCAGGCGCAACCCGAAATACTCGCCGCTGAAATCCTCCAGGCTCAGCCCGTCGGGATGCGACAGCGTAAAGCTGGTGGCGCGGATATCGTCGCCATGCCCGATGCCGTTCTTGCCAATCGAGATGCCGGCATCGAAGCCGTTTGCGGTCTCGCCCGTCTCGCCATCCTGGGCGCCCTCCATATTGGCACCGTTGCCCAGGTCGTTGACCGAACCGGCTGCGAATTTCGATCCCGTGACATCGTCGCCGGTCACGGTCATGCCATCCAGCAGGCTGTCATCGCCAACATTGAAGAACAGGCCGGTGATATCGCCGATCTGCCCCGTCGCGTCGGGGTCGTCGCCCTCGAGCACTTCAAGATCGACGCGGATCTCACCATTCTCGAGCTGGGTCAGCACCACCTCGGTGTTGACCGGACCCTCGATGACAAAGGCGCATTCGTCCTCGTCATGGTCGTCCCCGTCATCGCCAGTGTCGCCGGTGCTGTCGCTGACGGTCTTGACGATGCCATTGCCGGTGTCGGAATCCACCACCGCGGCCAGGCTGTCGAGGTCGATATCCGAGATGCTGAGCGGCCCGTTCTCTGACCACATGGTGAAATTGGCGGCGCTGACATAGCCGTCGGTCGAGTCCGGGGTTGTCCCGAACTGGATGCCCGCATCATAGCCTTCGGCCAGCTGGGCGCCGTTGCTCAGGCTGTCGACCGCGTCCGGGTTCAGCTGAACATCGGTGACCGGCGACCATTGCGTGCCTTCGTTCTCGGCGGGCCAGATATGCAATCCGTCCAGCGTCGCATCATCGTTGAAATTGAAGAAGAACCCGTCGAGATCGCCCACCTCGACCGAAGGATCCTCGGACTTGATGTCGATGAACAGCCCGCCGTCGGGCTTTTCCACGATGGTGACCAGAAGGCGCGGTTCGCAGCCCAGTGTCACGGTGATCTGTGTTTTTTCTCCAATGGTCCCGGTCATGAAATCCCCCATTCGAAATCCGAACCCGAAACTATGAATTGCGCTGAGTTGCTGCCACGAAAATGACGCATTCGGCGCGGGAAACAGGGTTCTGCGGCCGGGAATGTTTCACATGGGGCGACGATGCCGCTCTCCGGCGCTGATAGCAGCCGCGAGCGAAAAAACGTTTTGGTGCTGAGCCGCAAAGGGACGGTCGGGGGATTCGCCCCGTTCCTTCATCCTGCCGCTTGAACCGGATCGCAAACAGGCACAGAAAAACCCCGGCGGAGGGCTCCGCCGGGGCTTGTAACCGGATCGACCGCGGATCAGCGGTCTTCGATATCCACATAGTCGCGCGCGGTCGAGCCGAGGTACAGCTGACGCGGGCGGCCGATCTTGTGCTGCGGGTCGGCCAGCTGCTCTTTCCACTGGCTGACCCAGCCCACGGTCCGCGACACGGCGAAGATGGGCGTGAACATCGAGGTGGGGAAGCCCATCGCCTCGAGGATGATGCCCGAATAGAAATCGACATTCGGGAACAGCTTTTTCTCGGCGAAATAGTCGTCGGCCAGCGCCGCGCGTTCCAGTTCCTTGGCGGTGGCCAGGATCGGGTTGTTTTCCACGCCCAGCAGATCCAGCACCTCGTCGGCGGACTGTTTCATCACCGTCGCGCGCGGGTCGAAGTTCTTGTAGACCCGGTGACCAAAGCCCATCAGGCGGAACGGGTCGTTCTTGTCCTTGGCGCGGGCGATATATTCGGGGATGCGGTCGGGCGAGCCGATCTCCTTCAGCATCTCCAGACAGGCCTGGTTGGCGCCGCCATGGGCCGGGCCCCAGAGACAGGCAATGCCGGCGGCGATACAGGCAAACGGGTTCGCGCCCGAGGACGACGCCAGACGAACGGTCGAGGTCGAAGCGTTCTGCTCGTGATCGGCATGCAGGGTGAAAATCCGGTCCATGGCGCGGGCCAGGATCGGGTCGACATGGTAATGCTCGGCCGGCACGGCAAAGCACATTTGCAGGAAGTTGGCCGCATAATCCAGATCGTTGCGCGGATACATGAACGGCTGACCGATCGAGTACTTGTACGCCATTGCCGCGATGGTCGGCATCTTGGCGATCAGGCGGTGGCTAGCGATCTCGCGCTGATGCGGGTCGGCGATATCGGTCGAGTCGTGGTAGAAGGCCGACATCGCGCCGACCACGCCCACCATGGTTGCCATAGGATGCGCATCCCGGCGGAAGCCGCGGAAGAAATAGTGCATCTGCTCATGGATCATTGTGTGGCGGGTGATCGTAGTCTCGAACTTCTCCAGATCGGCTGCTGTCGGCAGTTCACCGTATAGCAGCAGATAGCAGACCTCGAGGTAATGCGATTTTGCCGCCAGCTGGTCGATTGGATAGCCCCGGTGCAGCAGCTCGCCCAGTTCGCCGTCGATATAGGTGATGGTGCTGTCGCAACTGGCGGTCGAGGTGAAACCGGGATCATAGGTGAACACGCCCGCCTGGCCATAGAGTTTGCGGATGTCGATCACATCCGGGCCTGTCGAGGGCGAAAGGATTGGCAAATCGTAGGATTGGCCGTTCAGGCTGAGCGTGGCGGTTTTCTTGTCTTCAGTCATCGATTTCCCTTCCTCATGGCAGGCACGGACACGGGCGGAGTCCCACGCATCGCATGCGTCAGGGCCTGCGCACAGCCGCGCAAGCCCAGGTCTTAACCGCGCAACATTGCCTGATCGTGAATGTCAGGCTGCGTTCGCCGCGTCCCGGAGACGGGCCAGACTTTCGTCCCGGCCCAGCACCAGCATCATGTCGAATACCGAAGGCGTCACGGCCCGTCCGGCAAGCGCGGCCCGAAGGGGCGCGGCAAGCTTGCCGAACTTGGTTCCATGCGCCTCGGCAAAAGCGTTCAACGCTTCTTCCAGACACTCTCTCGTCCAGCTAGCATTTTGCAACTGCGGCGTCAATTCTGTCAGTATACCATCGGATACACTGGCCAGGGCCGCCGCTGCCTTCTCATCTGGCTCGATCGGGCGAGTGGCGAGGATAAATGAAGCTTTTTCAAGAAGTTCAGGGAAGGTGCGCGCCCGGTCCTTGAGGCAATACATCGCACGTTCCAGATCACTGGATTGTGTGTCGGTAAGAGCTGGAAGATCTGCTGCCGCAAGATAGGCCTGAATCTCTTGCTGCAACGCAGCGTCATCTGAGGCGGCAATGTGCTGACCGCTCAGGTTTTCCAGCTTTTTCAGGTCGAACCGGGCAGGGGATTTGCCGATTCCATCCAGATCGAACCATTCGCGCGCCTGCGCGTCGGTAAAGAACTCGTCGTCGCCATGGCTCCAGCCCAGCCGCGCCAGATAATTGCGCATGCCTGCGGCGGGATAGCCCATGGCCTGGTATTCCTGCGCCCCCAGGGCGCCGTGGCGCTTGGACAGTTTCTTGCCGTCGGGGCCGTGGATCAGCGGGATATGAGCCCAGACCGGAACGTCCCAGCCCATCGCCTGATAGATCATCATCTGGCGGGCGGCGTTGTTCAGATGGTCGTCGCCCCGGATCACATGGGTCACCCCCATGTCGTGGTCATCCACCACCACCGCCAGCATATAGACCGGTGTCCCGTCCGAGCGCAGCAGCACCATGTCGTCAAGCTGGTCGTTGCGGATGGTCACATCGCCCTGCACCCGGTCGCGGATCACGGTTTCACCGCTCTCGGGCGCCTTGATACGGATCACATAGGGCCGGTCGGGATGGGTCGCCGGATCGGCGTCGCGCCAGGGGCTGCGGAACAGGGTCGAGCGTTTCTCGGCCTGGGCGGCCTCGCGAAAGGCCTGGATCTCGTCCTGCGTCGAGAAGCACTTATAGGCCTTGCCCTGGGCCAGCAGCTCCAGCGCCACCTCGGCATGGCGCGGCGCGCGCTCGAACTGGCTGATCACCTCGCCGTCATGGTCCAGCCCCAGCCAGGCCATGCCCTGCAGGATCGCCGCCGTCGCCTCGGGGGTTGAGCGCGCGCGGTCGGTATCCTCGATCCGGAGCAGGAACTTGCCCCCGCGCCCCCGCGCGTAAAGCCAGTTGAACAGCGCCGTCCGGGCGCCGCCGATATGCAGGAAACCGGTGGGAGAAGGGGCAAAGCGGGTGACGACCTGATCCGGCATAAGGGCAATTTACCTTTTGGTAACCGTGAAGGGGCTAGGGTTCTGCGGTCTGTCTAACGAGCCGGACGAGTGGGAGCAAGCATGCGCGTTCTGCCACGGATCGAGGCCGCGCTGCTGGCGCAGCGGGGTTATCTGTTTCCCTGGGTTCCGGTCTGTCTGGCGCTGGGGATCGGTGGCTATTTCCTGCTGCGCGTCGAACCGGGCCTGATCCACTATGCTCTGATCGCCGGGATTGGCCTGTTGCAAGGCCTCTGGGCGCTGCTCCGTCCCGGTGCCTGGTCGCCGCTGGGTTGGGCGCTGGCGCTGATCGCGGCGGGGTTTGTTCTGGCGGGTGCGCGCGCGCATCAGGTCGCCGCTCCGGTGATCGAAGGGCGCTATTACGGCCCGGTCGAAGGGCGGGTGGTCGCGCTTGACCGGTCCGCCTCGGACAAGCTGAGGGTGACGCTCGATCAGGTTCGGCTGGATCGCTGGATGCCCGCAGGGCCGCCGCGCCATGTGCGGATCTCGCTGCATGGTGACGAGCGTGTGCCTGAACCCGGCAGCCGGATAATGACCACCGCGCATCTGTCACCACCGCAGGGGCCGGTCGAGCCGGGCGGCTTCGATTTCCGCCGCCACGCCTGGTTTCAGGGGTTGGGCGCCATCGGCTATACCCGCGTGCCGGTGCTGCTGGCGCGTCCGCCTGACCGGGCCGAGCGTGACATGAGCGTGTTCGCCCTGCGCATGGCGGCCTCGGTTCATATCCGCGAGCAACTGCCGGGCGATGTGGGCGGCTTTGCTGCCGCTGTCACCACCGGCGACCGTAGCGGCGTGAGCCAGGGCGCGCTTGATGCGCTGAGGGCTAGCAATCTGGCGCATCTTCTGGCGATCTCGGGCCTGCATATGGGGCTGCTGGCGGGGTTTGTCTTTACCGCGCTGCGGGTGGCACTGTCGCTGATCCCGCCTTTGGCGCTGCGCCTGCCGGTGCGCAAGCTGGCCGCGCTTGGCGCATTGACAGTGGCAGTGGGCTATCTGGCGCTGTCGGGCGGCAATGTGGCGACCCAGCGTGCCTTTGTGATGGTGGCGGTGATGCTCTGCGCCATTCTGGTCGACCGGCGGGCGCTGTCGATGCGGGCGGTGGCAATGGCCGCGCTGTTCGTGCTGGTGCTGCGACCCGAGGCGCTGCTGGGCCCGGGGTTCCAGATGAGCTTTGCCGCCACTGTGGCGCTGGTCGCGGTGTTCGGCTGGTTGCGCGAGGCCGAAATCGGGTTGGGGCCGCGCTGGCTGAACCCGGTGGCGGGGGTGGTGATTTCCTCGGCTGTGGCGGGGCTGGCGACGGCGCCGATCGGGGCCGCGCATTTCAATACGCTGGCCCATTACGGGTTGGTGGCCAATCTTCTCTCGGTGCCGCTGATGGGGCTGGTGGTCATTCCGGCGGCGGTGCTGGCGCTGGTGCTGGCGCCGCTCGGGCTCGACTGGATCGGGCTCGAGGTGATGGGGCTGGGCCTGCGCTGGATCCTGGGCGTGGCCGATTGGGTTGCGGAGCTGGAGGGCGCGCGCGGCTACGTGATGCGGCCCGATTGGGTGGTGTTGCCGGTATTGTCGCTGGGCGCGCTGTGGCTGGTGCTGTGGCGCGGGCGGGCACGGCTGGCGGGCCTGCCGGCGATGGCGGCGGCCTTCTGGCTCTGGTCCGGGGCAGAGCGGCCCGGCGTGCTGATCGCCGATACCGGTGGGCTGGTGGGGGTGATGACCGACGCGGGCCGCGCGCTGAGCAAGCCGCGCGGGGCGGGCTTCATCGCTGGGGTCTGGCTGGAAAACGATGGCGACGGCGCCGACCAGATGGCGGCGGCGGCGCGCTGGCCAGGAGAGCATATGCTGCGCAAGATACGTGTCGGCGAGGTCGAGATCGTGCATGTGACCGGCAAGCGCGCGGCGCAGGGGGTGCGCGGCTGTGACGGGACGCAGCTGATCGTCTCGGCCGTCCCGCTTGCGGTGAGCGGACCTTGCGAGGTCTATGACCCCAAGCGGCTGGCCCTTACTGGTGCACTCAGCATCGGACCGAAGGGCCTGGAAAGCGCCGCGCGCCTGGCTGGGCGGCGCCTGTGGAACGGCGCCGCGCATCGGACCGCAAACGCGGATCAGTAGGTGCGGATCAAGCCGACCAGCCGGCCCTGTACCCGAACACGTTCCGAAGGCAGCACGCGGGTCTCATAAGCCGGGTTCGCCGCCTCGAGCGCGATGCTGGCGCCACGGCGATAAAAGCGTTTCAGCGTTGCCTCGCTGTCATCGACCAGCGCCACCACGATATCGCCATTGTCGGCGGTTGAGGTCTCGCGGATCACCACCACGTCGCCATCGTTGATGCCGGCCTCGATCATCGAATCGCCTTTGACCTCGAGCGCGTAATGTTCGCCCTGGCCGACCATGCTGCCGGGGACCGCCACCTGATGCGAGACCTGGCTGATCGCCTCGATCGGCACACCGGCGGCGATGCGGCCCATCACCGGCAGTTCCAGCGCGTGGATCGTCACTGGTTCGGCATTGGCAGGGCGGGGCCGGTCGGGCCGGTCGCCGTCGATCACGCGGGGCTGAAAGCCCACGGTGGGTTCGCCACCAAGGCTTTCAGGCAATTTCACGATCTCGATGGCGCGGGCGCGGTGGGCGAGACGGCGGATGAATCCACGCTCCTCCAGTGCGGTGATCAGCCGGTGAATGCCCGATTTCGAGCGCAAATCCAGCGCCAGCTTCATTTCGTCGAAACTGGGCGGCACGCCATCCGCTTGCAGTCTTTTGTGAATGAATTCCAGCAGATCGAGTTGCTTCTTGGTCAGCATTCCCCATACCTCTCCGGTCACGCGTTTACATTTGTTCTACGCATGTTCCTGTTTTGTGTCAACAATCCAGGTCAGAGGATCAGATCGGGACGTATCGAACCCGCTCGCCGGCGGTGCGGGCCGGGTCCTCGGGCGGGCGCATCAGCAGTGCGTTGGCTTGGGCCAGGATCGACAACAGGGAACTGTCCTGATCACCAAAGGTGGCGATCTGCCCATCGTCCACCCGGGCACGCATGTAGTGCTCGCGCGGTCCATTGGGCCCGAGGGGCGCGCTCAGCACGGCCTCGCACAGGGTGATACCCGGATCAAGCTCGAGCATCCGGCGCAGCATGGGAAGGATGAAGATGTATCCGCAAACCATTGCAGACACAGGATTACCTGGAAGGCCTACCATCGGCATGTCACCGATCCGGCCCGCCATCAGCGGTTTGCCGGGCCGCATCCGTACCTTGTAGAACGACCGTTCCATCCCGAGATCTCCGGCCACATGCGCCACCAGATCGTGATCTCCGACCGACGCGCCGCCGATGGTGATCACCAGATCGGCGCCTTGGGCCAGATCAAAGGCGGTGGTCAGCGACGCGCGGGTATCGCGTGCGATGGGCAATACCCGGACCTGTGCGCCATTGGCCTCGAACAGGGCCTTGAGACCGAACGTGTTGGAGGCGATGATCTGATCGGGGCCGGGTGTTTCTCCGGGCATCACCAGTTCATCCCCGGTCGAGATCAGAGCCACCACCGGGCGCCGACGTACCGGCACGCGTGGGATGTTCATCGAGGCCAGCAGCGCCACATCCTCGGGCCGCAGAATACGCGGCGCGGCAAGGGTCTGTCCGACCCGAAAATCGACGCCAGCCGGGCGGATATTGGGCTTGTCGCCGGGCGCGTCCGTGATGGTGACCAGGTCGCCGGTGCGGCTCACATCTTCTTGAATTACAACGAAATCGGCGCCTGCTGGCACTGGCGCACCGGTAAAGATACGCACTGCCTGACCAGCGCCCAACACCCCGTCGAACCGGTGCCCCGCCGCGGCCTCTCCGATCACCTTGAACATGGCGTGACGTTCGACCTCGGCGGATTTTACCGCATATCCGTCCATCGAGGCGGCGGCAAAGGGCGGTTGATCCCGTGTCGCGGCAACGTCGTGTGCCAGAACCCTGCCTGCGGCCTCAGCCAACGGCGCCTCTTCGGCGCCAAGCGGGCGCACCAGGTCGAGCAGCAGCGCGCGGGCCTCTTCGACAGTGATCATGTCGCCTCGTAACGCCCTGATTTTCCGCCGTCTTTCAATGCGACCCGGATGCCGCCGATCTGCATCGCCTTGTCCACCGCCTTGACCATGTCATAGACGGTGAGCGCGGCGGTCGACACTGCGGTCAGGGCCTCCATCTCGACACCGGTCTGGCCGGTGGTGCGAACAGTGGCGGCGATGCGCACGCCGGGCAGGTCGGGGTCCAGCGTCAGTTCGACCGCGACCTTGGTCAGCGCCAGCGGATGGCAGAGCGGGATCAGATCGGGTGTTCGCTTTGCGCCCATGATGCCCGCAAGCCGCGCAACCGCCAGCACGTCCCCCTTTTTCGCGCGTCCCTCCGCCACGATATCAAAGGTTTCCGGTGCCATGCTGATGTGACCCTCGGCCACGGCCACGCGGTCGGTCACCGCCTTGTCGGTGACATCCACCATATGCGCATCGCCTTTGGCGTCGAAATGGGTCAGGCTCATCACATCGCTCCGGGCATCAGCGGATCGGCCAGCAGGGTGCGGGTTGCCTCGGCCACATCGTCCTGGCGCATCAGGCTTTCGCCGATCAGGAAGCAGCGGGCGCCATAGCGCGCCATGTCGGACAGGTCGGCGGGTGTGTTCAACCCGCTCTCGCAGACGATGATCCGGTCCGGCGGCACCAGTTTCGACAGTTTCCGGGTGGTATCAAGCGTCGTCTCGAATGTCTTGAGATTGCGGTTGTTTATGCCGATCAGCGGGCTTTTCAGCCGCTCGGCACGTTCCAGTTCCTCGGCGTCATGCACCTCGATCAGGACATCCATGTTCCAGTCGAACGCGGTCTGTTCCAGTTCCTCGGCCTGGGCATCGTCGACCGAGGCCATGATGATCAGAATGCAATCGGCCCCCAGCGCGCGCGCCTCGACCACCTGATAGGGGTCATACATGAAATCCTTGCGCAGCGCGGGCAGGTTGCAGGCGGCGCGCGCGGCGGTCAGATAGGATTTGGCGCCCTGGAAACTGGGCGTGTCGGTCAGCACCGACAGGCACGTCGCGCCGCCCTCGGCATAGGCACGCGCCAGCGCGGGCGGGTCGAAATCGGGGCGGATGAGGCCCTTGGAGGGGCTGGCCTTCTTGATCTCGGCAATCAGGCCATAGCCCTGGCGCGTGGCCGCGATCAGCGCTTCGGCAAAGCCGCGCACCGGATCCGCCTCGCGCGCCTCGGCCTCGACCACCTCCAGCGGTTTGGCGGCCTTGTCGGCGGCGACCTCTTCCAGCTTGTAGGCCTTGATCTTGTCGAGAATCGTATCGGTCATCTTGCGTCCTGTGTGATGCGGGAAAGAGCCTCGACCTTGGCGCGGGCCTGGCCGCTGTCGATGCTCTGGGCGGCGAGGGCGACACCCTCGCGCAGGTCGGCGGCGCGGTCGGCTACGACCAGCGCGGCGGCGGCGTTCAGCAGCACCGCGTCGCGATAGGCCGAAGGCGCTCCGTCCAGCAGCGCGCGAAACGCGGTGGCGTTTTCCTCGGGGGTGCCGCCGACGATCGTCTCGAACGGGTGCACCGGCAGGCCCGCATCCTCGGGATGCAGTTCAACCTCTTTGACAGTGCCGTCCTCGAGGGCCGCGACCCAGCTGACCCCGGTGATCGTCAGCTCGTCGGTGCCGTCCGAGCCATGCACCAGCCACGCGCGCTCCGAGCCCAAAAGGCCCAGCGTCTCGGCCATGGGCCGGATCAGCGCGCGACTGAAAGCGCCGGTCAGTTGCCGCTTGACCCCTGCCGGGTTGGTGAGCGGCCCGAGAATGTTGAAGATGGTTCGGGTGCCCAGTTCGGCCCGGGTGGGCATCACATGGGCGGTGGCCGGGTGATGCATGGGCGCCATCATGAAGCCGATCCCGGCCTCGTTCAGAGCCTTTTCAACCACTTGCGGGCCAACCATCACGTTGATGCCCATCTGGCTCTGCAAATCGGCGGTACCGGATTTCGAACTCAGGTTGCGATTGCCGTGCTTGGCCACCACCACGCCGGCGCCGGCCACGACAAAGGCGGTGGCGGTCGAGATGTTCAGCGTGTTCTTGCCATCGCCGCCGGTGCCGACGATATCCATCGCGCCCTCGGGCGCGCGCACCGCGTTGCATTTGGCGCGCATCACGGCGGCGGCGGCGGCGTATTCGTCGACCGTTTCGCCGCGCGTGCGCAGCGCCATCAGCAGGCCGCCGATCTGGCTGGGCGTCGCCTCGCCATCGAACAGGATGGTAAAGGCCTGCTCGGCCTCGGCGCGGGTCAGCGAGCGGTCGGCAGCGGCACCGATCAGCGGTTTCAGCGCATCACTCATGCCGGTACCTTCATGACATCAAGGAAATTGCGCAGCAATGCGTGCCCATGTTCCGAGGCGATGGATTCGGGGTGGAACTGCACGCCATGGATCGGCAATTCCTTGTGTTGCAGCCCCATGATGGTGCCATCCTCCAGCCAGGCGGTAACCTCGAGACAGTCTGGCAGGCTGTCGCGGTCGACCACCAGCGAGTGATAGCGGGTCGCCTCGAACGGCGAGGGCAGGCCGGCAAACAGACCTTTTGCGCTGTGATGCATCTGGCCCATCTTGCCATGCACGATCTCGTGGCAGCGCACCACCTTGCCGCCAAAGGCCTGTCCGATGGTCTGATGCCCCAGGCACACGCCCAGCAATGGCGTGCGGGTCTCGGCGGCGGCCTCGGTCAGTGCAAGGCAGATGCCCGCCTGATCAGGGTCGCAGGGGCCGGGGCTGAGCAGGATGCCAGCGGGGTTCAGCGCCATCGCCTCCTGCACATCCAGCGCATCGTTGCGGCGCACCTCGATCTCGGCGCCAAGCTCGCCCAGATAGTGCACGAGGTTGTAGGTGAAACTGTCGTAATTGTCGATCAAGAGCAGCATCTTGAGCCTTGTCCCGTCGGGTAATAGGGGCTGGTGGCACGGGGGCCAGCCAAGGTATAGTAATCGCGCCCCTACATGTTCAGTCTTGTGCGGCAGCGTCAAGGGCAGACGGGGCGAACGGGCAAAAAGTCGAAGCAGGACCAACAAGAGGCGTGAGGATATGGGCGGATTCATCGGAGGACTATTGGCCGGGGCGGTGCTGGTCTTGGCGGCGGCGGCCTGGCTGTCGCTGACGACACCTTTGCCGCAGCGTCCCGAGGTGGCGGCAACACCCGCGGCGGCGGAACCGGCGGCGGAACCTGCCGAGGACGGGGGAATCGCGGCCCCCGGTCGTGACGCCGATCTGGTGGAACTGGCGCCGCGCCAGCCCGAGGCGGCGCCCGGCGCCGAAACGCTTGGCGCCCTGGACGAGGCCGACCGCCAGCCCGCTGACAAACCACAGGTGGGCGGCGCGACCGATGCCATCGACCGGCCCGAGGGCAGCGAAACCGCCGCCGTGCAGGTGCCGGGGACGGGTGCCGGTGTGACCCAGCCGCAACTGGCGAGCCCCGCCGCTCCGCAGGATCGCAGCGAACCCGAGGTGAATACCGAAGCACCCGCGCAACCCAACGTGCCCTCGACCAGCGTGACCGCCGAGGTGACCGCGCCCAGCCTGCCGGAGGCCGCACCAGAGCAACCCGTCGTCGCGACCGATCCGCAGGTGTCCCAGGAAGGGGGAAGCGTGACCGAGGCGCCCACGACCGACAGTGCACCAGCGCCGGATACCGCAACGGCGGCGCCCGCAGTGCCGCAGGAAGAAGAGAAGCCGCGCATCGCCGCCCTGCCGCAGATCGGTGGGGCCGAAGAGGGCGCGACACCACGCGTCGGCACCCCTGTGGTGCCGCTGACCGAACGCGATAGTGGCACCGATGCCGCGGCCGAGGAGGGCCCGCGCCCGATCGAGGCCTATGCGGCGACATTCGAGAACCCCGAGGACAAGCCGCTGATGTCGATTGTCCTGATCGACGATGCCGAGGGTCTGGGCAGCGAGGCGCTGCGCGATTTTCCCTATCCGTTGACCTTTGCGCTGGATCCGGCGGACCCGCAGGCCGCCGAGAAAATGGCCCGCCACCGCGCCGCCGGGGTCGAGGTGATGCTGATTGCCGATCTGCCCGCCGCCGCCAGCGCGCAGGATGCCGAGGTCTCGATGGCGGTCTGGCTGAAGGCACTGCCCGAAACGGTCGGCATCCTCGAGGGTACCGGCACCGGCATCCAGGGCAACCGGGCGCTGTCCGATCAGGTCACGGCCATTGTCGGTGGCAGTGGGCGCGGGCTGCTGACCCAGGATAACGGGCTGAACACGGTGCAGAAACTGGCCGCACGCGACGGTGTGCCCTCGGCCGTGGTGTTCCGCGATTTCGACGGGGCCGGACAAAGCCCCACGGTGATGCGCCGCTTCCTTGACCAGGCGGCATTCCGCGCCGGGCAGGAGGGCGCGGTGGTGATGCTGGGCCGACTGCGGCCCGACACGATTTCGGCGCTGCTGCTGTGGGGGTTGCAGGATCGCGCCAGCCGGGTGGCGCTGGCGCCGGTCTCGGCAGTGCTGACACGCGATCCGGGCTGAGGCCGGGGGGTGTTGCCAAAAGGAGCGCCTGCGGCGCGCTCTTTTTCTTGTGCGCCTCCGGCGGGAGTATTTGCGGCGGAATGAAGGATCAGGTTTGGCGTGAGATCGCAACGCAAAGCGCCAGGGCGTCTGGGCCGAGCTTGAGGGGCGTCCCTCGGGCGAGCAGGACCTGGCCCGCGGCTATGGCGGTGGTTTGACAGCTTGCCGTGCCGCTGAGGAGATAGAGCGCGACTTCTTCGGGGTTGGCGGCAAGGGTGCGCGCCCCGGCATGAACGCTGACCGAGCCGGTTACCCGGCGGGGATCGAAGATCAGGTTCAGGTTGCGCACGGGACCGTCAGGCAATCGTCCGGTGACCGGGAGGTCGCCCGAGAAAGGCAGGGGGGCGCCAAGTTGGGCCCGCAAAACGCGCCCGTCGGTGTGCAGTTCCATTCCGCTGCCGTGGACCACGGTCAGAATACGCATCTGCCCAGGAAACAGGGAAAACGGACCCTCGGCGGTAACCTCGGCCAGGCTGAGCCGCCAGTGCCCGGGGTCTCCGGCGATCTCGCGCGTCACGCCGCCGCCGTTCTTCCAGGGAACCGGGGGCAGGCTGCGCGGATCGAGCAGGTGCATCAGCTGTTGCGCGAACCGGTGAACCGGGCCGCATCCGCCGCCGCGCGTCGGATGGCGTTGGACTTGTGCACCGTCTCCATGAACTCGGCCTCGGGGTCGCTGTCATAGACCACGCCGCCGCCGGCCTGGATATAAAGCTTGCGGTCCTTGACGATGGCGGTGCGCAGGGCGATGCACATGTCCATGTCGCCCCCGGCGCTGAAATAGCCGACACCGCCGCCATAGATGCCGCGTTTTTCCGGCTCCAGCTCGTCGATGATCTCCATCGCGCGCACCTTGGGGGCGCCGCTGACCGTACCGGCGGGCATGCCGGCAAAGAAGGCATCCAGCGCGTCCTTGTCCGGGGCCAGCTCTCCGACCACGTTCGACACGATATGCATCACGTGGGAATAGCGCTCGATGATGAATTTCTCGGTCGGGCGCACGGTGCCGATCTTGCTGACCCGGCCCGCATCGTTGCGGCCGAGATCGAGCAGCATCAGATGTTCGGCAAGTTCCTTCTTGTCGGCGAGCAGATCGGCCTCGTTGGCGCGGTCCTCTTCCGGGGTGGCGCCGCGCGGGCGGGTGCCCGCGATGGGGCGGATCGTCACCTCTTGCCCAAAGACGCGCACCAGGATCTCGGGGCTGGCGCCGACCACCTGAAAGCCGCCGAAGTTGAAATAGAACATGAAGGGCGACGGGTTGGTGCGCCGCAGCGAGCGGTAGAGCGCAAAGGGCGGCAGCGGAAATTCCTGCGTCCAGCGCTGTGCCGGGACCACCTGAAAGATGTCGCCCGCGCGGATGTAATCCTTGGCCTTTTCGACCGCCGCCTTATAGCCCTCGCGGGTGAAGTTCGACACCGGCGGCGCGACCTCATGCGCCTCGCCCAGATCGCGGGTCTCGGCGGGCATGGCGCGTTCCAGATCGCGCACCGCATCCATCACTCGCTCAGCCGCCTGGGCATAGGCGGCGCGCGCCGATTGGCCGTCGCTGACCCAGGCGGGCGAGACCACGGTGACCTCGCCCTTGACCCCGTCGAGCACCGCCACGACCGAGGGGCGCATCATCACAGCATCGGGCAGGCCCAGCGGGTCGGGGTTCACATCGGGCAGATGTTCGACCAGCCGCACCATGTCATAGCCGAGATAGCCGAACAGCCCGGCCGAGGCCTGCGGCAGATCCTCGGGCAGGGCGATGCGGCTTTCGGCCAGAAGCGCGCGCAGGTTGTCGAGCGGATTGCCCTCTTGCGGCTGGAACCCATCGGGATCGAACCGCGCCTGCCGGTTCAGCGCAGATTGTTCGCCATGACAGCGCCAGATCAGGTCCGGCTTCATCCCGATGATCGAATAGCGCCCGCGCACCTCGCCCCCGGTCACCGATTCGAGCATGAAGGCGTCTTTCTGCGCGCCTGTCAGCTTGAGCATCAGCGACACCGGCGTGTCGAGATCGGCGGCCAGGCGGGTATGAACGACCTGGTTCTCGCCCGCCTCATAGGCGCGGGCGAAGGTTTCGAAATCGGGTGTCAGCGCCATGGGGACCCCTTATTGAAAGCTGGCCTGCACCGCGTTCAGCGCGCGCTGGTCCAAGGTCGGCTGTGCCCGTGTCTGGGCGTCGCGGACATAGATGTCGAACAGGTTCTGTGCCAAGGCCTGGCTCATCTGTGCATTCAGCGCCCGCTTCATCTGGGTCAGCTCGTCGGTATCGGCGGGCGGCAGTTCCTCTTCCAGCCGCACGATGAACGCGGCATCGTCGCCCGCGATCACCTTGAGGTCGCCGGGCCTCATGGCAAAGACCTGCTCCATGAAGTCAAACGGCGTGCCGTCGATGAAGGCGGTGCGGGTCAACCCGTTTTCCACCCGATGCGACAGGCCGGTGGCGGTGAAATCGCCATCGGTGGCGAGGCTTGTCACAACGCTGGCGGCCTTGTCCTGAAGCGCGCGGCGGGTGGCGTCGGCGGTCCAGGCGGCGACCACGCGCTCGCGGGCGCTGTCGAGCGGTTCGGGGCGTGGCTCCAGCTCTTCGTCCAGGCGCAGGGCAAAAACGGCGCCGTCTTCGAGAAAGCCGATTTCGGGGAAATCGCCCTCGGCCACCTCGGTCGCGGCCTCGCGGAACCCGGCATAAGCGGCGACCCCGTCCGAGCTGTCCTCGGTCCAGTCGATCTGGCCCAGTTCCATGTCGGTATCCTGCGCCAACTCTTCCAGCGTGGCGCCACCGGCCAGCATGTCGTTGAGGGATTCGGCCTGTGCCTCGATCAGGCGGCGGGCGCGTTCGCCGGCAAGCTCATCGCGCAGTTCGGCCTCGACGCTTTCAAAGGCGGTGATGCGGGCATCGAGCGTGCCGTTCACCCGGAACAGCGCGGGGCCCAGATCCGAGGGCAGGGGGCCGACCACATCACCGACCTCGGCGGCGAACACCGCCTCGGCGGCAGCGCCCAGATCCTGCGCGGTCAGGTCTCCCATGTCGACGTCGGTCAGCGAGAGACCGCGCCCCTCGACCAACTGTTCGAAGGTGGCGCCGCCAACTTCGACCTGGGCCATGGCGCTTTCGGCGCTGGCCTGATCGGCAAAGACCAGACGTTCGACCAGACGGCGCTCGGGCTGCTGGTAGTTGCTTTCGCGTTCCTCGAAGAGACGGCGCACCGCGCCCTCGTCCAGCTCGACCCGGTCGAGCAGCATTTCGGGCGTCAGCAGCGCATAAGTCAGCCGCTTGCTGCGCGGCAGCATGAACTGGTCCTGATTTTCGGCGTAATAGGCCTCGACCTCGGCCGCATCGGGGGTGGCAACCGGGGCATCCAGCGCGCTGGTATCGACGGTGGCCATGGTAAAGCTTCGACGGGCACCGACGAACTGCGCCAGCGTGTCGGCATAGGTGTCAGGCATGACCAGCCCTTCCATGATCGCGCCCTGCACCAGGGTACGCGCCGATTCGCGGCGCAGATCGGCCTCGAACTCGGCCTCGCTCAGCCCCGCGTTGTCGAGCGCATAGCGATAACCCTCGGGGTCGAACTTGCCGTCGACACCCTGAAAGGCGGGGATCTGCACGATCTCGCGGCTCAGGTTCTCGTCGCCGATCGAGATACCCAGTCCGGCCACCTCGTTATCCAGCGCGGCAATCGCCACAAGGCGTGCCAGAACGGCCTGGTCGATACCCAGATCGCGCACCTGGCTCATTTGCAGGGGTTGGCCGGTCTGCGCCTCGATGGCGCGGATCTCGCGTTGCAGCTCGCGGGCATAGGCGTCGACGCTGACCGTCTGCTCGCCCACCTGCGCCACGGTGCGTACCGTGCCGGTGAGGTTGACGGCGCCGAAGCCGGCAAGCCCCGCCATCAGCAGACCCATCAGGATCCAGACAAAGGTCTTCGATAAGCTTTTGACACCTGCGGCCATGTCGCCCCCTTGTTGCGGCTGGAATGCGGCGGTTTCGCCTTGCCCGTTCGTTTGCCGCCCTGTCTACGCTGGGCGTCCGGGCTGGGCAAGGTCAGAAGCGGAGCCCTTTGAGCCTGTCGAACAGCTGGCCGATCCCGGCGCGGTCGAGATTGGCAAAGGCCACCCGCAACTGGCGGGCCCCTGCGGGGTCGCCCTCGGGCATGAACATGGTACCGGGCAGCACCAGCACCCCGGCATCCCGCACCAGCCGTCGGGCCAAATCGTCCGAGGGGATATCGAAGGGATGTTCGAGATAGGCGAAATAGGCGCCCAGCCCCAGCAGTTTCCAGCCCTCGGCCGCGAGCGCGGGCATGCCTTCGGCAATGGCGGCGCGGCGGTCCAGGATCTCGTCCCTTTCACCTGCCACCCACTGGCCCAGATTGCGCATGCCCCACAGCGCGGCATGCTGGCCGATCTGGCCCGGGCAGATGGCAACGGTGTCGAGGAACTTCTCGATCTCGGCCAGCAGTCCGGTGTCGCTGGCCAGCGCGCCGACCCGGTGTCCGGTCAGCCGGTAGGCCTTGGAAAACGAATAGAGATGCACCAGCGTCTTGTCCCAGTCGGGCCGGGTGAACAGGTCATGCGGGGCACCGCTGCGGCTGTCGAAATCGCGATAGGTCTCGTCCAGCAGCAGGCGCAGCCCGTGTTCGGCGGCCAGATCGTAAAAGGCGCCGACCAGTTCGCCGGGGTATTCCACGCCACCCGGATTGTTCGGCGTCACCAGCGCGATGGCGCGGGTGCGCGGCGTGATCAGGGCGCGCGCGGCCTCGACATCGGGCAGCAGATCGGGACCGGTGGCCAGCGGCACTGCCGTGACCCCTTCCATGTCGAGCCACATTTTATGGTTGAAATACCATGGCGTTGGCAGGATGACCTCATCCCCTTCGCCGGTAATGGCCGAGATGGTGGCGGCAAAGGCCTGATTGCAGCCCGAGGTAATCGCCACCTGTTCCGGTCCGACCGCGCCGCCATAGTGGCGGCTGATCTGGGCGGCCAGTTCGGCGCGCAGATCGGCGTTGCCCAGTACCGGACCATAGAGATGCGCGCTGTCCTCGGTCAGCGCGAAATCGGCCATCGCCTGACGCAGCGCTTGCGGCGGCGGCTCGACGGGCGCGGCCTGGCTGACATTGATCAGCGGCCGCTCGGGCGAAAAGCTGACGCCCTCCAGCCAGCGTCGCGCCTCCATCACCGGCGGCGCGAATGTGGTGGCGGTACGGGTCGGGGCCATCTTGGGTACTCTGTTCAGGAGGTGGGGTCTTGGTGCAGAAAGCGCGCCCCTTCGGGCGCGCTGGCAGTTGGATCAGTCGGTGCCCCGATAGGGTTCGACATATTGCAGCGCCATGTCCCATGGAAAGAAGATCCAGGTGTCCTGGCTGACCTCGGTGATGAAGGTATCGACCATCGGCCGGCCCTTGGGTTTGGCATAGACCGTGGCGAAATGGGCGTTGGGATACATCTCGCGCACCAGTTCCAGCGTCTTGCCGCTGTCGACCAGGTCGTCGATGACCAGAATACCGGTTCCGTCGCCCATCAGCGCCTCATCCGGCGCCTTCAGCACCTGTGCCTGTCCCTGGGCCTGATGGTGATAGGATTTCACGCTGATCGTGTCGACGGTGCGAATGTCCAGCTCGCGGCTGACGATCATCGCCGGGGCCATGCCGCCGCGCGTGATCGCCACCACCGCGCGCCAGGCGCCCTCGTCGGGGCCCTGGCCATCCAGCCGCCAGGCCAGCGCCCGGCTGTCGCGATGGATTTGGTCCCAGCTGATGTGAAAGCCCTTTTCATGGGGCAGGCGATGCGGATCCTTGGTGCTCATGCCGACTTACCCCCGTTATCCCTTGTCGATGTCGGGGGCGTCGACCGCCTTCATCCCGACAATGTGATAGCCGCTGTCCACATGCAGGTTCTCGCCCGTGACACCCGAGCTGAGATCCGAGAGCAGGTAGAGCGCCGACTTGCCCACATCGTCGATCGTGACATTGCGGCGCAGCGGCGAGTTATACTCGTTCCACTTCATGATATAACGGAAATCGCCGATGCCGCTGGCGGCCAGCGTCTTGATCGGCCCGGCGCTGACGGAGTTGACGCGGATACCGTCCTTGCCCAGATCCTCGGCCATGTATTTGACCGACGCCTCCAGCGCCGCCTTGGCCACGCCCATCACATTATAGTGCGGCATCACCTGTTCGGCGCCGTAATAGGTGAGGGTGATGGCGCTGCCGCCCTCGGTCATCAGCTTTTCGGCCCGCTTCATCACCGCGGTGAAGGAAAAGACCGAGATATCCATGGTCAGCTTGAAATTCGCCCGGCTGGTGTCGACGTAGCGACCGCGCAGCTCGTTCTTGTCGGAAAAGCCGATGGCGTGCACGACAAAGTCGAGCTTGCCCCATTTCTGTTCGAGCGCGTCGAACAGCGCGTCGATCGAGTCCTCGTCACCCACGTCACAAGGCAGCACGATCTCGCTGCCCAGTTGCGCGGCCAGAGGGTCGACCCGCTTCTTCAGCGCATCGCCCTGATAGGAAAAGGCCAGCTCTGCGCCCGCATCCGCAAGCGCTCGGGCAATGCCCCAGGCGATGGATTTGTCATTGGCCAGTCCCATGATGAGGCCGCGTTTTCCGGCCATCAACTGATTTGACATGTTCGGTTCTCCGCCTGTCGTCGCGTCATGAGCTTGTGGTTTATGCTATAGAACATGTCCCTTCAAGGGCGCGCGCTCTTGCCCGTGTCGGGAAGAGGGCCTAGGCTCTGTCGCAGTTGTTCAAGGGGATGGACATGAGTGACAGGACTGGCATCTTCGCCGGTGATGACCCGTTTGCTATTGCACGGGAGTGGTTGGCCGAGGCCGAACAGTCGGAACCCAATGATCCGAACGCAATCGCGCTGGCGACGGTGGATGCCTCGGGGCTGCCGAATGTGCGGATGGTGCTGCTGAAAGAGATCGAACCGGCGGCCTTCGTTTTCTATACCAATTACGAAAGCGCCAAGGCGATCGAGCTGGAGCAGGCTGGTAAGGCCGCCTTTGTGATGCATTGGAAATCGCTGCGCCGCCAGATCCGGGTGCGCGGCACGATCACCCGCGAAGCGGGGCCGCAGGCCGATGCCTATTATGCCTCGCGCTCGCTCAAGAGCAGGCTGGGCGCCTGGGCCTCACGCCAGTCACGGCCGCTGTCGAGCCGCGCCGCGCTGATGGCCGAGGTTGCCAAGATCACCGCGGCCAAGGGACCGAACCCGCCGCGCCCGCCGTTCTGGGGCGGGTTTCGCCTGACACCTGTCGAGATCGAATTCTGGGCGGATGGCGCATTCCGACTGCACGACCGCTTTGTCTGGCGTCGGGCGGACCCAGGGGAAAGCTGGAATATCCAGCGTCTCAACCCCTGACATTCGCGGAACGTGAAATGCAAGTGTCAGAAATGGAAGAACTTTTTTTCCTTGTGTTTCCGGTGTAAAATCCGGCAAACCAAGGGGCTTACAGCAACGTCAAATCACGATGGATAGCAAGTGTCCGAAGAACTGAGCAGTGCATACAAAGTCCATGGACGAGTCAAATGGTTTGATCCGACCAAGGGATATGGTTTCGTGGTCTCCGACGAAGGTGGCCCGGATATCTTGCTGCATGTCAATGTACTTAGGAACTTCGGCCAGAGTTCGGTTGCCGATGGCTCTGCAATCGAGATTGTAACCCATCGTACCGATCGCGGTGTGCAGGCGGTCGAGGTCATAAGCATCGTTCCGCCCGAACGGCCCGAAGCCGTGATGCTGTCGGATTTCGCCGAGATGGATTCGGATGCGATCCGAGCCGCGCCGCTGGAACCGGCCCGGGTCAAATGGTTCGACAAGGGCAAGGGTTTTGGCTTTGCCAATGTCTTCGGTCGAAACGAGGATGTTTTCCTGCACATCGAGGTACTGCGCCAATCGGGCCTCTCGGACTTGCAACCGGGCGAGGCGCTTGCGATGCGGGTAGTCGACGGTAAGCGCGGACGCATGGCCGCCGAGGTGTTGGCTTGGGAAGCGGCGCTGAATACATGAAGGCGCTGTCGTGATCCGCGCGAAGCTTGGTCTGCTGGTCTGGCTGGCTGGCGCCACCACGCTTTGGGCGGAGAACTGCCGGGATGGCGAGTTGCGCCTGCGCAGCGAAGGGGCCGAGCTGCGCTTCACAATCGAACTGGCGCAAACGCCAGCGGAGCGGTCGCAAGGGCTGATGTTCCGCGAAAGTCTGCCGCGCGGTGCGGGTATGCTGTTCGTCTTCGAACGTCCACAGCGAGTTGCATTCTGGATGAAGAACACGCTGATCCCACTTGATTTGATCTTTGTCGATCGGGCTGGCATCGTAACCCACGTTCATCCCAACGCGATCCCGCATGACGAAACAGCGATCCTGGGCGGCGATGCGGTGTTTGCGGTGCTCGAGATCAATGGCGGGCTGGCTGAGCGTTACGGGATTGTACCGGGCACTCTGCTGCAGCATCAGGTTTTTTCGGACGGACCGGCCGCCTGGCCCTGTTAGGCCTTTTCAAATCGGATTTCGGCGGATAGGAAGGCGCACGGTCCGGGGCGTGGCGCAGTCTGGTAGCGCACCTGTTTTGGGTACAGGGGGTCGTGAGTTCGAATCTCGCCGCCCCGACCACTTTCTTCTCGTCTTCCTCGTGTTGTTCTGTTTGCGCCTTGTAGCGTAGGTTTGGAGAGCGCGATTCCCGGCACCTGCAATATGCAGGGATTCGGTCAAGATGACGGTCTGACCGCTACATCTAGTGTGCCTCCGGCCACAGTTTTCGTTGCGACAGATCCCCGAAAAGCCGGCGTTCAAGCGACTGCAATGGGTCGTCATTGGGGGGCGGTCCGTGATTTGGCTTGATTGCAGGCGTTGCCCGGGCAATAGGCCGCGACTTGTTAGATGCTGTGTTTTCTGCATGGCAGCATTGGTTCGATCCCAAAAGCGCCCGAGACATAAGGAAAAAATTTTTGCCCCTCTGGCATCGGCTACGGCAGGCGCTGGGGATGGCTTTGTGGAGGAATCGCGATCACGCCAAAAGGCACGCGGGTCAACAAAAAAGATTCGCGGAGAGGGGTAAAAATCACGTTGACCTACTATGCCTGGATACGCCAGATTGTATGAGCCGACCGGTTAGCCACAAAATCTGGTGGCTGCGCGAATTGAGCGGGCAGGTCGGGAAGGAGAAACCAAAGATCAAGAATTGTTGAGCGCGAGGCCTTGCTTCGCGCTGCTGTTAGAATTCGTTCTGCTGCACGAAAGTGCAATCGGTAGACATCGGAGAGCGCGCAGGCGTGCCACCACGCAGGCTGTGAAATCAAGAAACGACCAGGGGCTGGGGACATGAAGATCGAAAGAAAGTTCACGACGGCGGGACAGGATGCTTATGCGGATCTGGAGTTCCGATCCGCGACCTCCGAGATTCGCAATCCGGATGGCACCATCGTGTTCCGCCTCGACGATATCGAGGTTCCCACCAGCTGGAGCCAGGTCGCCAGCGACGTGATCGCTCAGAAATATTTCCGCAAGGCGGGCGTGCCCAGCCGTATCAAGAAGGTGCGCGAAAAGGGCGTGCCGGAATTCCTGTGGCGTTCGGTTCCCGACAGCGACGCCGAAATGGGCGGTGAGATCTCGTCCAAGCAGGTGTTTGACCGGCTGGCGGGCGCCTGGGCCTATTGGGGCTGGAAAGGTGGCTATTTCACCACCGAAGAGGATGCGCGCGCCTATTTCGACGAGATGCGCTATATGCTGGCCACTCAGCGCGCCGCGCCCAACAGCCCGCAATGGTTCAACACCGGCCTGCACTGGGCCTATGGCATCGACGGTCCGGCGCAGGGCCATCACTATGTCGACTACAAGACCGGCAAGCTGACCAAGTCGGACAGCGCCTATGAACATCCGCAACCGCATGCCTGTTTCATCCAGTCGGTCAGCGACGACCTGGTGAACGAGGGCGGCATCATGGATCTGTGGGTGCGCGAGGCGCGCCTGTTCAAATACGGGTCCGGCACCGGCACCAATTTCAGCCATCTGCGCGCCGAGGGCGAGAGCCTGTCGGGCGGTGGCAAATCCTCGGGCCTTATGGGCTTTCTCAAGATCGGCGACCGCGCCGCGGGCGCCATCAAATCGGGCGGGACAACCCGTCGGGCAGCTAAGATGGTGATCGTCGATGCCGATCACCCCGATATCGAGCAGTTCATCCAGTGGAAGGTGCTCGAAGAGCAGAAGGTCGCCAGCATCGTCGCCGGCTCGAAGATGCATGAAAAGATGCTGAACGGCATCTTTGCCGCGATCCGTGCCTGGGACGGCGCCGAGGTGGATGCCTATGACCCGGCGGTGAACGAGGGGCTCAAGGCCGCGATCCGCGAGGCCAAAAAGGTCGCGATCCCGGAAACCTATATCAAGCGGGTGCTGGATTACGCCAAGCAGGGCCATACCAGCATCGAGTTCCCCACCTATGACACCGATTGGGACAGCGAGGCCTATAACTCGGTTTCGGGCCAGAACTCGAACAACTCGATCCGGGTCACCAATGCGTTCCTCAAGGCGGTGGAAAAGGATGCCGATTGGGAGCTGATCAACCGAGTCAACGGAAAGGTCGCAAAGACCGTCAAGGCGCGCGAGCTATGGGAGAAGGTGGGCCATGCGGCCTGGGCCTGCGCCGATCCGGGCATCCAGTTCCACGACACGGTGAACGAGTGGCATACCTGCCCGGCAGACGGCCCGATCCGTGGCTCGAACCCCTGTTCGGAATACATGTTCCTCGACGATACCGCGTGTAACCTGGCGTCGATGAACCTGCTGACCTTCCTCAAGGATGGCGAGTTCCAGGCCGAGGATTACATCCATGCGACCCGCCTGTGGACGCTGACGCTGGAAATCTCGGTGACCATGGCGCAGTTCCCGTCCAAGGAGATCGCGCAGCTCAGCTATGATTTCCGCACGCTGGGTCTGGGCTATGCCAATATTGGCGGCCTGCTGATGAACATGGGCTACGGCTATGACAGCGACGAGGGCCGCGCGCTCTGCGGTGCGCTGACCGCGATCATGACCGGTGTCGCCTATGCCACCTCGGCCGAGATTGCCGGAGAGCTGGGGCCCTTTGCCGGGTATGAGCGCAACGCCGCCCATATGCTGCGGGTGATGCGCAACCACCGCACCGCTGCCCAGGGCAAGGCCAATGGCTATGAAAAGCTGAGCGTCAAGCCGGTGCCGCTGGATCATTCCAACTGCCCCGACCCGCGTCTGGTCGAACTGGCGATGGCCTCGTGGGACGAGGCGCTGAGCCTGGGCGAGAAGAACGGCTATCGCAACGCGCAGACCAGCGTGATCGCGCCCACCGGCACCATCGGCCTGGTGATGGATTGCGACACCACCGGGATCGAACCCGATTTTGCACTGGTCAAGTTCAAGAAGCTGGCGGGCGGCGGTTATTTCAAGATCATCAACCGCTCGGTCCCCGCCGCGCTGGAGAACCTGGGTTATTCCAGCGCCCAGATCGAAGAGATCGTGTCTTATGCGGTGGGTCATGGCACCATCGGCAATGCGCCGGGGATCAACCACACCTCGCTGACGGGCCACGGCTTTGGCCCCAACGAGCTGCGCAAGATCGACGCCGCGCTGGAAAGCGCCTTTGATATCCGCTTTGTCTTTAACCAGTGGACCCTGGGCGAGGATTTCTGCACCGGCGTTCTGGGTATCCCGGCGGCCAAGCTGAACGACCCCACCTTTGACCTGCTGCGGCATCTGGGCTTTACCAAGAAGGATATCGACGCGGCCAACGACCATGTCTGCGGAACGATGACGCTGGAAGGGGCGCCGCATCTGTCCGAAGAGCATTACGCGATCTTCGACTGCGCCAATCCCTGCGGCAAGAAGGGCAAGCGTTTCCTGTCGGTGGACAGCCACATCACCATGATGGCGGCAGCGCAGAGCTTTATCTCGGGGGCGATCAGCAAGACGATCAACATGCCCAACAACGCCACCATCGAGGATTGCCAGAAGGCCTATGAACTCAGCTGGTCGCTGGGGGTGAAGGCCAACGCGCTCTATCGGGATGGCTCCAAGCTGAGCCAGCCGCTGGCTGCCGCCCTTATCGAGGATGACGACGAGGCCGCCGAGGTGCTGGAAACCGGCACCCCGGCCGAAAAGGCCGCCGTGCTGGCCGAGAAGGTGATCGAGAAGGTGGTGGTCAAGGAGGTGATCCGCAGCCATCGCGAGAAACTGCCCCATCGCCGCAAGGGCTATACCCAGAAGGCGATCGTGGGCGGTCACAAGGTCTATCTGCGCACCGGCGAATATCAGGACGGTTCGCTGGGCGAGATCTTCATCGACATGCATAAGGAAGGCGCCGGGTTCCGGGCGATGATGAACAACTTTGCCATCGCGGTCTCGGTCGGCCTGCAATACGGGGTGCCGCTGGAGGAGTTTGTCGATGCCTTCACCTTTACCAAGTTCGAACCGGCCGGCATGGTGCAGGGCAACGACTCGATCAAGAACGCGACCTCGATCCTGGACTATGTGTTCCGGGAACTGGCGGTCAGCTATCTCGACCGTACCGACCTGGCCCATGTGAAGCCCGAAGGTGCCACCTTTGACGATATCGGCAAGGGTGAGGAAGAGGGTGTGTCGAACGTTGCCACTGTCAGCGACAGCGCCGCATCGAAGTCGCTGGAGGTGCTGAAACAGATCAGCTCGACCGGCTATCTGCGCAAGCGTCTGCCGCAGGAGCTGGTGGTGCTGAATGGTGGTGCCAGTGTTGGCGCGGTGGCGCTGGACAGTGCCGGCGACCCCGTCGCGGCGCTGCAGACGCTGGTGCCCGAAACCGGACAGGCCGCCGTGGCCGCCACCGGCATGGATGCCCGCACCAAGGCCCGCATGCAGGGATACGAGGGCGAGGCCTGCGGCGAATGCGGCAACTACACGCTGGTGCGCAACGGCACCTGCATGAAGTGCAACACCTGTGGTGCGACGAGCGGCTGCTCGTAACCACGGGGCGACAAATCGCGCCCCCGCCGGGGCGCGTAGGGGCCGGGGGCTTCCCTCGGAAATCCGGCCCCGACGAAATCCGGAACCGGCGGCGCGGCCCATCCGCGCCCGGCGTTCCAGCCGACAGCCCCAGCTGCTGGGGCTGCCGGGTCCCGGGTGGGGCGGGGTGACCAGCCCCCTCACTCGAACACGGGGCGGGTGCGCTCGCCCCCGACGCGTCCAGGCCGCAGGCAGAAAATACCGGGCGGTCAACGATTGAGCCTGGCACGCGAGACTCAATAGGGGGCTTCGGCCCCCTTTTTTTTGTCCGCGATTCGGGAGAAATCCGGCAGGCTCTTGCCGGATCGCCGCGACCCGCTCTGGGGACATCCGCCGATCTCGACTGCGCGTGTACTGCCGGGCGGCGGTTCGCCGACCGGATCAGCGGCAACCGGCGCCAGTCAGCGCGAATCCGCGCTGTTCGACGCAAGCCGATGACAACGCCCCGCGAAGGGTGGAGGGTGTGCCTGTCCGGACATGACAGAGACATAACCCACTTGAGGAGAGACTCAAATGACACCGAAACTGCTGGCCCTGCTGGGCGCCTTGGGTATGGCCCTGCCTGCAACCGCATGGGCGCAGAGCAGCGCGGATACAGATGGCGACGGCGTTTTGACCCTGACCGAGGTTCAGGCCGCAAATCCCGAGGTGAACGCAGAAACCTTTGTGCGGATGGATTCCAATGGCGATGCGGTCCTGGATGCCGAGGAAGTCGCCGAAGCACAGCAGGCAGGCTTGCTTCCCGCAAGCGATGGCTGATCGCCATCTGGAACGGCGGCCTTCGGGCCGCCGTTCACTTTCAATAGCTTACGGCGCCAAGTGAATGTTGAACTTCGCCCGAATCGCCGCATCTGTAACGGGATCGAAACGCGCCGCTGACCTCTCTGCCAGAATAGCCTCCTTGCGGGCCACGGCCTTGGCGATCAGGTCGGGCTTGTCCTTTTCCACCCATTCCTTGGGCGAGGTCCGGTCCCCCAGCGTGGGATAGACATAGTCCACCTGCATCCGGCCCAGCGTCTGGTCGGTGCCCAGATAATGGCCGCTGCCGCCCAGACAGACCTCGGCGATCTGATCCACCGCAAGCGTCTCGTCGGTCACTTCGATGCCGCGCACGCAGCGCAGCGCCTGGCCGATCAGGTCGTCGGACAGGATCAGGCTTTCATGGCAGAAGCCCAGCAGCGACGCATGCATGCCCGCCGCCTCGTAGACCATGTTCAACCCCGACAGACCCGCCATGACGTTCGAGCACATCTGCTCCCACCCGGCCTGCATGTCCGGCAGTTTGCTGTCGGCGATCCCCGCCGCCGCGCCGCCAGGCAGATCGTAGAAGCGGTGCATCTGGGCACAGCCCGCTGTCAGCAGCGCCTGTTCGCCCGACCCGCCGGTCATCGCGCCGGTGCGCAGGTCCAGGCCAAAGGGCCAGGTGCCAAAAATCGCGGGCGCGCCCGGCTTGACCGCGTTCACGTAAACCAGACCGGCCAGACATTCGGCCACCGCCTGAACGATGGCGCCCGCCACGGTCGAGGGCGCGGTGGCCCCGGCCATGCCCGCCGACAGCAACAGCACCGGCATGCCGTGCTTGATGCATTCCTCCATCACCAGGCAGGATTCGGTGGCAAACTTCATCGGCGGCACGACAAAGCAGTTGGAGTTCGACACGAAGGGCCGCTCGCGCCAGTTGGCCTCGCCTCCGGCGATCATGTGCAGCATTTCGATGGCAGGCGCCACATAGGACGGGTCGGTAAAGGACACGCCGACATGCTTGTACGTGCCTGAGCAACAAGCATAAATCGTGTTCATATCCATTTCGAAATTGTCGCTGATATCGCGACAGACCATCGGGCGTTGCACGAAATGAATATTGTCGAGCCGTTCGCAGATCCGCGAGGCGTCGTGCAGATCCTGCACCGTCGAATCGCGGTATTCGCGGCCATCGACATCGACCATGTGAACCGCCGCGCCTGCGGTGCCGTAATGGACCCGCGTACCCGCAAGCTCGAGGTCGGTCTTGCCGTCGCGACTGTAGAGCGTCACCGAGCGGTTGGCGCGGGCCAGCGTGTCCTCGACCAGCGCGCGGGGAAAGCGGATGCGCTTGTCCTCGCCCAGGATACAGCCGGCGCCGACCAGATAGTCGATGCCGCTTTGCGGGGCATCGGCCAGGCCGATACGTTCCAGCGCGTCAAGGGCCGCGGCATGGATACGCTCCATGTCCTGTTGGCTCAGAAGGTTCAGCGCGCCACCGCTCATACCGGGGCGGATGGGGCGCAGATGGTCGGGAAGCGCGGCAGAGCGGGCGGCGCGACGGGCCGAACGCCCGCCCGCACGGGCAGTGCTACGAGTCTGATCGTTCATGCAGGTAGAATCCTGGTGAGTTTGGGAATGGAAAGGAAGAAAACGCGTCAGCGGTGGCCAGGCCGACCCCGTGCGGCACGCCCCCGGTCGGCACCGATGGTGCGGCTGACCAGGCAGATCTTGCTGCGTTCCTCTTGCATGCTTGCGCTCCTCATCCTGTGGCAGAATGCCATCCCGATCCGACCTGATCTGTCCTGTTTGCGACCTGCGTGTCGCAGCGCTCGTGCGCGGGATTCCGCGACGCTTTAGCCCCCCTGTGGCGGGTTCCGGCCCAGCCTGCAGAGCCGTGGCCTTGGCGGCTTGAAGCAAGTGACGACAAGGCGCATCTGTCTGGTGGCGACAGGAGAGCGGCGCTGAAAAAGATATTGGTGACAATATCTTGCCGGGTTTCTCTTGTCCCGTGGCAAGGAGTAGAACAATGAAGCATTTGGTTCCCGCGCTGGTCGCGGTATCTATGGCCGCCGCCCCGGCAATCGCAGGTAACTGGAGCGGCGCCTATCTGGGTCTGGGTGTCGGTTATGGCGATGTCGATGGCCCCGGCGCGCGCGATGGCGAGGCCGCCACATTTGGTGGCCATATCGGCTACAACTTTGATCTGGGCAACCGGTTCGTCATGGGCGGTGAACTGGAATATGACCGGGTCAACAACGATCTGGGCGGCGGGGGCGGCACGCTGGACGAGATCGGGCGGCTCAAGGTCAAGGCCGGTTACGACTTTGGCCCGGTGCTGGCCTATGGCGTGCTGGGGGCGGCGCGCGCCACCTCGACATTCGGCAATGAAAACGGCTTGGTCTATGGTTTGGGTCTGGCGATGCCGGTGACCGACTATTTGTCGGTCAGTGGCGAGGTTCTGCGCCACCAGTTCAAGGATTTTGGCGGCGCCGGAAGCGATTTCGACGTCAACACCTTCAACCTGCGGGCATCGCTGCGGTTCTGAGTGCGGGCAGGCGGCGCGCAACGCAGTGCGCCGCCGACCTGCCCGGGCATCCGGTCACACAAGAGGTCCGCAGCCCGGTTCAAGCGGACCTCGTTCCCCGCGCCCGGTTGCCACCGCGGTCACGGTTTCTCGACGCATGCCGGCGACGGCTCCCCTGCGGCGTGCGGTTTCAAGGCTTGGATCAGCGAACAAGCCGTGTTATGGCTCTGCCATGACCCGCACCATTCGCATCATTATCTGCTGCATTACCCGCTGATCCATTCGCGGGCTGGTCATTCGTCGTTTTCTTCGCAAAGACAAGTTGCTAAGCCCGCGCTGACAAGCGCCTGCCGCATGCTGTTGAGGAACAAGACCCGATGACGACGATCAAGCTGCACAACACAAGGACGCGGACAAAGGAAGAGTTTGTCCCGATCGACCCCCGGAACGTGCGCATGTATGTCTGCGGCCCCACCGTCTATGACCGGGCGCATCTGGGCAACGCGCGGCCGGTGGTGGTGTTCGACGTGCTCTACCGGTTGCTGCGCCATGTCTATGGCGCGGATCACGTGACCTATGTGCGCAACTTCACCGACGTCGACGACAAGATCAACGCGCGCGCCGCTGAAAGCGGGCGGCCCATCGGCGAGATCACCGCCGAGACGACCCAGTGGTTTCTGGACGACATGGGCGCGTTGGGCGCGCTGGAGCCCGACCACATGCCGCGCGCCACAGAGTATATCCCGCAGATGGTGGCGATGATCGAGAGCCTGATCGCCAAGGGCCATGCCTATGCGGCCGAGGGGCATGTGCTGTTCGCGGTGGATTCTTGGAAAGAGCATTACGGCAAGCTCTCGGGCCGCTCGGTCGATGACATGATCGCGGGCGCCCGGGTCGAGGTGGCGCCCTACAAGAAGAACCCGATGGATTTCGTTCTGTGGAAACCCTCGACCCCCGATCTGCCCGGCTGGGACAGCCCCTGGGGCCGGGGGCGGCCGGGCTGGCATATCGAATGCTCGGCCATGAGTTACGAGCTCTTGGGCGAAAGCTTCGACATCCATGGCGGCGGCAACGACCTGATGTTCCCGCATCACGAGAACGAAATCGCGCAAAGCTGCTGCGCCCATCCCGAGGGTCGCTTTGCGAATGTCTGGCTGCATAACGAGATGTTGCAGGTCGAGGGCAAGAAGATGTCCAAGTCGCTGGGCAACTTCTTTACCGTGCGGGACCTGCTTCATCAGGGCATCCCGGGCGAGGTGATCCGCTTCGTGTTCCTGAGCACGCATTATCGCAAGCCGATGGACTGGACCGAGAAGAAGGCGAAAGAGGCCGAGGCAACCCTGCGCAAGTGGCGCGCGCTGACAGCGGGTATCGAACCCGCCGCCAGCGCGGCGCCCACAGTGATCGAGGCACTGGCCGATGACCTGAACACGGCGGGCGCCCTTACCGAGCTGCATCGCCTGGCCGCCGAAGGCGAGCTGTCGGAACTGCTCGCCTCTGCCCAACTCATGGGGCTTTTGAGTGATGAACTCTCGGGTTGGGATGGTGCCTCCGTCGATCTGACGGGGTTCGAGGCGCAACTCGCCGCCGCCCGAAGCGTCGCGATGGAGAGCAAGGATTTCTCCGAAGTGGACCGGCTCAAGGCGGCCTTTGTCGCTGCCGGGCTTGAGGTGCGGATGAGCAAGGAGGGCGTCTCGCTGCTGCCCTCGGCCGGGTTCGACCCCGCCAAGCTGGAGGCCCTGAAATGACCTTCCATCGCGAATGCCCCGCCCGGGCTTGCCCGGGCCGCGCCCGACCCGCCCCCATGGGCGGGCGCCATGCGCCCACCCCGGGCCGGGCGCTGCCCTGTCGAGGAGACACCGCATGACCCGCGACCGCCTCTACCTTTACGACACCACCCTGCGCGACGGGCAGCAGACCCAGGGCGTGCAATTCTCGACCCCGGAAAAGCTGCGCATCGCGGCTGCGCTCGACAGCCTCGGCATCGACTATATCGAGGGCGGCTGGCCCGGCGCCAACCCCACCGACAGCGCGTTTTTCGAGGCCGCGCCAGCGACCCGCGCCAAGCTTACTGCCTTTGGCATGACCAAACGGTCGGGCCGCTCGGCCGAGAACGACGATGTGCTGGCCGCCGTGATGAATGCGGGCACGGGCACCGTCTGTCTGGTCGGCAAGGCGCATGACTACCACGTGACCCATGCGCTTGGGATCGAGCTGGCCGAGAATACCGAGAACATCCGCGCCTCGATGGCCCATATCGTGGCGCAGGGGCGCGAGGCGCTGTTCGATGCCGAGCATTTCTTTGACGGCTATCGCGACAATCCCGCCTATGCGCTGGAGGTCTGCCGGGCCGCGCTGGAGGCAGGCGCGCGCTGGATCGTGCTGTGCGACACCAATGGCGGCGCCATGCCCGCCGATGTGGCCCGCGTGGTGGGCGAGGTGATCGCCGCCGGTATCCCCGGCGACCGTCTGGGCATCCATTGCCACAACGACACCGATCAGGCGGTGGCCTGTTCTCTGGCCGCCGTAATGGCGGGCGCGCGCCAGATCCAGGGCACGCTGAACGGGCTGGGCGAGCGCTGTGGCAATGCCAACCTGACCTCGCTGATCCCGACGCTGTTGTTGAAGGAACCCTATGCCAGCCGGTTCGAAACCGGTGTCGACGCGGGGGCGCTGGCCGACCTGACCCGGATCAGCCGCATGCTGGACGATATCCTGAACCGGGTGCCGGTGAAACAGGCGCCCTATGTCGGCTCGTCCGCCTTTGCCCACAAGGCCGGGCTGCATGCCAGCGCCATCCTCAAGGACCCTTCGACCTATGAACATATCGACCCCGCGCTGGTCGGCAACGAGCGCATCATCCCGATGTCGAACCAGGCGGGCCAGTCGAACCTGCGCAAGCGGCTGACAGATGCGGGGCTGAGCGTGCCGCCGGGCGATCCGGCACTGGGGCATATCCTGGAGCGGATCAAGGCGCGCGAGGACGAGGGCTATTCCTATGACACCGCACAGGCCAGTTTCGAGCTGCTGGCGCGGCGCGAGCTGGGCCAGATGCCCGCGTTCTTCGAGGTCAAGCGCTACAAGGTCACGGTCGAGCGGCGCAAGAACAAGTATGACCGCATGGTCAGCCTGTCCGAGGCGGTCGTGGTGGTCAAGGTGGATGGCGAAAAGCTGCTTTCGGTCAGCGAGTCGCTGGACGAGACCGGCAGCGACCGCGGCCCGGTCAACGCGCTCTACAAGGCGCTGGCCAAGGATCTGGGGCGCTATTCGGCGATCCTCAGCGACATGCGGCTGGTGGATTTCAAGGTGCGCATCACCCAGGGCGGTACCGAAGCGGTGACCCGCGTCATCATCGACAGCGAGGATGGCAAGGGGCGGCGCTGGTCCACCGTGGGCGTCAGCGCCAACATAGTTGACGCCTCGTTCGAGGCGCTTCTGGACGCGATCAACTGGAAACTGCTGCGCGATTGCGCGGGGCAAGGGGTGGCGGCGGAGTGAGCGACGTCTTCGACGCCGATCTGACCGCCTGCGCCGATCTGGTGCAGCGCGCCGACCCGGACCGTTTCGCGGCGGCGATGGCGGCGCCGGTGGCGGCGCGGCGGGTGCTGTTTCCGCTCTATGCGCTGGCGGTCGAGGTGGCGCGCGCGCCCTGGGCCTCGGCCGAGCCGATGATTGCCGAGATGCGGCTGCAATGGTGGCGTGACGCGTTGGAAGAGCTTGCCCTGGGCAAGCCGCCACGCCGGCATCCGGTGGTGACGCCGCTGGCGGGTATTCTCAGCCCGCAGATGGCGGCGCGGCTCGATGGATTCGTGGCGGTGCGGCGTTGGGACATCTATCGGGATCCGTTCGAGGATGACGCCGACCTGACCCGCTATCTCGAAGAGAGCAGCGCCAGCCTGCTTTGCGCCGCGGCGACCGCGCTGGGGCAGGCCGATGAGGGCGTCTTGCGCGAATACGGCTATGCGACGGGATTGGCCAATTGGTTCCGCGCCATCCCGGAACTGGAGGCGCGTGGGCGCATCCCGTTGCTCGACGGTACCCCCGCAGGTATCCGGCAACTGGCCGAGGAGGGGCTTGACCGGCTGTCTCGGGCGCGCGCGAAACGCGCCATGATCTCACCTGCTGCGCGGCCCGCGCTGCTGGCGGGTTGGCAAAGCGGTGCGCTGTTACGTCAGGCACACAAGGAACCCGCACGCGTGGCGGCGGGCCAGCTTGGCCTCAGCCCCTTTGCGCGCAACCTGCGACTTGGCCTCCAGGTCTCCACAGGCCGCTGGTGACGGTTTTGCGAGGCTCCGCCTCGCGCTCCGGAGTATTTGCAGCGGAATGAAGAAGTGCTGTCGCTCTTTCCTCTTGCTGCAAATATCCCGGGGGAGTCGCCGCCAGGCGACGGGGGCAGCGCCCCCGCTCAGGCCTCCTTGGGGCGCAGCATCAGCCAGATCAGCGCGCCGCCCGCCAGGGTCAGGAAGGGCACCATCGCCAGGTTGACAGCGGTCCAGCCCTCGACCGGCGAACCGCCCGAGCAGTTCATCAACCCGCCCGAGGCCAGCGAGGCCATGGTGACACCGCCAAAGACCAGGAGGTCGTTCAACCCTTGCATCCGGCCGCGCTCATGCGGCTCATGGGCGCCTGCCAGCATGGTGGTGGCGCCGATGAAGCCGAAGTTCCAGCCCAGACCCAAGAGGATCAGCGCGATGAAGAAGTTGTTGAGATCCACGCCTTGCAGAGCCACCACGCCGGCTGCGGCCAGCACGACCAGACCGGCGGCCACGACCTTCTCCACCCCGAACCGGGCGATCAGGTGGCCGGTAAAGAAGCTGGGTACATACATGGCCAGCACATGGCTGGTCACCACATCCGCCGCGTCACCCTGATCATATCCACAGCCCACCACCGCCAGCGGGGTCGAGGTCATCACCAGGTTCATTAGCGCATAGGAGACCATGGCGCAGATCACCGCTACCGCGATGCGTGGGGTCTTGAGAAGTTCCATCCGGCTGCGTCCGCGCGGGCTGTCGGCGGCGGGCGGGGTCGGGCGCGGGATGTCGAGGAAAAAGAACAGGAGCGCACCCAGCAAGTTGACCCCAATCACCGCGTAATAGGTGCCCAGAAACGGGATGACATAGGCGTCCGAGGTGGCCTTCACCAGTTGCGGCCCGATGATCGCGGCGGCCAGACCGCCGGCCATGACATAAGAGATCGCCTTGGGACGGAACGCGTCCGAGGCGGTATCGGCGGCGGCAAACCGATAGAAGCCATGGGCGCTCATATAGACGCCGGTCAGCAGGCTGCCCGCCAGAAAGACAGGGAAAGACGAGAGGTAAAGCCCATAGGCCCCGACAGCCCCGCCCAGCGCGCCTGCCAGTGCCCCGAGCAGGAACCCGGCGCGGCGTCCCCATTTCTGCATGATGGCCGAAATCGGTGTCGCTGACAGCATCGACCCCAGCACGATGAGCGAGATCGGCAGCGTCGCAAGGCAGACATTGCTGGCCAGCGACTGGCCGGCCAACCCGCCAATGGTAAAGATCATCGGCATCTGCGCGCCCAGAATGGCCTGGGCGGCGACGAGAACGGCGACGTTGCGCTTGGCGCGGCTGTCGTTGGTGTGGCTATCGGCGAGCGTCATGGACGCATGCGTATCGGCGAATGCATGTGGCGGCAAGCCGGTTGAAACCAATTGTGAACAGATTAACCTTTGCGCGATCTGGAATCGCATCGCTGGGGGATGAAATGACTGTTGGGCGCATCATCGAAACCCCCGATTGTGTGGCCGAAGGGGCGGCCTGGCTGGCCGAGAGCTGTCCGCGGATGGCCCATGCGATGACGCTGACCGGGCCTTTGCCCCTGCGCCGGCGGCCGGATGGCTTTGCCGAACTGCTCAGCGCCATTGTCAGCCAGCAGGTCAGCGTTGCCTCGGCCAATGCGATCTGGGGGCGGATGCGGGCGGCGGGGCTGACCGGCCCGCGCAAGATCCTCTGGGCCAGCGACGACGACCTGCGCGCCGTGGGGCTGAGCCGGCAGAAGATCCGCTATGCCCGCGAGCTTGCCAGGGCGCGCATTGATTTCAAAGGCTTGCGCACTGCTCCTGATGCGGATGTGGTTGCCGAGCTGACCCGGGTGCCCGGCATCGGGGTCTGGACGGCCGAGATCTACGCGATGTTCAGCCTGGGCCGCGCTGATGTGTTCGCGCCCGGCGATCTGGCCCTGCAAGAGGCCGCGCGCGCCCTCTATGATCTGCCCGAGCGCCCCAGTGAACGCGCCCTGCGACAGATGGCGCTGGCCTGGTCGCCCTGGCGCTCGGTTGCGGCGCGCGTGCTCTGGGCCTATTACCGGGTGGCAAAGGACAGGGAAGGGATCAGATGACACGTGTTCTGAGGGCCGAGCGCAAGGCGCCGGTATCGGGCGACACCCGCTCGGCGGTGGTATTCGTGCATGGCTATGGCGCCAACGGCGCGGACCTCTTGGGGCTGGCCGATGTTCTGGGCGAACATCTGCCGGACACGCTTTTTGTGGCGCCCGACGCGCCCGAGACGATCCCGGGCATGCCCTTCGGGTTCCAGTGGTTCCCGATCCCCTGGCTCGACGGGTCCTCGGAAGAGGAGGCGCGGCGCGGGATGGAGGCGGCAATGACCGATTTCAACGCCTTCCTCGACGCGCTGATGGTGGACGAGGATCTGCTGCCCGAACAGGTGGTGCTGTTCGGTTTCAGCCAGGGCACGATGATGAGCCTGCATGTCGCGCCAAGGCGCGAGGATCCGGTGGCGGGTGTCGTCGCCTTTTCGGGGCGCCTGCTGGAGCCGGACCTGCTGGCCGACGAGGTGGTCAGCCGGATGCCGGTGCTGCTGGTGCATGGCGATGCCGATGACGTGGTGCCGCCGCAATCGCTGCCGCAGGCGGCAGAGGCCTTGCAGGGCGCCGGTTTCAAAGAGGTCTATGCCCATGTGATGAAGGGCACCGGCCACGGCATCGCACCCGACGGGCTGAGCGTGGCGCTGGCCTTCATGCGCGACAAGCTGAGCCTGTGAGGCGTGCTGCGCCGCGCAATCAGCGGCGCGGGCGCCCTTTTGGAGGGGCGGATCGGGCGGCGGGCATCGGCAGGCTTTGCCATTCGCCCGGCGCCAGCCCGTCCAGCGTCCACTCACCGATCCGCGCCCGGATCAGGCGCAGGGTCGGGTGGCCGACCGCGGCGGTCATCCGGCGCACCTGCCGGTTGCGGCCTTCGCGAATGGTCAGCTCGATCCAGCTGTCCGGCACCGATTTGCGCTCTCTTATCGGGGGATTGCGCGGCCAGAGGCCGGGCGGTTCGGCCATGGTGCGGGCGCGGGCAGGGCGGGTCAGCCCGTCCTTCAGCGCGACTCCCTCGGCCAGCGCCCTGAGCGCGGCCGCATCCGGTATACCCTCGACCTGCACCCAATAGGTCTTGGCCAGCTTGTGTTTCGGGTCGGCGATACGCGCCTGCAACCGGCCATCGTCGGTCAGCAGCATCAGCCCCTCGCTGTCGCGATCCAGCCGTCCGGCGGGGTAAACGCCCGGCAGGTCGATATGGTCGGACAGGGTCGCGCGCGGGCTGTCGGCGCTGCCGCGATCGGTGAATTGCGACAGCACGTCATAAGGTTTGTTGAAGCGGATGAACCAGGCCATGGGCGTTGCCAATAGCGCGCGCCGCGCGTTGCGGCAAGCCTGTGGATAACCGTCACGACCCTGTTACTTGCACAAGCTAGTGCAGTGCCGACATGTAGTGGAAAATCAAGGCTTGCCAGCGACTGGACACGATATATAGTTGGTTCGAAGCCGGGGCGGGTGCTCCCCGCTCTGGACAGGTCTCACGGCAATCCGGGGCGAGGAGAGAATCCGGTATGGATGGCGATTTCAGGACTGATTTTGTGCGCGAACCGGGTGCGTTGAAACATCACCCGGCGCTGGTGCTCAATGCCGATTACCGCCCGCTCTCCTATTATCCGCTGTCGCTCTGGCCCTGGCAGGAGGCGATCAAGGCGGCCTGGCTGGACCGGGTCGATATCATCGCCGAATATGACGAGGTGGTGCGCAGCCCCAGCGTGGTGCTCCGAATACCCTCGGTTGTGGTGCTGAAAGACTATGTGAAACCTCAGAAGCGCGTGGCCTTCACGCGCTTCAATTTGTTTCTGAGAGACGAATTCCGCTGCCAGTATTGTGGTGGCAAGGGGGATCTGACCTTTGACCATGTGGTGCCGCGCGCCGCCGGGGGCGTGACCAGCTGGGAAAACGTGGTCGCCGCCTGCGCGCCCTGCAACCTGCGCAAGGGGTCGAAATCGCTGCGCCAGGCCAACATGTCGCTGCGCCGCCCGCCGCGTCGCCCGCAGGCCGAGGAATTGCAGAATGTGGGCCGCAAGTTCCCGCCCAACCACCTGCACGAAAGCTGGATGGATTTCCTCTATTGGGATGCCGAGCTGGACGCCTGACCGCTGCCTGAGGTTCAGTCGGAGGCTTTCTTCACGAATTGCGATTTCAACCCCATCGGGCCGATGCCGGGGATCTTGCAGTCGATATCGTGATCGCCCCCCACCAGGCGGATATTGCGTACCTTGGTGCCCACCTTGACCACGGCCGAGGATCCCTTGACCTTGAGATCCTTGATCACGGTCACCGTATCGCCATCGGCCAGCAGATTGCCGACACTGTCGCGGATGCCCGGCTCGGCTTTTTCTGTCGCCTGCCATTCATGGCCGCATTCGGGGCAGTTCAGCAGCGCATCCACCTGATAGGTGAAGGTAGAGGCGCAATCGGGGCAGGGGGGCAGGGTATCGCTCATGCTCCCGCCATACTGATCCGCTCGCCCGCTGGCAAGGCAGCTGTTCGCGCGTGCCGCGCGATGCCTCCGGCGGGGATATTTGCAGCAAGAGGAAAGACAGGGGTCCACTCCTTCATTTCGCTGCAAATACTCCGGAGCGCGAGGCAGCGCCTCGCATGCCTTTACCCCGCCGCAGGCGCCGCCCGCTGCAGCATGCCGAACAGGTCGCGCGGGTCGTCGGGGTCGGCCAGCAGGTCGAGCGCGTGATAGAGGCCGGTCTCCTGCAACCGGTCGCGCACATAACGCAGGGCCGAGAAATCCTCGATGGCGAAGCCCACGCTGTCAAACAGGGTGATCTGGCGGTCCGAGGTGCGGCCGGGCACCTTGCCGGTGATCACCTGCCACATCTCGATCACCGGATGGTCGGGGGCCAGTTGCTGGATCTCGCCCTCGATCCGGGTCTGCGGCGGGTATTCGACGAAGATGTCCGAGCGGTGCAGGATCGCCTCGGCCAGTTCGGTCTTGCCCGGGCAGTCGCCGCCGATGGCGTTGATATGCACGCCCGAACCCACCATGTTGTCGGTCAGGATGGTGGCATATTGCTTGTCGGCGGTGCAGGTCGTCAGGATCTGCGCGCCTTCGATCGCCTCTTCGGGGCTGGTGCAACTCACCACCTCGATCCCCTGACCAGACAGGTTACGGGCGGCCTTGGCGGTGGCGGCCGGGTCGGTGTCATATAGACGTACGGATTTCAGGCCGCAGATCGCCTTCATCGCCAGGGTCTGGAACTCAGACTGGGCGCCATTGCCGATCATCGCCATCGTATGCGCGCCCTTGGGGGCAAGGTACCTGGCCACCAGGGCGGAGGTTGCGGCGGTGCGCAGCGCTGTCAGCAGGGTCATCTCGCTCAGCAGCACCGGATAACCCGTTTCGACCGAGGCCAGCAGGCCAAAGGCGGTGACGGTCTGCAACCCTTCCCTGGTGTTCTTGGGGTGGCCGTTCACGTATTTGAAGCCGTAAAGCTCGCCATCCGAGGTCGGCATCAACTCGATCACGCCGACCGGCGAGTGACTGGCCACGCGCGGGGTCTTGTCAAAGCTTTCCCAGCGGCGGAAATCGGCCTCGATATATTCGGCGATGCCGCGCATCATCTCTTCGGCACCGATATGGTGCACCAGCTGCATCATGTGATCGACCGAGACGAAGGGCACCAGCGCCTTGTCCGAGGGGATGGTGGTGGCGGTCATGCGGCGGTCCTTTCCGGGCGGCGTGTCAGGTGGATGCCGGCGATCATGCAGCGGACGGATCCGCCGGCGGTTTCGATGGTGGGGATCGCGAGCGGCAGCAGTTGTGCCGAGCGTTCGATGACGGCGATCTGATCGGGGGTCAGCGCCCTGTGGGCGCGGGCCGACAGGGCCAGCAGGCGGCGGTGACCGGTCAGTTCGATGGCGTTTCCGGCAAACTCGCCGATCTGCTCCGGCGTCAGGTCGATGACGGTGCGCCCGTTTTCGGCCAGACGTTCGGCGACGGTACGGCGCCGTTCGGGGTCCGGGATCATCGACAGGCAGATCAGCGCATAGTCGGTGCCGATCCCCATCAGCACGTTTGTGTGATAAACCGGGCAACCCTGTGCATCGGCCGCGTCGAAACAGATGGGTTCATAGTTGAAATGGGCGCAGAAGCGTTCCAGCAGCACCGGGTCGGCCCGGTGCGAGCGGGCGACATAGGCGATGCGGCCGATATGGTCGAGCACCATGGCGCCGGTGCCTTCGAGCGCCAGGCCGTCCTGTTCCAGCCCGCTGTAGTCGATCACGTCCGAGACGCGATATTCGCGTTTCAACAGCTCGATCACGTCCGGGCGGCGTTCGCGGCGGCGGTTCTCTGTATACATCGGATAAAGCGCCACATGGCCGCCGGTATGGGTGGAAAACCAGTTGTTGGGAAAGACGCTGTCGGGCGTGTCCTGAGTGCCCGCGTCATCGAACACATGCACCCGGACGCCCGCCGCGCGCAGGGTGGCGACGGCGGCGTCAAACTCGGCCAGGGCGCGCGGCGCGGTGTCACCCGTGGCGCTGTCGGTCTGGAACGCGTTGTCGGCGCGGGTTTCCGGGTTCGAGCGGAACGCATGCGGGCGGATCATCACAACCGCCATAGGGGCCTGGATCGTGGTCATGAAAAGCTCCGCGTCGGGCGGTCGAAGACGCGGCGGCCCAGCGCCGAGGCAGCCAGATCGACCATCAACTGGGCGGTGCGGCCACGTTCGTCGAGGAAAGGGTTGAGCTCGACCAGATCGAGCGAGGTCATCAGACCGCTGTCGCAGATCATCTCCATCACCAGATGACCCTCGCGGATGGTGGCGCCGCCGGGCACGGTGGTGCCGACGGCGGGTGCGATCGACGGGTCGAGAAAGTCGACATCAAGCGAGACATGCAGCATGCCGTTCTCCTTGGCCACGGTATCCAGAAAGGCCTGCAGGGGGCGGGCGATTCCGGTCTCGTCGATCTGGCGCATGTCGTGAAAGCGGATCTTGGTCTGTTGCAGCGCCTCGCGCTCGGCGCGGTCGACCGAGCGCAGGCCGAGGATGCAGATGTTGCGTTGCTTCACCGGGTTGGTGATCACCGGGAAACCGGCAAAGCCACCGCGCCCGGTCACATAGCCCAGGGGCGTGCCGTGCAGGTTGCCCGAGGCGGAGGTTTCCGGTGTATGATAGTCGCTGTGGGCATCGAGCCAGAGCACGAATTGCGGGCGCCCGACGCGGGCGGCGTGGTTGGTCACGCCCGCCACGCTGCCGAGCGCCAGCGCGTGATCGCCGCCCAGAAAGATCGGCAGCCCGCGCGGCATCGCCTGTTCGGCGGCGCGGATCAGGCGGTTGGTCCAGCCGATGGTACGGTTGGGTTGATGCAGATGGGTGTCGTTCGGCTCGGGCGCGTGTTCGGCGGGCGAGAGATTGCCCAGGTCCTCGACGATATGGCCGAGATCGGAGAGCGCCTCGGCCAGGCCGGCAGTACGATAGGAATCGGGGCCCATCAGGCAGCCGGTGCGGCGCTTGCCGCTGTCGACCGGGGCGCCGATCAAAATGCAGCGTTTGGCAGTCATAGGGTGCAGTCTCTTTGCGTTTTTGTCAGATTCTGATCGAAACGTGTTGAATTCCAGTGGTGATTTTGCTCAGTAGGAAGGGGGATTGTGCAAATCGGAAATCATCATGGACAAAACGGACGAGCGCCTGATTGCCGCACTCAGACATGACGCGCGGGCGTCGCTGTCGGATCTGGCGCTGCAACTGAACCTGTCGCGCACCACCGTGCGGGCGCGAATCGAGCGGTTGATGCAGCGTGGCGATATCCTGGGTTTCACGGTCACGTTGAAAGAGGACGTGTTGAACGATCCGGTGCGCGGGCTGATGATGATCGAGATCGAGGGGCGCGGTGCCGCCCGTATCACGCGGCAGTTGCAGGGGCTGAAACAGGTGCGGGCGATCCACTCGACCAACGGCCGCTGGGACCTGATCGTTGAACTGGGGACCGAGACGCTGGAAGATCTCGATCACGCATTAGCGCGGATCCGCCTGTTCGAAGGCGTGCAGGCCAGCGAAACCAGCCTGCTGTTGTCGACCAAGAAAGCCACCTGAAGGGGGAGGGGGCGCTGCCCCCGTCGCCCCGGGGGCGACTCCCCCGGAGTATTTTCAGCGAAATGAAGGGGCTGGGCGGGTGCGTCGCCGCGAGAGCGCGGTCAGGCCCGCCGGGTCGCGGCCAGCAGCCAGACCAGCGCCAGTCCGAGCGAGACCAGCCCGTTCCAGCCCGCCATCGAGATGCCGAACAGATCCCACGGGATCTCGTCGCAGCGCACCAGCGGCGCCTCCATGATTTGCGCCATCAGCTGTTCGGCGCTAAGACCGCCGATCGGGCCGGAGGTGCAGGTTGTGGGACCCTCCCACCAGCCCTGTTCGACACCCGCGTGATAAAGGCCGATGCCAGCTGTGGTCAGGGCCGCCAAGGCGCCGGCCCAAGGCAGAATGCGCCAGCCGGTTGCCAGCGTCACCGCCCCGATGAGCACTGCCGCCCCATGCGGATAGCGTTGCCAGATGCACAGTTTGCAAGGCGCCATGCCGCCCAGATATTGAAATCCCCAGGCCGCCAGCAGCAGCGCCGCCGAGCCGCCCGCGGCCAGGAGAACCAAGCGGTTACGTGTCATCACAGATACCTCACCAGAAAGAAGCCGCCGATAAGCAGCGCCATGAAGACGGTCATCACCAGCCCGAGACGCTTTTCGATGAAATCGCGCACCGGGGCCCCGAATTTCCAGAGCAACGCGGCCACCAGGAAGAAGCGCAGCGCCCGCGCCAGGATCGAGGTGGCGATGAAGGTGCCCAGCGGCATGCCCGTCCAGCCCGACATGATGGTGATGACCTTGTAGGGGAAGGGGGTCACACCCGCCGTCAGCACCGCCCAGAAGCCGAAATCGTTGAAGCGGGTGTTGAAGGCCTCCATCGCCTCAGCCTTGCCCATCGCCTCGAGGATCGGCGCACCGATACTGTCATAGAAGAAAGCGCCGATGGCATAGCCCAGCAGACCACCCAGCACAGAGGCCACCAGTGCCACCAGCGCGATCAGCCAGGCCCGCGAGGGGCGGGCGAGAATCATCGGGATCATCAGAAGGTCGGGCGGGATCGGAAAGACCGAGCTTTCCAGAAACGCGACCAGCGCCAGCGCCCAGAGTGCGTGACGGTGATCGGCAAGCGCCATGGTCCGGTGATAGAGCGATGTCAGCATGCCGCCCGTGCCTGCCCTGTGATTGAGGTTGCAGGTTGCAAACCATGCGGCGCGGTTGGGGTCAACCGTCTTGCCGATCTCGTTTTTGCCTCTGGACCTTCGCCGCGGCTGCGGCTAATCCATGTCCCCAGGTGGCCCAAGTGGCGGAATGGTAGACGCAGGGGATTCAAAATCCCCCGCCTTTACGGGCGTGAGAGTTCGAGTCTCTCCTTGGGCACCAAACAATCTTGCAGGGCAGGTGCAATTGGATCGGGCTGAACGGGATGGATCCTGAGGGCGGTTTCCGTTTGGGGATCCTGCGCGTGAACCCGGCGAAAGAAATGCGGTCATAGCCGACCGGGAAACAGGCTCACCAAGCGTCGGAGTATTCTGAAGGAATGGAAGCCCGAGAGAAGACTGGTGCCGCTGAAGGGACTCGAACCCCCGACCCCATCATTACGAATTGTTTGGCGGTTCCGGTGGACCGTGTTGCACGAGGCTGCACCACGTATTTTAGAACTGTACAACACATTGGTACGAAACACAATTTTCCAGTCTTGGTCTTGCACCGCGTTGCACCCGACCGTCACCGGTTGTACCCCGCTCCCCTACTAATCCCCTACTGATTTCGGTTTGCCCTACTAATCCGCCAAATGCCTGTGTCGGGGCTCCACCCATTGGGTCTCTGGACCAAAGCGGATTCACAAGAACGGCTAGCGTCTATGAATCAACTATCTCAGCCTTCGGCTCTCTGGATTGTCACCACGTGCAGAAACCGGCGGCTGGGATGGTCGATTGCCCGTTCTTCCTTAGCTAGCACAGTCCAAGTCAGCGTATCGGGGTAAGCTTCTAAAGTCTTCATGTTCTGCGTTTCTGGGTCAAGTTCGCCTCTCTGCACAACAATGCGCACACTCATACCGGGTTCAAATGTGTCATAGGCGTTTTGGTGGACATGTGCTTCCGCCAGATCTGTCATGATATTCTCTTCCCAGACCGAGAGAACTTGCACGCCATCGCTCGCCGCAGCGTGCCATTGCGAGCGGTTGATGCTTGGCACGCCTTGACGCGAAAATGCTTCCTTGCGGTTCATGCCGCGCTCCCTTTGTTCATTCCTCTAATCAACCCCATCTACAAAGGTCTCAACGAAGGCTTTGATCTTCTCGATGACGCGTTCCGCAACAGTACGGCGTTCGCGCAGGGAAGGGCGTTTCTCCATGATTCCGATAACATCGTCGCGCATTGGGGTCTTCTCGGTGAAGAGGTAGGTTCCAATAACCTTCTCAAGGCCCTCTTGCTTCAGGCCTTCGTCTTCGCTCAGGTTCGCGATAGCTTCCTGCTTCCTCGCTTGCCAGTAGCTATCAAATTCCTCACCAACATCTGCGCTTGCCGGTAGGTCAGGGAAGTGCTGCGAGATGAAGCGTTCGATGAGCTCTTTCTTGCTGCGGAGCTGAGCCTCGGTGTCGAGCACATCCATGATGCTCTTGCGAGCCTTGGCCTGCTCTTCGGGCTTCTTGTTCTGCATATCGCGAAGCAGATTGATGATGTAGCTCACGTTGATTTTGTCGCGACTGATGAGCTCGACCTCGAAGTCCAGGTCATCCAGGATTGAAACCTTCTCTTTTTCTTTTTCACTGCGAACCTTGTCGTAGAGGTCAAGGTACTTGCTGCGGAAGTCTGCGAAGGTCTGTTCATCCAGGGGCAGGGTAGAGAAGTCGAATTGCGTGAAGCAATCCAGCACGTTCTTCACTCGGATCAACTCACGGAAGGCTTGCACGAAGGCAGCCTCATCCTCTTCGGTGAGGAGCTCGTCCACACTCTCAACGGTCGGCGTGATGGCAAAGAGCTTCGCGGTTGCTTCCTCGAACTTCTTTACATAGTCCTCGTAGGGAGCGAGGATGATTTCCTCCTGCGCGTTCTTGTTCGCGAAGAGCTCGATAGCCTTGTCGGTAGCGGGCTTGAGGTTGCGGAAGGCCACCACGTTCCCTTGGGATTTCTTCGCGCCCATTGTCCGGTTGGTGCGGGAATAGGCCTGCAAGAGCCCGTGGTACTTGAGGTTCTTATCGACGTAGATTGTGTTGAGCGGCTTGCTGTCAAAGCCGGTGAGGAACATGTTCACAACGAGCAAGATATCGACCTGCCGCGCTTTAACGCGCTTTCCGACATCCTTGTAGTAGTTGTAAAAAAGCTTGCTGTCCTTGGTCGAATAGTTGGTCCCGTACATCGCATTGTAGTCGGCAATGTACTCATCCAGCTTCTCCCGGCTGTGCTTGTTCACCGGGCGGCTTTCGTCCGGCAGGTCATCGGCATCACCAAGGCCATCGGCGTCGGCATCTTCCTCGTTCGCTTGGTAGGAGAAGATGGTCGCAATCTTGAGGTTGTGCTCTCCAGCATCCTTCTTCGCTTTGAAGAGCTCGTAGTAGGCGATCAGGCTCTTCACGTTGGAGACGCACATGATGGCCGTGAACTCGCGACTATGCGTCTTCCGGTCGTGGTTCGCGACGATGTAGTCCACGATCTTCTCGAGACGGGCAGGGGCCTCCATGACCTCGGCCGTGTCGATGGCTTCGACCTCGATGTCTTCCACCTGGTCCTTGCGTTTCACGGTTCGAATGTACTCGACCGAGAACTTCAGGACATTCTCATCTCGGATGGCATCGGTGATGACATAGCGATGCAACTGCTTTCCGAAGAGGTCCTTCGTCGTCCTTTTGCCCTTCACAACCCGCCCATCGGGCATCGTGTATGTATGGGTTCCGGCGTTTTTTTTGAAGATCGGCGTTCCGGTGAAACCGAACATCTGCACGTTATCGAAGTAGTCTGTGATCCGCTTGTGGGTCTCTCCGAACTGGCTGCGGTGGCATTCATCGAAGATGAAGACCATGCGCTTGTCCTTGAGCCTTTCCATCACCTTCAGGTGCCGCTCTTTGCTGATAGCCGTATTGAGCTTCTGAAGCGTGGTCACGATGAGCGGGGTATCATCCGCGAACTGGTCCACCAGCTTCTTGGTGTTGTTGGTCGCGTCAACGCTTCCTTCCTGGAAGCTGTTGAACTCTTTGATGGTCTGGAAATCGAGGTCTTTGCGGTCCACGACAAAGACCACTTTATGCACCTTCGAGCTCTGCGTGAGTATCTGAGCGGCCTTGAAGGATGTCAGGGTCTTCCCGGAGCCGGTCGTGTGCCAGATGTAGCCGTTCTTCTGCGTGTTAGCGACACGCTCGACAATCGCTTCAACGGCATAGAACTGGTAGGGACGAAGCGCCATGAGCAGCTGGTCACTCTCATGCAGCACGATGTACTTCGTGATCATCTTGGAGAGCTGGCACTTCTCCAGGAAGGCCTCAGCAAACTCGCTGAGCTGCGAGATTTTCTTGTTCTCTTCGTCGGCCCAGAAAAAGGTCTGCTTGAAGTCGCGCCGGTTTACCGGATTGTTTGCGTAGTACTTGGTGTTCACCCCGTTACTGATGACGAAGAGCTGAATGTAGCCAAAGAGCCCATAGCCTGCTGAAAAGCTGTGTCGGTGGTAGCGGTTGGTTTGGTTGAAGGCCTCTTTCATCTCAAGGCCTCGGCGCTTGAGCTCGATCTGCACGAGGGGCAGGCCGTTCACAAGCAAGGTCACGTCATAGCGGTTCGTGTACTTGCCCGTCATGGTGACCTGATGCGTCACCTGGTACTGGTTCTTGCACCACTGAATCTGGTTGATGAGCTCGATATAGCCGGTCGTTCCATCGTCGCGGGTGTAGTCCACCTTGTCGCGCAGAATCTTGGCCTTCTCGAAGATGTTCCCGCGAGCGAGCTTATTGAGAACTTGCCGGAACTCGAGGTCAGAGAGGAGCAGCTTGTTGTGCTTCTCCAGCTGACGCTTGAGGTTGACCAAGAGGTCATCCTCATCGGCAATCGTCACCTTATCCCAGCCTAGGTTTTCAAGCTGCGCGATAAGGGCGTTCTCTAGCTGTTGCTCTGTCTGTGTCATTCTTCTTCGGGGTTAAATTCTAAAAGGAAATCGCCAAGCTCGATCTCATAGGTTTCAAATTCTTGGTCGAATAGGGCTCGGCTGTACCGGGTTTTCCCAGGAAGCGGATTCTGCTCGTCAAGGAAGTCGTTGAACTCCGGGTGGTCCTCATATTCGGTGACCTTGTCTGCGAGACGGTCCAAGCGGCGCAGCATGTAGGTGCAGATGTTATCCGTGATCCCGACAATCAGGTCGGCAAATTCCGCATCGTTCACCTGCTCCTTGAGCGATGCGCGACCATGCCCGATGTCGCAGTGCTCATTGCGGACCTCACCGATGTAGTGAACAAACCCCGACATGCGGCGGCACGCTTCGGCATCGGAGAAGCCACGGCCTTTTTGAAGCTCGAGGAGCGCCCGTTTCACGAGCGCCTGAAACTTCTCATCTTTGTGGCTATCCAGCGGCTCCTGGTTGAGCAGGTGGAGCGAGAGCTTGGAGATGCCCTCAATGAGAGCCTTGCAGGTCTCAATCGAGATATCTGGCTTCTCGTCAATATAGCCTTCCACCAGGTCCAGGTGGCTGTGGTAGTATTCTAGCCGGTGGCGCTTGATCCGTTGGATTTCGTGTTTGAGTTTTTCCATAGGGCAGGGCGCCTAGACAAACATCTGTTGAAGCAGGCCTTGCTTAAAGCTGCGGGCGTGCGTCAACTCTTGGCTGATGAGGTCGATCTTGCGGTCGAGGGCAGAGAGGAAGTCTGCGATTTTGCGCTGCTCGTCGGGGTGGGGGAGAGCAACGGGTAGCTTTTCCAAGTCTCTCTTTTGGATGTTTGGTAGGCCTGACCCAACGCGCAAGGCCATGATGCCCGACTGGGCATTTTTCAGGAACTGAAGTAAATATCCAGCATGCGAGACGCTATCCTTCAATGGTAGCGCGTAGCAGTGACCACCAAGCCAAAAATCATGCGGTTGCCAATCAACATATCCACAAGAGTTACCTCCTTCACTGACGGTTATCACACTGCCCTTTGTGTTGAACGTGTCTGTGTATCCAGAAGCTGAAATTCCGCCGTTGATAACCGGATACTCCGCACCCTCAATCATATCGTCTCGATTAAGCTGATGCCCCTTCTTGATAGAAACGATCCCTCCCAACCGCTTCTCCTCCCAGTCCGGGAAGTCGTTGCCGATGTCGTCCTTGAAGCGGATTTTTTGGGAAAAGAGCTGCTGCATGCAGCCCTTTTTATAGTCTTCCACTAGGGCCTTCTTGCGTTCCAGCTGCGCAATCTTTGCGTCCATTGCGCCCGCGAAGCCCGCGATCTTCCTTTGCTCATTGAGGGTGGGGGCAATAGTGATCGGAACTGCCGACAACGATTCCTGCCCGACATTGTAGCGCGTACTACCACCGCTTCGGGCAGTCATGTCTTTGCGTACCCGTGCCGTTTTCAGGAGATTATGAAAATACTCCGGTTCGATTTCAGTAATTGGGCGGCCCCGGATAACAAAGCCTCCAAAAGTAGCGGTACGTTCTTGATCGAGGTAGACGTTGCTCTGGCCTACCTCCTCTCGGGTTTCGGAGCTTCGTTGAAATAGGATATCGCCGTAGCGCACTTCGTTCTTTTCGAACTCCTTATCTGAAATCTCAACGCTACCGATGATGGTGTCATACGTGATTGGCGTGTCCGAAATGATGTCGAGAACGTTGATGAATTTTCGGCCTTTTCCATAGGCTGATTTGTCGGCGTTTACGCCATTTTTGAAGGTGAAGAATTCACCCAAATTTTTCTCTTCCCAAGCTGTGTCGAACCCTGGAAACCTGAGCTTTGGCTCGTTCTGGTGATCGGTCTGTGTCATGTTGCAGGCTTAGGAATTAAACGGAGAAACGATGCCAAGTTCTTCACAGAATTTGGCGATGGAGGCGTCGGTCTGTGCCATATCAGATTCGAGCCCTTGCAGCGCTGTTGTCACCGCAGCTAGGTCCACCGGTTCTTCTTCATCGAAGGTATCTACATAGCGGGGGATGTTGAGGTTATAGTCGTTCTCCGCCACCTCGGAGAGAGGTGCAACATAGGCGTATCTTTCAACCGTTTCTCGAGCCTCATAGGTTTGAACAATTTTTTCGACGTGCTCGTCGGTAAGGTAGTTTTGGTTTCCTTTTTTCTCGTAGTGAGCGCTCGCGTCGATAAATAGGATGTCTTCATCATGCACACGGCACTTTTTGAGAACTAGGATGCAAGCAGGGATGGATGTCCCGTAGAAAAGGTTCGGTGGAAGGCCGATAACCGCGTCCAGGTAGTTGAGGTCTTTGATGATGTACTCGCGGATGGTGCCTTCAGCTGCGCCGCGAAAAAGCACCCCGTGTGGTAGCACTACGGCTGCGGTTCCGTTGTCCGCAAGCTGGTAGATCATGTGCTGTACAAAAGCGTAGTCAGCTTTTGAGCTTGGCGCTAGGCGGCCATATTGGCTGTACCTGTCATCGGTCTCGTGGAGGGGATTGTCAGAGCTCTTCCATTTCGCTGAGAAGGGTGGGTTTGCCACTACCGCCTCGAAGCGCTCTTCCAGATGCTGCGGCTCTTCGAGCGTGTCCTCTTGCCGGATGTCGAAGCGCGAAAAATGCACATCATGAAGGATCATGTTCATTCGAGCTAGGTTGTAGGTCGTGCGATTGAGCTCTTGCCCCGCGAACTCGCCAACGTCTGCCTCTTTCGCGATGCGAAGAAGCAAAGAACCTGAACCACATGCCGGGTCATAGGCGTTTTTGATCTGGGTCTTCCCAAGGGTCACAATCTTCGCGAGGACGCGCGAAACCTGTTGCGGAGTATAGAACTCCCCGGCTTTCTTCCCGGCTCCGGATGCGAATTGCCCGATAAGGTATTCATAGGCATCGCCAAGAACGTCTGAATCCACTTGTCCAAGTTGGAAGTCGATGGCGTCCAGGTGTGCCAGTACCTTGGCGATAAGCTTGTTGCGGGCGTTCGGGGTGCGTCCCAGCTTCGTGCTTGCCAGGTCGATATCTTCGAAGAGCTTGTTGAAGTCGTCTTCGCTTTCGTTGCCCATCGTGCTTTGCTCGATGGCATTGAGGATGCTCTGAAGGTCTTCAAGGATGAAGTTTCCGACTTCTTCCTCGTCGTCCTCATCAACCTTGATGTTTCCCTTCTCCGTGATGGCGCTGAAGAGCTCTTCGGGTTTCAGGAAGTACCCGAGTTTCTCGAGCGACTCCTCCTTGATGGCCTCAAGGTCATCCTCGTCGGTCACATTGACGTAATCAGTGACTGACTCAGTCTCGAGGAGCTTGTTTGCAAAGAGGTGCTGCTTCTCTGAGAGGTATTTATAGAAGATGAAGCCAAGGATGTAGTCGCGGAACTCATCCGCATCCATCTTCCCGCGAAGCTCGTTCGCGATCTTCCAGAGCTGGCTTTCAAGGCGCTGTTTTTGGGCTTCGGTCATTCGTTGTACTTTTTTGCTCGATTTCTAACGCACACTTGATTTGCGACGAGAACGCAGTCAGTGCCTGTTCACAGTTTATAGCGTGTGCATGGTCCAGTGTCACACACTTGGATAGCGTCGCCTTTTCTTTCTTTGTGTCGCATAACATGATGAAAAGTCGAGCTTTTTCTCGGCATGTGCCTATAATGGAGCGTGGCCAAAAAGGAGGTCACGATGCCCAGTTTACGTCTTACCCGCCGCGCAATCGATGAAATCCCCTTCGCCCAGAAGGGGCAGGTTTTGTACCGCGACACTATTCTTCCCGGCTTTGGGCTTCGTGTTGGCGCGCAATCCAAGGTGTTTTTTGCCGAAGGACAGGTGAACCGCCGCACGCGGCGTGTCACGGTAGGCCGCGCCGATGTCTTTGCGCCCGAGGTTGCCCGCAAGAAGGCCCTGACAATCTTGGGCGACATGGCGGATGGACATGACCCCAACGCTGAGAAGCGCCAAGAAGCCGCCGAACATGTGACGCTGGAGCTGGCGCTAAAACGCTTCTTGGAGGTTCGCAGCCTGTCCGAGCATACTGTCAGCCACTACCAACGCACCGAGCGCCTGTACCTCAAGTCGTGGCGCAAGAAGCCGTTGAACGAGATCACCCGCCAGATGGTGCTGAATAAGCATCAGGGCATAGGCAAGAAGCATGGCGAGACCACGGCCAACAACGTGATGCGGCACTTTCGGTCGATCTACAATTTCGTTGCAGCAACCCAAGACGACTTCCCGCCGAACCCTGTGCAGATCCTGACGCAGGCGCGCGCATGGTATAAGGAACGGCGGCGTCAGACCGTAGTTACCGCCGTGGACTTGCCCGCATGGTGGCAGGCCGTCATGGCGGAGCCGGAATACTCGCGCGACTTCCTGCTGACCGCGCTGTTCACGGGAATGCGCCGGGGTGAATTGACCAAGCTTCGCTGGGAGAACGTGGACCTGAAAGGCAAGGTGCTGCACCTGCCGACCACGAAGAACGGCGACCCGCTGCACCTCCCGCTGTCGGAGTTTCTGGCCGACCTGCTGAGCGAGCGCCAGGCACGCAACAACGGTTCGCCGTGGGTGTTTCCGGGACCGGGCAAGAGCGGGCATCTGGTCGAGACCAAGAAGTTCCTGTTGCGCGTGTCGGCCGGGTCCGGGGTCAGCTTCACCCTGCACGATCTGCGGCGCACGTTCATCACCATCGCGGAAAGCCTCGACGTGCCCTACTACGCGCTTAAGCGACTGCTGAACCACCGCACAAATGGCGACGTGACCGGCGGTTACATTGTGGTAAATGCCGAACGCCTGCGTGAACCGGTGGAACTGGTTGCCAAGCGCATCCTGGAATTGAAAGAGCCGCGCTACTGACTCTGGGTGACCCCGCCCCATCGACGGCGACTGGACCGAAGGGCAGGTGGGGCGATCCGGCTTCGAAGGAATCCACGATCAGCTTTCGTAGCTCGAAGATTCGGCAATGGATTCAGAAGCATTTAACCCCTGATCACACACCTGTTCCCTCGCGCGCGCGAGCGCGAAACCGTAAATTGCTGGAGCGTTTTGCATCCGTGCAAATGTTCCTTGACCGGTGCGCGGCATGAGGTTTAAGGCGGTTGACAGGAAGATTACCCAAAAGCGGTGTGACAACCGTGGGGCGGTGCAAGTCCGTAATCGGCGGTTGGGGATTCACCATTTATTTGGCCCCCATGTGCGGGATGATCCCGCCCGAGGTCTAAGGCCCACTCTGGCAGACTTAGAAACCTCACACGTGAAATATCACGTGATGCCGAAGGTAATCTGACAATGACAAATGAAGTCACAACACACGCGCATCCCCCTCGCAGCGAAAAAGCAGATCTGAAAAAATCCCTACTCACCACAAAAGAAGTAGCCACCCTTACCGGGTTCAGCACGTCGTATTTCGAAAAGGGCCGAATAAACGGATATGGACCTGACTTCCTGCGCATTCGTGGGCGGATTCTGTACCGCCTTGAAGCCGTGGAAAAATGGCTTGCGGCACATGAGTGCCAACCGAAAGGGGGCGCAGATGGCCGGTAATCTCAAACCCAATCCGACTCGCGCAATTGAGTTTGTCCGCTGGCTGACTTCAGAGGCGCCTGTGCACCTTGAGTCTATGGCAAGCCAAGGCAAGGCGGCACCGAAGGTCAAGGTGTTTGGCATTTCGGGCAACGATCAGGCCGTCGCCTTCGTTGCGTCCGGCAACACGGGGGAGGTTCAGCGCAATATGTACTTCCTGCCGAATGCCGAGTTCCTGGATGGCGTGCGAAAAAAGGTCAACCTGAGAGCTGCGCGTTTCCTGCATGTCGACCTAGATTTTAAGGACTATCCCGGCGACGAGACTGATCAAGAAGCGTTCGTCATGAGTATTCTGATGGACGACGATACGCGTCCTAAGGGCATACCGCGCCCATCCGCGATCTGGAAAACGGGAGGCGGCTGTCAAGCAGTCTGGAAGCTAGACGAACCGCTGGAGGTCGAGAAAGCGGAAGAACTCAACAAGGCCCTACTGTTCGTGCTTCAGGGTGGGCCGGGAACCCATAACACCGACCGCCTGCTTCGCCTGCCTTGGACGATGAACTGGCTCAATGACAAGAAGCGCGCGGATGGTCGTGAACCTGCTCTGGCATGGCACTTCGAACCGATGGATCTTAAGAAGCCACCTCGCACCTACTCAGCGGGTGACTTCCGGGTGAAGCTGCCTAAGGAAGTTAAGCAGCCTACTGCGGTGCTCGCACCTGTGGTCGAGATCGAACCGCTTCCGCTCCCTGACCATCTATACGAAGTGCTGCCGCCGGAACCGGATTGGGCCGAGGCAATTATGACTGGGAACAATCCCCCCGGTAGGACCTACGCATCCCGGTCCGAACTGGTTTTTGCGGCTGTCATTTGGATGCTTGGCAAAGGGATGCAGCCGGGTCATGTCCTTGCGATCATCGTCTCGCCCGATGCAGGCATCAGCGCCCACGTGCTGGAACAGCCTAACCCTCTTGGTTATGCGCGTCGCCAAGTGGCGCGTGCGATGGCTGCGATTGAGGTACGTTCGGATGGCTGGCCGATCCGCGATGAAGATGATCGGCCCATTAGGAATCTTCCACAAAACATCCGGTACGCGCTGGCGGTGCTGGGCGTCGATGCCCAGCGCAATACTCTCACGGAAACGGACGAGTTTCGCGGCTACGGGCTTGATGGGCGTGACCTGAACGATATCGTGGAAATACTGTCCAGCTCGTTCCTGCGCGACTTGGATTTCATCGCGGCACCCGCGTACATCAAGCGTGAGTTGCTCTCTATTGCGCATGAGCAGAAGTACCACCCGGTCAAGGACTATCTTGGTGGTCTCGAGTGGGACGGCAAGCCTCGTATCAACAGTTGGCTGGCTGACTACTGCGGTGCCGAAAACAACGCGCTAAACGCTGAATTCGGTAGCAAGCTTCTGATTGCTGGTGTGCGTCGCATCAAACAACCGGGCGTCAAGTTCGACACGATGCTGGTACTCGAAGGCGCGCAGGGGGCAGGTAAATCCCAAATTGCACAGCGCCTTGCCATACGCGAAGAGTGGTACTGTGGCAGCCTCGATCTCAGGAGCGATGACAAGACCAAGGCCGAGATGATGACCCGCTCGTGGATTGTCGAGTGTCAAGAGTTGGACGGCATGAACAAGACGACGAGTCAGAGCCTGAAAAAGTTTCTGAGCACTGCCGTCGACATGTTCCGCCCGGCCTACGCTCGCAATACTACAGAGTTTCGTCGTCACTGCATCATCCTGGGCACGACCAACGAACTCGCCTACCTTCGCGACCTGACTGGCAATCGCCGAATTTGGCCTGTGGCAGTCGGCAAGATTGATCTCGTGAGCTTTGCGGCTGACGTTGATCAACTCTGGGCAGAGGCGGTCGTGCGGGAAGCCAAAGGCGAGTCGATTACCTTGTCGCAGCATCTTTGGGATGCAGCATCGAAGGTACAGGGGCGGCGTATGGTCGAGGACGCCTACGCGGACGTTCTTGAGGATGCCTTTGGCGAGGCTAAGGGGCGAGTGTCTATGGACAGCATCAAACTGCTTCTTGGCATCGACACAGCCCGGATGACGCCTATGGACGCCCGGCGGATCAAGGCGGTCATGGCGGGACTGGGGTGGGACTACGGCACCCACCGCCTCCATGATCTCGGCAAGCGCGAAAAGGCCCAGCGCAAAGGGTTCGCACGTGGCGACGCGAATGAGCGTAAGATCGAGTTCATCGCCCAGCGTATGGAAGGTGGTGTGGTCGTGATCGTGCCTCTCGACGTAAGATATGATGAGCCACCGTTTTGAGCCGCCCAGCGCAACCTGTAACGTAACATAAGGCCCAAACTGGCCTTCACTACCCGGCGGGGCGCTATGGTGCCCCGCCTTTTACTTTTCCAAACCCTTCTGAGCTAAGTTACGGTTACAAGTTACAAAAAGGATATTTGGCAGACAAATGAGCCTACGGCTTTGTGGGGCGCTACAGAGGGGCGCACAGGGCGCTTTTGGGCTTGCGGTGGGTGGGTGCTAGGGCACGCCCCCGGCACGGCCTGCTCTAGGCCTCTCTGGCGGGCATATAGTGGCGTACCACCCACTACGATTTTTCACCTTGGCCTTGCGTAAGGCCGTGGTATCTATCCACAATGGCTATCACACAGAAATCAATAAAGATTCTATGGTCAGCGTCAGGAGGACGTTGCGCGTTTCCGGGTTGCTGGGAACGTCTGTGCTACCATGAGGCCGAGGACGCCGCGCCATTCACGCTCGGGGAGATGGCGCATATCTGCGGAGACAAGCCGGGGGCCAATAGGCACGATGCCAGCCAAACGGACGCTGAGCGAGACGCCTATCAGAACCTGATCTTGCTTTGCCCAACGCACCACACGCTGATTGACCGCAAAGAGAACGAGGCGGAATACACAGTCGATACCTTGCACAAGATGAAGGCCAGCCATGAAGCGCGCGTTCTTGCGCGCTTGGAAAAAGAGCCCATGACGACGAAAGTGGAAATTGCCCGTGCACTCCTCCCCCTGCTGGAAGAAAACAGGCAATCCTGGGCGCAATATGGTCCGAGCTCCGAGCTTGCTCTGTCGCAGCCCCACAATGAGGCGGCATATGCCGTTTGGGTGTCAGAACGGCTCTCAGTGATCGTGCCAAACAACCGCAGGATGGCAGCTGAGCTAGAAGCTCATCGGGGCATGTTCGAAAAGGGCGAACTGGCGACGATCACGACCTTCCTGATGCATGTGCGCAGCTATGAGCAATGGGTGCAGGATGTGATTCCCTATGAAGCGGTGAAGCGCTTCCCCGTGGATTTTGATGATTTGATAAGAGGGCTTGCCGATGGCAGCGCGTAGCGAAAATTTCCCATGGCCAAGCCATTACGGTCATTACAAGTACTTCGAATCCCAGATGAACAAGCATGGCAAAGTGGCCTCCCTGACGGCACAGGGCGACGGGCTCTATGAATTAACCCGCGAGCAGGGGGATACCCTGCGCGTCTTCATCTGCGAGTGCTATGCATTTGGCGTAGCGGAACATATGGAGACGGTCGAGAACCTTGGTGATGTCGATGTCGTGATCATAAACTCCGCGTGGTGCGGATACTCGCCAGATGCTAAATTACATTGCCGTGAGTCAAATGTCGGGCTGTTCACAATAGGGGAATTCATGGGCGCTCTGCACCGCGACGACTACTGGCGATATCTGACGGACAAAGAAAAAGAATACTTCAGGAAACAAGGCTGGCTGTGATGCACAGCGTCACAGTGTACGGCTTCGGTTCAGCCTTCGCCACAACAGACTCCGCGAAGAAAGTCGCAAACGATGTTGATCTGCTAATCGTGCACCAAAACACCGGTCACGCGTCCTGCAAGTTGGCGATCGACTGTAAACGGCTACTCGTCGAGAACATTTCCCATGCTCACGTCACCATGCTCTCGGAAGGCGAAGAAGCTTTTCTTCTGTTTATCAAAACCGCCAATGCGACCCCGTTAGGAACCGTTCGCGCAGGTCTGTTCCATAGTGATCTCGAACTCTTGTGTAAGGACCTAGCCCTCATCGTTGGGAGTGAGAAAGTTCGCAAGAAATGACGCTTTGGAAAGCACTGGAGAGGCACAAAGCTCGAAGCGCCCTGATGCGGGCATCTATTCCTTGGGCAGCACGCCGCATTAACCCCAACCTTAAAGTGGCTAAGGTCTAGGTAAGTTCTCTTTAAGTGATTGTTTTATTTTGAGGAATGGTGCCGCTGAAGGGACTCGAACCCCCGACCCCATCATTACGAATGACGTGCTCTACCAGCTGAGCTACAGCGGCATTCCTCTGTCGCACGGCCCTACTATGGCCCTACTAGTTACTGTGCGCCCCTTGTAAGCGACTGGTTTTGCGTATCATTCCAGCGGGGACCCGCTACTTACGAATGACGTGCTCTACCAGCTGAGCTACAGCGGCACTCTTCTCTTTGTGCGGGCCGAACGCTGGCCACCACCATCAACACCGCGCCGCATCAAAGCGGCTTGAACTGCCCGGATTCTCGGGCAATGCGGCCGAAGGAAAGGCGCACATCCTGACGCTCCGGCGTTGCGCTCGCCGTTTAAACGCAACGGCCAGACCACGCAAGGCCAAATCGGAGAACCGCGGCCGCGTGAGTGGGGCCAACGCCGCCGCGCAAAGGATGGACAGGCGCGCGCGTCCGCTGTTGGTTGCGGCGGGCACAACGGGATCGGACCATGCGGATCAGACCGGCTTGTATCAGCGATATCGACGCCCTGATGACGATCCGGGGCGCAGTGAGTGAAAACCGGCTTTCGAATCCGGCGCGCGTCCCGCGTTCGGACTATCTGGACTTTCACCGGAACTCGACCCTCTGGATATGTGAAACCGGCGGGCAGGTGGTCGGTTTTTCCGCCTGCGATCCACGCAATGGGAGTATCTGGGCGCTGTTCGTGGCCCCGGGCCGCGAAGGGGGCGGCTGTGGCCGCACGCTCCTGGCGCGGGCCTGCGCCGATCTGCGGCGCGCAGGCTGGAGCAAGGCGTGGCTTACGACCGGGGCAGGGACGCGGGCCGAGCGGTTCTATCGCCGCGCCGGTTGGCAGGTCTTTCGCGAGATGTCGGATGGCGACCTGCTGCTTTGGCGCAGTCTGCGGTAACGGGCGGGCAAGCGCGGGGGGAAAATCTGCGATATCGGTTCACATCTGGCGATTTCGCCAACCGGTTCACCCCTGCGGGTTGACAAGTCCAAAGCCCGGGTGGAACCCTTGATCCATCGGGTCCCGCGCCCCGCGCGCCCTGACGGGTTGCAGCCCGCCCCTGCGCTTCGTATGGGCGATGGCCGGCGGAGGCAGTCCCGAATCTATCTCTCGGGCGTTTCTGCCCGCGTATAATAACTAACGGGAGTTACAGCATGAATCGGAACAGCAAGCTTGGTCTTGGCGCATTGGTCACGGCGGCCTTCATGGCGCCCGCGGCGATGGCCGAAGAGTTCATCACCATCGGTACCGGCGGTGTGACCGGCGTCTATTACCCGACCGGCGGTGCCATCTGCCGTCTGGTGAACAAGGGGCGCAAGGAACATGGCGTGCGCTGTTCGGTCGAATCCACCGGCGGTTCGGTCTATAACATCAACACCATCCGCGAGGGCGAGCTGGAATTCGGTGTGGCGCAGTCGGACTGGCAGTACCATGCCTATAACGGCACCTCGAAATTCGAAGAGGCGGGCAAGTTCGAAGGCCTGCGCGCGGTCTTCTCGATCCATCCCGAGCCCTTTACCGTGGTTGCCCGCGCCGATGCCGGCATCAAGAGCTTTGACGATCTCAAGGGCAAGCGGGTGAATATCGGCAACCCCGGTTCGGGTCAGCGCGGCACCATGGACGTGGTGCTCGAGGCTAAAGGCTGGACCACCGGCGATTTTGCCCTGGCCAGCGAGCTGAAGGCGGCGGAACAGTCGGCGGCGCTCTGCGACAACCAGCTCGACGCGATGATCTATACCGTCGGCCACCCGTCGGGCTCGATCCAGGAGGCCACCACCGCCTGTGACTCCGTGCTGGTGAGCGTTGATGGTGACGCCATCGACAAGCTGATTGCCGACAACAGCTTCTATCGCAAGGCCACCATTCCCGGCGGCATGTATCGCGGCAATGACGGTGACACCACCACCTTTGGTGTGGGCGCCACGCTGGTGACCTCGGCCGATGTGTCCGAGGACGCGGTTTATGCGCTGGTGCAGGCGGTGTTCGACAATTTCGAAGACTTCAAGAAGCTGCACCCGGCCTTTGCCAACCTCAAGGAAGAGGAAATGATCAAGGACGGTCTGTCGGCGCCGCTGCATGCGGGCGCCGAGAAGTATTACCGCGAGCGCGGCTGGATCAACTGATCCGCGACGCGATGATTTCGGGCGGGGCGCGATGGCGCGCCCCGCTCACTCCCGGCGGGGGCCGGGCAATGGATAAATGACGCCACCAGCCAAAGCAGCACGGCGTGACAGGGAGAGATTTTCATGACCTCTGAGATTCAGGGCAAGCGGCCGCTATCCGAAGAAGAGCTTCAGGACCTTGTCGCCTCGTCCGATGCGGGTGCGCGCGATCCGGCTGGCAGCATCGGGCTGTTCCTGGCCATCGTCGCGGTGATTTGGTCCGTGTTTCAGTTGATCCTGGCCTCGCCGATGTCGAACATGATCCTGCCCGGCAGCATCGTGAACAACTCGCGTCAGGTGCATCTCGCCTTTGCCCTGTTTCTGGCCTTTGCCGCCTATCCGGCGCTGAAATCCAGCCCGCGCGACCGCATTCCCGCCCAGGACTGGGTGATGGCGGTGCTGGGCGCTGGCATCGCGCTCTATGGCTATATCTTTTATGACAAGCTGGTGAATTCGGGCGGTCTGGCCGACGATACCGACAAATGGGTCGCGCTGGTCGGTCTGATCCTGCTGTTCGAGGCCGCGCGCCGCGCGCTGGGGCCGGCCATGGCAATCATTGCCACCATATTCCTGGCCTATGTGTTCTGGGGCGCCTCGGAATGGGTGCCCGAGGTGATCCGCTGGAAGGGCGCCAGCCTGAAAAAGGCGATGAGCCATATGTGGATCACCTCCGAGGGCGTGTTCGGCATCGCGCTGGGGGTCTCGACCAAATTCGTGTTTCTCTTCGTGCTGTTCGGCGCGCTTTTAGACAAGGCGGGCGCGGGCAACTACTTCATCAAGATGGCGTTCGGCGCGCTGGGGCACCTGCGCGGCGGCCCGGCCAAGGCCGCTGTTGTCGGCTCGGCCGCGACCGGCCTGATCTCGGGCTCGTCCATCGCCAACGTGGTTACCACAGGCACCTTTACCATCCCGCTGATGAAGCGGGTGGGCTTTACCAGCGAACAGGCCGGCTCGGTCGAGGTGGCCAGTTCGGTCAACGGCCAGATCATGCCGCCGGTGATGGGGGCCGCTGCCTTTCTGATGGTGGAATATGTGGGTATCTCCTATGTCGAGGTGATCACCCATGCCTTCCTGCCTGCCGCGATCAGCTATATCGCGCTGATCTATATCGTGCATCTCGAGGCGGTGAAGCGGAACATGCCGACGTTGGGCGACCGCGAGGTGCATCTGATCCGCACCGTGGCGGGCATGCTCAGCTTCTTCGTGATCTTTGCCGGGCTGTGTTATGCGACCCAGTTCCCGGCGCAGGCGATTGCCGCATGGGCGCCCAGTTCCGCCGGGCTGATCATGGGGCTGATCGTCACCGCAATCTACATCGTGCTGGTGTGGTTCGCCGCGCAGGTGCCCGATCTGGAACCCGACGACCCCAATGCCGAGGTGGTCGAACTGCCCGATATCGCCCAGATCTACAAGGCGGGGCTGCATTACCTGCTGCCCATCGTGGTGCTGGTCTATTTCCTGATGATCGAGCAGAAATCGCCCGGCCTGTCCGCCTTTTGGGCGACCGCGCTGCTGTTCGTGATCCTGCTGACGCAAAAGCCGCTGAAATCGCTGTTCCGGGGTGAATCCGAGATGGCGACCAGCTTCATGTCCGGGGTCGCCGATCTGTGGCAGGGGCTGATCGACGGCGCCCGCAACATGATCGGCATCGCGCTGGCGACCGGCACGGCGGGCGTGATCGTGGGCACCGTCACCCTGACCGGGGTGGGGCAGGTGATGGCCGATCTGGTCGAGTTCCTGTCGGGCGGCAACCTGGTGCTGATGCTGGTGATGGTGGGTCTGCTGAGCCTCGTTCTGGGCATGGGCCTGCCGACCACAGCCAACTATATCGTGGTCAGTTCGCTGATGGCCGGCGTGGTGGTTCAACTGGGCGCACAATCGGGGCTGATCGTGCCGCTGATCGCGGTGCATCTCTTCGTCTTCTATTTCGGCATCATGGCGGATGTGACGCCACCGGTGGGGCTGGCCAGTTTCGCCGCCGCCGCGGTGTCGGGGGGCGATGCGATCAAGACCGGTTTCACCGCTTTCTTCTATTCCCTGCGTACCGTGGCGCTGCCGTTTGTGTTCATCTTCAACACCGACATGCTGCTGATCGACGTGGGCTGGGTGGGCGGCATCTTGGTGGCCATATCCGCAACCATCGCGGTGCTGGTCTTTACTGCCGGTACCATGGGCTTTTTCCTGACCCGCAACCGCATCTATGAAAGCGTTGCGCTGATCCTGGTGGCCTTTGTCCTGTTCCGGCCCGATTATGTGATGAACCGGATCGCACCGCCGTTCGAGCTGTTCGAACCCGCCCGCCTGGAACAGGCGGTGGGCGATGCCGCGCCGGGCGACGTGCTGCGGGTCATCGTCTCGGGGCCCGATTTCGACAGTGGCGAGATGAAGGACCTGAGCCTGGAGCTGACCGTGGGCGACGAGGCCGACGGCGCCGCCCGGGTCGAGGCGATGGGCTTTCTCCCGTTCGAGGAGGACGGGCTGATCAAGCTCGAAGAGCCGCTCTTTGGCACGCCGATCGCTGAATCGATGCAGGATTTCGACTTTTACGGTGACGAGGCGGTACGTGTCGTCACCGTCAAGGCCCCGGCCAATCAGCCGCCCAAGGAGCTGGTGTTCATCCCGGCGCTGCTGCTGCTTGGTCTTGTCGCCTTTCTCCAACGCGGCCGCGCCGCCAGACAGGGAGTCCCCGCATGAGCAGCTCTGTTCTTTGTGCCGTCGATATCAGCAATCCCGACAGCGACGCCCCGATCCTGAAACAGGCCGCGCGCCTGGCCGATCTGGACGGGGCGCGGCTGGACGTGGTGACCGTACTGCCCGATTTCGGCGAGACCTGGGTTTCGGGTTTCTTCGAGGCGGGCCATCACGACAAGGCGGTCAAGGCCGCTCATGACGCGCTGGTGCAGCTGTGTACTCAGACATTGGGGGCCGAGCGCAATGCCGATATCCGCCATGTCGTGGCCACCGGCACCGCGTACAAGGAGATCCTGAAAACCGCTGAAAGCGCGGGCAGCGATCTGATCGTGGTGGGGGCGCACAAGCCCGATCTGGCCGATTACCTGCTGGGTCCCAACGCCGCCCGCGTGGTGCGCCATGCACCGGTCTCGGTCTATGTGGTGCGCGCGGGCTGACCCCGCCTGCCGCATCTGGATTTCTCAACCATCCGTGGTAGCCTTGGCTGCCGGCGCTATTTCGCCGGCAGTTTCTTTGAAGGGTAATTTGACATGACGGATATTCGCGCCGATCTGGGCGAGGCGCCGATCTTGGCCAATGAGGACGAGATCATCGCCGACATCATTCAGGCGAATCTCAAGATGATGGAGGTCGAGGAGAACGGCTTCAAATGGCGGGCCCAGCATCCCAAGGGGCATGGCGCCATTCCGGCCCGCTTCATCGTCGGCCCGGACGTGCCGCAAGCCCATCGCGTGGGGCTGTTTGCGCAACCCGGTGAGTATGCGGCGCTGATCCGGTTTTCCAACGGTACCGAACGGCGCGACGATCCCAAGGGTGGCGATGCCCATGGCATGGCGATCAAGCTTTTCGGCGTGCCGGGCGCGCGGGTCGAGGGCGCGGCGGATGCCAAGGGCACGCTCGATTTCGTGCTGGTCGACAACGAAACCTTTTTCGAGGGCGATCTGAACGAGTATTCCGCCTTCAACGATCTGGTTTCCGAGGTTCTGAATTTCAAACGCAACGGAGACGAGGCGCTTGCCGCAATAGTGAACGGTATCTACCTGAAATTCCTCAAGAAGTATTTCAGCCACGATATCTATGCGGTGGCCCAGAAATTCGGCGATCAGCATCCGACCTCGCCCCTGCGGGCGATTTATTGGAGCACGACACCGTTTCTGCATGGCGATATCGCGGTCAAGCATCGCGTGGTGCCCGATCCCGCGCCCGCACCCGGAGAGCTGCGCGACGGGGTCGAGGGCGCGGATGGGCTGACCGAGCAATTGCTCGACGGATTGTCGGGCAAGGCAGCGGCCTTTGACTTTTATATCCAGCCGCAAGAGGACGTGGCCGCGCATCCGATCGAGGATCCCAACGTGAACTGGACCGAGAATGGGGCGGGTTGGGTGAAACTGGCGCGGATCGAGATCCCGGCGCTTGACGCGGGCGATGCGGTGGCGCGCGCGGCTCGGGTCGCGGCGGGGGACAGGATGGCCTTCAACCCGTGGAACACGCTGCCCGAACACCGCCCGCTGGGTGCTGTGAACCGGGTGCGCAACAAGGTCTACAAGGAGCTTGCCCGCGCCCGCAACGCCGAAGGGGTATAGGCCAGAAAGCAGAAGGTCGTGCCCGTCCTGCAAGTTCGAGCGCGACCCAGCCTTACTCGGCCCCGTAGCCGGTCATTTCCAGATAACCACGTCCGGCATGGCTGCCGCTGACGCGCACCGGCCCTTCCCAATAGGCAAAAGACGTGCCCATCCAGGCCTTCGGGTTCAGCGCCTCGACCGTCACGTCCAGCCCCCGCGCCGGGATCGCCAGCCGCCAGCGTACCGGCACCTCGGGGCCTGCTCCGCTGGGCGCAGTGGCCAATGGCTCGGCGCGGATACTGCCATCGGGCAGGGCGGTCGCGTGCCCATCGGCTCCAATCCATGTTCCGGATGTGAAATCCGTGTCGCCGCGCAAGCGAAAGGCCATGACGCGGCTGCCGTCGTCCAGCACCAGCGAGAACCAGTCCCAGCCGCTCTGATCCTCGGCCAGCGGTTGCGAGGACCATTCCCGGTCGATCCAGGCCTGTCCGGTCACAGGCATCTCTCCGTCGGGCAGGGTCAGGCTGCCCGAAACCTCCAGAAACGGTTGTGAATAGTAATAGCTGGCCTGACCGGCCGCGGATTTGACCGAATAACCGCCCTCGCCATGCAGGACCAGCGGCCCCCTGGCGCGCATGGTCAGGTGATAGGCGAAATCGCTTCCCCCGGCGCGCAGCACCATGTCGCCCCTCATGTCGCCCGCCATCTCCCATTCGTCGATCCAGGCGTGAAAGGGGGTGGCCTGGGCGCCTGCCTGTCCAATGCCGCCCCGCGACAGCCGCTCGGCAAAGAGGTGGCTGTCGGGCGTGGTCACGGCGGCATGTCCCATCCACAGTTGCGGGCTGTGCCATCCCGGTGCCTCGCCCGGTTTCAGGGCCGAGCGGAACAGGGTCCATTGCAAGCCATACTCGCGCCCGTCCGCCCCGGTCAACGTCGCGGTCAGATACCACCATTCGATGCGGAAATCGGGATGTGACCCGTGATCGGCGGGAAAGACCGGACTGTGCCCGCGCTCTGGCACCGCAAAGCCCTCGGCCTCGGTTCCCAGCCCGGCAAAGCCCTGCGCCAGCGCCGCCCAGGGGCAGAGCAGCAGAAAGACAAGAAGCCTAGCGTTCATTGGCAAAGACCCTCAGCAGGTGGGCGGGCGGCAGGCGGTACAGGCGGAGCGCGGGCAGGGCGGCGGCCAGCGCACCGGTGGCCAGCGCCAGCCCGATCAGCCGCAGCCAGTCGAGCGGGAACAGGTACATCGGCAGCCGCCAGCCAAATGCCGCCACGTTGATGACTGCCAGCAGCAGCCAGGCCAATACCAGCCCCAGCGGTAAGGCCAGCACTGCCGTCATCGCCGCCAGCGCCACCGCGCGCGCCAGTTCCAGCCGTGCCAGTCGCGCACGGGTCAGCCCCAGAGCCCAGACCGGTGCCAGCTGCGGCAGTCGTTGTGTCCACAGCGTCAGCAGGCTGGTGAGGATGGCAAACCCCGCCACCCCCAATGTCAGGATGTTGAGCGCGCCGGTCACCAGGAATGTATTCTCAAAGATCGCGCGTGAGCGGGCCTTGAGCGTCTCCTGACGGATCACCGAGCCGGCGGGCAGGTCGAATGTGGCGTCGATCTCATCGGCCAATGCCTCCGCCCGCTCAGGCGCCAGATGTACACCGAACCTTGTATTCGGCGTGCCAGGGTAGCGGTCCAGCAACTGCTCCAGCGCCACGATGGCCTGACCGGTCGGGTTGCCGTAATCGGAATAGACGGCGGCGACAGGCAGGCTCCAGCCGGGGGCAAGCTCGACCCTGTCGCCGGGCCATAGCCCTTCGCGCCGCGCCATCTGTTCGTTGATCAGCGCCGCCTCTCCGCGCATCACCCGGTCCCAGTCCTGCGCGCTGCGCGCGATCAGCGGCCAGTGGGTGCGATAGCTCGGGTGATCGACGATGCCATAGACGAACAGCGGCGTGCCTGCGCGGTCGATCTCGACTGACCGGATCGGCAGCACCGCATCGGCGCGCGGCTCCAGCCAGTCCGCCAGCGCGGCGCCCTGCGCATCGTCGCGGGCGGTGACATAAAGGGTCGAGGTCAGTCGCTGGTCAAGCCAGCCGTCGAAGGTGAGGCGAAAGCTCGCCACCATGGTTCCTACGCCGATATTGGCGGCCAGTGCGAGCAGCAGCGCCATCAGCGCAAGTGACAGGCCGGGCAGCTGTGCCCGCATGTCGGACCACAGCCATTCTGCAACCGGGCCACGCGCCCGGGCAGCGCCGATCGTCAGCAGAACCGAGAGGGTCGGCGGCAGCGCCAGCGCGGCGGCCATCAGCACCGCGCCCAACAGGACAAAACCGCCGATCAGCCCGCCGCTCAGCGCAAAGCCCGCCAGCCCACCCAGCAACAGCGCCAGCGCCAGCAGCAGCTGGGTCCGGGCGCGCGGGCGCCCGCTGCCCCAGGCGCGCTGCCCGGGAGCGGCCAGGATCGGCATGCGCGCCAGTCGCCACAGCGCCTGCGCGCTGGCCAGCAGGGTGCCCGCCACCGCCATGCCAAGGCCCGACAGCAGCCAGACGGGCCTGAGTTCCAGTGCGCCCGAGACCGGCGCCCCGTAGAGACCGCGCAGGGTGGCGGCCACGTCCGGCAGCAGGGCGGCAGCCACCAGATAGCCCAGCACCAGCCCCGCCGCGCCGCCCAGCAGCGCCAGCAGGCACAGCTCGGCCAGCAGCAGCCGGGTCAACAGCCGTAGCGGCAGGCCCAGCGCGCGCAGCGTGCGGATAAGGCCGCGCCGCTGTTCAAACGCCAGCCCGACCGCACCATGCACGATGAACAGGCCCACCACGAAGGAGAGCAGCCCAAAGGCGGTGAGGTTGAGGTGGAAACTGTCCGTCAGCCGCGCGATGTCCTGCGCGCCGGATGCGGGCTGGCGGATCAGGTCGGGCGCGATCTCGGCCAGAGGGGGGCGGATCAGTGGCTGCTCGGGCAGGACCAGCAGATGCGAGATCTGGCCGGGGCGTTTCAACAGCGCTTCCGCGGTGCCGATATCGGTCAGCACCGTATCGGGGGGCAAGGCGGTGGTCGCGACCACGGGTGGCAGGCCGGGTTCGCCCTGCAAGGTCAGCGCCAGCCCTGGCGCGGCAAACAGGCGTCCGGGCGCGGTCAGCGCCTCGACCGGGGCGATTTCGGCGGCGGCGGCGCTTTCGGCGATGGCGGGCAGGTCGGGATAGGCTAAAAGGTCGATGCCGGTTACCGCCACCGCACGCAGTCCCAGCCGCATCTCGCCTTCGAGAACCGCCGCCACCTGCCAGCCTGTCCGTCGCAGCGCAAGATAGTCATCAAGCGTCAGTGTCGCCCCATCCGCGCGGCGCAGGCGGTCCAGTCCGCCAGCGCCGATCTGGTTGGCGGCCTGTGCGTAAGAGGCGCGCGCCTCACCGTTGATGGCCTGCACCGCCGACCACAGACCGGTGGCCAGCGCCACGCCCAGAAGCAGCGTCACCAGTTGCACCGGATGGCGCCGCCAATGCGACCCCAGTGCCAGCAGCGCGGCGCCGATCACGCCGCCACCCGCCCGCCGGTCAGATGCGCGCGCCGGTCCAGCCGGGCGGCGATGGCCTGCGAATGGGTGACCAGCAGCAGCGCCGTGCCGCTGTCGCGCACCAGGTCCAGCATCAGGTCCAGCACGGTGCCGGCGGCGGTCTCGTCGAGGTTGCCGGTCGGCTCGTCCGCCAGCAACAGTTTCGGGCGCCCCGCCATGGCCCGACCGATGGCGACCCGCTGTTGCTGCCCGCCCGACAGCTGCTCGGGATAGCGTTCGGTCAGATCGCCCAGCCCCAGCCGCGCGGTGATCTCTTTCAGCCAATCGGCATCCAGCCGACCGGCCAGCCGCGCCTGGAACGAGAGGTTCTGTGCCACGGTCAGGGCCGGGATCAGGTTGAACTGCTGGAACACCAGCGCCACGTGGTCGCGCCGCAGCGCCGCCCGGCCCGCATCGTCAAGCCGCGACAACGCCACCCCGTCCAGAATGATCTCGCCGCTGTCGAACCCGTCCAGCGCGCCGGTCAGGTTCAAGAGCGTGCTCTTGCCGCTGCCACTTTCGCCGGTCAGCGCCAGGCTCTGCCCCCGATCCAGCGTGATCGAGGCGCCGCGCAGCACCGGGCGCCCCCCCGGATAGGTCTTGGTCACGGTATCGACAGTCAGAAGCATGGGCGCGCGGCCTCCGGGCAGTTATGGGTCAGAGAATGGTCCGTCCACCGCCGCTGTCCAGCCCCAAGCCGCGATGGCCACCTTTCGCCGCAGGACACGGGTCGCGATTGCAATCGGTCGCACGCGGCCCCATGTGCAGAGGGTCAGGAGCCGTTTCATGTTCAGAACTACCCTTTTGCTTGTTGTCCTCGCCGCCGCGCCCGCCTTGGCACAGGACCGCGCCGCCCTTTGCCATGAGAGGTCGCTGAAACAGGCGGGTATCCGTCACACCGAATGGTCGCAGGGGCGCACGACGCTGCGCCTTGGAGGGTCGGTGGGCGTGGGGGTGGCGCGCTCCTCGGGGCCCGCGACGCAGGGGGCGCCGGCCTATGCCGGGTCGGCTGCGTCGGAGCGATTCGAGGAAAAGCGGCGCAAGAAGATCTACACCCGGACCTATGACGACTGCATGGCGCAGACGCGCTGAGCGTGACGCCGCGGCCTGAGGGGGCGGCGGGGTTGCACCCACTGGCCAGCACCGTCATCCTGCGCCCGGAGCGAACAGGCGCAAAGGCGGGGATCCGATGACACTCTTGCAACAGATCATGTGGGGCAGCCTGTATCTGGGTCTGTGTTTCGTGGTCGAGGTTCTGCTGCTGGTCTGGTGTACCTTGCTGCTCGTGCGGCTTGCGGCGCGGCTGCGGCATCTGTCGCAGGCGATGCGGACGGCGGCGGTGATGTCGGTCTCGCTGGTCTTTATCGTGTTGGCCCATACCTTGCAGGTCTGGCTCTGGGCCGGGGTCTGGATCTGGAGCGATGTTCTGGCCGACTGGAACGAGGCGCTCTATTTCTCGCTCGTTACCTATACCACGCTGGGCTATGGCGACATCGTGCTGGGCCCGGGGCTGCGCATCTTTGCGGCCTTTGCGGCGGTGGCGGGGCTGCTGACCTTTGGTTTGTCGACCGCCTATCTGGTGGCGCTGATGACCCGTGTCTTTGAAGGGCGGTTGCCGCGCTAGAGGATCGGGGCAAACAGCCGTGCCAGCGGCGCGCCATAGCGGATGAACGCCGACTGCGCCTCCAGGCTGCGCGTCAGCTCGGTGCTGCTGGCAAAATCATGCTCCAGCATGGCCGCCACCTGCGCGGCCACGGTAGCGTCAAAGAACAGCGCCATCGCCTCGAAATTCAGGCGGAAGGACCGGTTGTCCAGGTTGGTTGTGCCCACGGCGGCGATGGTGTCATCGACCACGAACACCTTTTGATGCAGGAATCCGTCGGTATAGCGCATCACGCGCACCCCGGCCTCGCGCACCTCGTCGAAATAGGCGAATGCCGCCAGCCAGGGGATGGTGTGGTCGGCCTCGTCGGGTACCAGAAGGCGCACATCGACCCCGCGCAGGGCGGCATGTTTCAGCGCCGCCAGAATGTCGAGATCGGGCACGAAATAGGGCGAAGCGATCCAGAACCGGCGCTGTGCCGCGGTGATCGCGGCAAAGAACATCATGGCGCCGCTCTCGGTCCGGTCACCGGGGCCGGTGGCGACGATCAGGGCATTTGCATCCTGCTGGGCAAGCCGGGTATCCCAAAGGAGATGATCCAGCAGGTCCTCGCCCCGCGCCCAGTGCCAGTCCTCGGCAAAGACCAACTGGAGTTGCAGGACAGATGGACCGGTGATTTCCACATGAGTATCACGCCAACGGCCCATCGCCGGGTCCTGGCCCAGATATTCGACGCCCACATTGTGGCCGCCGATATAGCCGGTATGCCCATCCACCACGACCGTCTTGCGATGGTTGCGATAGTTTACCTGAAACCGGGTATTGGGACCGCGCTGCTTGCGCGGGTCGGCGATGTCGATCCCGGCGGCGCGCAGATCCTCGACATAGCTGTCGGACAAACGGTAGCTGCCGATCGCGTCGGTGAGGAACCGCACCTTGACGCCACGCCGGGCCGCCGCGATCAGCCGGTCGCGCAGTTCCAGCCCCAGATCGTCGTCGCGCACGATATAGAACTGGATCAGCACATAGTGGCGCGCGGCATCGATGGCGGCAAAGAGCGCGGCAAATGTGGCCTCGCCATCGACCAGCAGCCGGGCGCCATTGCCCCGGCTCACCGCCATATGGGCGATCTTTTCAAAAGGGCGGGTGTTGACCAGAACCCGGTCGGGATCGGGGGCGGTGGCATCGGCATGGGCGCGCAGCCCGGCCACCACCCGCTCACTCTCGCGCCGCGCGATGCGGTAGCCGCGAAACCGGTGATGGCCAAGGAACAGGTAGAGCGGCACCGAGGCCCAGGGCAGGGTGAGCAGGAACACCACCCAGCCGACCGCGCCCTGCGGCGTGCGCGCGGTGCGCGCCGCTTGCACCGCGCAGACGATCGACGCCCCGTAGAGGCAGAAGACGATCAGCGACAGAAGAGCGGTCCACATGTCAAAGCCTTAGCAGGCGCACGCGCGATGGCATAGCCCCGGATGCCGGTTCAGACCTCGGCCCGCATCCTCTGTTCCAGCCGGGACAGGTCCGCGCGCAGCTCAGACCGGATCGGGCCGGGGCGCGGCGTGTCGGCCAGCGTGGTGAACCAGGTCTCGGGGCGGGGCGTGTGGCGCTGCCGCTGCCACGTGAGGTCGCGCAGCACCGCCTCCGCCTCAGGCGGCAGGCGGTCGGGGATCTCGGCGCCGCTGAGCGTGGCCCAGACCCCGGTCCAGGCACGTGCCACGCTCCACGGGTTGTAGCCGCCGCCGCCCAGCACCAGCAGGCGTGGGCAGAGCGCCGCCAGCGCCCGCACCGTGTCCCGGTGCGCGCAGTTGGACAGCGTCAGCCGCGACAGCGGGTCCTCGGCCACCGCATCGGCGCCGCACTGCAACACAACCGCGTCGGGGCGGAAACCGGAGACCGCAGGCAGGATCAAGTGATCTAGGATCAGCGCGAACTCGCTGTCATTGAGATTGCGCCCCACCGGCAGGTTCAGCGCCGCGCCGCCCGCGTCCTCCTCGAGCGCGCCGGTAAAGGGCCAGCGCCGCGCCTCGTGCACCGAGATCATGCGCACCGTCTGCGACCCCTGAAAGGCCGAGGCGACCCCGTCGCAATGATGCGCGTCGATATCGACATAGGCGACGCGGGTGCAGCCCAGCCGTTGCAGCGCCAGGATCGCCAGCACCGGGTCGTTGAGATAGCAGAAGCCGCCCGCGCGGTCGGCAAAGCCGTGATGCGTGCCGCCGCCGGGGTTGAACACGCGATGGCCCTGCGCCACCAGTTCGGCCCCCAAGAGCGAGCCGCCCGCTGCCGTGGCCGGGCGTCGGAACATCTCGGCAAAGACCGGGTTGGGCAGGGTGCCCAAACCGTGGCGGGTGCGGGTCTCCTCGCTCACCGCCTGTTCGGCCTCGGCCCGTTGCAGCGCGGCGATATAGTCGGGTGTGTGAAACGCGGTGAGCGCGGCCGGACGCGCGCGCGGGCTGGTGCGGTATTGGCCGGGTGCGAACCAGCCCAGCGCCCGGCATAGATCGATCACGGTGGACACGCGCGGGATCGCCAGCGGATGCACCGCGCCATAGGTCGAGCGACGATAGATCTCGGAACCGATGAACAGGGCCTCGTGCAGGGGGGCTGTCACGCGTTTGGGCCTTGCGCGTCGGGGTGGCCGTCCTTGGACATCAGCACCGCCACCGGCCGCAGCGCGGGAACATGGCGGAACACGATCAGCATGCAGACCGTGAGTGGCACGCTGAGAAAGGCACCGATCAGCCCCCAGACCGCCGTCCAGAAGGTCAGCGCCAGGATCACCATGAAGGTGGACATGTTCAGCGACCGCCCCAACAGCGCCGGGTCGAGGAAATTGCCGATCAGGAATTGCACCGTGCCGCAAAAGAAAACGATGACCAGAAAGGGCGTGATGGTGTCGAACTGCACCAGCGAGGCAAGCGCCGGAAAGATCACCGCCACGATAGACCCGATCGAGGGAATGAAGTTCAGCGCGAATGTCAGCACCGCCCAGGTCTCGGCAAACTCCAGCCCCAGCAGGGTGAACACGGCATAGCTGATGCCGGCGGTCAGCAGGCTGACGAATGTCTTGACCCCCAGATAGCTTTGCAGATTGTGCGAGATCGCCTCCATCACCTGACTCATGTCCCGGCCCAGTTGGGGGTCACGGGCGGCCAGCAGCAGCTTGATGCCAAGCACCCGCCGCTCGGCCAGCAGGAACGCCACATAGAGCGAGACCAGCAGGAAAGTGTTGAGCAGCGAGGTAGCGCCGCCCAGCGCGGTCCGTGTCAGGGCCGACAGATCGATGCGGATCAGGTTGTCGCGCACGAACGCGGTGACCTCTTCGCCCAAGAGTGCCGCAACCCGGGTCACCGCCTCGTCAAAGGCATTCTCGTAACTTGCGATGGCGCGGGCGAATTGCGTGGCCTGCCCCCCGATCACCGCGATCATGACGAAGAGACCCGCCAGCACCACCGTGATCCCCGCCAGCGTGGTCAGCCATTCGGGCGCGCCGGTGGCGGCATGTACCCGGTCGCTGATCGCGGTTACAAGAACATAGACCAGAAAGGCCAGCGCCAGCGGGATCAGAAACCCCGCCCCGGCATAAAGCGCCAGCACGGCCAGCGCCAACACGATGGCAATGTCGCGCAGCTGGGCCAGCTGCGGGTCGGAAGAGGGCGCGGGATCGGACGGTGTTTGTTGCATATCCGGGCTATGTTGCACCGGGCGCGCCGCGGCTGCAATCGTTGCCGTTTTGGAGACACAGAGAATATGTAAAAGAGCATTGACAACCGTTGGTTGTTTTTGGTTTTTTGCCGCCAGCAGTGAGTACGTAGTTGGTTAGTGTTGGAGTTGAACTGAATGAGACCCGCGTTCTATTTGTTGTCAGGTTCCGCGATTGCCCTAATGGTACTCTCCTCACTTCTCTTCCTCTTCACATCTGATTTCGACAAGTTCGCCAGAGCAACGATCAGAGAGCTGGGGCACAATTCCGACCCGCAACAGGTGACTGACGCTGTCCTTCGCTACTTGGAGCAAAAGCGGATTGATGATCCGATCGCATTTTTCGGCGAAAACATGGACGAAACCATTGTTCTTAAGGCGGACGATCCGAAACTGGCGGATGAACAGAGAAGATTGGTTGCCCGGGCAGACGCAAAGCTGTTGACCTCGTTCAGCAGCAAATATTTCCGAAGGCCGCTGGCCAATTACGAATTGCAGGTTCGCGTGTGGGACCTGTATTCGGGTGATCGCGAGATAACGACCCAGATCTATCTGAACGCGCCCTAGCTGGAACCCCGCTCGGCAAACCGCTAGGTTACCGTTATGATGCGTTCTGCAATTCCCTCGCTCTCCCTTCCGCTGCGCGCGGTCTGGCTGGCGCTCAGCCGCTTTCAGGCCAAAAGCGGTTTCGTCATGAGCAGCCATGTCGCGATGTCGATGATGATGGCGCTGTTTCCTTTCATCCTCTTCACCGTGGCGCTGGCGGGCAGTCTCAGCCAGAATCTCGTGACAGACGACCTGATCCAGCTGATCTTTGGCACCTGGCCCGAACAGGTTGCCACCCCCATCGTGGCCGAGCTGAACGCGGTGCTGGAGGGAGCGAATTCGCGCGTCATGACGCTGGGTGGCGTGCTGGCGGTCTATTTTGCCTCGAACGGGGTGGATGCGGTGCGCGAAGCGATGTCGCGGGCCTATCACGACGCGGAAACGCGGCCCTTCTGGAAGACCCGGCTCCTGTGCATCGGGATCGTGGTGGGCGGCGGCGCCATCGTGCTGGCGGTGGCCGCGGTCGAGGTGGTGATGCCGATCTATACGCGACTGGTCACCGAAGCCCTGCCGGGAGAGGCGCCCGACTGGCTGTCGGTCGAACGGCTGAGCTGGATTTTCGTGGTTGCGATGCCGGCGGGCGCGGTTCTGGCCTGCCATGCGCTCTTGCCCGCGCGGCGGCATCCGCTCAGGCGGATCCTTCCGGGGGTGGTGCTGACGCTGGTGCTCTGGGCCGGTTGCGGCTGGGGTTTCTCGCTCTATATCGCCAATTTCGCCAGCTATTCAGCGACCTATGCCGGGCTGGCGGGGGCGATGGCGGCGCTGATCTTTCTGTATCTGAATGCCGCGATCCTGATCCTGGGGGCCGAGTTCAACGGCGCCTTGATAGACTTGGCGGGCGAGTAGGCTGAGAGCCGACTGCCTCGAAGCGGCCCCGATTGTGCCATCGGATCGGCAGATCCTCGTGGCAGGCTGACAGTTCATCGGCCAGAAGGCCCCTGCTGCCGGAGAAATCGGATGCCAGTTCTTTGCGACGGAGGCAGACATGCCCGGCTGTTCATGTTCTTGGATCAGCAAGGCCGGGCCGAGGCGATGGGCGCGCGGCTTTTCGCGCAATCGTTGAACGCCGGCGATGCGCTATGCCTGCTGTCGCGTGCCACGGCATCGTTTCAGCCACAACGGCTTGGGTGTCCAGATATGCTTGAGACCGGAGCCGGAAAACAAGTGTTTTCCGGGCCGTTTTCCGCGACGGAAAACGGCGCCCGCCTAGCCGCGAAAGCCGGTGGCCACCACAAACTTTTCGGAACTGTCCGACCGTGAGGCGGGCGGCTTCACGTTGGCGACCTTGGTGAATTTCTGCTTGAGCAGTTTTTGCAGGTCGCCCTCGGCCCCCCCGGCCAGTACCTTGGCCACAAAGGTTCCGCCCTCTTCGAGCACGCCGAAGGCCAGATAGGCCGCCGCCTCGCACAGCGCGATGATTCGCAGGTGATCGGTCTGCTTGTGGCCCGAAGACGAGGCCGCCATGTCCGACATCACCACATCCGCCTTGCCGCCCAGCCACTCCTTGATCCGGTCATCCGCACCGTCGTCGAGGAAATCGAGCTGATGGATCTCGGCCCCCGCGATCGGTTCGACCTCTTGCAGGTCGATGCCCAGCACCCGGCCCACGCGCTTGTCGCTGCGCTCGCCCAGCGCGTTGACACGTTTGACCGCCACCTGACACCAGCCGCCGGGGGCGCAACCCAGATCGACCACCCGCGCACCCGGCACCAGAAAGCGGAACTTGTCGTCCAGTTCGAGAATCTTGAACGCCGCGCGCCCGCGATAGCCTTCGGCCTGCGCCCGCTTGACATAGGGGTCGTTCAACTGCCGTTGTAGCCAGCGCGTCGAGCTGAGTTTACGCCCGCGCGCGGTCTTTACCTTGACTTTAAGGTCACGCTGTCCGCGTCCGGATGTATTCTTGGCCATGGTGCGCTCCTGTCGGATAGGCAAGTCGAGATAGCGGCTTGCCCGGTTTGAGGCAAGCGGGAAAGGCACCTATTACCTGTCCGGAGGCGACCAATCAGCGGGCGGCACCTTGCGCCGACGCAGCCGCAGGGCCAAGCCCACGGAAACACCGACGCCGATGGCCACGGTCAGATCGGCAAACACCGTGAGCAGCAAGGTGAGGAACATGAGAACCGTATCAGAACGGGAACCGCTTAGGTAGCCACGCCATTTGTGAGGCTCGCTCATGTTCCATGCTGTGAGGATCAGCAAACCCGCCAAGGCGGGCAAAGCAAGTTGACCAACAAGATCACCGGCAAAGACCAGTACCGAAAGGACAGTTACCGCATGAACCAGCCCGGCCACAGGGGTACGCCCGCCGGCCCGGATGTTGGTCGCAGTCCGTGCGATGGCTCCGGTCGCTGGAAGGCCGCCGAACAAGGCTGAACCAAGGTTTGCTGCTCCTTGCGCCAGGATCTCGGCATTCGGACGATGGCGCGCGCCGATCATCCGGTCCGCAACTAGGGCGGACAGCAGCGACTCCACCCCCGCAAGGAAGGCGATGACGAATGCCGATGGCAGCAACTCGACGACGCGCGCGTATGAGAGCTCGGGCAGTTTCGATACAGGCAGACCACGGGGGAGGTCACCGAACCTGGACTGGATGGTTTCAACGGGCAGGTGAGTCAGAACGGCCAATATCGAAGCGGCCCCGATGGCAAGGATCAGACCTGGAAACCGAGGAAAACGGGCACGCAATACAGCAATCAGGAGGATGGAGAGAACGCCGATCGCGAAACTGCTCCATTGAACGGTGTCGCGGGCCTCCCAGAGGGTATGAAGCTTTGGCAGAAACGCCGCAGGCATGTCTGCTGTCGTCATTCCCAACAGATCAGCGATCTGGCTGGTCGCAATGATCACCGCGATACCGATGGTAAAGCCGGTGACGACCGGTTCTGGCACCAATGCGATTAGGTTTCCCGCCCTGAGGAACCCCGCAACCACCAGAATTGCGCCCGCCATTAGCGTGGCCAAGACCAAGCCGTCGTATCCGTGTGCCGCGATAACCCCATAGACCACCACGATGAATGCGCCGGTCGGTCCACCGATCTGAACATGGCTGCCGCCAAGCAGCGAGATGAGGAACCCGGCGACACAAGCCGTCACCAAACCCGAGGACGGCGATGCGCCAGAGGCGATTGCAATTGCCAGGCTGAGGGGGACCGCAACCATTGCAACGGTCAGACCCGCACCAAGGTCTGCGGCGAAGGCACCTTTCGTATACCCTGGCAGGGTTGACAGAATCTGTGGTTTCATCTTGGCACCCGTTGCACGCAACCAGCCCGGCCCGGTGATGTCCGGGACTGGAAAAGATGCGCGTTACTTCAGAACGGTCCATCCTCCAGTACCCCGTCGGCGCTCATCTGCGCGTAGAGCAAGCCTTCGCGCAGGCCCCGGTCGGCGACCGACAGCCGGTTGGTGGGCCAGCATCGGAGCAGCGCCTGAAGAATGGCCGAACCCGACATGATCAGCGCATGGCGGTCTTCGCCGATGCGCGGGTCGCGGCGGCGTCCCTGCGGACCCAGGTCCAGATAGCCCCGGATTACCTTGTCGATCTGCTCGCTGGTCATGCGCAGCCCGTCGACCTTGGTCCGGTCATACCGCTTCAGCCCCAGATGGCTGGCCGCCACCGTGGTGACGGTGCCACTGGTGCCGACGATCTGGAACCGGTCACGGCCCAGCTGGCTGCTATAGGGCACGAAATCGGCCAGCTGCTCTTCGAAGAACCAGCTCATCAGCGCAAAGCGCGCAGAATCATCTTCGACATCGTTGAACTGGTCGCGCAGGGTCGCGACCCCCAGCGGCACGCTGATCCAGTCCACCACCTTGGCGGCGGGAAAGGGGCTCTCGGGCGGGTGAAACCCCGCGTGCAGCCGCATGATGGCCGAGGGTCGGTCACGGCGCGGCACCGAAGTGAGGTCGATCCAGACCAGCTCGGTCGAGCCACCGCCGATATCCACCACCAACAGCTGCTCCGAGCGGGTCGAGACCAGCGGCGCGCAGGAGATCACCGCCAGCCGGGCCTCTTCCTCGGGCTGGATGATCTCCAGTGTCAGACCGGTCTCGCGCTTCACATCGCGGATGAACTCGCGCGCGTTCTTGGCCCGGCGACAGGCCTCGGTCGCGACCAGCCGCATCCGGTGCACCTTGTTGCGCTTGATCTTCTGCTGACAGATGCGCAGCGCCTGGATGGTGCGTGCCATCGACGAGCGCGACAGCCGACCTGTCCGTTCCAGCCCGGCACCGAGCTGGACCGATTTCGAGAAGCTGTCTACCACATGGAACCCGCTGCCCTTGGGCTGGGCGATCAGCATGCGGCAACTGTTTGTACCAAGATCGAGCGCCGCATAGAGGGCGTCCGGATCCGGCCGGTTCGGCGCGGGGCTTTCGACCGCTTTCGGGAACGCGCCCGCACCTTTGGGACGCTTGGGCGCCATGTTTCACGCCCTCCGATTTCGTGTTAGGTTGAACCTAGGATCCGATCCGGCGCGGCGCAAGAGATTTCCCTGCGATCAGGGGCAGAACCGTCACACAGGTTTAACACTCCCATGCGACAGCATCCGCGATCGCCGGCCCTCGTGCCGGTCCGGATTCTGCTGGCAAGCCATGGAGCACGCTGTGAAAAACGACGCTACCCTGACATTCGACGAATTTGACGAGGCGGTGAACCCTCGCCCCGAGGACTGCGATTTCGACCATGTGGTCGAAGAGGCGCTGTCGCGCCGCGGCTTCCTGGGCGGGGTGCTGGCGATGGGCGGGTTCGCGGCCCTTGGCGGTGCGGTTCTGCCGCGCGGGGCCGAAGCCGCGACCAACCGCTTTGCCTTCGAGGCGGTGGCGGCCTCTACCGCTGACGAGATCGTCGTGCCCAAGGGGTTCAAGGCCGAGATTCTGGTGCGCTGGGCCGACCCGCTGTGGTCCGATGGGGTGGCCTTCGATCAGGCGACGCGCGGCACCGCCGCCAGCCAGGCGCGCGCCTTTGGCGACAATACCGACGGGATGGAGGTGTTCCATCACCAGGGCCGCACGCTGCTGGTGGTGAACAACGAATACACCAACCGCGAGATCATCTGGGGCAACCGCGCCGACGGCAAGGCCGAGACCGATGATGACGTGGAAAAGGGCCTGCTGGCCCATGGCGTCACCGTGGTCGAACTGGCCCATGACGGCAGCCATTGGCAGGTGGTCACCGACAGCCCCTATAACCGCCGCATCACGCCGCGTACCGAGATGGCGCTGACCGGCCCCGCCGCAGGCCACGACCTGATGAAGACCGACACCGATCCGACCGGTACGGTGACCTTCGGCACCTGGAACAACTGCGGTTCAGGCAAGACCCCATGGGGCACCTATCTGGCCTGCGAAGAGAATTTCAACGGTTACTTCTCCGCCGCTGACGAGGCGCATGAGGTCTCGGCGGAATTGGCGCGGTACGGCGTTTCGGCCAAGGACTGGGGCTATGGCTGGGCGCGGGTGGATGAGCGCTTTGACGTCGCAAAGAACCCCAACGAGCCCAACCGCGCAGGCTACGTGGTCGAGATCGACCCGCGTGACCCGAGTTCGACCCCCAAGAAGCGCACCGCGCTGGGCCGGTTCAAGCACGAGAATGCCGAATGTGTCGTCAATCGCGACGGGCGACTGGTGATCTATATGGGCGATGACGAGCGGGGCGAGTTTCTGTACCGCTATGTCTCGGACGGGGTCTATGCCGCCGGTGTCGATACCGACGCGCTGATGGAAAACGGCACGCTTTACGCGGCCAGGTTCGACGCCTCGGGCAAGGGCATGTGGCTGGCGCTGACGTCTGAGGCCACCGGTATGAGCCAGGCCGAGATCTGTATCCATACCCGGATCGCGGCCTCGAAACTGGGCGCCACCACCATGGACCGCCCCGAATGGGTCACCGCCAATCCGAACGCGGACGAGGTCTATTGCGCGCTGACCAACAACAAGAACCGCGGCGTCAAACCGAACAAGGGTGGCGACGACACCCCGGCCGAGGGGCCCAATCCGCGCGAAAAGAACAACTATGGCCAGATCGTGCGCTGGCGCCCCGAAGGCGGCGACCACACCGCCGAAGGGTTCGACTGGGATCTCTTCGTGCTGGCGGGCAATCCGACGGTGCATTCCGACACTTACGCCGGGTCGGAAAACGTCAACGCGGGCAACATGTTCAACTCGCCTGACGGGCTGGCATTCGACAGCAACGGGTTGCTCTGGATCCAGACCGACGGCAAGTATTCGAACGAGGGCGACTTTGCCGGTCATGGCAACAACCAGATGCTGGCGGGCGATCCGGTGACCGGCGAGATCCGCCGCTTTCTGGTCGGCCCGCGCGAGGCCGAGATCACCGGCCTGTGCTGGTCGGGCGACCGCCGCACCATGTTCGTGGGCGTGCAGCATCCGGGCGAGGATGGCGACAGCCACTGGCCCGATGGTGGTGACAGCGTGCCGCGCTCGGCGATCATCGCCGTCACGCGCGAGGATGGCGGCCTAGTCGGCTGACACAACTCGCTTTGCAAACCAGAGCCCCGGGCGCCGCAAGGCCCCCGGGTTTTTCGTGACATGATCATGGCTCATCATCTTGCTGAAGAATTCGGGCGGGCGCGGGCGCGCAATTCGCGTTAAGCCGTGTTGCGCGGAAGGTCCGAAAACGACAAAGGTCGCTGCACATCGCGCACGTGTCGAAATCGGACCGACCCCGCCCCATATTGACCGCTAGAACCGGCTCACCGGATCAGGAGGAATCGACTGCATGCCCGAGGTTACCATCGTCTACTGGCGGGACATCCCGGCTCAGGTCATCGTCGGCAAGGGCCGCCGCGGCGCCAAGCGTCAGCTGGAGGAACGGTTCGAGCAGGCCATCGACCGCGCCGCGATGAAAGTGGGCGCGCAGGACACCGATGCCTATCTGGCCGAGTGGCGCAAGGCCGAACCTTACGAGGTCGCCGGTGACCCGGCGGATATCGTCGAGGCCGAGGCCCAGCGTCTGGAACGGGAATACGATCGCGACCGGATCAAGGCGCTGATCGCAAACGACGGTTGGGCATGAGCCCGCAGAGCATATGGGAGGCCGTGATGGCTTTGCTGAACTTCAAGAAACGCGAGACGGTCGAAAACGGCCCCGTGAACCCCACCGTCGAGGCCTTTCTCAAGGGTTACTCGATCGAGGTGATGCCGCGCACCGCGGAAAAGGTCGAGGATTTCCGCGCCCTGCTGCCCGAGGGCACCCGCGTCTATATCGCCCATATCGAGGGCACCCCGATCGAGGACATGGTGGCAACCGCCAAGCGGCTGGCCGCCGAAGGCTATCCGGTGATGCCGCATTTCCCGGCGCGTATCATCAAGGATGCCAAGACGCTGGAAAACTGGATCGCCATGTATCAGGGCGAGGCCGGGGTCGAGCAGGCGCTGCTGCTGGCCGGGGGCGTGGCAGAGCCGCACGGCGATTTCCACTGCTCGATGCAACTGATGGAAACCGGCCTGTTTGACAAGGCAGGGTTCAAGCGCCTGCACGTCGCGGGCCACCCCGAGGGCAACAAGGATATCGACCCCAAGGGCGGCGATGCCAATGTGATGGACGCGCTGCGCTGGAAGCAGAAGTTCAACGAGACCACCGATGCCCAGATGGCACTGGCCACCCAGTTCTGTTTCGAGGCCAAGCCGATCATCGCCTGGGCCAACGGGCTCAAGGATGCCGGCATCGACCTGCCGATCCATATCGGCATCGCCGGTCCGGCCAAGCTGCAGACCCTGATCAAGTTCGCCATCGCCTGCGGCGTCGGCCCCTCGCTGAAAGTGCTGCAAAAGCGCGCGATGGACGTGTCCAAGCTGCTGCTGCCCTATGAACCCAACGACGTTGTAACCGAACTGGCCGCCCACAAGGCCGCCAACCCCGATTTCAACATCACCAATGTGCACTTCTTCCCGCTGGGCGGCATCAAGACCAATGCCACCTGGGCGATCAATAACGGCGGTGCCAGCACCCGCCCCGTAAACCCGACCTGAAAGGCCAGACATGACCCGCACCATCGTTGAAAGCAAAACAAAAACCGCGATCATCGGCTTTGACCAGCCGTTCTGCGTGATCGGCGAGCGGATCAACCCCACGGGCCGCAAGAAACTGGCCGCCGAGCTGGAAGCGGGCGATTTCTCGACCGTGGAAAAGGACGCCATCGCCCAGGTTGCCGCCGGGGCCACCGTTCTCGATATCAACGCGGGTGTTGTCTATAACTCCAACCCCAACCCCAACGAGACCGAACCGCCGCTGATGCGCAAGATCGTCGAACTGGTGCAGGGGCTGGTCGATGTGCCGCTCTGCATCGACAGCTCGGTGCCCGGCGCGCTCGAGGCCGGTCTGGCGGCGGCCGAGGGCCGTCCGCTGCTGAACTCGGTCACGGGTGAAGAGGAACGGCTGGAGCAGATCCTGCCGCTGGTCAAGAAATACAACGTGCCCGTGGTGGCGATCTCGAACGACGATACCGGCATCTCCGAAGACCCCGATGTGCGCTTTGCCGTCGCCAAGAAGATCGTGCAGCGTGCCGCCGATTTCGGCATCCCGGCCCATGACATCGTGGTCGACCCGCTGGTCATGCCGATCGGCGCCATGGCAACCGCTGGCCAGCAGGTCTTTGCCCTGGTGCGTCGCCTGCGCGAGGAACTGGGCGTGAACACCACCTGCGGTGCCTCCAACATCTCGTTCGGCCTGCCCAACCGGCATGGCATCAACAACGCCTTCCTGCCGATGGCGATGGGTGCGGGCATGACCAGCGCGATCATGAACCCGGTGGCGCTGCCGGTGACGCAAAAGGCCATTGCTGAAAAGCGCGAGGCCGTCGCCGCCGCCGGCATCATCCTGCCCGAGGGCATGGATGACGAGACCTTTGTGACCATGTTCGGTTTGGGCTCGACCCTGCCGCGCGCGGGCAAGGAAATGGAGGCCATTCGCGCCGCCAACCTGCTGACCAATAACGACCCTCACGGCGCCGAATGGATCCGCTCCAACAAAGCGCCCGCGGCCGAGGGGGACGAAGGCCGGGGCCGGGGTGGCCGCGCCGGTGGCCGTCGCCGCCGCGCCTGAGTCTACGAGTAAATGAAGTTAAAGGGCCGGGCCATGTGCCCGGCCTTTTGGTGTCTGGGTTAGGCTCAGGACCCATTCATCCTGCATCACTGGTTTGACAGATTTGCTGTCTGACGACGTCCAATGCCGCAGGAATAGTGGTACTATTTCAAGGCATTGAAAGGACGTCAGGCGGCAAATCTGTCAAATCCGAAGGACGCCAAATCCACTTCATCTCAGCGTCTTGGCGCGCTTGGGAATAGCCGGAGGGGATGGGTCTGGCGTCCAACCTTCTCCACGTCCTAATGCATTGTTTTAATTGATATGGGTGATGGTTTAGATGGTCATTTGGTTCAATCGCGACGAGCAGCGAAATGCGCCCGCAACATCGCGATCGAGTAGACCAACAGGCGAGCAAGGGCCCAGTCGCACCCCGAGCCCGAGTTTGACGACGACGATCCGCCGTCCCGGGCGCCTTTGGCCTTCCCTGAGAAGGGTGCCAAAATGTAGGCGAGCCCCATCACGTTGACATAGTGGCATTTTTTTAAACGTCGCAGTGGAGCCCGGCAAGATGAAGTCGACCTTATGTGGTGCTCCAAGCAAGGGGTCGAACCGAGCTTCCTCATCCGAGACGCCGACACCAAGTTCAGCGCCTGCTTCGATATAGTCTGGGCATCGGAAGGTGCCAGGGTCATCCAGATCCCGCACAGAGCACCGGACGCCAACGCCTTCGCTGAGTCCTTCATCGGTACCATCAAGCGCGAATGTCTGGATTTTTTCGTCTGCTTCAGCCGGTCGCAGCTCGACTACATCCTCCGCACTTGGGTGCGCCATTACAACACCGAGCGCCCGCATCGTGGACGGGGTATCGGTAACAATGTGTTGCAACTCGATTTCCGGCCCGTGCGCGACGGCCCGATCCGGCGCAATCGTAAGCTTGGCGGCGTTGTCACATCCTACACCCGCGAGGTGGCATGAGTGCCATCGCCGAGCGAAACCAATCCCAAAGATGGACAGCGACGGTTTCGTCGTGTCGGATTTCACCACGGCCCATGTCGTTTCGCGATGACAATACATCAGGCCTTGCATGCATTCTGACACCTGAGAGCGCCCTTTTTTCGGAGCGGCCGGAACGTGAGCTCTGCCGCCGAGGAAGCACCAAGTCAGGGAGCTTTCATTGTCTTTCTCTGTTATCGACTCAGCGACGTGTTGGACTAGATAGACAAGTCATGTCCGCAGTTGCTGAGCTGCGTAGGACCCATAGGTGATTTATGTCGATAGTGCGCCGCTCCTTTATTTTTGGCTCTCTTGCACTGGCCGCATGCGCGCGCGTGCCGACCTCGCCCGAAGGGCCGCGCGATCCGATCACACTCGATCAAGCGTTCTCGGGAAAGGCGACCGGCGCAGGTGTCTTCAGAGTTGACCTGACAGACAATGAGCGAAGGTTCACGGCGCGCCTTGACGGTCGATTGGACGGCGATCGCCTGACGGTCGTGGAAGATTTCTTCTATGACGATGGAGAGCAAAATCGCCTGACATGGGTGTTTGACCGAGCAGGGCCTGGCAAGTGGACGGGACGGCGGGAAGACACAGTAGGGGTGGCGAATGTCGTGGAGACTGGAAACGAGATCCGGCTTTCTTATTTGGCCGATTTCCGGTCAGAAGACCAAGTGACCAGACTGGGCTTCGAGGATGTCATCTATTTCGATCCCGATGGTAGGGTAATCAACGATGCGATCGTGACACGTTTTGGCATTCCGATCGGGCGCGTGCGCTTTGAAATGCAACGGCTTTGAGGGCGTACGGGCCGATGAACGGGGCCAAGTAAATGCCATTACGCTGTGCAGAAGTAGGTACGGAAGGCAGGCGTGCAAATGCGGCGATGCAGCGATTTGGCCTGGCAAAACAGCATGGTTTGGGTCATGCATTTGAAACGAGGCCGCCCGTTGATTGCGCACTGCACCAGTCGAACGGTACACAACATATGTCGCTATGGGCTCGTTGCCTTCATCCGGGTGTTTTCATCGAATTTCTACTCCTTGCCAGTGAGCAGATGTTGCTGCCTCGGCGTCCCAGGTACCGCTTGCAACAATACACGTCCCCCCAAACATTTCCCTTCCGGGGCGTCCGGCAAGCCTCGCAGGTTTTCGGAAGGACTGTAGGGCGGCCCCGGTCGGGCCGCCCCGGTCCTGTGATCCGGCGTGGCTCAGGCAGTCATCACCGCGTCGGCGACGTCCAGCCTGGCGCGCAGTCGGGCGACGCGGGCCTCGTGGTCGGCCTTGAGCCGGGCCTTCTGCGCCGCGAGCGTCTGGCGCGTCTTCTTCGAGGCGTCCTCGATGCGGGCGTCGATCGCGTCGAGCCGGGCGTCGAGATCGGCGTTCATCTGGTCGATGCGGGCGTCGATCCTTGCGTTGTTCGCCTCGATCTTTGCCTTGGTTGCATCGCTCCGGGCCTTGATGGCGGCCTTGTTGTCGGAATGCGCCTGGAGCAGATGCGCTTCCAGCGCGCGGGCCTCGGCCTCGTAATGGGCATCGGCCACCGAGTAGCGCGGCTTGTGGATCACGGTGCCGCCGAGCGCCTGCATCCGGGTGTCGATCGGCGCGGTCCAGGTCTCGTCCACCGCGGCGACCAGGCAGGTCTGGCCCGGCTCGAGCCCGCGCTGGACCTCGTTGAAGGCCGCGAAATCGACCTCGGAGGTGTCGACGTCATAGACGACGCCCATGGCGCTACCGGTCATGCCGCCCAGCAGGGCGCCGCCCGCGCCCCGCTCACCGTTGCCGAGGTCGAGTCCCCAATCATCAACTCGCCCTTAGAGGAACCGAAGTGTCACTGGAAGATCGAGAAGGCGAAGCCCCCCTACAAGGCTGATGGCCGCCGCCGGGCGAGCTACTTCTATCGCGTGCCGGAACACACCGGGCGTGGACGTCGTAGAGAAACACGCCCCCAACGCATACAAGGCGATGGATCAAGGCGTTGAAATACAAAGCCTTCTGTCGCGCTACGACAAGGCAATCGCCGGAGTCCATTCCAGCTTCTACAACCCGACCGTCGCGGCGCAGGCCGAAACGCACGTCGCGGTAGCGTAGCCATGAACCAAGCCCAAACCGATATCGCCGCCATTGCCGATTGGCTGGCCCAAGCGTCACGTTTCAAGAAAGCGCCCATGTCCGGTGAAATCGCGTTTGGGCCGTATGCCACGATCCTGCCGACCGACCCGGATACGACGGACTATCCAGACGTCGCGGACCTCGCAGAAGGGGGCGCGGTGTTCTTCGTGCCCACATCGCAGCTTGTCAAAGTCCCTGTGCCGCACTTGGACATGAAGCCCGAAGGCCACCCGGTCTTGATCGAACGTATCCGGCACTTGTTCACGTTCAAGCTTGGCGGCGATCTGCCCGCCGTCTGGACCCTCGCAATCGCCAATCCGGCAACCTCGATTAGGGACGTCCTTGCCGCCGAAGGCTTGGCCGGGCTGGAGCTCGACGCGGTGGCGATCTTGGCGGTTCCGATCTGGACGCCACCCGCCGAAGACCGCGCGACCGTCGCGGACCTGTGCCGGTATCCGTAGCGTTTTTCGCATTGTGATGGCGCGGCGTACTCTGCGGCACGCCCCATCGCATAGGCGCTGACATTGACCAGCGCCGAACTGGCCGCGTCTTCGGGCGCGGCCTTTTTCTTGCGCAACCCAATGTGATATCGTCGTATTATCAAACAATATGTTGGGGTGCTATGCTAATCGCGGAACTTGAGGGCAATCGAATCGACGCGTTTTCAGCGGAACGCGGCCCTTCGTATTTCTGCCCCAAGTGCAAAGGTGAAGTGGTCTTGAAGAAAGGCCGAAAGGTCGTTCACCACTTCGCACACAAACCCCCAACGGATTGCACATGGGCTAAAGGCGAAACGCGTGCCCACATGGAATCCAAGGTCGTCGTTGCTGACGCGCTCAAGGAACGCGGCTTGCGTGCCGAAGTGGAATTCGTAGTCAACACCATGCCCGGCGATAGAAGGGCCGATGTAATGGCATGGTCCCCAAAGGGTCTGCAAATCGCATTTGAGTTACAGCATACGCCGATTGGCATAGACGAAATCGAACGCCGCGCATTCTCGTACGCTCGTGCCGGTATCGCCCAAAGCTGGATACCTTTCTTGTCGTCGAAGGTGTGGGACGACGGCTTGCCCCGGCATGGCGGTTGGTTCGTCGAACGATATGTGCCGCGCATCTTCGAACGTTGGGTGCATGGCTTCAACGGCACGAACGGCATGTGGATGTACGACCCTAACGACAAGGCATTCTGGCTAGGGCGACTAGCGGGACACCAAACCTACGTCGAAGAATCCTCGTGGTTCTCTGAAGGCGGCGAAGAAAACTATAGCGGCGGTTTCTGGAAGTATTCGACGCGGTACAAGGAACTCACCTTGGAAGGTCCGTTCAAGATTGAAGGCCTGCGTATCAAGACGCCGTATCACAGCGCATTCAACACGCGTGAATATCGCTGGCCTGCCGGTCGCAGAGCGCGGTTTGTGCCCGCTTGAACTCAAGCCGCCTGTGGGAAGACTGTGGGTAGCGAAAATTTGCCCCAAACGAAATGCCTCTTAAGGCATTGAAATAAAACAATAATATTGGGGCAAAGTGGCGGAGAGACAGGGATTCGAACCCTGGGTGGGCTTGCACCCACAACGGTTTTCGAGACCGCCCCGTTCGACCACTCCGGCACCTCTCCGCGGGGGTCTGTGAGGGGGGGATTTAGTGAGGTTCGCGCGGGGGTGCAAGCGGAAAGTGACAAGTTTTTGCACCGGCCCGAATTTCCATTGCCCGTGCGGGCAAATGGCTTAGGCTTGGCATATGACACGACTGTTTCGCGGCGCCTTGCCTCTTCTTTTCGGCTTTCTGCTTATTGGTCTCGCGCTTGCGCAGCCGCTCAAGGCGGCGGACCGGGCGCGGATCGAGGCGTTTCTCGTCACCACCGGTTTCGACGTGGCGCTGGATTCGATTGCCCAGGCCTCTGCCTCGGCGCCGGGGATGCTGGGGCTGGAGGCCGAGAGTTTCGGCAGCCAGTGGACCACATTGACCCGCGAGGTGTTCGATACCAAGGGAATGCGCGTACAGGCGCTGGATATTCTGGAACAGACGCTGAGCGATGCGGCGCTTGATCATGCGGTCGAATTCTATGCCTCGGACCTTGGTCAGCGGCTGGTGGTGGCCGAGAACGACGCGCATATGGCCGATGACGATCTGAAGGAAGAGGCGGGCGAGGCCATCGTGTCCGAACTGGTCCGGCATGGCTCGGGCCGGGTCGAGAGTCTGAAGCGGATGAACCGGGCCATCGATTCCTCGGGCACCGCGCTGCGCGCCTTGCAGGAGATCCAGCTGCGGTTCCTGCTGGCGGCCAGTGCCGCCGGGGTGATCGATCTGCAAATGGAGGTCGACGATCTGCGCGAGCTTTTGCGCGGCAACGAGACCGAGATGCGCAATGCGCTCCAGCTCTCGGCGCTGGCCTCGGCGGCTTATACCTATCAGGCCTTTTCCGATGACGAGGTGGACGCCTATACAGAGGCGCTGGAACAGCCGCTGATGCAGGAGGTCTATGAATTGCTGAACGCGGTGCAATACTCGATCATGGCCGACCGGTTCGAGGTGCTGGCGGTTCGCATGGCGGAGCTTCAGCCGGTGCAGGAGTTGTGATGCGGCGCGTCTGGGCGGTTCTGTGTCTGTGGCTGGTGACGCCGGTAGCGGCCGAACCCGCGTATGACGATCTGGCGCGGGCAATGCGGTTGACCGAGGTGGTCGAGATCCTGCGCGAAGAAGGGCTGCGTTACGGCGCGACACTCGATACCGAATTGCTTGAAGGGTCGGGGGGTGCGTTCTTTGCCGCTCAGGTGGCGCGGATCTATGCGCCGGATCGGATGCATGCGGCGCTGCGTAATGCTTTGTCAGATCATCTGGACCCTGAGCAGGCTGCGGCAGCCACCGCGTTCTTCAGCACCGCGACCGGCCAGACCATTCTGACGCTGGAAAATTCGGCCCGGCGTGCCTTTGCCGATGATGGCATCGAGGAGATGGCGCTGGATCGGGCCGAAGAGGCGGGCGAGGGCGATCCCCGTCTGGGTCAGGTGGCCGCCTATGTGGCGGCCAATGACCTGATCGGCCAGAATGTCAAAGGGGCGATCAGCGCCGATTTCCAGTTCTATCGCGGTCTCAGCGACGGGCAGGGAACCGCGCGCGATGATGGCGCGGTGCTGGCCAGCTTGCTTGAGGCGCGCGACGAGACCGAGGCCGAAACGCGGCGCTGGGTGATGGGGTTTCTCTACTTTGCCTATACGCCGCTGGAAGATGACCAGATGCAGGCCAATATCGCGTTTTCTCAAAGCGCCGCCGGAAAGGCGCTCAATGCGGCGCTGTTTGAGGGTTTCGACCGGCTTTATGGTGAGATATCCTATGACCTGGGCCGGGCGACAGGATTTGCTCTCAAGGCGTCTGATATCTGAGCGCGCCACTGACGGACGTGTATTCAGACGGTCTTCCCGATGCCCCGTTTTTTGCGGTTGACAATACGTTCCATGGCATGGATAAGCCCGCATCCCGGCCCGGATTCCGCGCCGGGTTTCGTTATCGTTTGGCCTGCCCGGAAACGGAAGGGCCGTTAATCCGCCCGAAACAGGGCGCGCTGTTCGCAGGTGGCTTTCCGTGAGGGGCCGAAACGCTCGGGCAACCGGGGACCGAAGAACGCGGTGACAAGAAGGAAAGACGCATGTTTGCGGTCCTCAAGACTGGCGGCAAGCAGTACAAGGTTCAGGCGGGCGATGTGCTCCGCGTTGAAAAGCTGGCTGCCGACGCAGGTGAAAAAGTTCAATTCAACGACGTGCTGATGCTGGGCGGCGACGCGCCGGTCGTGGGCGCGCCTCTGGTTGACGGCGCCGCCGTTCAGGCCGAGGTGATCGACCAGGTCAAGGGCGAAAAGCTGATCCATTTCGTCAAGCGCCGTCGTAAGCACAGCTCGCAGCGCACCAAGGGCCACCGTCAGAAGCTGACCCTGGTCAAGATCACCGAGATCCTGACCTCGGGCGCAGACAAGACCGGTGTCAAAGCCGCAACCGGCCAGGCCCCCAAGGGCGCCGCTGCGCCCGCGGCCGCCGCTGCCGCAGGCTCGGACGATCTGACCAAGATCACCGGTGTCGGCCCCGCAGCCGCCAAGAAGCTGGCTGAAGCGGGCATTGGCAGCTTTGCCGCGCTGGCCGCCTTGTCGGACGAGCAGATTGCTGCTATCGACGCGGTCAAGGTAAAGCCCGAATGGGTTGAGCAGGCCAAAGAGCTGGCTCAAGGCTAAGGAGAGAAAGAATGGCACATAAAAAAGCTGGCGGTTCCTCCCGTAACGGCCGCGACTCCATCGGTCGCCGTCTTGGCGTCAAGAAATACGGCGGCGAAGCTGTTGGCGCCGGCAATATCCTCGTGCGTCAGCGCGGCACCAAGTTCTGGCCGGGCGAAGGCGTTGGCATGGGCAAGGATCACACGATCTTTGCAACCGTCGACGGCGCCGTGAAGTTCCACAAGGGGCTGAAAAAGCGCACCTTCATTTCGGTCCTGCCGGTGGCGGAGGCCGCAGAGTAAGCCGAAACCCAGAAGGTTTAGAAAAAATTCATGGGGGACCGGCAAGGATTGCCGGTCCCCTTTCTCGTTTTTCACCGAAGTTTCACCGGACGCCCCCATGGCCGTTGCCACGACCAGCTTTCTGCTCTTTGCCGCCACGCAGGTGGGCACGCCGGGCCCGGCCAACATGGCCCTGCTGGCCACCGGTGCGCGTTATGGCTTTCGCGCGGCGCTGCCCTTTGTCGCCGGGGTGGCGTTGGGCAAGCAACTGGTGATCTGGCCGGTGGGGTTTGGCCTGCTGGAACTGGCCGAGCGGGTGCCGCTGCTGTTTCAGGCGCTCAAATATCTTTGCGTGGCCTATATTTGCTGGCTGGCCTGGAAGATTGCCAACCTGCGCCTTGCCCCCGGTAAAGGCGGGGGCGGGGCCGCGCCGGGGTTTGGCGCCGGTCTCTTGGTTCATCCGCTCAATCCCAAGGCCTGGGCGATGATCGTCACCGGATTTGCCGGTTTCGTGGCGCCGGGCACCGCGCCGTTTCAGGCGACGCTGGTCGTGGCACTGGGGCTGTTGGTCTGTCAGGCGGTTTTCCACCCGCTCTGGACCTTTGCCGGCGATCGTATCGCCGCGGTGGTTGCAGGACGGCCTGGCGAGAAATACCTGATGTGGATGCTGGCGGGGCTGACCGTTGCATCCGTGATTTTTGGTGTGTTCGGAGGAGGAGCACAGGAATGAAGTTTGATACGATCATAAACCAGCCGGTCATTGAAACCGAACGGTTCGACCTGCGCCCGCTGCGCAAGTCGGATATGGGCCTGATCGAGCATTACGCCCGCGACGAGCGGGTGGCGCGCATGACCACCTCTCTCCCGCATCCGCTGCCGCCGGGCATGGCCGAGGCCTTTGTCGCCCGCGCCATGAGCGAGGAGCGGACCGAGGATGTCTGGGCGATGGATGCCACCCGCGATGGCGGGCCCGAGCTGATGGGCCTCATTTCGCTGGAACGGATGGATCGCAACCAGTCCGAGGTCGGGTATTGGGTTGCGCCCGTGTTCTGGAATACCGGCATCGCCTCGATGGCGGTCGAGGCGCTGGTGAATGCCAATCCGCTGGGCAACGCCACCATGTTCGCCAGCGTGTTTCAGGACAATCCGGCCTCGGCCAGGGTCTTGACCCATTGCGGGTTTCAGTATCTTGGAGATGCCGAGAGTTATTCGGTGGCGCGCGACGCCGCCGTCCCCACCTGGACCTATAGCCGCAAACTGTGACTTGGCCCGCCCGGGCCTTTGCAGTAGGGAGCACATATGAAATTTCTCGATCTTGCAAAGGTCTATATCCGCTCGGGTTCCGGCGGGAATGGCTGCGTCAGTTTCCGGCGCGAAAAATTCATTGAATATGGCGGCCCCGACGGGGGTGATGGCGGCAAGGGCGGTTCGGTCTGGGCCGAGGCGGTGGATGGGCTGAACACGCTCATCGACTTTCGCTATCAACAGCATTTCTTTGCCCAGAACGGGGTGCCCGGCAAGGGTCAGCAGCGGTCTGGCAAGGATGGCGACGATATCGTGCTGCGGGTTCCCGTGGGGACCGAGATCCTGGACGAGGACGAGGAAACCGTTCTGGCCGACCTGACCGAGGTGGGCCAGCGGGTGCTGCTGGCCAAGGGCGGCAATGGCGGTTTTGGCAACCTTCATTTCAAATCGGCCACCAACCAGGCGCCGCGCCGGGCCAATCCGGGCCAGCCGGGGGTGGATCGCACCATCTGGCTGCGGCTCAAACTGATCGCTGATGTGGGTCTTTTGGGGCTGCCGAATGCGGGCAAGTCGACCTTTCTGGCGGCCACGTCGAACGCGCGGCCCAAGATCGCCGATTACCCCTTTACCACGCTGCATCCCAATCTGGGGGTTGTGGGTGTCGATAATGTGGAATTCGTGATCGCCGACATTCCCGGCCTGATCGCCGGCGCGCACGAGGGGCGGGGGATTGGCGACCGGTTCCTGGGCCATGTGGAGCGTTGCGCGGTGCTGTTGCATCTGGTCGATGGCACCTCGGGCGATCTGGTCGAGGATTACCACACCATCATTGGCGAGCTTGAGGCCTATGGCGGCGATCTGGCGGACAAACCCCGCGTGACCGTGCTGAACAAGATCGACACGCTGGATGAAGAAGAACGCGCCTTTCTGGTCGAAGAGCTGGAAGAGGCCTCGGGCGGGCCGGTGATGATGATGTCGGGCGCCTCGCGCGAGGGGGTGACCGAGGTGCTGCGCGCCCTGCGGGCCCGCATCGACGCCAACCGCCTGCGCGAAAAGCCTGTGGAGGAGTCGCAGCCTTGGCAACCCTGACGGCAGCCCGGCGGCTGGTGGTCAAGATCGGCTCGGCCCTGCTGGTTGACCGCAACTCGGGCGATTTGCGGGCTGAATGGCTGCATTCCCTGGCCGCTGACGTGGCCTGGCTCAAGGGGCTGGGCATGGATGTGATCCTGGTCTCGTCCGGCTCGATCGCGTTGGGGCGGGGCGTGTTGGGTCTGCCGCGCACGGCGCTGCCGCTGGAACAGTCGCAGGCCGCCGCCGCCGTGGGCCAGATCCGTCTGGCCCGCGCCTATGAAGAGGCGCTGGCCCCGCACAAGATCACCACCGCGCAGGTTCTGGTCACGCTCGAGGATAGCGAGGACCGCCGCCGCTATCTGAACTCGCGCGCGACGCTGGAAACGCTGCTGGGTCTTGGCGCGGTGCCCATCGTCAACGAGAACGATACTGTTGCGACCGACGAGATCCGCTATGGCGACAATGACCGGCTGGCCGCGCAGATCGCGGTCACCGTGGGCGCCGATCAACTGATCCTGCTGTCGGATGTGGACGGGTTCTATACCGGCAACCCCAGTGACGACCCCGGCGCCACCCGCTTCGACGTGATCGATCGGATCACGCCCGAGATCGTGGCCATGGCCGGCGATGCGGGCTCGGGCCTGTCCAAGGGCGGGATGAAGACCAAGCTGATGGCGGCACAGATGGCCACCGCAGGTGGCTGCGCCATGGCGATTACCGAAGGATCGCCCCTGAACCCTTTGAAAACGCTTGAAAATGGCGCCAATTGCACCTGGTTCACCGCGACGCTTGACCCGCAGGCGGCGCGCAAGCGCTGGATCGCGGCGATGAAACCGCGCGGCGAAATCACTGTCGATGCGGGGGCCGCGCGCGCGCTGGAGGGCGGCAAGAGCCTGCTGCCTGCGGGCGTCACCTCGGTCACCGGCGATTTCGGACGCGGCGATCCGGTGGCCATCCTCGGGCCCGACGGGCGGCGCCTGGGGCAGGGGCTGTGCCGCTATACCGGGGACGAGGCGCGCGCCATTCGCGGGCGGCAGTCTTCGGATATCGAGGCAACGCTGGGTTACCCAGGCCGCGCCGCGCTGATCCACCGGGACGACATGGCGCTTTGACCTGTTGCCCCGCAGACGCTACCCATTGATCCGACCGCAGCCCAGGGGCCCGACATGAAAGACATCGCCGACATCTCTGCCACCATGACCGAACTGGGCAAACGTGCCCGTGCCGCAGCGGCCCAGCTGGCCTTTGCCAGCGCCGAGGCCAAGCGCGCCGCGCTGATCAGTGCCGCCGATGCTGTCTGGGCCCGGCGGGGTGAGATCATCGCAGCCAATGCGCGCGATCTGGAGTTTGGCCGCGACAAGGGGCTGAGCCCGGCGATGATGGACCGGCTGATGCTGGACGAGGCGCGCATTCAGGGCATCGTCGACGGGTTGCGCACCGTGGCCGAACAGGGTGATCCGGTGGGCGAGATTCTGGCGGAATGGGACATGCCCTCGGGCCTCCATATCCAGCGGGTGCGCACGCCGCTGGGGGTGATCGGGGTGATCTATGAAAGCCGCCCCAACGTGACCGCCGATGCCGGGGCGCTATGCCTGAAATCGGGGAATGCGGTGATCCTGCGCGGCGGGTCCGAGAGTTTCCACTCTTCGGGTGCGATCCATGCCTGCCTGGTCGAGGGGCTGCGCGCCGCGAACCTGCCCGAGGATGCGATCCAACTGGTACCGACCCGCGACCGGGCAGCAGTGTCCGAGCTCTTGACCATGACCGATTATGTCGACGTCATCGTGCCGCGCGGCGGCAAGGGGCTGGTGGGGCTGGTACAGCGCGAGGCGCGGGTGCCGGTCTTTGCCCATCTCGAAGGCATCGTGCATATCTATATCGACAAGGCCGCCGACCCCGAAAAGGCGTTGCGCGTGGTCCTGAATGCCAAGACCCGCCGTACCGGGATTTGCGGTGCCGCGGAATGTCTGTTGATTCACAAGGATATAGCGGACGGTCTTGGTGCCGATCTGGTGCGCGCGCTGATCGAGGCCGGGGTCGAGGTGCGGGCCGAGGGGCTGTCCGGCTCGCTTCCCGCAACCGAAGCCGATTGGGGCAAGGAGCATCTCGACATGATCATCTCGGCCAGGGTGGTCGAGGATGTGGACGCGGCCATCGCCCATATCCGGCACTATGGCTCGAACCACACCGATTGCGTGATCACCGAAGATGACGCGGTTGCCGCGCGCTTTTTCGAACGGCTCGACAGCGCCATCCTGATGCACAATGCCTCGACCCAGTTCGCCGATGGCGGCGAGTTCGGCATGGGTGCCGAGATCGGCATTGCCACCGGCAAGATGCATGCGCGCGGCCCGGTGGGCGCGGCGCAGCTGACCAGTTTCAAATACCTGGTGCGCGGGAACGGAACGACCCGGGCCTGATCAGAACCGGATCACCAGCTGGCGGTCACTGGTTTCCACCGTGACCCGCCGACCGGCATCTTCGACCACCGCGGGCAAGAGGGCGAATTGCACCTGCGCCGGTGTCACCTGTTTCAGGGCGGCTGGGTTGCTTAACCCCTCCCACAGGGCAGGGTCGACCGACAGTTTCTTGGCCTCGGCGGTGACGATCCAGCGGTCGCCCTGCCGATCCATCCGCACGCTGCCGCCAAAGGGCAGGGCGGTTTCACAGCATTGCAACGCCAGAAAGGCCATCCGCACCTCGGCACGTGCGACCGGTTCCGTCGGTGCCCAATCGGCCTTGGCCCGGGCGCTGCGGTTCAGGTCATCGAGCAGGCCCACCAGCTCGGCCCGGCCCAGCATCTGGTCGCTCGACGCGCCATAGGCGATGCGAAAGAAGCGGATGCGCGCCCCGGCATTGCCGACGCTGTCGGCAATCAGCTCCATCTCGGGCCCCTCGACCGCGCCGGACATGTCGAGCAGCTCCAGCCCGTTGGTAATGGCGCCGATCGGGCTGATCAGGTCGTGACAGATGCGCGAGCCGATCAGGCTGGCCAGGTTGACGCCGCTTTGGGCCATGCGATACCTCCGTTGTCAGACCCTCACATCCAGCAGCCAGGGCCCGGATATGACCGATCTCAATTCCATTCTTGCACCGGGCATGTTCGTGCGCCACCCCGACTACCCCGACTGGGGTGTCGGGCAGGTCCAGTCCAGCATCGCCGGCAAGATCACCGTGAATTTCCCCGATCAGGGCAAGGTGGTGATCGACGGCACACGCATCGCCCTGCTTGTGGTCTTTGATCCGTGATTTGCGTTACCGAAAGGTTAACACCAGCTCCCGCCCGCGCCTTTGTGTTGCAAAGCCTGCGCAAGCCGCGCTATCTGCGCGCAACCTGAACGCATCCGCCGGAGACCCATGCCAGACCGCGGCCCCGCCTTTACTGTCAAGATGGCCGAGACCGAGGCCGAACTGCACGCGGCCCAGCGCCTGCGCTATGACGTGTTCGTGCGCGAATTGGGCGGCGGCGGTGCGCTGGTCGATCATCAGGCGGGGCTGGAGCGGGACCGCTTTGACCCGTATTTCGACCACATGCTGTGTATCGACGATGAAAGCGGACAGGTGGTGGGCGTCTATCGCCTGTTGCGGGGCGAGCAGGCGCAGGCGGTGGGGCAGTTCTATTCCGAGGACGAATATGATCTGGGCGTGCTGAAACGCTCGGGGCGGCGGTTGCTGGAACTGGGGCGCTCGTGCCTGCATCCCGATCATCGCGGTGGCATGGCCATGTATCACCTGTGGAATGGGCTGGCCGACTATGTCGACCGGCACGGAATCGAAGTTTTGTTCGGCGTGGCCAGTTTCCACGGCACCGATGTCGAGGCGCTGGCCCAGCCGCTGTCGATGCTCTACCACAACCATCTCGCGCCCGCGGATCTGCGGGTGCGCACCCAGCCCGCCCATTATGTCGACATGAACCGGGTCGCGCCCGAGGCGCTGGACCGCCGCCGCGCGATGCTTGAGGTGCCCGCGCTGATCAAGGCCTATCTGCGGCTGGGTGGTTTCGTGGGCGATGGCGCCTATATCGACCATGCGTTCAACACCACCGATGTCTGTCTGATCCTGGATACGGCGCGGATGAACGCGCGTCAGCGGCGCATCTATGGCGGGGGCTAGCGATGGATCCGCTCTGGAACAGTGAGGACGACCCAGATCCGATCGAGATCGGCCTGATCGGCTGGCTTCTGGTGCTGGTGCGCGGGGTGCCGCTGGCGCTGCTTGTCTTTGGCGGGCTGATCGTGCTGTTGCTGGTGCGGCTGGTCGAGCGGCCGCTGTGCGGCCTGCACCGGCCCGTCACGCCGCATATCACCCAGTTTGTCTGCCGCAACGCGTTCCGCATTCTCGGCATCGGGTTCGAGAGCAGCGGAGAGCTGATGCGCGAGCATGGGGCGGTGGTGGCCAACCATACCTCGTGGCTGGACATCTTCGCGCTCAACGCGCGCAAGCGGGTCTATTTCGTGTCCAAGGCTGAAGTGGCGAAATGGCCCGGCATCGGGTGGTTGGCGCGGGCCACCGGCACCGTGTTCATCGAACGCAACCCCAAGCAAGCGCGCCAACAGACCCGCATTTTCACTGAGCGGCTGGCGGTGGGGCACAAACTGTTGTTCTTTCCCGAAGGCACCTCGACCGACGGGCTGAGGGTTTTGCCGTTCAAGACAACGCTGTTTGCAGCGTTTTTCGCGCCCGAACTGCGGCCGATCATGTATGTGCAGCCGGTCTCGGTCGTGTTTCACGCGCCCAAGGGTCAGCCTGCGCGATTCTATGGCTGGTGGGGCGACATGGAATTCGGCCCCCATCTGCTCAAGACGCTGGCGGCGCGGCGGCAGGGCCGGGTCGAGCTGATCTACCACGCCCCTGCCCGGGTGAGCGATTTTGACAACCGTAAGGAGCTGGCCGCCCATTGCGAAGAAGCGGTGCGCCACGCGCACAGCCTGGCTCGGCTCACAAAATAAGGGCGATTGGCCCTTGCGTCGTCTGGCAACCTGCCGTATACGCGCGCCATTCAAAACCCGCAGGCGGGGTTTTGGTCCGTTTGGGGGAGACATCCCTATCCGAACCGCCGGTTGGAGCATCCGCTTCTTCTCCCCCGCCAAGGCGCAAACCGGAAAAAGGAAATACCGCATGGCTCTTCCCGAGTTCTCCATGCGTCAGCTGCTGGAAGCTGGCGTTCACTTCGGCCACCAGACCCAACGCTGGAACCCGCGCATGTCGCCGTTCATCTACGGCGCCCGCAACGGCATCCACATCCTCGACCTGACCCAGACCGTTCCGATGCTGGACCAGGCGCTGAAAGCCGTGCGCGACACCGTCGCCAAGGGCGGTCGCGTTCTGTTCGTGGGCACCAAGCGTCAGGCCGCGGGCCCGATCGCCGAAGCCGCCGAGAAGTCGGCCCAGTACTACATGAACCACCGCTGGCTGGGCGGCACCCTGACCAACTGGAAGACCGTGTCGCAGTCGATCCAGCGCCTGCGCATGATCGACGAGAAGATGGAAGGCGGCGCCGAAGGCCTGACCAAGAAAGAGCGTCTGGGCATGGAACGCGACCAGGCCAAGCTGCAAGCTTCGCTGGGCGGGATCCGCGAAATGGGCGGCGTGCCGGACCTGCTGTTCGTCATCGACGTCAAGAAAGAAGCGCTGGCGATTGCCGAAGCCAACAAGCTGGGCATCCCGGTTGTGGCCGTGGTCGACACCAACTGCTCGCCCGATGGTGTGGATTACATCATCCCCGGCAACGATGACGCCGCACGCGCCATCGCGCTGTATTGCGACCTGGCCGCACGCGCCGCGCTGGATGGCATGTCGGCACAGCTGGGCGCCGCAGGCGTCGACCTGGGCGAGCTGGAAGAGGCCCCCGCCGAAGAGGCGCTGGCCGAAGAGGCAACCGCCGAGGCCTGATCGGCCCCGTCATCCGAATGACATATGGGGCAGGGTATGACCTGCCCCAAATCCGTTTTGAATTGAGGAGAGCCAAGATGGCAATCACAGCAGCACTCGTTAAGGAACTGCGCGACGCAACCGGCGCCGGCATGATGGACGCCAAGAAGGCGCTGACCGAAACCGATGGCGACATGGAAGCCGCCGTTGACTGGCTGCGCACCAAGGGTCTGGCGAAAGCCGCCAAGAAATCGGGCCGCACCGCCGCCGAAGGTCTGGTCGCCGTTGTCGTCGACGGTGGCAAGGGTGTCGCGGTCGAGGTGAACTCGGAAACCGACTTCGTTGCCAAGAACGGCGAATTCCAGGACATGGTCGGCAAGATCGCATCGGCCGCTCTGGCCGTTGACGATGTCGACGCGCTGCTGGCCGCCGATCTGGGTGGCAAGAACGTGGCCGACACCCTGACCGACAAGATCGCCACCATCGGCGAGAACATGTCGGTGCGCCGCCTGGCCAAGATCGAAGGCGAAACCGTTGTGACCTATGTGCACAACGCCGCCACCGCCGGCATGGGCAAGATCGGCGTTCTGGTCGCAATGAAAGGTGGCGACGAGGCACTGGGCAAGCAGGTCGCGATGCATATCGCAGCCGTGAACCCCGCCGCGCTGAGCGAAGCCGAGCTGGACCCGGCCGTGGTCGAGAAGGAAAAGCAGGTGCAGATGGATATCGCCCGCGAATCCGGCAAGCCCGAAGCGGTGATCGAAAAGATGATCGAAGGCCGGATGAAGAAATTCGTCGCCGAATCGACCCTGCTGAGCCAGCAGTTCGTGGTGAACCCCGACGTGACCGTCGGCGCCGCCGCTGCCGAGGCCGGAGCCGAGATCACGGGCTTTGTCCGTCTCGAAGTCGGCGAGGGCATTGTGGTCGAGAAAGAGGATTTCGCCGCCGAGGTCGCAAAGGCCGCACAGGGCTGACCCTGTTTCCAACCGGCGTTTTGCCGGAAGCTTCAAGTCAACCGGTCGCGCGACTTTCGCGCGGCCGGTTTTTGTTTATGGCTATGCCATCAAAATTGACAGGACCCTGGGTCTTACAGACGAAAGGGCGATACCGGTTCGTGCCGATATCGCCCTTGTATGAGGTGAGGGACCCCAGATGATGGGGATGGTAGGGGTCCCTCATGTTCTCCGGCGTTGAAACCGATCAATAGGCCAACAACGCCGGACAGGTCAGAGAGCCTTGGTATTGCAAGGGTCTTTTCCCGAAGTTCCCAGGCCAAAGCCACCACTCACGGAACAAGAGTATAATGTAGGATGTAGTCTCAGATCGAAAGTCGGGGATTCCTTACCTAAGGTAAGCTCCAGGACGGTCACGTCGACGCAGTGAGTTTTGCGGCGACTGGAAAACACATAGGTCGCACTGCGAGGCGATCAAAAGAAATGGCTTAGAATGAATTGTTAGTTATAGATTCTTCACGTTGGCCCTAAGCCTCCATGATGAACATCTGATTGTGCAGCGCGGCCTTCAGCACAGCTTGTGCCGTGGTTTCGACCGACAACGCCTCGCGCGCCAAACGCAGGTGCTTTTCCACCGTGGCCGTCGTCAGACCCATCAGGATCGCGATGTCCTGAGTGGTCTTGCCGTCACCCACCCATTGCAGCGCCTCGCGTTGGCGCCGGGTCAGCGACCGGTTCGGCGCGACATAGGGCAAAGTCATGATCTTGAGATGGGCGACATTGTTCATCAACAGGATGTCTTGGCCATGCTCTTGCCAGAGTGTATCGACCTCTTCCTGGTTCATCCCCTTGCGGGCACAGAGCGAGATAGCACCCTTGGTCCGGGCAGAGACCGAGGTGAAGCTGATCGTGTAGCCGGCGGTCACCTCGTGCTCGGCATTGAACGCGTAGACGCGCCGCTCTTGCGGTGTCATCGTTTCGCTGTTCAGCATGTCCGAGATCATCCGCCAACTGCCCGCGCCCTCGTTTTCCAGCGCCCAATGCAGCATAGGGGCATGGAAATAGAGTCCCTCACTTAGGAATCCGTCGATATAGGATTGGTCGTGATTGGTGAGGATCACGAAGTCCTCGGGATCGCCCAGCGAGGTGGCCGTGCGATAGTTGGTGTACCCATAGAGCAGCCGGTCAAACCCGTATTCCGCCATCTGGCGAGTATGCCCATCCCACAGCTCTTCCAGCGTTCGGACATAGCTGAGTTTTTCCAGATAGGCGCGCAACTTCATTACGCATTCCTAGCCGCTAAGTGTTCCGCAAGCGCGTCGAGCGCTAGAAGATATCCTTGGGCGCCGAAACCGCAGATCTGGCCCAGCGCGACCGGTGCGATATGCGACACATGGCGGAACGCCTCGCGCGCGTGTATGTTGGACAGATGCACCTCGACCACCGGCAGTTCGACCGAAGAAATCGCGTCGCGCAGTGCGATCGAGGTATGGGTATAGGCGCCGGCATTGAGCACGATGCCCGCATGCACCCCTTTTGCCGCGTGGATGGCATCGACCAGCGCGCCTTCGTGGTTCGATTGCAGGCAGACAACCGACAGGCCGCGGGACTGGCCATGCGCGACACAGGCGCTGTTGACCATCTCCAGCGTTGTCGTGCCGTAAACCTCGGGCTGCCGGGTGCCCAGCAAATTGAGATTCGGGCCGTGCAAGACCAGAATACTGTTCATCACATTAAATCCCCATTCAGGAATCTCTTAGACAGGAATAGGCCGAACTGTCCACCTTGCAGTCACCCAAACCAGTGACAGCGCGGAATTTTCCTTGGATCAGTTGGCTTTGGGCAACGCCTGTTCGAACAGGCTGAGGGTCAGCCATTCGGCGGCCAGGGCCGGGGTCTCGCTGCCTTCGATCTCGACCGAGAGCGCGTATTTGCGCAGCAGTTCGGTGGCGCTCCGCGGACGTGCCTCAAGCAGGCGGAAATGCCCGCGCAGCCGTGCGCCGGCGGGCACCGGGGCCAGAAACCGCAGCTTGTCAAAGCCGTAGTTGATCCCCATCGCCTGTCCCGGCAGGGGGGGCAGCACGTCATAGACAAAGCGGCTGCCCAGAGAGAGGGTCAGGAATCCATGTGCGATGGTGCCGCCAAACGGGGTCTCGGCGGCTGCGCGGGCGGGGTCAACATGGATCCACTGGTCATCCATCGTCACTTCGGCAAAGCGGTCGATCATCGCCTGATCGACGGTGATCCAGTCCGAGTGGCCGATATCCTGGCCGATCCTGGCCTGTTCCTGGTGAAGAGCCTGTTCAAGCGGCGTCATGGTGGCGGTCCTTTCCATGTGGTCTCAGCGCCCGCCGAACTCGGGCTTGCGTTTCTCGGCAAAGGCGCGGGCGCCTTCGCGGTGGTCGGCGCTCAGCAAGGTGCGGATCATGCGGTCTGCCTCGAAATCCAGCGCGTGGCGCAGATCGACATCGCCGGCGCGGTCGATGTTTTCCTTCATGTAGCGCAGCGCCATCGGGGCAAAGCCGGCGATCTGGGCGGCCAGCGCCTGCGCCTCGCCCACCACATCCGCATCCGCGACCACCCGGTTCACGAGACCCAGCGCCTGCGCCTCGTCAGACATGATACGGCGGTTAGTGAAATAAACCTCCTTGGCGCGGGCGGGGCCGATCAGCCGGGTCAGCAGCCAGCTGCCGCCGAAATCGCCCGACAGACCGATACCGCCAAAGGCGGGCAGCAGATAGCCGCTCTGCCCGCTGATACGCAGGTCGCAGGCCAGCGCCAGCGACATGCCCGCCCCGGCGGCGGCACCGGGCAGGGCGGCGATGCTGGGCTTGCTCAGCCGGGCGAGGCGCAGTGCGATATCGTCTTGCGCCTGTCTCAGCCGCCGGGTCATGGCATCGGGGTCGGGCTGCGCGCCATCCCCCAGCGCCGCGCCCATGCTGGAGATATCGCCGCCTGCGCAAAAGGCGCCGCCCGCGCCGGTCAGAACCAGCACGCGGGCGCGGGGGTCTTCGTCCAGCTGGGCCAGCATCCGGCCCAATGCCTGCGGCAGGTCGCCCGACAGCGCGTTGCGCCGCTCGGGATTGTTCAGCGTCAGGGTGGCCACGCCATCGGCGAGGTTGCACAACAGCAATTCCGATCCGGTGTCGATCTCGTTTTGGGTCATTGCATCCTTTCCCCGGTCCGGGACAGGATGCGCGCAGTCCAGCCTGCGAGGATCCGATGACCCGGGAATACCGTCAAACCGTCTATGCGCCGCCCGCCGGGGCGGTCGATCTGTTGTTGATCCGTCATGGCGAAAGCCAGCCCGCGCGTCCAGGCGAGCCGTTTGCGCATGTGAACGGACAGGGCGACCCGGCGCTGCATCCCGAGGGCGAGGCCCAGGCCCGCGCGGTGGGCGCGCGGTTGAAGAACGAACCGCTGGCGGCGATCTATGTCACCACTTTGCGCCGTACCCACCAGACCGCCGCGCCGCTGGTCGCGCATCTGGGGCTGGCGCCGCAGGTAGAGCCGGACCTGCGCGAGGTGTTTCTGGGCGACTGGGACCGGGGCGAATACCGGATCCGCGCCGCCAATGACGATCCGGCCTTCATCCGCGCCAAGGAAAGGCAGGAATGGGGTGAGATCCCGGGCGCCGAAACCACCGCCCAGCTGCATGCGCGGGTGCGGGCCGGGTTGCTGCGCATCGCGGCACGTCATCCCGACCAGCGGGTCGCCGCCTTTGTGCATGGTGGCGTCATCGGTGCCGCCATGGCGATGGCCTGCGGCTCCGAACCATTTGCCTTTCACGGGGCGGCCAATGGCTCGATCAGCCGGTTGGTGATCCTGGGCGAGCGGATGGTTGTGCGGGGGTTCAACGATGTGGCGCATCTGTCCTAGACCCGGTCAGGGTGTAATCACCACTTTGCCCAGCACCTTGCGGTCCTGCATCATCTCAAGCGCCGCGCCCGCCTGATCCAGCGGGAAACGCGCGCAGATCTGCGGCTTGATCCGGCCCTCGGCATAGAGGCGGAACAGGTCGGCCACGTTTTCCGCATGGCCCTTGGGGTCACGGAACACCGAGGCCCCCCAGAACACGCCGACGATCTGACAGCCCTTGAGCAGGGTCAGGTTCAGCGGGATGCTGGGGATGCCCGCCGGAAAGCCTACGACCAGATAGCGCCCCTGCCAGGCCATCGCGCGCAGGCAGGGTTCGGCATAGGCCCCGCCCACCGCGTCATAGACCACATTGACCCCATCACCCCCGGCGAGTTTCTTGATCTCGGCCGACAGCGCCTTTTGCCCGTCGCGGTCCAGTTCGCGCGGATAGATCAGCGTCTCGTCGGCGCCGATCTGGCGGCAGAACTCGGCCTTCTCCTGGGACGAGACGGCGGCGATCACCCGCGCGCCAGCGGCCTTGCCCAGCTCGATCGCGGCGGCGCCAACGCCCCCGGCGGCGCCCAGGATCAGCAGCGTCTCGCCCGGTTGCAGCGCCGCGCGGTCCTTGAGCGCGTGATGCGAGGTGCCATAGGTGAAGATGAAACAGGCAGCCTCGTCATAGGGCATGGCGTCGGGGATCTTGACCGCGACATTGGCCTTGACCGTCAGATGGGTGGCAAAGCCGCCATGACCGGTCAGCGCCAGCACCCGGTCACCGGGCGCATAGCCGCTGACACCTTCGCCCACGGCCAGAACCTCTCCGGCGATCTCGCCGCCGGGGGCAAAGGGGCGGGGCGGTTTCATCTGGTAGAGGTCGCGGATTATCAGCGTGTCGGGAAAGTTCACCCCCGCCGCATGCACCCGTACCAGAAGCTCTCCTTTGCCGGGTGTAGGGTCCGGCAGTTCGGTCAGCTCCAGCGTTTCGGGGCCGCCCACGGCGGTGCTCAGCATGGCTTTCATATCGGTCTTTCTCCCTGTTGCGGACGCGTGCGTACCGCGATTTGACGTCAAGTCTTTGGCCCGCCCCCTTGGTTGTCAACCGGATATCGAAATGCAATTCTGCTCTGCAAAACAGATATCGGTATATGGGGAGGAGACATGGCCGAAGAGGATGGGGCGCTGGCCGCCTTCCGCGACGAGCTGCGCAGCTGGTTGGAGGCGAATTGCCCCGCAGAAATGCGCGATGGCCGCAATGACGAAGCTAGCATCTGTTGGGGCGGAAAGAACTGGAACTTTACGTCAGAAGCCCAGCGTACCTGGCTGCAACGTTGCGTCAGCAAGGGGTATACGGTGCCGACCTGGCCGGTCGCGTATGGTGGCGCCGGGCTGAACCGCGATCAGGAGAAGGTGTTCCACCAGGAAATGCGCCGCCTGAACGCGCGCTATCCGCTGCAAAGCTTTGGCATCTGGATGCTGGGACCGGCGCTTTTGCATTTCGGCACGCATGAGCAGAAGCTGCATTACCTGCCGCCCATCGCGCGCGGTGAAATCCGCTGGTGTCAGGGGTATTCCGAGCCGGGCGCCGGGTCCGATCTGGCAAATGTGCAAAGCCGGGCCGAGGACAAGGGCGATCACTGGTTGGTCAACGGGCAAAAGATCTGGACCTCATACGCCGATCAGGCCGACTGGATCTTTGCGCTGCTGCGCACCGACCGCGAGGCGCCCAAGCACAAGGGCATTTCCTTCATCCTGCTCGACATGACCAGCCCGGGCGTGACCACACGACCGATCAAGCTGATCTCGGGCGCGTCGCCGTTTTGCGAGACCTTCTTTGACAATGTCGAAGTGCCGCGCGAACAGGTGGTGGGCGAGGTCAATCGCGGCTGGGATGTGGCCAAATACCTGCTGACGCATGAGCGCGAAATGATCTCGGCCGCTGGCGGCACCATGGGCTCGGGCCGGGCACTGGGCGCCGTGCTTGCCGACAGCGGCAGCATCGACACGGTGCTGCGCGCCGATGCGATGCGGGCCGAGGTCGACGGGCTGGCGGTGGCGCTGACACTGGAGCGCTACAAGGATCAGGCCGAGGCCGGGCAGGGCGCGGGCGATGCCTCGGCCATGCTGAAATACATGGGAACCGAGCTGAACAAGCGCAATCTGGAACTGGTGATGGCGGCGGGCGGGTCCGACGCCCTGGTCTGGGAAGACGGGCGCGCGCCCAACTGGCTGCGGACCAAGGCCAACTCGATCGAGGGCGGCACCTCCGAGGTGATGCTGTCGATCATTTCGAAACGCGTTCTTGGGCTTCCGGGGTAGGGCAGATGGCAAAACTGGTACGTACAGAAGAAGAGGTCATGCTGGCCGATGCCGCGCGCGGCTTCCTGGATCAGGCCGCCCCGGTGGCGCATCTGCGCGGGTTGCGGGACGCGGGGCAGACGCAGGACCGGGCGCTCTGGTCGGAAATGGCCGCGATGGGTTGGGCCGGGGTCTTGGTGCCCGAAGAGGCCGGGGGCAGCGACATGGGCCACGCCGCCGCCTGTGCGCTGGCCGGCGAGATGGGCAAGACGCTGGTTGCCTCTCCCTTTCTCTCGACCGCGGTGATTGCGGCAACCGCGCTGCGGCAGGTGTCCGATGCCCGCGCGGTACAGGCGCTGGCGCGGATCGCCAGCGGCGAGGTCACCTATGCGCTGGCGATTGATGAGGGCGTCAAGTTCGCACCCGAGGCAACGCAGATGCAGGCGCGGGCCGATGGCAACGGGTTCCGCCTGAACGGCGAAAAACGGTTTGTCGTGGACGGCGCCAATGCCGAGCGCCTGCTGGTGCTGGCGCGGACCGATGCGGGGCTGACCCTGTTCGACCTGCCCGCTGACCGCGACGGCATCACCCGCGAGGGGCAGGCGATGATCGACAGCCGCGACGCGGCGCGGATCGAATTCTCTGATGTGGCGGCAACGGGCGAGGATGTGCTGGGCCAGGTCGATGACGCGATGACCGTTCTGGCCCCCGCGCTGCGGGCCGGTCAGGCGGCGCTGGCGGCCGAGATGGCCGGGCTGGCCGCTGGCGCCTTTGGCATGACCGTCGAATATCTCAAGGAACGCAAGCAGTTCGGGGTGCCGATTGGCGCGTTTCAGGCGCTGCAACATCGCGCTGCGCATCTGTGGTGCGAATGTGAGGTGACCGCCTCGGCCATCCTGAACGCGGGCCGGATGCTGGACGAAGACCCCGAGAACGCGGCGCTGGCCGTGTCGCTGGCCAAGGCGCGCGCCACCGACACCGCACAGCGTGCGGTGCAGGAAGGGGTGCAGATGCATGGCGGCATCGGCATGACCGACGCATTCGACATGGGCTTCTACATGAAACGCGCCCGCGTCGGGGCCGAATGGCTGGGCGATTACGGATATCACGCAAACATCGTTGCGCAAGCGCGCGGATTTTAAGGATTTATCATGACACCTGAGATTTTGTTTTCGCTACATGGAAAGACCGCGCTGGTCACCGGCGGCGCCACCGGCATCGGGCGCATGGCAGCCGAGGCGCTGGTGCGCGCGGGCGCGCGCGTGCTGATCGCCTCGCGCAAGGGCGATGCCTGTGAAGCGGTCGCTGCCGCGCTGAACGCGCTGGATGCGCCGGGCAGCGCCGAGGGGTTCGCGGGTGACGTGGGCAGTAAGGAGGGCATCGACGCGCTGGTCGCCGAGGTGAAGAGCCGCACCGAAGCCCTTGATATCCTGATGAACAATTCAGGTGTCACCTGGGGTGCGCCGATGGGTCAATTCCCGCATGAGGCCTGGGAAAAGGTGATGTCCGTCAATGTGGCCGGTGTCTTTGATCTGACCCAGAAGCTGTTGCCGATGCTGATGAAAAGCGGCTCGGTCGATGATCCGGCGCGGGTGGTCAACGTCGGCTCGGTCATGGGCGAGGTGCCGATGGGCGATGGCGCTTACAGCTATGCGGCTTCCAAAGCGGCGGTGATCCATCTGACCAAGATCATGGCCAAGGAATTGTCGCCCTATGCCGTCACCGTCAACGCCTTGGCGCCGGGGCCGTTTGTGTCTCGGATGACCGCATTCGCCACCGCCGATGAGGAAAAGCGCGCCAAGGTCGGCAGCGACGTGCCGCTGCGCCGGGTGGGCCGGGACGAGGATATCGCCGGTTGCATGCTGTTTCTGTGTGGGCGCGGCGGGTCTTATGTCACCGGCGCGGTGATCCCGGTCTCGGGCGGCATCAATGTAATGTCCGGCCGCAACATCTTTGAAAAGGCGCTGTAAGGGGGCGGGGATGGACATTCGTTTCGACGGACGGGTGGCGATTGTCACCGGATCGGGCGCGGGTCTGGGCCGCGCCCATGCGCTGGGACTGGCCGCGCGCGGCGCCAGGGTGGTGATCAATGATCTGGGGGCGGCGACCGATGGCACCGGGGCCTCGTCCGACGCCGCGCAGGCGGTGGTCGAGGAGATCCGCGCCATGGGCGGAGAGGCCGTCGCGCACGGGGCCGATGTGGCGGACGAGGCGCAGGTGGCTGACATGGTTGCCCAGACCATGTCCCAATGGGGTCGCGTCGATATCGTGGTCAACAACGCCGGCATCCTGCGCGACAAGAGCTTTGCCAAGATGAGCATGGGCGATTTCCGCAAGGTGATCGACGTGCACCTGATCGGCAGCGCCAATGTGGCCCATGCCTGTTGGCCGATCATGCGCGAACAGGGCTATGGCCGGGTGGTCTTCACCTCCTCCGCTTCGGGGCTTTACGGCAATTTCGGGCAGGCCAACTATGGCGCGGCCAAGGCCGCCATGATGGGCTTGATGAACGTGCTGCATCTCGAAGGCGCGCGCGACAATATCCGCGTCAACTGTCTGGCGCCCACCGCCGCGACCCGGATGACCGAGGCGCTGATCCCCGAACAGGCGCTGGCGCTGCTGGCGCCCGAAACGATCACGCCTGGCCTTCTGTATCTGGTGAGCGAGGACGCGCCCTCGCGCGTGATCCTCTGCGCCGGGGCGGGCTGTTACGCGCAGACCCGTGTGTTCGAGACCGAGGGCATCCTGTTGGAAGGCAGCGTCAACACACCCGAAGAGATCGCCGCCCGTTTTGCATCGGTGCAGGATGAGGAGGGCAAGCGCGAGTTGACCGACGCGTTCAGCCAGACCCGCAAATACGCCCGCAAGGCGGCGGATGCGCGTGGCATCGACCTGCCCTGGGGAGCATGAGAAAGTGAAAGACATGACCTGGACCCGTGACGAAAGCCATCTGCCGCCTGCTCTGCGCGGCCTGCGCATACCGCTGATCGGCTCGCCGCTTTTCATCATCTCGGTGCCCGATCTGGTGATCGCGCAATGCAAGGCGGGGATCGTGGGGTCATTCCCGGCGCTCAACGCGCGCGAGGGCGAGGGTGAGCCGCCGCTGCTCGAGGCCTGGCTGAAACGCATCACCGAGGAACTGGACCGCCACAACCAGGACAACCCCGACCGCCCGGCGGCGCCCTTTGCGGTGAACCAGATCGTGCACCGCTCGAACGGGCGGCTGGAGCGGGATCTGGAGATCTGTACGCGTTGGAACGTGCCGATCTGGATCACCTCGCTGGGCGCCCGGGTCGAGGTGAACGAGGCCGCGCACAGTTGTGGCGGCGTGGTGCTGCATGACGTGATCAACAACACATTCGCCAAGAAGGCGATCGACAAGGGCGCTGACGGGCTGATCGCCGTGGCCGCAGGCGCCGGGGGCCATGCCGGCCAGCAATCGCCGCTGGCGCTCATCCGCGAAATCCGGTCGTGGTTCGACGGGCCACTGGCCCTGTCGGGCGCCATCGCCTGTGGCGAAAGCCTGCTGGCCGCCCGCGCCATGGGGGCCGATTTCGGCTATATGGGCTCGCCCTTCATCGCCACGAATGAGGCCAATGCGCAGCCCGAATACAAGCAGATGATCGTCGACAGCACCGCCGAGGATATCGTCTATTCCTCGCTCTTTACTGGCGTGCACGGCAATTACCTGAAGAAATCGGTGGAACGTGCCGGGATGGACCCCGACAACCTGCCCTCGGCCGATGCCAGCTCGATGAATTTCAGCCAGGGCTCCTCCAAGCCCAAGGCGTGGAAAGAGATCTGGGGGTCAGGCCAGGGCGTGGGTGACGTGCACCGGATCGAACCTGTGGCCGATCTGGTGGATCGGATCGACCGCGAATACCGCGCGGCGGGCGCGCGGCTTGCCGCCGAATTCACCGGTTGAGCCATGGCAGAACTGATCGTAATCCGCCATGCGCAGGCCTCGTTCGGGTCGGACAACTATGACCGGCTGAGCGAGCTGGGTCATCGGCAGTCAGCGCTGGTGGGTGCGGCGCTGCGAGAGATGGGCTGGGTGCCCGACCGGCTGGTCACCGGCACGCTGGCGCGACAGAAAGAGACCCTGCGCGGCATGGGGTTCACGGACGCGCCCGAGGAACACGCGGGCTGGAACGAATACGATTTCCACGACCTGTTGCGGGTGAAATTCGGCGGCACCATCCCCGATCTGGTGCAGCATGACCGCAAGACGCATTTCCGCACCCTGCGGGATGTCTTGCGCGAATGGCAGGGCGGCGGTGTGGCGGGCGCGCGCGAAAGCTGGGCCCAGTTCACCGCCCGGATCGAGGCGGCACGCCAGCAGGCTACCCGCGAGGGTGCCGAACGGGTGCTGGTGATCAGTTCGGGCGGGGCCATCGGGCAACTGACCGCCGCCGCGCTGAGCGCACCGTCCGAGCAGATGATCGCGCTGAACCTGCAAGTGAAGAACACCGCCATGTCGCGCTTCATCTTTACCCAGCGCGCCTTCTTTTTGCATGAATTCAACGCAACCCCGCATTTTGCCCAGCCGGCCCATGCGGACATGCTGAGCTATAGTTGAGGGACAGGATATGAGCGACACGACCCAAAGCCTCGACCTGAGCGCCGTTGATGCCTATCTGCGCGACCACCTGCCGGGCTATGCCGGGCCGCTGGAGGCCCGCAAATTCGACGTTGGCCAATCGAACCCGACGTTCCTGCTGAAGACACCTGCATGCAATTACGTGCTGCGGCGCAAGCCACCGGGGGTCTTGCTCAAATCCGCCCATGCGGTGGATCGCGAGTTCCGGGTGCAAAGCGCGCTGGCGGGCACGGATGTGCCGGTGCCGCGCATGTATCTGCTCTGCGAGGATGACACCGTGATCGGTTCGGCCTTTTACGTGATGGAGCATCTGGACGGGCGCAATTTCTACGAACCCACGATGGAGGGCGAGAGCAATGCCACCCGCACCGCCGTCATCGACGAGATGAACCGGGTGCTGGCGGCGCTGCATTCGGTCGATATCGACGCGGTCGGCCTGTCCGATTACGGCCCGCCGGGCAATTACTTCGAGCGCCAGCTCTCGCGCTGGACCAAGCAGTACCGGGCCTCGGAAACAGACACGATCCCTGACATGGACGCGCTGATCGAGGCGCTGGGGCAGGAGATGCCCGCGGATGACGGCCAGCGCACGCTGGTGCATGGCGATTACCGGATCGACAACATGATGTTCGAAAAGGACGGCACCCGCTGTCTGGGCGTGCTCGACTGGGAACTCTCGACCATCGGCCACCCCTATGCCGATCTGGCCGCCGTGATCATGCAATGGCAGATGCCGCCCGGTAAGGAAGGGCGCGGGCTGGCCGGGGTCGACCGTGCCGCGCTGGGTCTGCCCACGGATGCCGAGTTCGTCGCCGCCTATTGCGCGCGGCGCGGCATCGGCGGGATCGACCGTTTCGGCTTCTACCTTGCCTTCAACTTCTTCCGCATGGCGGCGATCATCCAGGGCGTCTACAAACGCGCGCTGGATGGCAATGCGTCAAACCCCGAACGCGCCCGGAGGCTGGGCCAGTATGTGGGCGTATTCGCGCAAAACGGGCTGAGGGCGCTGCGCGGGTGAGCGGGCAGGGCGGCGATATGGACGGGCTGGCCGAGGGCAAGGATCGCAACTTTGTCACCGCGCTGGCGCGGGGGCTGGACGTGCTGCGCAGCTTTCGCCCCGGCGAGGTGCTGCTGACCAATACCGACCTGTCCGAGCGGACCGGCCTGCCCAAACCCACCGTCTCGCGCCTGACCCATACGCTGTGCCAGCTGGGCTATCTGGTGCAGGACCGCCAAAGCGGCGCCTATCGGTTGGGCGTGGGCGTGCTGCAACTGGGCATGGGCGTGTTGGCGGGCATGGATATCTGTGACCGCGCGGCTGAGGTGCTGCGCGGCCTGCGCATGGGCGCAAACCCCTATATCACCGCCGCCCTGGGCGAGGTGCACCGGGCCGAGGTGATCTATGTAGCGGTGTCGCGCTCGCGCGAGAATGTCTCGCTCAGCATGCATGTGGGTTCGCGGCTGCCGCTCTTCCGCTCGGCCATCGGGCGGGCGATCCTGGTGGGGATGGAGGCGGAAGAGCGTGAGGCCGCCATCGCCACCGGACTGCGCGACCTGGGGGCGTCCGAGGCAGAGCTGCGCGCCCAGATCGACCGCGCCGTCGAGGAATACGCCGCGCGCGGCTATTGCACCGGATACGGCGACTGGCGCGCGGATGTGAACGGCATCGCGGTGCCGGTGCTGTCGCTGGGCGGTGCCCGGCTGCATGGGCTGAACCTGGGCGGGCCCAGTTTCCATGTCACCCCGGAAGAGTTGGAGCGCGTTTACGCGCCGCTCTTGATCGAAGCCGGGCGCAGCCTGGGCATGGTACCATGAGGGGGTGGCGCGCTCTCTCGACAAGGGTCCGTATTCCTACGTACTTTCCTTGGCGCGGGGGCCGGGTGACACTCTGTCAAGCCGCGACAGCAGGAGGATAGCGCGATGCCCGACCCCGGTTACAGGACACTCGACACCGGCCGGTTGGGCCGGATCGCGGGCTGGATGCAGGGCTATGTCGACCGGCGCCGCTATGCGGGCAGTTCGGTGCTGGTCAGTCAGGGTGGGCAAGAGGTGTTTTTCCACGCCGCCGGGCAGCGCAGCATCGAGCGACAGTTGCCCTTTACCCGTGACACGCTGGTGCGGATCTATTCGATGACCAAGCCTGTCACCTCGCTGGCGGTGATGATGCTGGCCGAACGAGGGCTGTTCCACCTCGATGCGCCGGTGTCGAGCTTTCTGCCGTCCTTCTCGGACATGCAGGCGCTGGTGCCCGGAGCAAGCGCTATCGACCAGACCGAACCGGCGCCCTCGCCAACGCTGCACCAGCTGCTGACCCATACGGCCGGGCTGAGCTATCCGTTCAATCCCGGCGTTCTGGCGCGCGCGATGGAGGAGCAGGATCTGCTGTTCAAACCGGGTCAGGGCGCTTTGGCCGACATGGCCGACAAGGTGGCGGCACTGCCACTTGCATTCCAGCCTGGAAGCCGTTGGGAATACTCGGTTTCCATCGACATTCTGGGGCGCGTGGTCGAGGTGGTCTCGGGCCGGACGCTGGCGCAGTTCTTCGAGGATGAAATTTTCGCCCCACTGGGGATGTCCGAGACCGGGTTCAGCGTGCCCGAGGGCGCGGGCGACCGTTTCGCCTCGCTCTATACGCCGCTTGCCGGGGATGCGATGGCGCTGAACGATGCCCATTCCGGCGGCGACACATTGCGGCTGTTCGACGAGGCGGGCAAATCGCCCTTCGAGACTGCCAGCATGTATTCCGGCGGCGGCGGTCTGGTCAGCACCATCGACGATTACCGCCGCTTTGCCGAGATGCTGCGCCGGGGTGGCGAGATCGACGGTCATCGCCTGATCGGCCCGGCGACGCTCGATTTCATGATGCGTAACCATCTGCCGGGCGATATCGCCTCGATGGGGCCGCAGAGCTTTGCCGAACAGCCGATGGAGGGGATGGGCTTTGGCCTGGGTGGTGCCGTGGTGCTGGACCCGGCCCGCGCCCGCACCCCCGGTTCGGTCGGCGATTTCAGCTGGGGCGGCATGGCCTCGACCTTTTTCTGGCTGGACCGCGTCAATGACATGACGGTGGTGTTCTTCACCCAATTGTCGCCCTCCAGCGCCTATCCCTCGCGGTCGGAACTCAAGGCGCTGATCCATGGAGCATTATGCGAATGACAGATCCCCGGCCCATTCTCTGGACCCCAAGCAAGGCCCGCGCCGAGCAAAGCCGCATGGCGGCGTTTCAGCGTTGGTTGGCAGAGGAGCGCGGGCTGGAATTTGACGACTACAATGCCCTCTGGGACTGGAGCGTTACGGATCTGGCTGGGTTCTGGAGCGCGATCCGCGATTTCGCGGGCCTGCCGTTTCAGGGGGGGGACGGTCGGGTGCTGGCCGAGCGGCGGATGCCTGGTGCGGTCTGGTTTCCCGGTGTCACCACCAATTTCGCCCGCCACATGCTGCGCCATGCCGAGAGCCGCCCCGAGTCACCCGCGCTGATCCTGCGCTCCGAGGGGTTCGGCCGCAAGGAGGTCACCTGGGCGCAACTGGCGCAACAGGTGGCCAATGTGGCCGCGCATCTGCGCGCCATGGGCGTGGGGCAGGGCGACCGGGTGGTCGCGATCCTGCCCAATACCGATAGTGCCGTGGTCGCATTCCTTGCCGCCGCCAGTATCGGCGCGATCTGGTCGCTGTGCGCCCCGGATATGGGTCATGTGGCGATCCTGGACCGGTTCCGCCAGATCGAGCCCAAGGTGCTGATCGCGCAGCACGGCTATGTTCACGCGGGGCGTATGATCGACCGGCGCCCGGTGCTGGAGGAGATCCGCGCGCATCTGCCCAGCCTGACCCACACGGTTCTGGTGCCGGTGATGGAGGATGTGGCGCCGGGGATGACCCCGTGGGACGAGATGACCCAAGGCTCGGCCACAGCGGAATTTGCCGATCTCCCCTTCGATCATCCGCTGTGGATCGTCTATTCCTCGGGCACCACCGGTAACCCGAAACCCATCGTACATGGTCATGGTGGTATCCTGCTGGAGGGCGCCAAACAGGCGCTGCATCAGGATCTGGGCGGTGACGATCGCTTCCTCTGGCTCACCTCGTCGGGCTGGATCATGTGGAATGCGCAGTTTGTCGCCACGGGGCAGGGTGCCACTGTGGTCCTCTTCGACGGGGCCGCCAACCACCCCGACATGCTGGCGGTCTGGCGTGTGGTGGCCGAAGAGCGGGTAACCAGTTTCGGCGTCGGCGCGGCTTATGTCACCCAATGCCTGAAATCCGGCATCCGCCCGGGCGACGTGCTGGATCTGTCGGCGCTCAAATCGCTGGGCACCACCGGATCACCGCTAACGGCCGAGGGCTATGACTGGGTCTATGATGCGGTGGACCCGGATATCTGGCTGGCGCCGATCTCGGGCGGGACAGACCTGTGCGGCGCCTTTGTCGGCGGCAACGTGATGCTGCCGGTGCGTGCAGGCGAGATGCAATGCCGCTATCTGGGCAACGCAGTGCGCAGCTTTGATCCTGAAGGCGCTGAGATCATTGGTGAAGTCGGCGAGCTTGTTTGCACCGAACCGCTCCCCTCGATGCCGCTTGGGTTCTGGGGCGACAGCGATGGCAGCCGCCTGCATGAAAGCTATTTCGACACCTATCCCGGTATCTGGCGGCATGGCGACTGGATCGAGATCACGCCCGAGGGTGGTTCGGTGATCTATGGCCGCTCGGACGCAACGATCAACCGCAAGGGGCTGCGGCTCGGCTCGTCCGAGATCTATCGCGCGGTCGAGGCGCTGCCCGAGGTGCTGGACAGCCTTGTGGTCGATCTGGAGTTTCTGGGCCGCGACAGTTTCATGCCGCTCTTCGTGGTGCCGGCGCCGGGGCAGGTGCTGGACGAGGCCCTGCGTGACCGCATCAACACGGCCATCCGCGAAACGCTGTCGCCACGCTTCATCCCCAACGACATCGTTCAGATCGCCGAGGTGCCGCGCACCCTGTCGGGAAAGAAGCTGGAAGTTCCCGTCAAGAAACTGCTACTGGGGGGCGACCCGGCGCAGGTGGTGAACCGGGACTCGATGGCGAACCCGGAAAGTTTCGATTTCTTCGTGACTTATGCCGCCGGGCGACGCTGACGCCGGAGGATGCGACATGACCGATGCGGAACGCCAGCTGCTCGACCTGCTCGATATCGAGCGGTTGGAAGTGGATCTGTTTCGTGGCACCGGATCGGGGGGCGAAACGCCGACCCGCATCTATGGAGGTCAGGTCATCGCACAGGCGCTGGCCGCTGCCTATCGCACGGTCGAGGGCCGGTTGTGCCATTCGCTGCACGCCTATTTCATTCGACCGGGCGACCCGTCGATTCCCGTTATCTATCAGGTGGATAGAGCGCGGGATGGAGGTTCTTTCACAACCCGTCGGGTGGTGGCCATTCAACATGGCCGCCAGATCCTGAACCTCTCGGCTTCGTTCCATGCGGGCGATGAAGGCTGGGACCATCAACACCCGATGCCGGATATTTCCGGCCCCGAAACCCATCCCACGCGGCAGGCTTTGCAAGAGCGCTTCATCGACCGTATCCCGCAGAAATACCGCGCCGAATTCACCCGCGCGCGCCCCATCGAAATCCGCGAGGTCGAGCCGCGCGACATGTTCGAGCCGATCCCGACCGACGACCGTCATTACCTGTGGTTCCGCATGGGTGCGGCAGCCGGGGCAGGGCCGGAAATGCAGCATCTGCTGCTCGCCTATGCCTCGGACATGGGGTTGCTGGGCTCGGGCCTGCGGCCGCACGGGCTCAGCTGGTATACGCGTCAGGTCAACGGGGCCAGCCTGGATCATGCCATGTGGTTTCACGCGCCGATCCGGTTCGAAAACTGGCATCTTTACGCGATGGACAGCCCCTGGACCGGTGCCGGGCGCAGTTTCAACCGGGGCAAGATCTATGCCGAAGACGGCACGCTGGTGGCCAGCGTGGCGCAGGAAGGGCTGATGCGGCGTCTGAAATCCGAAGGTTAAAGCTTGCCGCCGAATTGCCGGTTCAGCTTGCGCATGCCGCCCAGCCAACGGTCGTAATCCGCTGTTTTCATTCGGATATAGTCCAAAACCTGCGGATGCGGCAGCACTAGGAACTGCCCGGCGCGGATAGCCTGAACGCAAGCCTCGGCCACGTCTGAGGGTTCCAGCATTCCGTCCAGCGCCGCGACCGACTCCTCATGCCCACGCGTCATTTCCGAGCGGACCGCCTGCGGACACAGAACCGACACGCCGATCCCGTCATCGCCATAGGTCATCGCCAGCCACTCGGCCAGACCAACCGAGGCGTGCTTGGTCACCCCATAAGGTGCCGCACCAACCTGGTTCAACAGACCCGCTGCGGACGCGGTGTTCAGCAGATAGCCACCGCCGCGCGCGATCATGCGCGGCACCACATGGCGCGCTGCCCAGACCTGTGACATCACGTTGATATCCCAGATACGTTGCCAGTCCGCATCCGGCGTCTCGATCCCGCCGATGGTCAGGATACCGGCATTGGAACAGAACAGGTCGATGGGACCGATCCGAGTTTCTACATGCTCGATCAGGGCGGCGATATCGGCCTCGCGGCTCACATCACAGCGCAGGGCAACGCCACCAACCGATTGCGCGACGTCCTCGGCGCCTTGCAGGTTCAGGTCCGCGCAAACAACGCATTTCGCGCCCTCGGCGGCGAAGCGTTCGGCCAGGCCGCGCCCGATACCGCTGGCTGCACCGGTCACGACAACAATCCTGTCTTTCAGTTCCACGGCGGTCTCCCATGTTGCGCATTGGTCGAAGCGACGTCAGATCAGGGAGTTACGGGAGCACCCTCAGACATCGCCATTGTTTGAGAAGGCTTGGTTGCCCAAGATTTCCCTCAACGCTAGCGCAAGCGCGGGGCGGTGCCAATCCGGGCCAATAGCGTGACGTTCCGGCATCTGGGTGTACGTTTAATACACATAATACCGATTATAAGAAATACGTATCAAGCAGATTGGGTGTTCTTCGACCTGAGCGCAGCAAAGGCATCGTATTGCGACAGGAACACCCGCCCTGTCAGATCCTCAAGAAAATGACTGCGGGCCAGCCGGTCCATCACCGGGCCTTTGACCTCGGACAGATGCAGTTTGACTCCCAGATCGCCCAACCGCCTGTTGATCGCTTCAAGCGATTCCAGCGCGCTGAAATCGACCTCGTTCACCGCCGAACACATCAGGATCACATGGCGCAAAGTATCGCGGTCGCGCAGGACCCGGTTCAGGATCAGGTCCTCCATCCGGCGGGCATTGGCGAAATAGAGGCTCTCGTCTATGCGCAGCGTCACCACGCCGGGATCGGTTTCCACCTTGTGGCGCAGGATGTTACGGAAATGCTGGCTGCCGGGCACCTGCCCCACCTCGGCCACATGCGGGCGCGAGGTTTTCCAGACGAACAGCAGCAGCGAGATCAGTACGCCGCTGGCCACACCTATTTCAACACCCGCCAACAAAGTCAGCGCGATGGTGGCAAAGACGGCGGCGAAATCGGCGCGCGAATAGCCCCAGGCCCGAGACAGGATCGACAGATCGACCAGCGACAGCACCGCCACGATGATGGTGGCGGCCAGCGTCGCCTTGGGCAGGAAATACAAAAGCGGCGTGAGAAACAGCGCCGCGACCAGCAGGCCCACGGCGGTAAAGGCGCCGGCCGCAGGCGTTTCGGCCCCGGCATCGAAATTCACCACGGACCGCGCGAAACCTCCTGTCACCGGATAGCCCCCGGACAGCGAAGACGAGATATTGGCGGCCCCCAGCGCGATCAGTTCCTGATTTGGGTCTATGCGCTGTTTTCGTTTGGCGGCAAGGGTTTGCGCGACGGAAACGCTTTCGACATACCCGATGATCGAGAGGAGCGCGGCCGGGCCGATCAGTGCCGGTATGAGGCCCCAATCGACGCCAGACAGGCCTAGGGGTGGCAGGCCGGTGGGGACTTCGCCCACCACCGCCACGCCCAGAGAAGGCAGGTTCAGCGCCCAGGCCGCGAGCGTGGTGCCGATCACCGCAAAGATCGGCCCGACCCGTGCCAAAGTCGCGGCCAGCGGTTTCGCCAGACCCAGTTGCGCATGAAGAACTTGCGCCAGCCCCTTGCGAACCCAGAACAAAAAGGCAAGCGCGACAATCCCCGTCACCAGCGTTGCCAGATTGACCTGCCCCAGATGCCGCACCAGATCGAGAAAGATTTCGGGCAGCGTATGCCCATGCACCGGCACACCCAGGATATGCTTCAACTGGCTTGCCGCAATCAGCAGGCCCGAGGCGGTTATGAAACCCGCGATCACCGGATGGCTGAGGAAATTGGCCACGACACCCAGCCTGAGCGCACCCATCGCCAGCAGAATAGCGCCCGACAACAGCGCCAGCATCCCCGCAGCCGCCACGTATTCGGGAACGCTCGAAAGGTTCAACGGCGCCAGCGCCGAGGCGGTCATCAGCGAGATCACCGCCACCGGCCCCACCGCTAGCGCCCGGCTGGTACCAAACAGCGCATAGGCCACCAGAGGCAGGATCGAGGCGTATAGCCCCACCTCGGCCGGCAGACCCGCCAGCAACGCATAGGCCAGCGATTGCGGGATCAGCATCACGGTCACGATGATGGCGGCGATCAGGTCACCGCTCAACTCGTCCCGTCCATAACTGCGGCCCCAGTTCAGGATCGGCAGATAGGTCCGGGCCAGCCCGCGTATCCGTTGATTCATCCCTGTCCCCTGCCCGATGCGTGTCAGCAATACATATTCACGTTGCCTTATATGAAGGAAACACGGCGAATGTGAAGGGGGCGAGATGAAAAAAGCGCGAGGCCTGAGCCCCGCGCCCTTGATTTCAAAACCCGAGGGAGGGTCAGAAAAATGCCTGCAAACCGGTCTGTGCCCGGCCCAGGATCAGGGCGTGCACATCATGGGTGCCCTCATAGGTGTTCACCGTCTCCAGGTTCACCATGTGGCGGATCACCTGGAACTCCAGGCTGATGCCGTTGCCGCCATGCATGTCGCGGGCGTGGCGGGCGATTTCCAGCGCCTTGCCGCAGTTGTTGCGCTTGACGATCGAGATCATCTCGGGCGCGGCATTGGCCTCGTCCATCAGACGGCCGACGCGCAGGCTGGCTTGCAGGCCCAGCGCGATCTCGGTCTGCATATTGGCCAGTTTCAACTGGAACAGCTGGGTCTGGGCCAGCGGGCGGTTGAACTGTTTGCGGTCCAGACCGTATTGCCGCGCACCGTGCCAGCAGGCCTCGGCGGCGCCCATCACGCCCCAGCTGATGCCATAGCGGGCGCGGTTCAGACAGCCGAACGGGCCTTTCAGGCCCGAGACATGCGGCAACAGCGCCTCTTCGCCCACCTCGACACCGTCCATGACGATCTCGCCGGTGATCGAGGCGCGCAGCGACATCTTGTTCTCGATCTTGGGCGCGCTCAGCCCCTTCATGCCTTTTTCCAGCACAAAGCCGCGGATCTTGCCGTCATGCGCGTCCGACTTGGCCCAGACAACAAAAACATCGGCGATCGGCGCGTTCGAGATCCACATCTTGGTCCCGGTGAGCCGATACCCGCCCTCGGTCTTGACGGCGCGGGTCTTCATGCTGGCCGGGTCCGACCCTGCATCGGGTTCGGTCAGGCCAAAACAGCCGATCCATTCGCCGCTGGCGAGTTTCGGCAGGTATTTCATCCGCTGCTCTTCGCTGCCATAGGCATAGATCGGGTACATCACCAGCGAGCTTTGCACCGACATCATCGAGCGATAGCCGCTGTCGACCCGCTCGACCTCGCGCGCCACCAGGCCATAGGTCACATAGCCCGCGCCGATGCCGCCATATTGTTCAGGGATGGTGGTGCCCAGCAGGCCCATTTCACCCATCTCGCGAAAGATCTCGGGGTCGGTATGTTCGGTCTGGAAGGCTTGCGTGACGCGCGGTTGCAGCTTTTCCTGCGCATAGGCGCGGGCGGCGTCGGCGATCATGCGTTCGTCTTCGCTCAACTGGTCGGCCAGGCGGAACGGATCCTCCCAGTCGAAACCGCCCAGATCGGGCTTGTCCTTGTCACGCAGGGCGGGCTTGGCGGCGATATCCATCGGAAAAACTCCTGAAATCCTGATTGGCCGCAAGATATCTTTCCCGAACCGCAAAATACAGCAAGACTTTTGCGGGTTTTCATGAGTAAAACGCATACATGCTGACCTCACGCAAGTTCTTTCCGTCGATCTCCTCGCTGCGCGCGCTCGAAGCGCTGGACCGGCTCGGCTCGGCCTCGGCTGTGGCTGAGGAACTGGCGCTGACGCAAAGCGCGGTCAGCCGTCAGTTGCAGACGCTCGAAGGGCAGATGGGGGTGGAGTTGATCCGGCGCGACCGCAAGCGGCTGTCGCTGACACCGGCGGCGCAGGATTACGTGACCGAGATCCGCGAGGCGTTGAACCGGATTGCTCAAGCCTCTCTCAGGCTACAGGTGGCACCGGCGGGCGGCACCGTCAATCTGGCGATCCTGCCCACGTTCGGGATGCGCTGGCTGATGCCGCGCCTGCCCGAGTTCTCGCGCCTGCATCCGGATATCACCATCAACATGACCACCCGGCTGCGCCCGTTCAACTTTGCCACAGAACCCTTTGATGCTGCGCTTCATTTTGGTGAACCGGACTGGCCAGGTACCGACCGGCTGCTGCTCAAGTCCGAGCGGGTGCTGCCTGTCTGTGCGCCCGGCCTTCTGCCACATGGCGCGCCGAAATCACCCGGCGACCTGCTGCGCCTGCCGCTGTTGCACATTCAGACCCGCCCGCGCGCCTGGCAGGATTGGTTCGCGCAGATGGGGGTCGCCTGCCCCGAAACGCTGCCCGGTACGCTTTACGACCAGTTCGCCACCATCGGACAGGCGGCGCTGCACGGGCTGGGGGTGGCGCTTTTGCCGAATTACGTGGTCGAACAGGATCTGGCCACCGGGCGCCTGGTTGCCGCCTATCCCGACGCGGTCGAAACCCTGGGCGCCTATTACCTGGTCTGGCCGCGCGCGCGCGGCAACGACCCGTCGCTGCGCGCCTTTCGCCACTGGCTGGCGGCGCAGGCCGAGCCCGAGGAGGGCTTGCCGCGCTAAGCGCGCCCTGCCCGCCTCAGCCCAGCGCGTAACCCGCGCCGCGCACCGTGCGCACCGGATCGTCTCCGCCATGCTGGGTCAGCGCCTTGCGCAGCCGCCCGATATGCACGTCGACCGTGCGGGTATCGACATAGATGTCGCGCCCCCAGACCCGGTCCAGCAGTTGTTCGCGGCTCCAGACCCGGCCCGGTTTCTCCATGAAGGTCGACAGCAGCCGAAACTCGGTCGGGCCCAGCTTCAGCGGCTGGTCCGAGCGGCTGACCTTGTGGGTTTCGGCATCCAGAACGATATCCTCGTATTCCAGCCTGAGGCCCACGGTCGAGGGGCGGACCCGGCGCAGCTGGCTGCGCACGCGGGCCATCAGCTCGACCACCGAATAGGGTTTGACCACGTAATCGTCGGCCCCGGTTTCCAGCCCGCGCACCTTGTCCACCTCCTCGCTGCGTGCCGACAGCATGATGATGGGGATGCTGCGGGTTTCGGGCCGGGTCTTGAGCCGCCGACAGACCTCGATGCCGCTCAGGTTCGGCATCATCCAGTCCAGCACGATGATATCGGGCGTGTCTTCGTCCACCAGCAGCATCGCCTCTTCGCCATTCTCGGCGCGGATCACGCGAAACCCCTCGGCCTCGAGATTATAGGCCAGCACCTCGCGCTGGGCCATTTCATCCTCGACCACCAGAACGCTGGGTTGATCGGCTGACATCTGTCCCGTGCCTCCCTATGCGGTGGTCGAGGTCACATCGCCCTTGGGGCGCATCTCGTCGGGGCGGTTGCCGGTGACGAGATAGACGACCTGCTCGGCGATCGAGGTGACATGGTCGCCCATGCGCTCGACATTCTTGGCGATGAAATGCAGGTGCATGCAGGGGGTGATGTTGCGCGGGTCCTCGGCCATGAAGGTCAGGAACTGGCGGAACAGCGCGTTATACATCTGGTCCACCTCATGGTCGCGCTCGATCACATCCGCGCCCAGTTCGGCGTCGCGCTGGATATAGGCGTCCAGCGCATCCTTGAGCATCAGTTCGACCTCGCGCGCCATCCGGCGCAGGGCCGCGGCGCTGTCGCCCACCTGCGGCTGATCGACCAGCACCGTGGTCCGCTTGGCGATGTTCTTGGCATAATCCCCGATCCGCTCCAGGTTCGAGGCGATTTTGAGCACCGTCAGCACCAGCCGCAGGTCGCCCGCCGTGGGCGCGCGCAGCGCGATCAGGCGCGCGGTTTCCTGGTTGATCAGCTCTTCGAGCGCGTCGATGGCCTTGTCGCCCGCGCGCACCTCGTTTGCCAGTTCCGCGTCGCGGGTTTCCAGCGAGCGGGCCGAGGCCATGATCGCCGCCTCGACCAGGCCGCCCATCTTCATGATATGGGCCTGGATCGCCTCCAGATCCCGGTCATAGACCGAGGTGATATGCTGTTGAGCCATGTGTCCTGCTCCTGTTCTCAGCCGATCCGGCCGGTGATATAGCTTTCGGTCCGGGGGTCGTCGGGATTGGTGAAGATCTGACCGGTTTCGCCGAATTCCACCAATTGGCCGAGGTGGAAAAAGGCGGTTTTCTGGCTGACCCGCGCGGCCTGCTGCATCGAGTGGGTGACGATCACCACCGAATAGTTCTGCCGCAGCTCGTCGATCAGTTCCTCGACCTGGGCGGTGGCGATGGGGTCGAGCGCCGAACAGGGCTCGTCCATCAGCAGCACCTCGGGTTCGGTGGCGATGGCGCGGGCGATGCACAGGCGCTGTTGCTGGCCGCCCGACAGGCCGGTGCCCGGCGCGTCCAGCCGGTCCTTGACCTCGTCCCAGATGGCGCCGCGACGCAGCGCCTTTTCGACGATCTCGTCCATCTCGGCCCGGTTGCGGGCCAGACCGTGGATGCGCGGGCCATAGGCCACGTTGTCATAGATCGACTTGGGGAACGGGTTGGGTTTCTGAAACACCATGCCGACCTTGGCGCGCAACTGCACCGGATCGACCCGCTTGTCATAGATATCCTCGCCGTCCAGCATGAACGAGCCCTCGACCCGCGCCCCGGCGATGGTGTCGTTCATCCGGTTCAGACAGCGCAGGAAAGTCGACTTGCCGCAGCCCGAGGGACCGATAAAGGCGGTCACGGTCTTGTCCTCGATATCGACATTCACGTTCTTGATGGCGTGGGTGTCGCCGTAATAGACGTGGCAGTCCCGGCACTCCATCTTGGTTTGCTTGATTTCCACGGCTCTCTCCACTCGGGACATATCGTTCATTGTCTGCCTCCTTCTACCAGCGGCGTTCAAAGCGGCGGCGCAGGATCACGGCCAGCGTATTCATGGTGACGAGGAACACCAAGAGGATGATGATGCCCCCCCAGGCGCGTTCGTAAAAGGCCGGGTCGGCCCGTTTGGCCCATTCATAGATCTGGGCGGGCATGGCCGAGTTCGGCGACAGCAAGCCCGCGGCGATCCCGTCGGGCGGGTTCGAGGCGATGAAGCCCACCATGCCGATCAGCAGGAGCGGCGCGGTTTCCCCCAGCGCCTGCGCCAGGCCGATGATGGTGCCGGTCAGGATGCCGGGCGCGGCCAGCGGCAGCACGTGGTGGAAAACCGCCTGCATCTTCGAGGCCCCGACCCCCAGCGCCGCATCGCGGATCGAGGGCGGCACCGATTTGAGCGAGGCGCGGGTCGAGATGATGATGGTGGGCAGGGTCATCAGCGTCAGCACCAGACCGCCCACCAGCGGCGCCGACATGGGCAGGTGCATGTAGTTGATGAAGACCGCCAGACCCAGGATACCGAACACGATCGAGGGCACCGCGGCCAGGTTCGAGATATTCACCTCGATCACGTCGGTCAGCCAGTTCTTGGGCGCGAATTCCTCAAGATAGATCGAGGCGGCCACACCGATGGGCAGCGCCAGCACCAGCACCACCAGCATCATGAACAGCGAGCCGACCATCGACACGCCCATGCCGGCGGCCTCGGGCCGCTGGTCCGAGGCGTCCGAGCCCAGGATGAAATCGAGGTTGAAGGTCTTCCTGATCATGCCCGCCGCGATCAGCTGATCGACGAAATCCAGCTGCTCGGCGCTGATCGACTTGTCATTGGCGATGCTCTCGCGGGTGACGCGCCCCTTCAAGTAGCCATCAACCCGCGAATTGGCCAGAAAGCGAAAGCTGACGGTCTGGCCGATCCGGTCAGGATCGGCAATGACATAATCGCGCAGCTGCGCGGCGGCGCTTTTCGACAGGATCGCGGCCTGATCCTTGGGCTTCAGCGCGGTCTCGATCCCGGCCTTGTCCGTGGCGGATTCAAAGGCCGCGTTGATCAGCGGCGCATAGCCGAAGGTCGAGACCTTCTTGATCGCCTCGATATCGCGGGTGCCTTTCTTGTCGAGCTTGTTCTCCAGCAGCTCCACATCCAGCGTCACAAAGGTCTGGGTATAGGCGCCGGTGCCGCGCGAGACGATGGTAACGACCAGCACCACCAGCATCAGAAGGCCGATCAGGATGGCGCCGATGCCATAGGCGCGGAACCGGGCCTCGGCACGGTTGCGGCGGCGGGTGCGTGCGTCCAGCGTCAGCAGCGACCCGCCATGGCGGCGGCCGGGGGCGGCGTCGGGGGTAAGGTCGGTCATTCGTACTGCTCCCGGTATTTGCGCACGATATAAAGCGCCAGGACATTGAGCCCCAGCGTCAGGACAAACAGGGTCAGGCCCAGGGCAAAGGCCACCAGCGTCTCGGGGCTGGCGAAATCCGTGTCTCCGGTCAACTGACTGACGATGCGGGTGGTGATGGTGGTCATCGATTCCAGCGGGTTGAGCGAGAATTTGGCAATCGCCCCCGCCCCCATCACCACTATCATCGTCTCACCGATGGCGCGCGAGGCGGCCAGCAGGATGGCGCCCACAATGCCCGGCAGCGCGGCGGGCAACACCACGTTGCGCACGGTCTCGGACCGGGTCGCGCCCAGCCCCAGCGAGCCGTCGCGCATGGATTGCGGCACCGCGTTGATGATATCGTCGCTCAGCGAACTGACAAAGGGGATCAGCATGATGCCCATCACCACACCGGCGGTCAGCACCGAGGTGGCACCGGCCATCCAGTCGACCCCCAGCGCGCCGCCCTTGCCAAAGATATCGGCCAGCATCGGCCCCACGGTGAGCAGCGCGAACAGGCCATAGACGATGGTCGGGATACCGGCGAGGATTTCAAGCAGCGGCTTGGCGAAGCTGCGGGTCGCCTTGCCGGCATATTCCGAAAGGTAGATCGCCGCGAACAGGCCGATCGGCACCGAAACCAGCAGCGCGATCAGAGAGATATATAGAGTGCCCCACAACAGCGGCAGGATCGACAACTCGCTGTCGCCGCGAAAGTTGGGCGCCCAGGTGCTGCCAAAGAAGAAGTCGCGCCAGTCGTGCAGGCCAAAGAAATTGGACGTCTCGAACAGCATCGACAGCACGATGCCGATGGTGGTCAGGATGGCCAGCGAGGCGGCAAGGATCAGCAGCGCCAGAACCCCGCGTTCGACCACGTTGCGGGCGCGGTAATCGCGGTGGGTGCGGGCATAGGACCAGGCCAGACCGGCCAGTGACAGGCCCGCAACCACGGCTGCCATTACCAGCGTGCCCGTATGGCTGAGCGCGCGATAACTGCGTGCCGCCGCCAGGACCTCGGGGCGCACATCCGAACCCAGCGCCACACCGACCTCGCCCAGCCGGGCGCGGATGTCGGAACTTCCGGCCTTCAGCGCACCGACCTCGGCCTCGCTCAGCGCGCCCTGCGCCACGGCGATATCCAGACCCTCGGCCACGCGGCGCACATCGGACATGACCAGATCGCGGGTCAAGTCGGCGGGAATGCTGTCCTCGGGGAGCAGCGAGGACACGCGGGTGTCGATCAGCATCGGCTGCGCCAAAAGCCAGACCGCCAGCACGCCAAGCGCCGGAACCAGCCCGCTGAGGGCCACGTTCAACCCGTAATAGACCGGCAGCGAATGCAGCTTGCGGGGGTCGCCACCGGCGGATTTCAACGCCCGTGCGCGACCGGCGAAAAATCCAAGGGTGGAAAGCAGGAGGAGGAACAGCACCAGCCAGAGGGTCGGCATCACAAAGCGTCCGTCATCTGAGGATCAAAAGCCGGGGCGAACATTGTCGCCCCGGCGGGTATCACGATCTGGGTCAACCCTTAGGAGTTGCCGCCCATGACCTTTTCGTCAGCCACGGCTTCCTGAGTCTCGACCAGTTCCGGGTCCGAGACCAGGCCATATTCGGCCAGCGGGCCATCGGGGCCGGCGATCTCGTCGGCGATGAAGAATTCGGCATATTCCTTCAGGCCGGGGATCACGCCGATATGCGCCTTCTTGACGTAGAAGTAGAGCGGGCGCGACACCGGGTATTCACCGGTTGCGATGCTCTCGGTCGAGGGGACGACGCCCGACATGGTCGCCACTTGCAGCTTGTCGGTGTTGTTCTCGTAGAAGGCCAGGCCAAAGACGCCGATGCCGTCCTTGTTCGATTCGATGCGCGCCAGTGTTTCGGTATAGTCGCCGTCGATATCAACCGACACACCGTCGGTGCGCAGCGCGATACAGGCTTTCTCGGCGGCCTTCTTGTCGTCGCCATTGGCGGCCTTGAAGGCCTCGAAGGCACCGGTTTCCTCGCAACCTGCCAGGATCACCTTTTCTTCGAACACTTCGCGGGTGCCGTGCTTGGTGCCCGGGATGAAGGCCTGGATCGGCTGCGCCGGGAAGGCGGCGTTCACGTCGGCCCAGGTGCTGTTGGGGTTGTCGACCAGCTGGCCGTCGACCAGGATCTTGTCGGACAGGGCCAGGAACCAGTCGGCCGGAGTGAATTCAAACCCGTTGCCACCGATGTCGCTGGCAAACACGATGCCGTCATAGCCGATGCGGACCTCGATGATGTCGGTCACGCCGTTCTCGGCGCAGACGGCGATTTCCTTGTCCTTGATCTTGCGCGAGGCGTTGGCCACGTCGATGGTGTTTTCGCCCACACCCTCGCAGAAGCGCTTGAGACCGGCAGACGAGCCGCCCGACTCCACAACCGGAGTCGGGAAGTCGAAGTTTTCGCCAAAGGCTTCGGCGACGATCGAGGCGTAGGGCAGAACGGTCGAGGACCCGGCCACCTGGACCTGGTCGCGCGCGGTGGCGGCGGTGGCCGAAACAGCAGCAATTGCCAGGGCCGAAGCCGACAGTTTCACAAAGGACATTGCAGTCTCCTTGACAGCGGTAATCTAGCGATCATCCCCATGATGACCTTGGCCGACTTCTAGGGGTCGCGCATGAGGCTTTTGTGACGGCCATGTAACAGGGATATGACAAAGCCCGGATTTGTGACGGCAAGTTTGCATGACAGCCATGTAAAGGCCGCATGACAGCCGGGTGCTTATCTGCGATGACCGTCCCGGCGCCTGGCTTGGCGCTATTTCGGTAGAATCACGGTAAAGGTGGTACCGCTGCCCAGCGTGCTTTCCACCCGCATCCGGCCACGATGGCGGTTGACGATATGCTTGACGATGGCCAGCCCCAGCCCGGTGCCGCCCTTCTGCCGCGAGCGGTGGCTGTCGGCGCGATAGAAGCGCTCGGTCAGGCGCGGCAGGTGGACCGGATCGATACCTGCGCCTTTGTCCGACACCTGGATACGGGCGGCGGGGCCGCGCACCGCGGGGTCACGCTCGGCCTCGCTGAGGGTGACACGCACCTCGCCGCCGCGGCCGCCATATTTGATCGCGTTCTCGATCAGGTTGGTCAGGACCTGGCGGATCTGGTCCTCGTCCCCGGTCACGTTGACCGGCGTTTCAGGGCCGGTGCTGTGCAGTTCGACCCCTGCCTCGGTTGCCAGCGGGCGCAGCGAATTGAGGGTCGAGGCGATCTGCGCCGTCAGATCCACCGCACCACGGGGGCGGATCCGCTCTTCGCTTTCGACCCGGTTGAGTGACAGCAGGTCACCCACCAGCCGGTTCATCCGGCCCGCCTCCTGCTCCATGATGCCCAGGAAACGGTCCTGGGCTGCGGGGTCGTTGCGCGCCGGGCCGCGCAGGGTTTCGATGAAGCCCATGATCGCGGTCAGCGGCGTGCGCAGCTCGTGACTGACATTGGCGACGAAATCGCGCCGCATCTGCCCTGCCTGCTCCATCGGGGTGACGTCGGTAAAGCTGACCAGCACCGCGCCGCCCGCAACCGCACCGATTCCGTTCACATAGCGGCAGGCCACCTCGAACGTGGTGTCCTGTGCGCCATCATTGGCCAGATGGCGGCTGCGGCTGGCGCCCTTGTCGCGCAGGGAGCGCTCGATTGCCTCGATCACCTGCGGCTGGCGCAGGATGGTGGCATAGTGCCGCCCGACGATCTGCTGTCCCAACAGAGTCTGCGCCTCGGTATTGGCGGCGATGATGCGTTCAGACTGATCGACCAGCAGGGCCGCCAGTGGCATGGCGGCCAGGAAATCGTGGTTCAGTGCGTCGCTCATGGCAGCGGTCGGGATCAGTCGACCGCGACCATCGTGTCGCGGAACCGGCGCATATTGTCCTGATAGTGCTTGGCGCTCCAGGCGATGCGGGCCACAGCGGCCTCGTCCAGCTGGCGCACCACCTTGCCGGGCGCTCCCATCACCAGCGAGTTGTCGGGGATTTCCTTGTTCTCGGTGATCAGCGCCCCCGCCCCGATCAGGCAGTTGCGGCCGATCTTGGCGCCGTTCAGCACCGTCGCGCCCATGCCGATCAGCGAGTTTTCCCCGATGGTGCAGCCATGCAGCATGACCTTGTGGCCGATGGTGCAATTCGCCCCGATGGTCAGGGGATAGCCCGCGTCGATATGCATGACGCAGTTTTCCTGCACGTTACTGCCCTGCCCGATCCGGATCTCTTCGTGATCGGCGCGGATGGTGCAGCCGAACCAGACCGAGGCGCCCTCTTCCAGCACCACCTTGCCGATCAGGTTGGCATCGGGGGCGACCCAGGTGTCGGGATGGATCTCGGGGCGGTGTTCGCCCAGGGCATAGATGGTCATGACAGGTCCTCGAATTCGCTTTGCAGCTTGCGCACATGTTCTTGCAGCGCCGGTTGCTGGATGCGGCGCATCCGCTCGGCGCTGACAATGGTTTTCAGCCGTTCCTCGGTGGCGTCCAGATCGTCGTTGATCAGGACATAATCGTAATAGCCCCAATGGCTGATCTCGTCCCAGCTTTTGAGCATCCGGCGCGAGATCACCTCGGCGCTGTCCTGGCCCCGGCTTTCCAGCCTGCGGCGCAACTCCTTGATCGACGGCGGCAGGATGAAGATCGACAGCGCATGTTTACCCAGATCCGAGTTGCGGATCTGGATTTCGCCCTGCCAGTCGACGTCGAACAGAACGTCCTGGCCCGCCTCGATCGTGTCGCGCACGGGGCCTGCGGGTGAGCCATAGAAATTGCCGAACACATGGGCATGTTCCAACATTTCGCCGCGCCGCACCTGTCCCTTGAACTGCTCTTCGCTGAGGAAATAGTATTCGCGGCCATGTTCCTCGCCCGGACGGGGCGCGCGGGTGGTGGCCGAGACCGAGAATTTCAGACCCGGATCCCAGGCCATCAACCGGCGTGCGAGCGTCGATTTTCCCGCGCCCGAGGGGGAGGAGAGAATGATCAAGAGGCCACGGCGGTCTGTCATCTGTCTTGCTTCCTGTCTTTATTCCACATTCTGCACCTGCTCGCGCATCTGGTCGATCACCGCCTTCAGCTCCAACCCTACCCCGGTCAGATCAGCGTTTTGTGACTTTGAACAGAGTGTGTTCGCCTCTCGATTGAATTCCTGCATCAGGAAATCCAGCTTGCGGCCCACCGCGCCGCCTTTGGCCAGCAGGTCGCGGGCGGCCTTGATATGGGCGTGCAGGCGGTCCAGTTCCTCGGTCACGTCGGCCTTGACGGCGAGCAGGGCCAGTTCCTGCGCCACCCGGTCGGGATCGGCGCCGTCGCTGTTGCCCAGCACACGGGCCAGATTGGCGCGCAGGGTTTCGGCCACCAGCGGTTTGCGCGCCTCGGCCAGATCCGCCGCCTGCGCGGTCAGTTCCGCGACACGGGTCAGGTTGTTTTGCAGAATTTGGGCCAGCGCCTTGCCTTCGGTCTCGCGCATTTGCAGGAATGCGGCGATCAGCGGACCCAGTTCGGCCTTCAGCCGTTTCACCAGCGGGGCCGGATCGTCGCCGCCGCCACCGGCCTCCAGCACACCGCGCAGCGCCAGCAGATCGGCCGCGCGCGAGGGCGCCAGCGTCATGCCGCGCGCCATCGCCTGGTCCTCGACCTCCGACAGGGCCTCCAGTACCGCCGCCAGCGCTGCGGGGTTCAGAGACAGCGCCGCGCCCTCCTCGCCCCGGCTTAGCCGCAGGCTGAGCGTCACGCTGCCGCGCGTCAGCGCCTTGCCCAGATCGGCGCGGATCGCGGTCTCCAGACCTTCGAGCCATTCGGGCACACGCAGGCGCAGATCCAGCCCCTTGGCATTCACGCTGCGCAGCTCCCAGCTCCAGCTGAACGGCGCCAATTCGCCGCGCGCCGAGGCGAAACCGGTCATGGATCTGATCATCGCTGCCCTCTCTGGTGGTTCCGGCCCAGCCGGAAATGTCCCCGCACCTAATGCCAAGCCCGCCCCTTGAGCAAGACCCGGCCGGATTTTCGTCAAGTTTTACCCGGTTAACCATTCGTTAAGAAATAGGTCCAAGATTGGGGCAATCCGTGGCAGGTTAACGTTTAGGTAACCTGTCTTAAGCTCAGCCCTTGCCCTGCAGGACGCGAGCCAAGGCAGGAGAACGACGAGCAACAGGGTAACGGTGATGAAGGCTTTTTTTGGTAGCAGATCCCGGCCGGGTACCGGGGACAGCGCGGGGAATGTGATCTCGATGGACCGGTTTCGCAGCGGACGTACCGTGTCGCCGCTTCGGCAGGCCGAAGCCTATTGGGCGGCCCTGCGCGACGGTGACGGGGTGCCGCGACGCTCGGACATCGACCCGCGCGGGCTGGAAAACATCCTGGAATACACGTTCATCCTGGAACGGATTGCACCCGGTATCGCCCGGTTCCGCCTGGCCGGCAGCCATCTGAGCGAGATTGCCGGGATGGAGGTGCGCGGCATGCCGCTGACCGCGTTTTTCACCGCCGGTGCCCGGTCCGAGATCGGCGCCACGCTGGAACATGTCTTCGACACGCCGGCCATCGCCGAAATGACGCTGAACGCGGAACGGCGGTTCACCGCTCCTCGGGTCGAGGCGCGGATGATCCTCTTGCCGCTGCAAAGCGATTTCGGCGATGTCAGCCGGGCCTTGGGTATCATGATCTCGGATGGGCCGCTGGGCACTGGTGGGCGCCGCTTCGAGATCGCCGGATCGACCCTGCGCGACCTTCCAGCGGCAGCGGACACGGCAAAGGAACAGGTCTCTGGGCCTGCTGAAACTGTGGGGTTTGCCGAACCACGCACGGGATTTGCGGGTGGCAAGCCGCAGTTGCGCCTGGTTCTGCCCGAGGATTGAAGGAAAAACTCGGGGTCACAACGGAAATGGCCCGGGACGATGCCCCGGGCCACTTTGTCTAAAGTCTGATACTGCTTCAGCTCGCGGCGCGGCGGCGCTGATCGGCGCGCAGCCGGGTCAGTTCCTCGGCCACGAGAAAGGCCAGTTCCAGCGACTGGCTGGCATTCAGGCGCGGATCGCAGGCGGTGTGATAACGGGCGCTCAGATCCTCGTCGGTTACGGCCCTAACACCTCCAGTGCATTCGGTTACGTCCTTCCCGGTCATTTCGAAATGTACGCCACCGGGCACGGTACCTTCTGTCTGATGCACAGCAAAGAAGTCACGTACCTCGCGCAGCACGGATTCGAATGGGCGAGTCTTGTAGCCCGAGGCTGATTTAATCGTGTTGCCATGCATCGGGTCGCAAACCCAGGTCACCTTGGCGCCTTCTTCACGCACCGCCTGAACGAGGCGCGGCAGGTGATCTGCGACCTTGCCCGCGCCAAAGCGCGCGATCAGGGTCAGCCGGCCCTCTTCGTTCTCGGGGTTCAGCTTGGCCATCAGCACCTTGAGATCCTCGGCGGTGGTGGTCGGCCCGCATTTCAAGCCGATCGGGTTCAGCACGCCGCGGCAGAATTCCACATGCGCGCCGTCCGGCTGCCGGGTCCGGTCGCCGATCCAGATCATGTGGCCCGAGCCCGCCAGCCAGTTGCCCGAAGTCGAATCGAGCCGCGTCAGCGCCTCTTCGTATTCCAGCAGCAGCCCCTCGTGGCTGGTGTAAAACTCGACCGTCGAGAATTGATGCGTGGTATCGGCGGTGATGCCCGCCGCGCCCATGAAGTCGATCGTGTCCTGGATGCGGTCGGCGATCTCGGAGTATTTCTGCACATCCTGTTCGTCGGTAAAGCCCAGCGTCCAGGAATGCACCCGGTTCATGTCGGCGAAACCGCCGGTCGAAAAGGCGCGCAACAGGTTCAGCGTCGCCGCCGCCTGGGTATAGGCCTGCAGCATCTTCTGCGGGTTGGGGATACGCGCCTCGGGGGTAAAGGCCAGCTCGTTGATGATATCACCGCGATAGCTGGGCAGTTCCACGCCATCGACCACCTCGGTCGGCGCGCTGCGCGGCTTGGCGAACTGACCCGCCATGCGTCCCACCTTGACCACCGGCACCTTGGCGCCGAAGGTCAGCACCATCGCCATTTGCAGCATCACCTTGAACGTGTCGCGGATGCCGTCAGCGCTGAATTGCTCGAAGCTCTCGGCGCAATCGCCGCCCTGTAGCAGAAAGGCCTCGCCGCGCCCGGCTGCGCCCAGATGCCGTTTCAGCCGCCGCGCCTCGCCGGCAAAGACCAAGGGCGGATACTGGGAAAGCTGCGCCTCGACACGGGCCAGTTCGGCCTGATCGGTATAATCGGGCATCTGGACCCGCGGTTTCGCGCGCCAGGTCGATTTTTGCCACTCGCTCATCGCTCTCATCTCCGCAAGGATATTCACAGGGGGCCTCTATACAAAATGACCCGGGCAGAGACCATATCAGATTTGCGCCTCTTGACGTCGCAAACAAGCTCTGAGCAATGTGAATGACAACCCAGCGCAGACGCCCCCGACGTAGCGTCACATAAGCCAAGGAACGCGCGCATGAAAGAGCAACGCCAAGTTGTCAGAGTGGATACCGGCCAGAAGAAGCCGCAGAGGTTTGTCTTTGTCCTGCTCGACCAGTTCACGATGTTGTGTTTCGCCTGCGCTGTCGAGGCGTTGCGCATCGCCAACCGGATGGCGGGACAGCAGCTGTATGAATGGTCCGTCGTGGGCGAAGGCGGTGCCTCGGCCACCTGTTCCAACGGCACGGTGTTCAAGCTCGACGGCGATCTGGACGAGTTGCGGCGCGAGGATGTGGTGCTGGTCTGCGGTGGCATCGACGTGCAGAAGGCCACCACGAAAAAGGTGGTAAGCTGGCTCCGGCGCGAGGCGCGGCGCGGTCCGGTGATCGGTGGGCTCTGCACCGCCGGTTATACCCTGGCCAAGGCCGGTCTGCTGGACGGCAAGCGCGCCACCATTCACTGGGAAAACCAGGACAGTTTCATCGAGGAATTCGAAGAGGTCACGCTGACCAAGTCGGTCTTTGTCATCGACGGGCCGCGCATCACCACGGCGGGTGGCACCGCCTCGATCGACCTGATGCTGAAACTCATCGCCAATGCCCATGGCGAGGAACTGGCCAACGCGGTGGCCGATCAGCTGATCTATTCCTCGATCCGTACCGACCAGGACACCCAGCGCCTGTCCACCCCCACCCGCATCGGCGTGCGCCACCCAAAGTTGAGCCAGGTCATCCAGATGATGGAGCGCAATATCGAAGAGCCGATCTCGCCCGCGCTGCTGGCCAAGGATGTGGGCATGTCCACCCGCCAGCTGGAACGGCTGTTCCGCCGCTATCTCAGCCGCAGCCCCAAGCGCTATTACATGGAACTCAGGCTGCAAAAGGCGCGCAACCTGCTGATGCAGACGGATATGAGCGTGATCAACGTGGCACTGGCCTGCGGCTTTGCCTCGCCCAGCCATTTCTCGAAATGCTACCGCGCGCATTACAACACCACGCCCTATCGCGAACGCGGCGCGCAAAGCGCGCGACTGTCGGTCTAGCATCACGCGCCGCTTGTGTCGCCGCTGCCAGCCAGAGGTTTGCGTTTTCGACACCAGGGCGCGTTCGCGCCCGATGAAAGACACCCGAAAGAAGCGGCGAGCAGGGACTAACCCCCTGGCGCCACGCGATAAACCGCGCCCCGGCCTTCGGAGATGAACCAGATCGTGCCGTCGGGCGCCTCGACGATGTCGCGGACGCGCTCGGTCTCGGGGCCCTCGATCCGCTCGGCTTCGCGCAGGGGGCTGCCGGTCAGCCTGACAATATGGTCGAATTTCAGCGACCCGACAAAGATGTCACCGGCCCAATCCGGCCGGAGCGCGCCGGAATAGACCAGCAGGCCAGACGGGGCGATTGACGGATCCCAATGGAATTGCGGCTGTTCCATCCCCGCCTTGTGGGTGCCTTCACCGATCTTGGCCCCTGAATAGTGGCGGCCATAAGAGATCACCGGCCAGCCGTAATTGGCACCGGGCCGGATCTGGTTCACCTCGTCACCGCCGCGCGCGCCGTGTTCCGAGGTCCAGAGCCGCCCTTGTGCATCCAGCCCCGCGCCTTGCGGATTTCGGTGCCCCAGCGACCAGATCTCGGACCGGATACCGCTTTGTCCCACAAAGGGATTGTCGGAGGGAATGCTTCCGTCGGGATTGATGCGGATGACCGATCCTTGCGGGTTGGTCGGATCCTGTGCGCTGGCGTCGTCGCCGCGATCGCCCAGGGTGACGAACAGCGTACCATCCGGCGCCTCGACGACCCGGCTGCCGAAATGGCGGCCGCCCTGCCCGCCCGGTGGAACCTGATAGATCTGGCGAAGGCCGGTCAGGCGACGGTTGTCCTCGGACAGCCGCGCGACCGCCACCGCCGTTCCGGCACCGCCCCCCGACTGCGGCTGCGCATAGGTGAGGTAAAGCCGCCGGTTGCGGGTGAAATCGCGGGCGAGGGTGATATCAAGCAAACCGCCCTGCCCCGCGACCCGCACCCGAGGCAGGCCGGCAACCTCGTTCTTGCGGCCCTGTGCGACATGCACCAACACACCGTCCCGCTCGGTGACAAGAAATCCGCCGACAGGCAGCGGTGCCACCGCCCAGGGCGACCTCAGCCCTTCTACCATGGCTTCGATCCTGAGCGGCCCCGCCCGCGAGGACAGTTCGGCCCTGGCCTGCCCCGAGGCGAGCAGGCTCGCGATCGTCAGAATCACGCTGCCAAGTTGTACGATTGTCATGCCGTTTCCTCCCGTCCGCCCAGTCTCAATTCAAGACCAGGGCAAGCAAAACATCCATGATTTCCGGCACCAAACCACTTTTTCGTTAGGACTTTTCTTTTGGTGACAGCTTGCCTAGGGTTTCGTCAGAACGATTACGTTCCAACAAGGGAGTAACACATGAAAAAGCTTCTCACGGCCACTGCGGCCTCTGCCCTGATGGCAAGCGCGGCCTTTGCCGGTGGTCATGCCAAAGAGGTGAAGATCGGCGTGATTCTGGGCTTTACCGGCCCGATCGAATCGCTGACCCCCTCGATGGCCGATGGCGCCGAACTGGCGATGAAGGAAGTCACCGATTCGGGCCTGCTGCTGGATGGGGCCACCGTGACCTCGGTCCGCGCCGACTCGACCTGCGTCGATGCCGCCGCCGCCACCGCTGCCGCCGAACGTCTGGTGACCTCGGACAAGGTCGACGGCATCATGGGCGCCGACTGTTCGGGCGTGACCGGTGCCATCCTGTCCAACGTTGCCGTGCCGAACGGCGTCGTGATGATTTCGCCCTCGGCCACCTCGCCCGCGCTGTCGACCGCCGAAGACAACGGCCTGTTCTTCCGCACCGCGCCCTCGGATGCTCGCCAGGGTGTCGTGATGACCGAAGTGCTGATGGAAGAAGGCATCAAGGAAGTCGCGCTGACCTATACCAACAACGACTATGGCAAGGGTCTGGCCGACAGCTTCCAGGCCGCGTTCGAAGCGGCGGGTGGCACCGTGACAATCTCGGCCGCGCATGAGGACGGCAAGGCCGACTATTCGGCCGAAGTGGGCGCACTGGCGGCTGCTGGCGGCGACCGTCTGGTGGTTGCCGGTTACGTCGATCAGGGCGGTTCGGGCATCGTGCGCTCGGCCATCGACTCGGGCGCGTTCGACACCTTCCACTTCCCCGATGGCATGATCGGCGCCAAGCTCGAAGAGAATTTCGGCGACGAGATCGAAGGGTCGAGCGGCCAGCACCCCGGCACCGACAGCCCGGGCGTGGCCAAGTTCTCGGAAATGGTGGGCGGCGCGTTCGATTCCACCTCGCCCTTTACCCCGGAATCCTATGACGCGGCGGCCCTGATCATGCTGGCCATGCAGGCGGCCAATTCCAAGGACTCGGGCGATTACAAGGATCACGTGATGCATGTGGCCAACGCACCGGGCGAGAAGATCTATCCCGGCGAACTGGCCAAGGCGCTTCAGATCATCAAGGACGGCGGCGAGGTCGACTATGTCGGCGCCACCGCGGTCGAGCTGATCGGACCCGGCGAAAGCGCCGGCAACTACCGCCAGATCACCATCGAAGGCGGCAAGATCACCACGGCCAAGTACCGTTGATCGCCCCGCGATGAGATGACACTGAACAGCCCGGGCCTTGTGTCCGGGCTGTTTCAATGACAAAAGGCCGCACCTCTTTTCGGGGGATGAGGCAACAACCAACAAGGCCGCAGAAAACAAGCGGCCCCGGGGGAACACATGATCGTCGTCGAAGACGTGCACAAGCACTTCGGCGGATTCCATGCCGTCGATGGTGCGACGCTGGAAATCGCCAAGGGCTCTGTCACCGGTCTGATCGGACCGAACGGAGCCGGCAAGACCACCCTGTTCAACGTGATCGCCGGCGTCCTGCCGCCCACCAGCGGCAAGGTCACCATGGATGGCGAGGATATCACCGGCCTGCCGCCGCACGAGCTGTTCCACAAGGGGCTGCTCAGGACCTTTCAGATCGCGCATGAATTCAGCTCGATGACCTGCCGCGAGAACCTGATGATGGTGCCGGGCGGCCAGTCGGGCGAGACGCTGTGGAACACCTGGTTCGGGCGCAAGCGGATCGCCGACGAGGAACGCGCCCTGCGTGCCAAGGCCGACGAGGTGCTGGAATTCCTGACCATCGAACATCTGGCCGATCACAAGGCGGGCCAGGTCTCGGGCGGGCAGAAAAAGCTGCTGGAACTGGGCCGCACCATGATGGTCGATGCCAAGATCGTGTTCCTGGACGAGGTCGGCGCCGGGGTGAACCGGACCCTGTTGATGACCATCGCCGACACCATCCTGCGGCTGAACAAGGAACGCGGCTATACCTTTGTCGTGATCGAGCATGACATGGATTTCATCGGCAAGATCTGTGATCCCGTCATCTGCATGGCCGAGGGCAAGGTCCTGGCTCAAGGCACGCTTGACGAGATCAAGGCCAATGAACAGGTGATCGAGGCCTATCTGGGCACCGGCCTGAAGAACAAGGCACAGCTGGAGGCGGACGCATGAGCGACAATCCCTATCAGGACGGTCGCGGCAACAAGGATGCCTCGATCACCAACACCAAGGGCATGGGCACCATGACCCCCGCCCATCGCAAGAGCGGCCCCACGACCAAGGTCGATGGCGGTCCCTTTCTGATCGGCGACACCATGACCGGCGGTTACGGCAAGGGGCCCGATATCCTGCATGAATGCACCATCGCGGTGAACCCGGGTGAGATCGCCGTGATCGTCGGCCCCAACGGCGCCGGCAAGTCGACCGCGATGAAGGCGGTGTTCGGCATGCTCGACGTCCGTTCCGGCTCGGTCCGGCTGGATGGAGAGGACATCACCAAGCTCACGCCGCAGGACCGGGTGGTCAAGGGCATGGGGTTCGTGCCCCAGACCAACAACATCTTCACCTCGATGACGGTCGAAGAGAACCTGGAAATGGGCGCCTTCATCCGCCGCGATGATATCCGCGAGACCATGGAACAGGTCTATGACCTGTTCCCGATCCTGCGCGAGAAACGCTATCAGGCCGCCGGAGAGCTGTCAGGCGGCCAGCGCCAGCAGGTCGCCGTGGGCCGGGCGCTGATGACCAAGCCCAAGGTGCTGATGCTGGACGAACCCACCGCAGGCGTCAGCCCCATCGTGATGGACGAGCTTTTCGACCGCATCATCGAGGTCAGCCGCACCGGCCTGCCGATCCTGATGGTCGAGCAGAACGCCAAGCAGGCGCTGGCCATCGCCGACAAGGGATATGTGCTGGTTCAGGGCCGCAACGCCTTTACCGGCACCGGCAAGGAACTGCTCGAAGATCCCGAAGTCCGCAAATCCTTCCTGGGGGGCTGAGACATGGAAATCCTCAACGCCCTTGTGGCGCTTTCTAACTTTGTCCTGATCCCCGCGATCGCCTATGGCAGCCAGCTGGCGCTGGGTGCGCTGGGCGTCACGCTGATCTATGGCATCCTGCGGTTCTCGAACTTTGCCCATGGCGACACCATGGCGTTCGGCGCCATGATCACCGTGCTGGTGACCTGGTGGATGCAATCGCATGGCATTCACCTTGGTCCGCTGCCCACCGCGCTTCTGGCGCTGCCCTTCGGCATTCTTGGCTGCATGGCGCTGGTTCTGGTCACCGACCGCGCGGTCTATCGCTTTTACCGCGAGCAAAAGGCGAAACCGGTGATCCTGGTCATCGTGTCGATGGGCGTCATGTTCATCATGAACGGGCTGGTGCGTTTCATCATCGGCCCCAATGACCAGAACTTTGCCGATGGCACCCGCTTCCTGATCTCGGCTCGTGATTTCAAGAAGATGACCGGGCTCGACGAAGGGCTGGCGATCAAGACAACCCAGGCACTGACCGTGGTTGTGGCGGTGATCTGCGTGGCGCTTCTGTTCTGGTTCCTGAACCGGACCCGCACCGGCAAATCGATGCGCGCCTATTCCGATAACGAGGATCTGGCGCTGCTCTCTGGCATCAACCCAGAGCGCGTGGTCATGTACACCTGGCTCATCGTGGCGGCGCTGGCCACCACGGCGGGTGTGCTCTATGGCCTCGACAAAAGCTTCAAGCCCTTTGTCTATTTCCAGCTTCTGCTGCCCATCTTTGCCTCGGCCATCGTGGGCGGTCTGGGCAGCCCGCTGGGCGCCATCGCGGGCGGTTTCGTCATCGCCTTTTCCGAGGTGACGGTGACCTATGCCTGGAAAAAGGTGCTGGGCTATCTGGCGCCCGAGGGCATGTCACCCGACGGGTTGGTGCAGCTTCTGAGCACCGATTACAAATTCGCGGTCAGCTTCGTCATCCTGCTGATCGTGCTGCTGTTCAAGCCTACGGGCCTCTTCAAGGGGAAAGCGGTATGACCGAGACAGTGAAGAACACCGCCCTGTTTCTGGGCGTCGCCGTGCTGATCGTGATCACCGGTTTCATGCAAAGCTGGAACTCGGCCATCCTGATCGTGAACATGGGGCTGATCTCGGCCATCATGGCCATCGGGGTGAACCTGCAATGGGGCTTTGCCGGGCTTTTCAACGTAGGTGTTATGGGCTTTGTCGCGCTGGGTGGACTGGCCGTGGTGCTGGTGGCCGAGCCGCTTTCGCCCGAGGCGTGGAGCGCGGGCGGCTTCGGCATCGTGCTGGCGCTGCTTCTTGGGGCTGCCACCGTGGTGGCCGCCGTTCTGGTATCACGCCACATGCCCAAGGGACGCGGGCGCAACCTGGCGATGCTGGCGGTGCTGGTGCTGGGCTTTGTCCTCTATCGCGCGGTGTTTGACCCCAACGTGATGGCGGTCGAGGCGATCAATCCGGCCGCGGCGGGCAATATCGGTGGCCTCGGCCTGCCGGTGCTGCTGGCCTGGCCCGCAGGTGGTCTCTTGGCCGCTGGCGCGGCCTGGCTGATCGGCAAGACGGCGCTGGGCCTGCGCTCGGACTATCTGGCCATCGCCACGCTGGGCATCGCCGAGATCATCATCGCGGTGATGAAGAACGAGGACTGGCTGGCGCGCGGGGTCAAGAACGTGATCGGCCTGCCCCGCCCGGTGCCTTACGAGATCGACCTGCAAAACGATGCCGGATTCGTCGAAAGCGCCGCGTCGCTGGGCATCGACCCGGTCACCGCCTCCACCCTCTATGTGAAACTGGGCTACTCGGTCCTGTTCATGGTGGTGCTGCTGGTCCTTCTCTGGATGGCGCAGATGGCGCTCAAAAGCCCCTGGGGCCGGATGATGCGCGCCATTCGCGACAACGAGGTCGCGGCCGAGGCGATGGGCAAGGACGTCACCCGCAGACACCTGCAAATCTTCGTGCTGGGATCAGCGGTCTGCGGCATCGCCGGTGCGATGATGACCACGCTTGACGGGCAGTTGACACCGGGCACCTATCAGCCGCTGCGGTTTACCTTCCTGATCTGGGTGATGGTGATCGTGGGCGGGTCCGGCAACAATTTCGGCGCCGTGCTGGGCGCGATGCTGATCTGGTTCCTCTGGGTTCAGGTCGAGCCTCTGGGCCTCTTCCTGATGCAGGTGATCACCAGCGGCATGGCCGAGGGCAGCGCATTGAAATCGCACCTGATCGACAGCGCCGCCCATATGCGGCTCCTGACCATGGGGATCATCCTGCTCCTGGTGCTCAGGTTCAGCCCACGCGGCCTGATCCCGGAGAAGTAACATCCAGAAAGGCCGCGCCCCACCCGGACGCGGCCTTTCTTCTCTGGCGCGACGCGCCCCTTCCTCTTGCTCCAAATATCCCCGCCGGAGGCATGGGCTTCAGCCCATACATATCCCGCGTCAAGACACTCACCGCCCCTTGAACAGGCTGCCCAGGATGCCGCGCACGATGCGGCGGCCGGTGGTGCCTTTCAGTTCCTTGATCACCGCCTCGCCCATGGCACTGGTCAGCGTGTCCTCGCTGCGGCGCCGGCTGCTGGTCTGGCGCGCGGTCGAGCGGCCCACCCTGCTGCCGGAATAGCGGCGGGCCGAGTTGTATTCCCGTTCCCACGGGCTGGCCTCCTCGGCGCGTTCCTCGGCCTGTTCGGCCTCTTTCGCGGCCTCCTCGGCCCGTTTCGCCAGGATCTCGAAGGCCGATTTGCGGTCCAGCGGCGTGTCGTATTTCCCCGCCATGTCCGATGTGGCCAGGATCGCCTTGCGCTCGGCCGGGGTGATCGGGCCCAGTTGCGATGAGGGCGGGCGGATCAGGGTGCGTTCCACCACCCCCGGCACGCCCTTCTTCATCAGCATCGAGGTCACCGCCTCGCCCACGCCCACCTCGCGGATCGCCTCTTCTGTGTCGAATGCGGGGTTCTCACGATAGGTCTCGGCCGCCAGCCGCAGGTTCTTGCGGTCGCGCGCGGTAAAGGCGCGCAGCGCGTGCTGGATGCGGTTGCCCAACTGGCCCAGCACATCCTCGGGTACATCCGCCGGGTTCTGGGTGATGAAATAGACCCCCACCCCCTTGGACCGGATCAGGCGCGCCACCTGTTCCACTTTGTCCACCAGCGCCTTGGGTGCATCATCGAACAGCAGATGCGCCTCGTCGAAGAAGAACACCAGTTTCGGCTTGTCGGGGTCGCCCACCTCGGGCAGTTCCTCGAACAGTTCACTGAGCAGCCAGAGCAGGAAGGTGGAATAGAGCCGCGGCGAGGCCATCAGCGTATCGGCGGCCAGGATGTTGACCATGCCGCGCCCCTGATCGTCGACCCGCATCATGTCGGCCAGATCCAGCGCCGGTTCCCCGAACAGGCGCGCGCCGCCCTGGTTCTCGATCACCAAAAGGCGACGCTGGATCGCCCCCACCGAGGCGGTCGAGATATTGCCATAGCGCAGCGAGAGCGACTTGCCATTCTCGCCGATCCAGACCAGCAGCGCCTGAAGATCCTTGAGGTCAAGCAGCGGCAGCCCCTCCTCGTCCGACAGCCGGAAGGCGATGTTCAGAATGCCTTCCTGCGCCTCGGTCAGCTCCAGCAGTTGCGACAGCAACAGTGGCCCCATCTCGGCCACGGTGGTGCGCACCGGATGCCCCTGTTCGCCGAACAGGTCCCAAAAGGTCACCGGACAGGCGCGATATTCATAGTCGGTCAGACCGATCTTTTCGGCGCGCGAGGTAAACGCCGCGTGCAGCTTGTGATCGGCCGACCCCGGCTTGGCCATGCCCGACAGGTCGCCTTTGACATCGGCCAGAAAGACCGGCACGCCAGCCTCGGCAAAACCCTGGGCCAGGATTTGCAGCGTCACCGTCTTGCCGGTGCCGGTGGCCCCCGCGATCAATCCGTGCCGGTTGGCATATTTCAGGTCCAGCCCCTGCGCCACGCCATAGTCCGGGCCGCCGCCGCCCAGGAAAATCTTTCCGTCCATTTGGTTTACGCCTCGAAATTCATCGTCTCACCGCAACCATACAAAGTTAACCTTTGCCTGCGATAGTCCTTATTGCCCCTCAGACGACTGGTGCTGCGGGGGCACTTCCTCCCTGTCAGACTGGCCGTGCCTTCGGGCACGGCATTTTTCGACCTGACGGTCAAAAATCGTGCATCTCCAATCAATTGCCCCCGAGAGTCGAAAAAACCTGCGATAGCTGTTGACCCGTTGGCGCGCCTCTCGTAACGTCTGCTCACAATACTAAGTCGGCCAGTCCGACGGGGAGACAGATAAGAGGGAATCCGGTTCACGGGTTCCCTTTTTTGTTCGGCTCCGCTGTCATCAAATCGCCGCTGATGCGCTGCTTTGTCCCTGACAGCGCCGAACACTCGTGATAGACGGGGCGCGAGCAGCTCATCTTTTGACGAGGCATTCATGACCAAGACCCTGATTACCCTGTCCGCCGCCGCCCTGCTGGCCCTGACCGGCGCCGCGACGGCACAGGACACGACCACACCGGCCGAAACGGCCCCGGCTCAGGAAGAGCAGAAGACGGCCGACCAGCTTCTTGATCTGGGCACGCCGGCAGATGGTTCGCCACAGCTGGGACAGCGTTATTCCAAAGAGAAGATCGGCGATTGGGACATGGCTTGCATCAAGACAGAGGGTGAAACCGACCCCTGTTCGATGCTCCAGATCCTGACCGACGCTCAGGGCAACCCGATGGCCGAGTTTTCGATGTTCCGGCTCGAAGAGGGCGGTGTCGCGGTTGCAGGGGCAACCGTGATCGTTCCGCTGGAAACCCTGTTGCCGGCCCAGCTGACGATCTCGATCGATGGGGCACCCGGCAAGCGGTACAACTACTCGTTCTGCAACCCGATCGGCTGCATCGCGCAAATCGGTCTGACCCAGGCCGATATCGACGCGATGAAGAAGGGGGCCAAGGCAACGGTATCGCTGGTTCCCGCCCCGGCCCCGGATCAGACCGTGTCGCTGGAATTGTCGCTGACGGGCTTCACCGCCAGCTATGACAAGGTGGACGTGGTCAGCAACTGACCCTGTTTACCGGATTGCAGAAAGGCCGCCGGTTCGGGGGAACCTGGCGGCCTTTTCATATCCGTCTGATCCGGGGCGCGGGTCAGACCTTGCGCAGCGCCAGCACCGCGTTCAGCCCGCCAAAGGCAAATGCGTTGCTCAGCACCACATCGACCTTGGCCTCGCGCGCCTCGTTCGGGACCACGTCCAGCGCGCATTCGGGGTCGGGCTCCTCATAGCCGATGGTGGGGGCGATCACCCCATCACGCAGCGCCATGATACAGGCCAGCAGTTCCACCGCGCCAGTGCCGCCGATCAGGTGGCCATGCATCGACTTGGTGGACGAAATCATCAGGCTGTCGGCATGACGCCCGAACACATCGGCCACCGCAGCGCATTCGGTCTTGTCATTGGCCGCCGTACCGGTGCCATGGGCGTTGATATACCCTACGTCACCCGGATTGATCCGCGCATCGGCCAGCGCGCCCGCCATCGCCCGCGCCGCCCCCTGTTTCGATGGCATCACGATATCGGAGGCATCCGAGGACATGGCAAATCCCGCAACCTCGCACAGGATCTCGGCACCACGGGCCTTGGCGTGCTCCATCTCTTCGAACACGAAGATACCCGCGCCCTCGCCCTGGACCATGCCGTTGCGATTGGCGCTGAACGGGCGGCAGGCATCCTTGGACATCACCCGCAGCCCTTCCCAGGCCTTGACCCCGCCGAAACACAGCATCGATTCCGATCCGCCGGTGACCATCACCGGCGCCATGCCGCTGCGCACCATGGAAAAGGCCTGCGCCATCGCGTGATTCGACGAGGCGCAGGCGGTCGACACGGTAAAGGACGGACCCTTGAGATTGTGTTCCATCGACACATGGCTGGCGGCCGCGTTGTTCATCAGCTTGGGCACGACAAAGGGATGGACCCTGTTCTTGCCCTCTTCATAGACCGAGCGGTAATTCTCGTCCCAGGTGCTGACGCCGCCACCCGCAGTGCCCAGCACCACGCCCGATTTCGCCGCCAGTTCACCGTGAAAGTTCAGCCCCGACTGGTCGATCGCCTCTTTGGCTGCGGTCAGGGTGAACTGGGTGAACCGGTCATAGAGCGACATCTGTTGGCGGTTGAAGCGGCCCTCGGCCTCGAACCCGCGCACCTGGCCGCCGATGCGGATGGCCAGCCGCTCGACATCGCGAAACTCCAGTTCGCCGATGCCGCAATGGCCCTCGCGCATGGCGTGCAGCGTCTCGGGCACCGAATGCCCCAGCGCGTTGATGGTGCCGGCCCCGGTGATGACAACCCGTTTCATGGGCGCGGTCAGACCTTTTCCGCAACCAGCTTCTCGATGCCCGCGATGATCGCGGCCACATTCGAGATATCGAAGTCGCTCTGGCTGGGTTCGTTGGCATTGAAGGGGATCGAGATGTCGAATTCTTCTTCGATGGCAAAAATGCTTTCCACCAGGCCCAGGCTGTCGATGCCCAGATCTTCAAGCGTGCTTTCGGGGCTGACGTCGGAGGGCTCCAGCACGGCCTGCTCGGCGATGATGGCGATAGCGCGGTCGCTGATGCTCATGTCGATCCTCTGGGTTCTGTCTGGCGCTGATTTACTCGCTCGGTCCCGGTTTGGAAACCGCCTTTTTCAGTGCCGCGATGTCGCGCAACAGGCGAGGAAGACGGCGCTGCGCCTTGTAGATCTCGGTATGCAGATCCATTTTCACGCCGGGATAGCCCATGATCACCCGGCCCGCCGGTACGTTCGACAGGATCTTGGTGCCACCCCCCGCGATCACCCCGTCACCAATAAAGATATTGTCGACCACCCCGGTCTGGCCGCCCAACACCACGTTGTTGCCGATCTCGACCGAACCGGACACGCCGGTCTGCCCGCAGAGCAGACAGTCGCGCCCGACACGCGTATTGTGGCCGACATGCACAAGGTTATCGAGCTTGCTGCCATCGCCGATACTGGTATTGCGGATGGTGCCGTTGTCGACGGTGCAATTGGCGCCGACCTCGACATCGTCGCCGATCTCGACCGCGCCCAGCGAATGGATGCGGGTCCAGGCCTGCGCCTTGGCCTCGCCCTGATCGCCCATTGTCTTGCGGGCATTTTCGGCGCCCGACACCTCGGGCGTAACAAACGAGAAGCCGTCGCCGCCGATCCGTGCGCCGGGTTGCGCGATGAAACGGGCGCCGATGGTGGCGCGGGCGCCAATGCTGACCATCTCGCGCAGGAAAGCGCCCGGCCCCAGCACCACATCCATGCCGATCACGCAATGCGGCCCGATGACCGAGCCCTCGCCGATCCGGGCCCGTGCGCCCACAACGGTCAGCGGCCCGATGCTGACATCGGCGCCGATCTCGGCGCTGGGGTCGATCACCGCCGAGGGATGGATGCCCGCCGCAACACCCTGACCGGGGTCGAGCATGGCGGTCACGCCCGCCATGGCCAGACGCGGTCGGGTGGTAAAGATCGCGGCCTCAAGCCCCATCGCCTGCCATGCGGCGCCGGGCCACAGGATCGCGGCGCGCGCGCCCCCCTGTGCCAGCGCCTCGGCATATTTCGGTGACATCGCCAGCGCCAGCTGGTCGCGCCCGGCATCGCCCGGTTCCGCCGCGCCGGTGACGGTCAGGTCGAGATTGCCTGCGGCCTCGGCCCCGAGGGCCTTGGCGATCTGCGAAATGGTATAGGTCATCTGGGGCCTGCTTCTTGTGGTTGGCCCCGTGGATTTAACCCTGAACCGCGCTCAGAACCACCCCTGCCCGACTGAGCGCGTCCCAAATCTTTGCGTCACGCCCATAAACGTCGCGCCGATAGCCGGGCTGTCCCCGGTCATCCACCACCGCCGTGCGATAGATGATATGTACCGGCACATGGCGTTCCAGATCGACCTTGGTTTCACGACCGGTGTTCAGCACGTTGTGAAAGAAGGCTTTCGGATCGGTTTCTTGCAGAGCGAGCAGCGCGTAAGCGAATTCAAAGGGTTGCGCCAACCGGATGCAGCCATGCGAATAGGCGCGGACCTCGCGGGCGAACAGGTGTTTCTGCGGCGTGTCGTGCAGGTAGATGTTGTACTTGTTCGGGAACATGAATTTCACCAGCCCCAGTGCATTGCTCTTGCCCGGCGGCTGGCGCATGGCAAAGGGAAAGCTGCGGCTGGAGAACTGGCTGAAATCCACTGCACCGCGATTGACCTGGCGGCCACGGCTGTCCGTGATTTCCAGATGCCGGACCGCATTGGGGTTTGCGCGCAGTTTCGGCAGATATTCCTTGGTGATGATCGAGCGCGGCACGTACCAGCTCGGGTTGATCACCATATGCTCCATCTCGTCCGAGAATTCGGGGCTGCGCCGGTCGCTGACATTCTTGCCGATGACCGAACGGGTTTCAAAGGTGACGCGGCCATGATCCACGATCTTGGCGGTGAAATCGGTCTGGTTGACCAGGATATGCCGCTCGCCGCGATCACGCGGCAGCCAGCGTTCGCGCTCCAGCCCGACAATCACCGATTTCAACCGGTCGGCCACGGATTTGTTGATCTCGTCCAGGGTGCCGTCGCCGGCAACCCCGTCGGGCTCCAGCCCATGGGCCAGCTGAAACGCCTGAACCGCCTTTTGCAGCGTGCCGTCATAGCTCGCCACCGCGCTGCGCTCCATGTATCCCATGGCGATCAGCCGGTTGCGCAGCGCCACGACCCGCGGGCCGCTGTTGCCCGGTTCCAGCTTGCCGCCCGAAACGGTCGGCCCCCAGCCACCGGTGGCCAGCGCATGTTCAAGGTCGAGCTTGAGTTTCAGAAGCGCCCGGTACTGCGCGGTATCCGGGGCCAGTCCACGCATGTAGCGCGCAGGTTGGGACGCCTGCAATTCGGTGAGATAAACCTCGGCGCCCCGGCGTTCTACCTCGCGCACCATGCCGTCGTCGATCTGCGAAGGTGTCAGCAGGCCGGTTTGCAGGTCACGGGCAAAGCGGGCGAATTCGCGGCTCAGTGCGACTTCGACCAGCCCCATGTCACGGGTGGTGCGCGCGGACGCCATCTGCGCCCTTAGTGCCTCGATGTCATAGCGTCCGGCGGGCAGGCCATGCACCTCGGCCATGCTCAGCGCTTCGATCAGGGCGGCGCGACGGGCTGTGAATTCGGCCCCCTCTCCGGTCCAGACCGGTTGATAGCCGTTCTTGCGATAAAAGGCGGCAACCCCGTCATCGCCATAGCTTGCCTCGGCAACAGCTTGTTTATATGCGGTAACTTGCGCTTCCGCCCCGCCGACTGAGCCGAACGCCGCGACACCGGCAAGCAGCAAGGCTGTCAGCGTGAGACGAAGGCGGGGGCGTTTGAGATGCGGCATGTTCGGGTCCTGGTCAAATGCGGTTAATCACGGGCAATGATGTGAATCTCTGAAAAACTTCGTGAGAACCAGGGGAAAAAGTCCATTCACAATTGCATCAGATGCCAACATGGCGGTCCGGATGATGCGCGGATGCATCGCCCTTCCGCGCCGGGGGCGCATTGGCTAGCGGCGAATTGCTGCATATGCATCACCTGTTTGGGCGAAAATCTGCCGAAAATTCCCCCTTGGATGACACATTCTGAAAGAAAACTTGGCGAACGAATCCCCCTGTGCCATACAAATGCGCAACCGGGGGATGGTTATTAACAATGTACACGTAACATCGTGTGCAGGCAGGACGACGTACGGGACGAAACAGTCACATGACTCACAACACCTCGACGGGCCTTACTCGGCGCGCACTTCTTCGGGCATTCACCGCAACCGCAGTGGCGGCCGCTCCCACCTACTCGATGGCCGCAGGGTTCCTGCGTGGCGGCGGCGACATCCGCCGCATCCGAATGTACTCTGGCCGCACCGGCGAACGCATCGACATGGTGTATTGGATCGACGGCGACTACATCAAGGACGCGGTGAAGGAGATCAATTACTTCATGCGCGACTGGCGCGTCGATCAGGTCAAGACCATGGACCTGCGTACCATCGACATCATGGCCGCCGCCCACAACCTGATGGACGTGAACGAGCCCTATATGCTGCTGTCCGGCTATCGCAGCCCGCAGACCAATGCCATGCTGCGCAGCCGCTCGCGCGGGGTGGCCCGCAACTCGCTGCACATGCAGGGCCAGGCCGCCGACCTGCGGCTTGCCTCACGCTCGGTCAGCCAGATGGCAAATGCCGCGATTTCCTGCCGCGCTGGCGGTGTCGGCAAATACTACCGCTCGAATTTCGTGCACATGGATTGCGGCGAGGTCCGCTCCTGGGGCGGCTGACCGTCCCTAAACAGGAAAAAGACCGGATGTCCCCCGTGCCGCAGGCTCGGGGGTTTTTGTTTTACGAGTGCATACCGCCTCGTCATCCGCTCTGGCAGGATGGACCGCGAGCCGAAGTATGGAGAGGGCCGCGAATTACCCAAAGGCTCATCCCCTTCGGAACCACCATACCACCCCCTGGCATATTCATGTTGCAAGCGGCATCCGCGCCTGTTTCAGGATCAGAACCGCAAATACTGTCGGTTCGGGCACAATGGCCCGATCGCGGAACCGGATACCGCCCCCTGAATGACTGTGCCTCTATTCGCCCGTGGTACCGGCCTCCCGCTCAGTCCAGCACCTCGGTCAATGGAACCCCGGTCGCGCCAGAGGGCGGCTTGGTGCCCAGATAGGCGGCGATGGTCGGCGCCACGTCCACCGTTTCGACATGGCGCGCAATGCGTGCCGGGGGGATGCCGGGGCCATGAAAGATCACCGGTACATGGGTGTCATAGGTCCACGGCGACCCATGCGCCGAGGCCACCGTCAGCCCGTCAAAATCGGCGATGAACCAATGCGGTTCGAACACGACATAGATATCGCCCGACCGGTCGCGGTGAAAGTTGCGGCGCACCGCGTCCACCACCTTGCCCTCGCCGATCTGCCCCTCGCGCAAGCGGCGGCTGGATACGGCAAGGTCGATGCCCGGCAGCAGGTCAAGTTCACGCGCAACCGAATCCTCGACCGTCGCCGGATCGAGCCCCTTCTCTGCAATCAGCTCGCGGTTGAGATAGACATAGGGGCTGGAAAAGTTGCGGATCAGCGCGCGCGCCTCGCCGAATTGCGCGCCCAGACGCACGAAACCGGGCTCTGTATCGACGCGCTCGAAATCGAAAGTGCCGGCCTTGATGCCATGGGTGGCAAGGTAGCCCGGGTTCTCGGGAGAGCCATGATCGGCGGACAGCACCACCAGCACCTGATCCAGCCCGACCCTGTCATCCACGAAATCAAGGAGATCGGCCAGCGTCCGGTCGAGGCGTCGAATGTTGTCTTCGGCCTCCAGGCTCGACGGCCCGAAGACATGCCCGACATAGTCGGTCGAAGACAGCGAGATGGACAGGTAATCGGGCACCGCGTCCTGCCCGATACCCTCGGCCTCGATCAGCGCCTTGGCGAAATCCACGGTGATCTCGTCGCCTGCCGGGCTGAGCGTCAGGCGGGTGGTGTAATACTTGTCATCCGCCTCTCCCCAGGGATGGGGAAAGCTGCGCCCGAAACCGGGAAAGTCGGTCTCCCACGGCTGGTCGTCGCGGGTGCCGAACATGTAGCTTTCGGGCGCGTCCGCGAGCGTCCAGCTTGTCCCGGCATACGAGGTGACCATGCCCGAACCGTTCCAGTCGCTCACCCAGCCGGGGTAGTCGTCGCGGTAAAAGGTCGAGGTTACGAACCGCCCCTCGGATTTCGAGAACCAATAGGCCTGACCGGTATGGCCGGCCATCGAAATCGCGCCCCGATCCTTGATCGACACGCCAAAGATCAGCGCCTCGGGACCAAAGAACATGCCGATCTCGTCGGCGATGGTCGAGGTCAGGATATTGCCGGGCGAGCGGCCATCGGTGGTGGCGGCGCGCTGGGTCGGGTCGATCTCGGTCGCCGCATCGACCCCGGCGGCGCCCACCAGCGGATAGTCGGGATCCTGCACATTGTAGACCTGACCGCCCTCGACCCGGTCGAACCAGACATTGGCGACCATCCCGTGCACCGCCGGATCGGCACCGGTGGCCAGCGTGGTGTGGCCGACGATGGTTTCGGTATTGGCATGGCCGTGATGGGCCTGGGTGAAATGGACACCGCCCCGGATCAGGCGGCGGAACCCGTCCTCGCCAAGTCCCGCACCGAACCTTTCGATCAGGTCGCCGCGCAATTGATCGACGGTGATCTGCAAGACCAGTTTCGGACGTTCCTGTGCCAGGGCGGGTACGGCGGGTGCAATGCAGGCTAGTGCCGCAACCAGCGCAGGCGCCGTCATTCTTGGGCTGCTGTTCACCATCTTGTTCCTCCTCCAAGTCAATTGTCCGGACCGCACGCGCTGCCGCTACTGTTCAGCAACCGAGCGTTTCATCTCGTTGAGCGCCGCACTATGCGGCAATTTCTCCAACGCCTCGTCAAGCACCCCGGCCGTAGCGTCGGGCCCGTCCATCGCCGCGGCGATGCGCGCCAGCATGATCCAGGCCTCCTCGCGTTGCGGGTCCATCGCGATCACCTGCCGGAACGCGCCGCGCGCGGCCGGGATGTTGCGCATGGTCAGCGCCATGCCCGCCATCACCATATGGGTTTCGGGGAAATCGACACGTGCTGCAAGCGCCCTGCGCCAGTCGGTCATCGCTGCCTGCATCTGCGCCTCGATGCGGGCCGGCAGCCGCGCAATGGGAGCATCCAGCATCGCCTTGGCGGTCTCGATCCGCACCATGCGCACCGGATCCGCCAGCAGCGGGATCAGCCGCTGCACACGTGTCTGAGGGGGCGCCGCGCGCTGAACCCCGATCGCCGCGGCGCGCACGAGGGGATCGTCGTCCTCTAGCAGCCCGGCCAGGAACTCGGCACTGTTGGCATCGCCCCCCTGAGACAAGAGCCAGAGTGCCGTCGCGCGGACCAGCCCGGCCTGATCCCGATCCTGGGCCAGGATGCGCAACCCCGGCCCCGCCGCGACCGGATCGGCCCGCCCGGCTGCCAGCACCGTGCCGTAATGCGTACGTTTGGCCGCATCGGGATACCGTTTGGCGATTTCCGCCGCCGCCCAGCCAGCATCCTGATCCGCATGGCAATCGGTACAGGCATCGGGCCCGCCGGTAACCGCCACCAAATCCGGGCGCGGGATGCGGAAACTGTGATCGCGCCGCCCGTCTATCCCCATGTAATCACGCTCGATCATATGGCAGGACTTGCATTCTGCCCCGGCAGAGCCCTTGGGGTGGAAGGTATGCGCGGGATCGTCGTAGAGCGCTGCTTTCAGGCTGGGAAAGCGCGGGTTCGCCGCCGGGGAGTGGCACTGGGTACACAGGCTGTTATCCTCGGCCCGCAGCGTCGCGCCATGCGGCTCGTGACAGTCCAGACAGCCCACCCCGCGCTGATACATCTTCGATTGCAGGAACGAACCATAGACATAGACCTCGTCCAGGATCTGGCCGTCGGCGTGATAGAGACCCGGCCGCAAAAGCGACAGCGTATAGGCGTCGTGATAGGGCGTCCCCGGTATCGGGTTGCCCTGCCCCATCGGCTCGCGCCGGGAATGGCAGCCGGCACATTGCTGGATCATCGCCTCGGTGCCGGCGGTGTTGAAGTCCATGGCAAGCCCATAGCCCTCGGGCGGCAGCAGCGGGTCCTGCGGGCTTCGCTCGCGAGCGGTTTCGGCCCAGGTCACATGCGCGGAACCGGGGCCATGGCAGGCCTCGCAGCCCACGCCGATCTCGGCCTGTTGCGAGTGGTAGCTGTCGCTTGCCGCATCGTAATTCTTCTCGAACCCGGTTGCGTGGCATTCGGCGCAGCGTGCGTTCCAGTTCTTGTAGGGGCCGGTCCAGTGCAGGCCGTCGCCCGGCGGCAGGTCCTGTTCGGGGTAAAGGTGGTACCAGCGGGCGCCGTCGACATCCCAGACCACGTCGAAGCTCTGAAGTCGCCCCGGTTCGGTCTCGATCAGGTATTGCTGAAGCGGCGCGATCCCGGCGACCGAGTGGATATCATGAGTCTTTTCGCTGCCGTCGACCTCGGTGATGGTGACGCGAAACTGTGCGCCCGCGCGGCTAAAGGCATAGCGCACCCCGTCATGGTTGAACTCGCTGTCATCGAAATCGGCCAGCACGGTCTCGGGCGTCGGCAGGGTCCAGGCCAGCGCGTGATGCGAGCCTTGCCAAGCCTTGGCCTCGCCCTCGTGGCAGTTGGCGCAACTGGCCGAGCCGACGTAATCGGCGCTTCCGGTCTCCGTGTCACCGGTCTGCGCCAGGGATGGCATCGCCAGGCTGATACAGGCCAGAACCGCGACAAGGAGGGAACGAAACATGGGCGACTCCGGTTTGCGCGGTCAGCGCGGATTGAGCGGGGGCAACCCGGCCAGCTGATGATGGCCCGCGCGGTTGGGGCTGTAAACCGCAAGTGCCCGGTCAAGCGCACGCCAGTCCGCCAAATCGCCTCTGGATGCAGGTCCATAGAGCGCCGCGCCGAGCGCCCTGAGCGCGCTGGCGATGGCCGGATCGCGGCGCGGGTCCGTGGTGCCGAGCCGCGCCGCCCAGAGATCGAGCGCGGCCAGCGTCGCCGACAGATCGCGCCGCCGCGCCGCGTCGATGGCCAAGCTGCGCGCGTGCGCAGGCGAGGCAAGATAGCGGCTAAGCCGGGCCGCGCGCCAGCGTTTCCAGCGCCGCAGCGCTGGGCGGACGGCAAATGCGACGACACCCAGCACCAGCACCAGCACCAGTGCGCCCAGGATCAGCAGCTGTAGCGAAAGCGCGGGCACACTGCGCGCGACGGGCGCGTCCACGGTCAGATCGACCCCCGGCACCGAGGCCGTTTCCACCTGACCGGTTTCCAGGTTGTACCAGTCGAGCGTGACCGGCGGGGCGGCGCCGCTGCCGCCGCTTTGCGCCAGATAGGTCACCCGCTCGACCCGGCTGCCGCCCGGTTCGCCGCGCGTTTCGGTTTCGCTCAGCACCGGTTCGGACGGGTAGACTGTCAGCCCGGTGACCGGTTCGACGGCTAACAACCCCGGCAGCAGCATCGCCGGTCCGCCCTCGATCGTGGCGGTCACTTCACGGATCACGCTGTCACCGGGGCCAAGGGGCGCTGTTGCCCCGGTTACCTCTTGCGTCAGCGTCACCGCGCGGGCGGCGATGAACGGGTCCAGCCCCTCGGCGCCATCGGGCAGGATGCCGGTGATCGTGATCGCCTCAATTGGCACGACCTCTTCACGGGGGGCAGCGCTGTCGGGATCGGCCCAGGTCACGATCAGTTCCTGCGGCGGGATCACGAAGCGGCCCGGCACCAGCGGCGTGATCCGGTAGCGCCGCGAGACCCCGGACCAGGTGTCGCGGTCAATCCGTTCGCTGATCGGGTTTGTCGCCCGTTCGGGCAGGCGAACCATCAGGTTCGGCGCCTCGAAAGTGGGGAAGACCACCGGTTTGGGCAACCATGTGGGCACCAGCACCGTGATCCGCAGGTCAAGCGGCTGGCCCGGTATCGTCTCGGCGGTCTCAAGCTCCACCGTCACGCGGGGCACGTCCTGCGCGCGGGCCGGTCCCGTCACGATAAGCGAGAGCACCGCAAGGACCAGGAACAGCGCGCCTCTCATTGACCCGCCCCCGATGCCTCGAACCGGAACCGATAGCGCAGGAAATCCCCCGTTCGGGTGTCGACCGTGTTCATCCACTGGTCACTGGTCAGGATCGCCTCATCACCGCGCGGTTGCCGATCGGTCTGGGTGCCGACGCCCCGGTTGGCCTCGTTGTCAAACACCACGTCATCGGCGCCGATGCCGGTTTCTTCGCCCGTGTCCGAGGCCTCGCGGGCATCCTCGACATAGGTCACGATGCGCCGCGCGGTTTCCAGGTTCTCTGCCGCGCCGGGAAAGTCCGGGTCGCGCTCCAGCGTGGCTTCAAAAGCGCGCACGCCGTCGCGATACTGGCGGTTCTTGATATGGGCAAGGCCCTGGGTAAAAGAGGCCTCGGGCGTCTCCAGCCGGTTCAGCACCTCGATCGCCTCGTCATAGCGCCCGGCTCGATAGAGCGCGTGACCCTTCCACATCGGATCGGCAAAAAGGTCACCCGCGCCTGTGAAGTCGTTCCGGTTGAACGCGCGATAGCCCTGCTGGTCGGGTGTCAGGAACCAGTCGGCCAGCCCGTCGGCCCGTGCGGCACCAGGGTTGAGTCCGACCGAGGCGACAAGGCAAAGCGCACCCCAGCGCATGGTCCAGCCCTGCCGGAACCACAACAGCGCCAGCAGCGCGGCGGGCACCGCCAGCCACCAGCCGCGATCTTCCCAGGGCTGGCTGTCATCATCCAGCAGCGCGCGGCGGTAATCCACATTCAGGATCCGGTCCAGCCGCTGCACGTCGCTGTCATCCGTTGTCGCCCGGACCACCGGCACCGCGCCAAGCCGGTCCAGCCCGATATCCGAAACGCCATCGGGCAGCATCGCCAGAACGGTCGTCGCCGCACCGGCCCCGGCGGAGTCGAAGGCTGCCACATCGGCACTGTCCAGCCCGTCCGCCACGACCAGCACCCCGCCTACGCCTTCGGCGGCAAGGATCTCTTGCGCCAAAGACAGCGCGGCGGTGGCATTCGCGCCCTCCTGCGGCATCACATCGGGCGTCAGCCCCTCAAGATAAGGCAGCATCACCTGCGCGTCCTCGGTAAAGGGCAGGACCCGGTGCGCCGTCCCGGCATAGGCCACAAGGGCGGTGCGCGCCCCGGCGCGCAGGTCCAGCAGGTCGCGGATCTTGAACTTGGCGCGCTCCAGCCGGCTTGGCGCCAGATCGGGCGTGGTCATCGAAGGCGTGACCTCGAGCACGATGACCACCGGACCGGTCTGGGCCAGAAAGGGATCGGCCTGCCGGGTCCAGGACGGGCCTGCGGCGCCGATCACCGCCAATGCCAGCAGCGCCGAGACATGGTCGATGGGCAAATATCGCCGGGCCGCGCCACCGCCCACGGTCAACGCCGCCAGCAGATGCGGCGCGATCCCCTCGGGCAGCGGCGGCTTGCGGGTCGCCGCGCGCCGGTTCATCCACCACAGCGCCGCCAGCGGCACCAACAGGAAGAGGAACAGCGGGCGCAGGAAGTGGAACGCGGCAACCACCAGCCCGAGTTCGGAAAGCAGGATCTCGCTCATGCCGCCCTCCGCCCGCTGCGCGCGGCAGTCAGCAGCCCCAGCGCCCCGATCCCAAGCACCGCCACCAGCCCAAGCAGCCATGAGGACAGAACCCTGCGCGGACGATACGAAACCTGTTCGACCAGCCGGGGGGACAGCGCGTCGATCCGCTGATAGACACCGGCCAGCGCCTCTACGTCCGAGGCGAAAAAGGCGCTGCCGCCGGTTCGGCTGGCGATATCGGCCAGCGTGCGGGTATCGACGCGGGTGTCACCGCTGGCCTGCGGGTCGCCCACCGCAATCGTGTGGATCTCGACCCCGCGCGCGCGGGCGATCTCGGCCGCGTTGAGCGGGCTCATCCGGCTGCCGGTATCGGCGCCGTCGGACAACAGGATCAACAGGCGCTGCTCGACCTCGCTGATTTCAAAGGTGCGAATGGCCAGACCGATCGCGTCGCCGATGGCGGTATGTGGCCCGGCCATCCCGACCTCGGTCTGCTCGACCAGTGCGGCGATGGTGGCCAGATCCTCGGTCAGCGGCGCCTGGAGAAAGGCCTGGGTGCCGAACACGATCAGCGCGATCCGGTCGCCCTCGCGCTCGGCCACGAAGCGGCTCACCACATCTTTGACCGCATCCAGACGTTGCAGACGGGTGCCATCTGGGGCGGCGAAATCGACGATGTCCATCGAGCCGGAAATGTCGATGGCCAGAACCACATCGCGGGCCGAGCGTGTCATCTCGATCGGGGCGCCCAGCCGTTCGGGTCGTGCCAACGCCAGCACCAGCAGCACCCAGACGGTAATCGCCACCGTCATCTGGAGCCGGGTCCGCCGCAGGATCACCGCCCCCTCGCCAGGTGTCACCTCTGCCGCACGTACGATCTGGCGAAAGAAGGGAAAGCGCAGTGCCGAGACCTGCTCGCGCCGCGCAGGCAGAAAGCGCCAGACCACAAGCGGCAGCGGCAGGAGCAACAGCGCAAGTGGAAAGCCGAGGGCGATCATCGCGACACCTCGCGCCGATGGCGGCGGATCCAGCGTGCGGCCAGATCGGCAAGACCGGAGGGCGCGGTACTGCCCGACCGATAGGGCGCGCTGGCCAGTGCCTGTCCGGGTCCCTGGGTGAACGCCGTGCCACCCCCACCGGTCCGGTCGAGAAAAACCAGCCATTCGGTCCCGCTCAACCCGGCCACCTCATGTCGCGGAAAGGCCACCAGCGCGGTGCGCCGCAGCACTTCGGCGATCACCACCGGGTCGCCGCCCGCGCGTGCCAGAGCGGCCAGCGCCGCGCGCCGGTAGCGATTGGCGTGATAATGGCGCCACCAGCGCCAGAGGCCATAGACCACAGCAACGCCGGCAAGCACTGCCAGCACCGCCCAACCGGCGGTTTGCGGCAGCATCGACACTGGCGGCGGCGGGTCGGGTGGCACCAGCTGGCCGATCAGATCGACCAGAGTGACCGGCGGGTCCTGTCCCTGCTCGCTCATCTCGGGCCAAGCCCCATCAGACGTTTCATCTGGGTCAGGCTGTCCTCGGCCGCGCTCAGCGGCAGCACCGGCACGCGATAACGGCGCTGCCAGTCCAGCACCTCGGCCAGACGTCCGCGCGACATCTCGCGCAGGTCGCGATGCACCGTCGTGTTTCCGGTGTCGATCTCGGCCTGAAGCTCACCATCAGAGATCACCAGTTTCAGCCCCTCGGGAACATCGTCCGCGATGGGGTCGGTCACCAGCCCCAGGATCAGGTCGTTCTGGCGCGACAGGGCATTGACCAGTTTCTGCGTCAGCTCGTCGATCACGTCGAAATCGGAAAAGACAAGGATCAGGTGATTGCGCGGCGCGATCCGTCCCACCGCTTGCAACACGTCGTTCAGGCCGACCGGCGCCACCTTGGGGGCATCGGCCCGCAACAGCGCATTGGCCCGCGTGATGGCCAGCAGCAACCGGTCCAGCGCGGCGCGGCTTCGCTGGGGCCGGATCTCGGCAAGGGTCTCGTCGCCAAAGACGATGCCACCGACCCGGTCGCCCTGATCGAGAATGCGGAAGGCGGCAAGTGCCGCGCATTCCGCCGCCGTGACCGATTTCATGTTCAGCACCGAACCGAAGAACATCGACATCCGCTGATCGACCACGATCAACGTCGGGCGGTCGCGCTCTTCGGTGAAGACCCGGACATGCGGCCTGCCGGTGCGCGCCGTCACCTTCCAGTCGATCGAGCGGATATCGTCCGAAGGCAGGTAGTCGCGCAATTCCTCGAAATTCAGCCCGCGCCCGCGCATCCGCGACGCATGGCGTCCGTTCAGCGCGCTGCCGGCAGGTTGGCGTGGCAGAAAGCTGAGCGTCCTGGCGCGGCCTTCGAGCTTGCGCAGATGCGCAAGTTCCACATGCACACGCGGATCGGTTTCTGCGCCTGCCGGTGGCAGGGCGGGCAGTGTACCGGTCCGTATGCGGGCGGCCCTGTCGAACATCGTGACGGTCCTAGGTCAGTGCAACTTGCGCGATCATCTCAGAAATCACCCGGTCCGGGGTGATCCCGTCGCCCATCGCCTCGTATGTCAGTCCCAGCCGGTGTCGAAACACGTTGGGCGCCACCGCGCGGATATCGGCGGGATCGACATAATCGCGCCCTTCCAGCCAGGCATGGGTGCGCCCGCATTTATCGAGCGCCAGCGAGGCGCGCGGGCTGGCGCCCACCCCGACCCAGCGGCCCAGATCGGGCCCGAACCGGTCCGGCACCCGTGTCGCGTTGACCAGATCGGCCATGTAGCGTTCCATCGCGTCCGAGACGTGAATGCCGACGATCTCGCGCCGCGCCTCGAACACCGCCTCTTGCGAAATCGCGGGCGGACGTTCCTTTGCCACCTTGTCCTTGGGCGCATTGGCGGCGGCCTCTTCGCCACGCACAAGGCGGATCACCTTCACCTCGTCCTCGACCGGGGGATAGGTGATCATCACATGCATCAGGAACCGGTCCATCTGCGCCTCGGGCAAGGGATAGGTGCCCTCTTGTTCGATCGGGTTCTGGGTCGCCATCACCATGAACAGCGGCGGCATCTTGTGCGTGGTGCCGGAAACGGTCACCTGCCGCTCTTCCATTGCTTCCAGCAGCGCGGCTTGCACCTTGGCCGGGGCGCGGTTGATCTCGTCGGCCAACACGATATTGGCAAAGATCGGTCCCGGCTCGAAGCGGAACTCCGACCCCTTGTCTGTCTGGTAATACACCTCGGTCCCGGTCACGTCCGAGGGCAACAGGTCGGGCGTGAACTGGATGCGGCTGAAATCGGTCTCGAGGTTCTTGGCCAGCGCCTTGATCGCGCGTGTCTTGGCCAGCCCCGGCAGGCCTTCGACCAGCAGGTTGCCATTGGCCAGAAGCCCGATCACCAGCATCCGGATCACGTCCTGCTGGCCGATGATGGCATCGCCCATGCGCGCAATCAGGGTGTCGATCTCGTCGCGCGGCGTGCTGCCCATATGCGCCTCCGTCTTTCTCGGGTTTCTCTGCCGTCCCCTTGGTGGGGGCCGAACCGGGTGGCGGCCCGCCTGCCCGCCTCGGCAAGACAAGACCGGCGGGAATACACCCGCCGGCCCCGATGGCATCAGATCAGTTCGAACTGGTGTTCGAGGTCAGTTTCTCCAGCGCGGCACCCAGGTTGAAGCTGCCCGGCGACTGGCGCGGCGGGTAGTCCTTGTAGGTTTCCAGATGCTGGGTCACATAAGCCACTGCCGGCAGCACCATGAACGCCCGGTCGAACCGCCACATGTCGTAATTGGCCGATTCGTGATCCGCCCGCTCGAACGGGTCGCCCAGCAGATCGAACAGCTTGGGCAGACGCAGTTCAAAGAACGGTTCCTGCCAGACCTCGAAGCCGTGGCCGCGCTGCTCCAGGAACACCATCTTCCAGCGGCCATAGCGCAGGTTGGCCAGATCGCCGTCATCGGTCCAGTAGAAGAACTCCTTGCGCGGGCCCTCCTCGACCTCGCCCGAGAAATAGGGCAGCAGGTTGTAGCCGTCGAGATGCACCTTGTACTCGCGCCCGATCGCCGAATGACCGGTCAGGAGCTTGTCCTTGACGTCGGTCTCGCCCACGGCCGCGAGGATGGTGGGCAGCATGTCCTCGTGCGAGAAGATGTCGTTATAGACGGTGCCCGGTTCGATGACGCCGGGCCACTTGATCAGGGTCGGCACACGATAACCGCCTTCCCAGTTCGAGTTCTTCTCGTTGCGGAAGGGGGTGGTGCCGCCATCCGGCCAGCTGAACACCTCGGCCCCGTTATCCGAGGAATACATGATCACCGTGTTGTCGGCGATGCCCAGCTCTTCGACCTTGTCGAGAACCTGGCCCACGTGACCGTCATGCTCGACCATGCCATCGGCATAGATACCCAGCCCGGTGACACCATCGGATTCCGGCTTCAGGTGGGTGTTCACGTGCATCCGGGTGGTGTTGTACCACAGGAAGAACGGCTTGTCGGCGGCCACCGCGCGTTCCATGAAGTCGATGGCCGAGGCAGTCACCTCTTCGTCCACCGTCTCCATCCGCTTCTTGGTGAGCGGGCCGGTATCCTCGATCTGGCCATCCGAGGTTGCGCGAATGACGCCGCGCGGGCCGAAATTCTCGCGGAAACCGGGGATCTTCGGATAGTCGGGATGCTCTGGCTCTTCCTCGGCATTCAGGTGATAGAGATTGCCAAAGAACTCGTCAAAACCGTGATTGGTCGGCAGGTGCTCGTCCAGGTCGCCCAGGTGGTTCTTGCCGTATTGGGCGGTCATGTAGCCGTGATTCTTGAGCAGGCCCGCGATGGTCGGGTCCTTCTCGGACAGACCTTCCTTGGCGCCTGGCAGCCCGACCTTGAGCAGACCGGTCCGCAGCGGGCTTTGCCCGGTGATGAAGGCCGCGCGCCCGGCGGTACAGCTCTGCTGGCCGTACCAGTCGGTGAACAGCGCGCCCTCGGAGGCGATCCGGTCGATATTCGGCGTCCGGTATCCCATCATGCCCCGGTTATAGGCCGACGTGTTCATCCAGCCCACGTCATCGCCCCAGATGATCAGGAAATTTGGTTTCTGATCCTGCGCGATCGCGAAACTTGGCGCGATCGCCAACGTTAGTGCAACAGCGGCCTGCACCGCGCGTTGCCTCATTCTCAATGTGGCAGCCACGAACCTTCTCCTTTTTGAACTGACCGGATGTCTCAAAATGGTATCAAGAAACGAGTGGGCAAAAGTATCATTTGATTGTTTTGTGAAAATTCTCTCTTATTTTCTGAGGGTAACGGAAGACGTCAAGGAGTGCGCATCATGCCTGTCGATCCGGCTCTCTTTGGAGACAGCGGGTGGTTCGCCGCGTGTCCCGAGAGCCTGCGCGAGGCACTGGTTGCAAGGGGGCAGTGGCGCAAATACGCGCCGGGGGAACGGGCCACGGGCGATGTCGAGGCGCCGCAGGCCGGCATGTTCGGTGTCTATCAGGGGACCTTTGACATCAAGACTCCGCGCGCGGATGGTGAACTTGTCACCTTTCATTCCCTTTCCCGCGGGCACTGGATCGGCGATATCTCGATCCTGTCGGAGCAAAACCAGCTTGCCGTGATGGAGGCACGAGTCGCATCTGAAGTGCTGTTCGTTCCGGCCCCGGTGGTTCTCGACATCGTTACACGGACCCCAGCCCATTATCGCGATTTCTACCGGCTGACCCGGCGCAACATGAACATCGCGATCGAGGCGCTGATTGGTCTGGTCGCTTCAGATGCCGATCACAAGATCGCCTTTCGCCTGCTCCAGCTTGACCGCATGAACTGTGTTCCCGGCGGATGGCTGGACATGTCCCAGAACGACCTGGCCGAGATGCTTGGCCTGTCCATCGCCTCGGTCCGTCGCGGGCTGACAGAACTCGCCAGAGCAAATGCGATAGAACTCGGCTATGCCCGAATGCGTGTTCACCGGGCTAAGCTGGCTTCGTGGATCGAAACACACTGACGCCGGGGGGAACCTGTTCCAATCCGCCCTACCGCCTTGCGGTTCAAGGCGTTGGGTCAGGGATCAACAAAAGGGTTTGATATGGCGCACCCGAGAGGATTCGAACCTCTGGCCTCTGCCTTCGGAGGGCAGCGCTCTATCCAGCTGAGCTACGGGTGCCTGTGACCCGGGCTATACGGTATCGCCGCGGCCTCTGCAATCGTCAATCTGCGGATTTTTCTTGCCTTCGTCACAACAGCTTCGCCAAATGCGCGGCATGGCTCGTACCCCATCTTTGATGTTGCTGATCCTGCTTCAGGTCACCGTCTCCGCCGCCTCGCTGGTGGTCGAGATCGTGGCCGGTCGCATGTTGGCGCCCTATGTGGGCATGTCACTTTATACTTGGACTTCGGTCATCGCGGTGGTGCTGGCAGGGTTTTCTTTGGGGCACTGGATCGGCGGTGTCCTGGCCGAGCGTCCCGCAGCACGCGCGCTAAGGCTGACTGGTTGGACACTTGTCGCGGCCGCCCTCACCACCGCCGCTGCGGCGCTTCTTTTGCGCAGTCTTTCGGAACCGGTGCTGGAACTGGTCGCGCATCCTGTCTGGGGGATCGCGCTGCTGACATTGGCGGTGTTCTTTCTGCCCTCCTGCTTTGCCGGGGTGCCCGCACCGGTATTGGCCGCGTTGTCGGTGCAACGCGGCACGGGCGCGGGCCGCGCCCTGGGGGCGATGTTTGCCGCCGGGGCCATCGGCGCCATAGCCGGAACCTTGCTGGCGGGGTTCGTTTTCATTTCCTGGCTGGGTTCATCGCTCACGCTGATGGCGGTGACGGCGGTTTATGCGCTGTCGGCGCTGCTCTGTTTCCGCCTCGGTGGCGGGCGCTGGCTGGCGCCTCTCGTCGCTCTTGGGCTGGTTTTGTCGCTGGCTGTCGCGGCGCTGGCCGCACCCGATCCCTGCACCCGCGAAAGCCGCTATTACTGTATTCGCGTGATCGAGCTGGGCACGCCCGAGGCGCCCGAACGGCTGATGGTAATCGACCATCTGGGCCACGGGATCAGTGCCCGCGATATGCCGCTGACCATGTATACCGACCATGCCGCCATGTTGGACGCGCTGGCCCGCATCCGCGCGCCGCGCCCCGATTTCTCGTCCTTCTTCATCGGCGGTGGATCCTACTCGATCCCGCGCGCCTTTGCGCTGCGCGACACCGGCCCGCGCGTGGTGGCCGAGATCGACCCCGAGGTGACCCGCATTGCCGCTGCGCAATTCTGGTTCGATCCCGCCAGTGCCGAGATCCTGCACGAGGATGCCCGCCGAGCGCTGCTGACCCGGCCCGAGCGGCGCTATGACGTGATCCTGGGCGATGCCTTTACTGATGTGGCGGTGCCCGCCCATCTGGTGACGCGTGAATTCTTCGAACTGGCGCGCGACAGGCTGACCCCCGAAGGCACCTATCTGATGAACGTGATCGACTATCAGGATCGCTTGCAGGCACTGGCCGCGCTGGTGCACACGCTGGGCGCCGTCTTTCCCATGGTCGAGGTCTGGACCAGCACCACCCCGCCTCCACCGGGCGAACGCGCGGTCTTTGTCCTGGTCGCGGGCAACAGCCCCACCCCGCATTCGCGTTTCGTCACCCGTGCGCCCGAGCCCACCGAATATGGCGCGCTCGCCCCGGACTGGGTCGCGCAACTGGCCGCCATGGGCACGCTGCTGACTGACGACTTCGCGCCCATCGACCGGCTGATCGGCCGGCCCGACTAAGCCCCTTCATTCCGCCAGAAATACTCCGGGGGGAGGTGACAAAATTCGCCGAATTTTGTCAGCGGGGGGCAGAGCCCCCCGACGCCCTTGCCGATCAGCGATCAGGCAAACAGCTCATGGGCCAGTTCCAGCGCCTCGATCAGCGTGTCCACCTCGGCACGGGTATTGTAGAGGCCAAAGCTCGCCCGGCAGGTCGCGGTCACGCCCAGATGTTCCATCAGCGGACCCGCGCAATGATGGCCCGCGCGCACCGCGACGCCCTTCTTGTCGAGGATGGTCGAAATGTCATGGGCATGCGCCGCACCCTCAAGCGTGAAGGAAAAGATCGCCGCCTTGCCCGGCGCATGGCCCTGCACGTTCAGCCAGTTCAGCCCGGCGAAACGGCTGGCCGCATAGTCGCGCAACCCGGCCTCGTGGGCGGCGATGTTCTCCATCCCCAACGCCATCATGTAATCCAGCGCCACACCCATGCCGATGGTCTGTACGATGCCCGGCGTACCGGCCTCGAACTTCATCGGTGGATCGTTATAGATCACCGTGTCCTTGGTGACCTCCTTGATCATGTCGCCACCGCCCATGAACGGGCGCATCTCGGCCAGCCGCTCGGCCCGGGCATAGATCGCGCCCGAGCCGGAGGGACCATAAAGCTTGTGCCCGGTGATGGCGTAGAAATCGCAGCCCAGATCCCGCACGTCGACCGGCATATGCACCGCGCCTTGCGAGCCGTCGACCAGAACCGGCACGCCCTTGGCCCGGGCGCCCGCGCAGATGGATTTCACATCGACAACGGTGCCCAACACGTTGGAACACTGGGTGATCGCCACCAGTTTCGTCCGGGGGCCGATCGCGTCCAGCACCGCCTGAGGATCCAGCGACCCGTCGGGTTCGGGGTCGACCCATTTCAGCACCACGCCCTGGCGTTCGCGCAGGAAATGCCAGGGCACGATATTGGCGTGATGTTCCATGGTCGACAGCACGATTTCGTCGCCTGCCTGCATAAGCGGCATGGCCCAGCCATAGGCGACCATGTTGATCCCCTCGGTGGTGCCCGAGTTCAGCACGATCTCGTCCTCGGAGCCCGCGTTCAGGAACCGCGCCACGATGCCGCGCACCGCCTCGTATTTCTCGGTCGCGAGATTGGACAGGAAATGCAACCCGCGATGCACATTGGCATATTCCTCGGCATAGCCGCGGGTCACCGCGTCGATCACCGCCTGCGGTTTCTGGGCCGAGGCGCCATTGTCGAGATAGGTCAGCGGTTTGCCGTTCACCTGACGGGACAGGATCGGAAAATCGGCGCGGATGCGGTCGACGTCATACATAGGGGGTCGCTCCGGGGATTGGCCCTCCGACGAAGGACAACAGGACAAGTACGCCAACGGCGATGGCCAGTACCGACAGGATCAACACCGCCGCCGCACGCATGAGGGAATTCAGGCGATGGGCCTGATCGATGAAATGCAGGGTGACATACAGCGCCACCAGATTGGCAGCCAGCGCCAGCAAAGCCGACAACAGCGGTACGGTCAGCGCCAAGAGCAGGGTGGCGGCCTGCACCACCACCAGCACCAGCTGGATCCAGACCATCACCGCCATCACGTCCCAGAAAGAGCCCTCTCCACCCAGCAGCCGCCCGATCCGGTGGATCGCCGCGATGGTCAGGACCAGCCCGCCGCCCATCAAAGCGCCATAGCCAACCACCGATTGCGGGATGCCGGGCATCGCCATTGCGCCAAAGGCCATGTTGGACAGCCCGTGCAACAGGCTCGCCAGCGCCACCGAGAGAGCCAGCGAAAGCCACAACACTTCGCGTCCCGGCGCGCGGCTGAGAATCACCCGCGCCGCATTGGCCGGATCGGTCACGGTAAGGGCGGCAAGCGACCGCAGCTCGGCAGATGTCATGGGGCGGGCCTCTGAGCTTCTCTGAGATTGGTTAGCCAGAACCAGGCAAAGACCGCAACCCATATCAGCCCGACCAGGCTCAACGCCGGGCCGGGGCCGATGAAGCCCGCCACCAGCCCGTTGAGCAATACCAGCGGGGTCGAGGCCAAGAGCGACCAGAACAGTGCCAGCCGCGCGCCATAGGCGCTGCCCTGCCCGCCCAGCATGCGCGCGACCCAATGGGACAGCAACGCGATGACATAGAAAAGCAGCGGCAGCAGAAAGACGCTGCCGAGCAGCGCGCCGCCCATCAGCATGTTCAGATCGGCCTGTTCCAGATGCGCCCGCCGGGCCAGCGCCGGCAGCTGCGCGACAAAGGCGATGACACAGAACGCCATCACAAAGGCCAGCGCGCGATCCTCGCGCTGGCCCATGTCCAGCAGGTGACGCATCACCCGCGCCGGACCGCGATAGCTGGCCGCGATATCTCTGGTGACCGGCATCAGGCCCGCCGCGCCAGCCAGCCTTCGAGCCGCGAGACGATATCGGCAGCCAGAGCCTCGTCCTCGATCTCTTCGACGGCCTCTGCCAGAAAGGCGAGCGTCAGCAGATCGGTGGCCTCTTTTTGAGGCACGCCGCGCGAGCGCAGGTAGAACAGAGCGGTTTCGTCGATGGCGCCGCTGGTCGAGCCATGCGAACAGGCGACGTCATCGGCATAGATCTCCAGCTCGGGCTTGGCCAGGAACTGGCTGTCATCGTCCAACAGCAGCGACTGGCTGATCTGATAGCCGTCCGTTTTCTGCGCGCCGGGCTGAACCAGGATCTTGCCCTGGAACACGCCGGTGGCGCCATTGCGCAGTACCTTCTTGAACACCTGACGGCTTTCGCAGTTCACCGCGTCATGGGTCACGAACACGGTGTCGTCATGGTGGAAGTCACCATCACCCACGCAGGCGCCTGCCACATGGGCCACGCCCTCGTCTCCGGTCAGCTCGACCACCTGTTCATTGCGGGTCAGAACGCCGTTCACGGTCAGGGTAAAGGACTTGTAGACCGAACCCGCGCCCAGCCGGGTGAACATATGCGTCACCGCGCGGCGTTCATGGTCGCGGCCCTGGGCGCGCACATGATGCAAGGTGCCGCCATCAGCGATGTCGATCTCCATGCATTTGTTGAAGCGCGATGCGGCGGGGCCGTTTTCCAGGATGGTTACCTCGGCACCGCTTTCGACCCGGATCACGTGATGCAGCAGCGCGTCCGAGCTTTCCGAGGCATGGCGGTAGATCAGGCTGATCGGTTTCGACGGTTTGCCGGTCACGTGAATGGCGATGCCATCACCGGCAAAGGCGGTGTTCAGCGCCGCCAGCGGGCGCGGCACCGGCGACTGGCCACGTGCTTCAAGAACGCCGTACAAGTCCTTGGCCCAATGGATATCCTTGCAGCAGATATCCTCGATCCGCTCGATCCGCACGCCCTCCATCTCCAGCGCATCCGACGCCTCGGCATCGAAAACCCCGTCGACAAAGACGATCTTGAGCCGGTCGATGGCGTCGAACATCATCGGTTCGTCGGTGTGGAATGTCGCGGCGCGCGGCGCCTCGGGGGCGATCAGCGTATCGGGACGGGTGTATTTCCAGTACTCGTCGCGCCGTCCGGGCACGCCCATTTCACGCAGCCGCGCCAAAGCGGCCTCGCGCGCGGACTGGGTACAGCCGGCGGTGGGCAGCGTCAGCGTCGCCAGCAACGCCTCGGTCGCGGTCTGTTTCTGTGCAGGCACACCCATCAGTTCACCTCGGCCAGGATATCGGCGTAACCGTTGTTCTCGACCTCCAGCGCCAGCTCGGGGCCGCCGGATTTCACGATGCGGCCATCGGCCATGATATGCACGACATCGGGTTTGATGTGATCCAGCAGGCGCTGGTAATGGGTGATCACAAGGAAGCCGCGCCCGGCATCGCGCAGCGCGTTCACGCCCTCGGCCACCAGTTTCATCGCATCCACGTCAAGGCCCGAGTCGGTCTCGTCCAGGATGCACATCTTGGGTTCTAGCATCGCCATTTGCAGGATCTCGTTGCGCTTTTTCTCACCGCCCGAGAAGCCCACGTTGACCGGGCGTTTCAGCATGTCGGCGTCGATTTTCAGTGCCTTTGCCTTGGCGCGCACTTCTTTCAGGAAGTCGGCGGCGCTCAACTCTTCTTCGCCGCGTGCCTTGCGCTGGGCGTTCACCGCGGTGCGCAGAAAGGTCATGTTGCCCACGCCGGGGATCTCGACCGGGTATTGAAACGCCAGGAACAGGCCCGCGGCGGCGCGTTCCTCGGGCTCCATTTCCAGCAGATCGGCGCCCGACAGGGTGGCGGCGCCCTCGGTCACCTCGTACCCGTCGCGCCCCGACAGAACATAGCTGAGCGTCGATTTGCCCGACCCGTTCGGCCCCATGATCGCATGCACCTTGCCCGCCTCGACGGTCAGGTCCACACCTTTGAGGATCTGCTTGTCCTCTTCTTCAAGTTTCACGTGCAGGTTTTTGATTTCAAGCATGGTTTCCTCGTCTCAATTCGGTTCCGCCACAGCGGCGGAGGCAGGGGTTTGGGCGCGCATATGCGCCGGGAAAGCGGTCAGCAGATCGGCGCGGGCGCGGGCGATGCCCTCGGCCCAGGCCAGTCCGTCGTCGTCCTTGAGGCCACGCAGATGCGCGGGTACCTCGTCCAGCCTCAGCGGCATGTCCAGCGGACGGCCCACCGAGGCGGCATAGTCGTAATATTTCAGATGCTGCTGCCCGCCCGGCATCAGCCAGGTCGAGGGCACGCCGCAGGCATCGGCAACGATCAGCCCGTGCAGGCTGGCCGAGATCACATGCCGACAAGATGCGATGCGGCGGCAGACCTCCAGCGTGTCACCCGCGACGTCGATCAGTTCCAGCGCCGGTTCTGCGTCCAGCAGTGTCGCCAGCGCCGGATCGGCCAGCATCGAGTGATGCGGCACCAGCGCGATCCGATCATCGCGCGCGGGCAGCTCACCCAACAGGTCGCCCACCAGCAGGCCGGGATCGCCAAAGGCGCGCATCCTCAGCCCCAAAAGATCGGCGCTGAGCGGTCCACGCAGCAGCGCCACCTCGACATTCTCAAGAAACCCGATGGAACCCACCGGATGCAACAGCCCCGCGCCCCAGATCACCGGACGGCGCCCGTCGGGTGCCGGGTCGCCATAGTTGCGGCGCATCACCTGGATCAGCGAGCCGATGGCCAGCATCTCGCAATTCTTGGGCCCGGCATGGCGCACCGCACGGCCCGACACATGCGCCACCACCAGCGCCGACAGGGCGTCGCCGAAATTCGGCACGCCCTTCCACCAATACAGGCGGATCGGATCTGTGGGCAGCGCGCGCATCCTAGTTCCCCTTCAGCATCCAGGCAGGCAGCGTATCGACGAACTGCCCGGGCACCTCGGGCGCCGCGAGGCCCCGCCGCACCAACTCGTCCAGACAGAACACGGTCAGGTCGAAACTGCCGAAAACGCAGGCAGAGACCACGGCCAGTTGCCGGACCTGCTCTGCCGTCCAATCCCCGATCGTTTCCGGGTCGCGGATATAGATCGCATCGCCATCCATCATCTGGCTGCGGATGGTCTTGTAGGGCAAGCGCGCGCTTTGCGAGTTGATCACCTGCCGCGACTTGGTGAACTGGAAGGTGTGAAAGCGAAACCCCTGATCGTGCAACTCCACATCCAGCGGCCCGAACAGCGGCTCGTCCTCGTAGATGCGATAGAACCGCACCTCGGGAATGATACAGATCGCCTCGGACAGTTTCTGGCGCCCGGTGCGGATCACGTCCAGCTCGCCCCCCTGAATGTCGATCTTGAGCACATCCGGACGCGGCAGCGCCGCGTCGTCGAGATCGTCAAGCGCGATCAGCTCCATATCGATCGGCTCGCGTCGCGAGTCGTGCCACTGCGGCTTGCCCAGATAGGTGACCGATTCCTTTCGGATCGGAAACAGCGACCCCAGACCGCTCAGCCGATGCGGATGGAACCGGCCCGGACCGGTCACCCCCACCGCCTGTTGCAGGTAATGGGTGCCCGGACGCGGATCGGCCATCAGCGCATCGAACGAGGCCTGATCGGGTTCAAATCCCCAGACCTCGCACCCGCCGAGCGTCAGCAACCGGTCATAGTCGGGCACGTTGATCGGGTTGGCCCCCACATCGGTGATGCGCAGCGGTCGTTCGGGCGCGATGGCATCGGCGAGGAACGCATAGCGGCGCGCCAGCATCTGGTCTGCGCGGCTCAGCTGCGCGGCGGGTGCGATATCTTCGGTACTCACGTCGATCCTCCCACAATCAGTCCAGCACGACGGCGGTGCCCGAGGCCGAGACCATCAGCATCGACTGGCCCACCACCTCGTAATCCAGATCGACGCCAACGACCGCATTGGCCCCCAGCGCGGCGGCGCGGCCCTCAAGCTCGGACAGCGCGGTTTCGCGGGCATCCTGCAACTTGCTTTCATATGCGCCAGAGCGGCCACCGACGATATCGGTGATCGAGGCGAAGACGTCGCGCACAACATTGGCGCCCATGATCGCCTCGCCCACCACGATGCCCTTGTAGGCGGTGATGCGGTGGCCTTCGACACTTGGAGTAGTGGTCACGATCATGGGTCGGGTCCTTGTTGCGGGTTCAATTCACGGGCTGGTCATGGTGCGGATCACCCGCAACAGCGCGCCGGGGGGGATCGGCTGCGGCTCGACCTGAAAGGCAGCCAGGCGTCCGATCATCAGCGGGGCGCCGAGGTATTCCTCGACCTGGTGTTGCCAGCGTCGCTGGCTGTAATCGTCAAACAGCAACGTCACCGGACGGGTGATCGAAAAGGCGGTGGCCAGCGCACAGCCAACCCGGAACCGCCCATCCACCAGCACCACATCGGGATGGCGGAACCCCTCGGCCCGCCAGACCGCCAGCGGATAGTCGGGATAGCTGCGCCATTTGCTGTCCGAAACAGGATGCCCCCAATCGCCGGTCGGGCCGATATCGGTCCAGACGATATTGACCTCGGTCCCCTCGGCGGGCGGGTTGGCGGCCAGCCAGGCCTTCATCATCCGTGCCCAGGTCCGGTCGCTTTCGATCGAGGTGACATGCTTGCCCGGCAGTTCCGACGCCAGCACGGTCGAGCCGCCGGACCCGTATTCCAGGATCACCCGCGCCTCTTCATAGGCCGTGCGCAGCGCCTCTGCCTCTGCCGGGGGCATGGTCAGCTCTGGCCGCATCTGTTCGCCGGTCTGGTCGTCCACTGGCCTGATCCCTGCCGCAACGGCCCCGAAGGGGCCTTAGCCCACCGAGCCTTCGAGGCTGATCGCCACCAGTTGCTGTGCCTCCATGGCAAACTCCATCGGCAGCGCCTGCAACACGTCCTTGCAGAACCCGTTCACCACCAGCGCTACGGCCTCTTCCTCGTCCATCCCGCGCGAGCGGCAATAGAACAGCTGATCCTCGTCCACCTTGGACGTGGTCGCCTCGTGCTCGCAGCGCGACGAGTTGTTCTTGACCTCGATATAGGGCACCGTATGCGCCCCGCATTTGTCGCCGATCAGCAGGCTGTCGCACTGGGTATAGTTGCGGCTGTTCTTGGCCTTGGGATGCATCGAGACGAGGCCGCGATAAGTATTCTGCGCCTTGCCCGCGCTGATCCCCTTGGAGACGATGCGCGATTTGGTGTTCTTGCCCAGATGGATCATCTTGGTGCCGGTATCGGCCTGCTGCATGTTGTTGGCGATGGCGATGGAATAGAACTCGCCCTGACTGTCATCGCCGCGCAGGATGCAGGAGGGGTATTTCCAGGTCACGGCCGAGCCGGTTTCCACCTGGGTCCACATCACCTTGGACCGGTCGCCCCGACAATCGGCGCGTTTGGTGACGAAGTTGTAGATGCCGCCCTTGCCGTTCTCGTCGCCCGGATACCAGTTCTGGACGGTCGAGTATTTCACCTCGGCGTCTTCCTCGACGATGATCTCGACCACCGCGGCATGCAGCTGAGCGGTGTCGCGCTGGGGGGCGGTGCAGCCTTCGAGATAGGACACATAGCTGCCCTTGTCGGCGATGATCAGGGTGCGTTCGAACTGGCCGGTGTTTTCCGCGTTGATGCGGAAATAGGTCGACAGCTCCATCGGGCAGCGCACACCGGGCGGCACATAGACAAAGGAGCCGTCCGAGAACACTGCAGAGTTCAGCGTGGCATAGAAATTGTCGCTGACCGGCACCACGGTGCCCAGGTATTTCTTCACCAGTTCGGGATGTTCGCGGATCGCCTCGGAGATCGAGCAGAAGATCACGCCCGCCTTTTTCAGTTCGGCCTGGAATGTGGTGCCCACGGACACGGAATCAAACACCGCGTCCACGGCGACCTTGCGACCCTCGGCGGGGGCGTTCTCGGCGCCTTCGACACCGGCCAGGATCATCTGTTCCTTGAGCGGAATGCCCAGCTTTTCATAGGTGGCGAGCAGCTTGGGGTCGACCTCGTCCAGCGATTTGGGCTTTTCGGTCATGCTCTTGGGGCGAGCATAGTAGTACTGATCCTGAAAGTCGATTTCGGGATAGTTGACCATCGCCCATTTCGGTTCGCTCATGCCGGTCCAGCGTTCGAACGCGGCCAGCCGCCATTCGGTCATCCATTCGGGCTCTTCGTTCTTGCCCGAGATCAGCCGCACGATATCGGGGTTCACGCCCTTGGGGGCATATTCCATCTCGATCTCGGTTTCCCAGCCGTATTTATAGGTGCCCGCCTCGCGGACGGCATCCACCGTCTCCTGATCGACGCCTTCTTTTACCTGGGTCTGGTCCAATGCGGCCATGAGAGCCCTCCTTCGCGCTGAGCGCGCTGTTTGTTCTGTGTCACGCGGCGCGCGCGCGGTGTTTCTTTTCTTTGTCCAGCCACGCTTCGGCAAAGCGCAGCACATCCGTTTCGGTCGTCTCGGGCCCCAGTGACACGCGGATCGCGCTTGTCGCCGTTGCCTCGTCAAACCCCATCGCCTGAAGCACAGCGCTGGAGCGGACCTTGCCGCTGGAACAGGCGCTGCCGGCGCTGATGGCAAATCCGGCCAGGTCCATCTGCATCACCTGCGTCTCGCCCTTCCAGCCCGGCGTGGCCAGGCACAGGGTGTTGGGCAGGCGGGGCCGACCTTTCCCGACAAAAATAGTAGATTTAGCTCCGGCCTCAAGAGCATTTTCTAGAATATTTCTAAGTTTCTCGACACGGCTCCAGACCCCGTCCGCAAGATCGCGCGCGGCGGCCTCGGCAGCGGCGCCGAAACCGGCGATGCCGATCACGTTTTCAGTGCCCGAGCGACGCCCCATTTCCTGCCCGCCACCCTTGATCTGCGCCGCAAGATCGGTGCCGCGTTTCATCACCAGCGCGCCGATGCCCTTGGGGCCGCCCAGCTTGTGGGCCGAGATCAGCGCCATTTCGGCCCCAAGCCAATTGAAGGCGACCGGCAGTTTACCAAACCCCTGCGTCGCATCGGTCACCGCCAGCCCCTGCGGCAGGTCCTGAAGGAGACCGGTCTCGGAATTGGCTAGTTGCAATGTCGATCGCGCCGGATCCGAAACCGCGACCAGCCCATCGGCGGCCACGGGCAAATCCTCTTTGATCCATGCCCTTACCGCATCATGCTCAAGCGCGCATCCGTGCAGCCCACGATCCTTGAGCGCCAGTGCCGCGGCCTCTGTCGCGCTGGAGGTAAAGACGATGTCTGCCCCCTCGGCGCCAAAGGCGGCGGCGACCTGCGCACGCGCCTTTTCCACCACCGCCTTGGCCGCGCGCCCTTCGGCATGGACCGAGGACGGGTTGCCGCAAACATCCATCGCCGCGATCATCGCCGCCCGCGCCTCGGGCCGCAGCGGTGTGGTGGCATTGTGATCGAGGTAAACGCGCATCAGAGATTCATCATTTCTTGGCGGTTGGGTCCAGATAGACGGACCCGGCAAAAATGGCAATCAGGGGTCCAGACAGGGCTAGTCGTCAACGACTGAAAACAGATTGGGCACCGCCGGGCACGGCGCCAGATCGTTCTTGACCACATCCGACAGCCGGGTCTGGTGCAGGAACACATAGACATGCGCGCTCAGCCCCTCCCACAGCCGGTTGGTCAGCGATTGCGCGCGACTGCCAGACGACGCACCCGAGGCGCCCGCCCCCTTGTGCATCGCGTTCACCGTCTCGTCCACGGCGGCCAGAATATCGACCACTCGGATATCCGAGGCCGGCCGAGCCAGACGATAGCCCCCACCCGGACCGCGCACCGAGGCGACCAGATCCGCCCGCCGCAGCTTGACGAACAGCTGTTCCAGATAAGGCAGCGAGATATCCTGACGCTCGGAAATGTCACCCAGCGTGACCAGCTTGTCCGCCGGTTGCAGGGCAATATCGGTCAGCGCGACCATCGCATAGCGCCCCTTTGTCGATAGCTTCACGCTCCTGCCCTCCTCAACCGCGCCCAGATGCGCGAAATCATTGACCTTATCGCCCTCAGTGCGTATCTCCCACTGACAGCGTTGCCGGCAAGCGGCACGTTACTTAGAACCATTCTAAGATGCCCGAGGGAATTCGTCAAGTTTAGCCCGGCATCTCAGACCGCGAGACAGGACGAAAGCACATATGCCCGAGGTGATTTTTCCCGGACCCGAAGGCCGCCTGGAAGGCCGCTACCACCCGCAAAAGGAAAAAGACGCACCCATTGCCATCGTGCTGCACCCGCATCCGCAATTCGGCGGCACCATGAACAACAAGGTCGTCTATAACCTGCATTATGCCTTTTACAATCTGGGTTTCACCGTGCTGCGGTTCAATTTCCGCGGAGTCGGGCGCAGCCAGGGCGAATATGATCAGGGTATCGGCGAGTTGAGCGATGCGGCATCGGCGCTCGACTATCTCCAGTCGATGAACAACAACTCGAAACATTGCTGGGTCGCGGGCTTTTCCTTTGGCGCGTGGATCGGCATGCAGCTGTTGATGCGCCGCCCCGAGATCACCGGGTTCATCAGCGTGGCCCCGCCGGCCAACATGTATGATTTCTCGTTCCTGGCGCCCTGCCCGTCCTCGGGCCTGATCATCAATGGCACCTCGGACCGGGTTGCACCGCCAGCAGATACCCGCTCGCTGGTCAACAAACTGCACGAGCAGAAAGGCATCACCATCACCCATACCGAGGTCGAGGGCGCCGATCACTTCTTTCAGAACCAGCACATGGACACGATGATCACCAGCGTGACCGATTATGTGAAGCGTCGCCTGACCGAGACCTCGCGCTGATGGCAGGCACGATCGAGACGCTGGCCGCCAAACTGGCCGAGGACACGCTCAAGGCGATGGACGCGACCGGCGACGAGCGGCTTTATATGGAGATCGGCACGCAACTGGCAGCCTCTTCGCAATCGCTGGAAGAGGCGTTCCTGACCGAGGTCCGCGTGCGGCTGGCCGAACGTGGCGCGCGCCGGGTTCTGATGCGACGCGTGGCCGAGTTGAAGGCCAAGGCACAGGACAGCGCATGACCGCACGGCTTGACGCCCAGTTTGCCTTTCTGAAGCAGGCTGACAGGCTGAAAACGGTCGAGCGGGCCAATGTGCTGCTTGATTTGTCGCGTCCCGAAAATTCCGCCGAACACAGCTGGCATCTGGCGCTTTGGGCGCTGGTGCTGGCGCCTTTTGCGGCACCGGATGTGGATGTCGACCGCGCCATTCGCATGCTCCTGCTGCACGATCTGGTCGAGATCGAGACTGGCGACCACCCGATTCACGAGGTGACCGACTGGCAGGCGGTGGAACGGGCCGAGCGGGCAGCGGCGCGCAAGCTGTTTGGCCTGCTGCCCCCCGATCAGGCGGCGGATTTCCACGCGCTCTGGACCGAGTTCGAGGCCGATGAAAGCCCCGACGCCCGCTATGCCAAGATGCTGGACCGCTGCCAGCCGATGTTCCAGGTGCTCTGCGCCGACACGCCGCGCCCCGACCATGTCGAGGTGGTGCGCGAGAATCTGAGCAGCGGGCGTGCCGCCTATCTGGCCGAGGTTTTCCCCGAGGCGCATGCGCACGCGCAGGCGCTGCTTGACGGGCGCGCGCCCGCTGCGGGTGGTTTTGCCGACCGGCTGGCGTTTCTGGCCGAGGCGGACCAGCTCAAGACCGTGCTGCGCGCCTCGCGCCTGATCGATGACAGCCGGTTTGAGAACTCGGCCGAACACAGCTGGCACATCATGCTTTATGCTTGGGTGCTGGGGGAATACGCGGCCCATCCGATCGACACGGACCGGGTTCTGCGCATGCTGCTGCTCCACGATCTGGTCGAAATCGACGCCGGCGACAACCCGATCCACGGCAATGTGGACCATGCCGCGCAAGAGGCGCTGGAGGCTGCCGCCGCCGAACGCCTGTTCGGCCTTCTGCCCGTGGAGCAAGGCGCCGCTCTGTGCGCGATCTGGCAGGAATTCGAGACTGCCCAAAGCGCCGATGCGCTGTTCGGCAAGGCGGTGGACCGGGTGCAGACCCCGATCGCCAATCTGGAAAACGGCGGTGGATCGTGGATCACCTATGATGTCAGCCTGCCACAGTTGGTGGCGCGGGTCGGCACTCCGGTCAGCCGGGGCGCCCCGGGCCTGTGGGATTGGCTGCATCCCCAGCTGAGCGATTGCTTCACCCGTCTGGGCCTGCGGCTCTAAGCGGATCAGACACCGCGAGCGGGCTGTGGATGGTCCAATTCGGCGGCGGGAACAGGTGCTTCTGACCGCGGAGCAAGGCCGAAGCCAACCCCAGCAACGAGTAATGCAACAACAACAATCGCTTTGGCAAATGGCGTAATCATAGTGAACCTAACTATAAATGCGGAATTAGAATAAGGTCAGGCTAACCCGCCCTACCCCGACGCGCCAGTAAGGTATTCAACACCTTACGCTGCGCACCCGAAATCCTCGGGTGCAAAGTCACGCTCCTGCGCGCCCTCGGCCCCGATGGTCAGCATCCGGCCCGGACGCAGCTCGCTCCAGTCCCCTTCATCGGTTTCCAGCGGCTCGGACACCACCGCCCACCCCTGGCGCGCGTGGCTGTAGCGGTAGTAGACCGAAGGCGCGATATGGTCCGAGGAATAGCGCGCGGCATAAAGGGTCTGCCCGTCGCTGAAGGCCGCAGATAGACGCATGTGCGGCGTTGAGCCATGGGCACGGCTCAGCGCTTCGAGCCGTGCCACTGCCCGCGCCAACGCGCCATGGGGGTCACTTTCCAACCCTTCGCTCAGGGCTAACAGGAACAGTACCTCGGAATCGGTGCTGCCCTTGCGATAGGTATAGAACTCGTCGGCAATCGCCATGTCTGCCTGCTTGCGGAACGCCTCGAACCCACCGACCTGGCCGTTATGCATGAAACACCAGCGCCGCGCCGCGAAAGGATGGCAGTTGTTGCGGCTGATACACGACCCGGTCGAAGCGCGCACATGGCTGAGAAAGAGCCCCGAGCGCACGTGATGGGCCACCGCCCGCAGGTTCGGGTCGGACCAGGCCGGATAGACATCGCGATACAGCCCCGGTTCGGGCCGGGCGTCATACCAGGCCACGCCGAACCCGTCGCCATTGGTGGCGGTCTTGCATTCCTCGGCATGGGCGCTTTGCGCGATCAGCGAATGCCCCGGACGGGAAATGACATCTTCGAGAAAGATCGGGGTTCCATGATAGGCGGCCCAACGGCACATGGTTCGCTCTCCGGCTGGGGCGACTGCTCCCGCGCCCCACAGGTCCGGGGCAGCGGCCCCGTCTGATCGCTCTCATTATCGTGAACGAGCCTTTCCGTCGAGTGAATCGCCGAACAGGTACCTGTGCGAATTTTAGCCGTTTTCGGCCCCCTGTCCCGAATCCGGAATTTGCGCTAGTCCGGGTCCGACACCCGGTTTCGACCGATTCACCTGACCGGAGACCGGCCATGCCTCTGCACTATATCTATCTGATCCTTGCCGTCGCGGCCGAGACCGTGGGGACCACCGCGCTGCAGGCCAGCCAGCAGTTCACCCGGCTGGTGCCCTCGCTGATCGTGGTGGGCGGCTATGGTATCGCTTTTTTCCTATTGTCGCTCACGCTGCGCGTCATGCCGGTTGGCATCGTCTACGCGATCTGGTCGGGGCTGGGCATCGTGTTCATCGCCGTCATCGGGCTGGTCGTGTTCGGCCAACGACTGGATCTGCCTGCCATTCTGGGGATTTCGATGATCATGGCCGGCATCCTTGTCATCCATCTGTTCTCGGGCGCCTCGCCGCATTGATGCCGCGCCGCGGCGTATATCGGCGTAAAAGATGCATTTCCTCTGGCCTTTGGCCGGATCTCGGGCTATGCGCCGGGCCAACTCCCTTACAAAGGCGGACCTCATGGACCTGCGCAACATTGCGATCATCGCTCACGTGGACCACGGCAAGACGACGCTGGTGGATGAACTGCTGAAACAATCCGGTGCCTTTCGCGAAAACCAGGCCGTGGCCGAACGCGCCATGGACAGCAACGACCTGGAGCGCGAACGCGGGATCACCATCCTGGCCAAGGCGACCTCGGTCGAGTGGCAGGGCACCCGTATCAATATCGTCGACACCCCCGGCCACGCCGATTTCGGCGGCGAGGTCGAGCGCATCCTGAGCATGGTCGATGGCGTTGTGCTGCTGGTCGATGCGGCCGAAGGCCCGATGCCGCAGACCAAGTTCGTGACCTCCAAGGCGCTGGCGCTGGGCCTGCGCCCCATCGTGGTGCTGAACAAGGTCGACAAGCCCGATGCCGAACCCGACCGGGCGCTGGACGAATGTTTCGACCTGTTCGCCAATCTGGGCGCCAATGACGAACAGCTCGATTTTCCGCATCTTTATGCCTCGGGGCGTTCGGGCTGGGCCGACACCGATCTGGACGGACCGCGCAAGGATCTGACCGCTCTCTTCGAACTGGTGGTGCGCCATGTGCCCGCCCCGGCGCAGATCGCCCGCAAGGACGAGCCGTTCCGCATGCTGGCCACCACGCTGGGCAGCGATCCGTTCATCGGCCGCATCCTGACCGGCCGGGTGGAAAGCGGCACGCTCAAGGCGGGCGAGAGTCTGAAAGCGCTCAGCCGCGACGGCACCCAGATCGAAAGCTTCCGCGCCTCGAAGATCCTGGCCTTTCGCGGCCTGGGCCAACAGCCCATCGACGTGGCCGAAGCGGGCGATATCGTCACCATCGCCGGCATGAGCAAGGCCACCGTGGCCGACAGCCTGGTCAATCCTCAGGTGACCGAAGCCCTGCCCGCCCAGCCGATCGACCCGCCGACCATCAGCGTGACCTTCGGCATCAATGACAGCCCGCTTGCGGGCCGCGACGGCAAGAAGGTGCAAAGCCGGGTGATCCGCGACCGCCTGATGAAAGAGGCGGAATCGAACGTCGCCATCCGCGTCACCGACACGCCCGGCGGCGAGGCCTTCGAGGTCGCGGGCCGGGGCGAATTGCAGATGGGCGTCCTGATCGAGAACATGCGCCGCGAAGGGTTCGAGCTCAGCATCTCGCGCCCGCAGGTCCTGTTCCGCGAGGAAGACGGCCAGCGCATGGAACCGGTCGAGGAAGTCACCATCGACGTGGATGACGAATATACCGGCGCGGTGATCGAAAAGGTGACCGGCCCCCGCAAGGGTGAGCTGGTCGAGATGAAACCCGCCGGCGCCGGCAAGACGCGGATCATCGCGCATGTGCCCTCGCGCGGGCTCATTGGCTATCACGGCGAGTTCCTGACCGATACGCGCGGTACCGGCGTGCTGAACCGGGTGTTCCACGGCTGGACCCCACACAAGGGCGCCATCCCGGGCCGGCGCGCGGGCGTGCTGATCTCGATGGAAAACGGCCAGTCGGTGGCCTATGCGCTGTGGAACCTCGAAGAGCGTGGCCGCATGTTCATCGGCCCGCAGACCGATGTCTACGAGGGCATGATCATCGGTGAACACAGCCGCGACAATGACCTGGAAGTGAACCCGCTCAAGGGCAAGAAACTGACCAACGTGCGTGCCTCGGGCACCGATGACGCGGTGCGGCTGACCCCGCATATCCAGTTCAGCCTTGAAGAGGCGATTGCCTATATCGACGATGACGAACTGGTCGAGGTGACCCCGACCACCATCCGCCTGCGCAAACGCTATCTCGACCCGCATGAACGCAAACGCATGGCCAAGGCGGCCAGCTGAAAGAACAAGGGGCGCCCGGCAGGGCGCCCCTTTTTGGTCCGGTCCGAGATTATTCGTCGAATAATCTCGGACTCCGAAAATTCGCAGAATTTTCTTATTCGTTGGTCTCGACAACCATCAGTTCGCGCTCCGATGCGCCGCGCGCATGGTCCAGCGCCGCCTGGTATTCGGGCGAGTTGTAACAATCCACCGCCGCCTCGACGCTGGGAAAGCGCGCCACGACGTTGCGCGGGCGCTCCTTGCCTTCAAGCTGAACGAAACGGCCACCCCGCGCGACAAATGTGCCGCCGTGTTTGGCAATGGCGGGCCCGGCCAGTTCGGCATATTTTCCATATGCTTCGGCGTCTGTCACCGTCACATGTGCAATCCAGAGTGCACCCATCGTCTTATCCTCCCAATACCTGTTCCGCGGCCTTGATCGCCGCATCCGCTTTGCCTGCGTCCTGACCACCGCCCTGGGCCATGTCGGCACGGCCACCACCGCCCTTGCCGCCCAGCTCGGCCACGGCCGCGCGCACCAGATCGACCGCCGACACCCGGTCGGTCAGATCGGCCGTCACCCCGGCAGCCACCGCTACCTTGCCGCCGGTATCGGCGATCAGCAGCACCGCACCCGACCCCAGCCGGTCCTTGTGCTCGTCGATCAGCGCCGGCAGGTCCTTGCCCGATACACCAGACAGGACCTGCGCAAGGAAAGGCACACCTTTCACCTCGCGCGCCTCGGCGCCACCACCCTGCCCGGCCCCTCCGGCCATGGCCAGATCGCGGCGCAGCTGCGCCACCTCGTTCTGGAGCGCCTTGCGCTCGTCCAACAGCGCCCGCACCCGCTCGGCCACCTCGGCCGGTTGCGCCTTGAGCATCGCGGTCACTTGCGACAGGCGTGCAACCTCCTGTGCCAGGTGTTCATATGCGGCCTGCCCGGTCAGCGCCTCGATCCGGCGTACCCCTGCGCTCGACGCGCTATCGCCCAGGATCACGAACATGCCGATATCGCCGGTCTGCGCCACGTGGGTGCCGCCGCACAGCTCGATCGACCAGGTCTTGCCATCGGCACCCTTGCCGGTCTCGGCCCGGCCCATGGACACCACCCGCACCTCGTCGCCGTATTTCTCGCCGAACAGCGCCTGCGCCCCGATGGCGCGAGCATCGTCGGGGGTCATGATACGGGTCTCGACATTGGAATTCTGCCGGATGAACCGGTTCACCTCGGTGCCGACCCGGGAAAGTTCCGCCTCGCTCAGCGCCTTGGCATGGCTGAAATCGAAGCGCAGCCGGTCGGCGGCGTTCAACGAGCCGCGCTGGGCCACATGATCGCCCAATGCCTCGCGCAGCGCCTCGTGCAACAGGTGCGTGGCCGAGTGGTTGGCCCGGATCGCGCTGCGGCGGGCATGATCCACCTCCAGCTCGACCGCATCGCCCTTGGCCAGCGTGCCGCGCTCCATCGTCACCTTATGGGCATAGACCTTGCCTTCGGCGAACTTGCGCGTGTCCTCGACCAGGGCCACGTGATCGCGGTTCTCCAGCCGGCGGACCACGCCGCTATCACCGACCTGACCACCGGATTCGCCATAGAACGGGGTCTGGTTGGTCACCACCCAGCCGCTGCCGCCCTCGGCAATCCTGTCGCTGACGGCACCATCGACCACCAGCACCAGCGCCTGACCCTCGGCCTTTTCGGTGTCATAGCCCAGGAAATCGGTCGCGCCCGCGACATCCAGCACGTCGAACCAGACGGCATTGTCCGCCGCCTCGCCCGAGCCCGCCCAGGCGGCGCGCGCCTTGGCCTTCTGCTCGGCCATCGCGGCGTCGAACCCGTCGGTATCGACCTTGCGGCCCTTCTCGCGCAGCGCGTCCTGCGTCAGGTCCAGCGGAAACCCGTAAGTGTCATACAGCTTGAACGCCGCCTCGCCCGGCAGCGGCGCGCCCTCGGGCAGCGCGCCCAACTCGTCATCCAGCAGTTTCAGGCCCCGGTCCAGCGTCTGCTTGAACCGGGTTTCTTCCAACAGCAGAGTTTCTTCGATCAGCGCCTGCGCCCGTCCCAGTTCCGGATAGGCCGCGCCCATCTGGCCCACCAGCGTGCGCACCAGCCGGTGCATCACCGGATCCTTGGCGCCCAACAGGTGGGCATGCCGCATCGCCCGCCGCATGATCCGCCGCAGCACATAGCCGCGCCCGTCATTGCTGGGCATCACCCCATCCGCGATCAGGAACGAGGTAGACCGCAGGTGATCGGCGATCACCCGGTGGTGCACGTTCTGATCGCCATAGGGATCGACACTAGTGGCATCGGCCGAAGCCTCGATCAATGCCTTGAACAGGTCGGTGTCATAGTTGTCATGACTGCCCTGAAGCAGCGCGCCGATCCGCTCCAGCCCCATGCCGGTGTCGATCGACTGCATGTCGAGATCGACCATCGAGCCGTCCTCGAACTTCTCGTTCTGCATGAAGACGATGTTCCAGATCTCGATGAACCGGTCGCCATCCTCTTCCGGGCTGCCCGGAGGGCCACCCCAGATATGGTCGCCATGGTCATAGAAAATCTCGGTGCAGGGGCCACAGGGGCCGGTCGGGCCCATCTGCCAGAAATTGTCCGAGGTGGCGATGCGAATGATCCGGTCCTCGGGCACGCCCACCTTCTTCCAGATCTCGAAGGCCTCGTCATCGGTGTGATAGACCGTGGTATAAAGCTTGTCCTTTGGAATGTCGAAATCGCGGGTGATCAGTTCCCAGGCAAAGGGGATCGCCTCGGATTTGAAATAATCGCCAAAGGAGAAGTTGCCGAGCATTTCGAAAAACGTGTGATGCCGGGCGGTATAGCCCACATTGTCGAGGTCGTTGTGCTTGCCGCCCGCCCGCACGCATTTCTGTGCGGTGGTGGCGCGGACATAGTCGCGCTTGTCTACCCCGGTAAAGCAGTTCTTGAACTGCACCATGCCCGAATTGGTGAACATCAGCGTCGGGTCGTTGCGCGGCACCAGCGGGCTGGACGGGACGATCGTATGCCCCTGCTTCGCGAAATAGTTCAGAAAGGTCGATCGGATATCGTTCAGGCTGGGCATTCTGGCTCTCTCGGCGCGAATTCGACAAGGTCTGAGCCGGTTTAGCCGCAGCGTAAGCGATAGTCCACTCCTCGCAGCCGCAGCGCAGAAAAATGGGGCGCCCGCCATTGGACGCCCCTGTTGTCAGATTGCCCGGCCGCGGGTCTGGTCAGGCTTCGAGGATGTCCTCGCCATCTTCGGTCATGTCGAACTCCAGCCCGTGCGCGGCGCGGATCTTGTCTTCGATCGCCAACGCAATCGACTGGTTTTCCTTGAGAAAGGTCTTGGCGTTCTCACGGCCCTGGCCGATCCGCTCATCTCCGTAAGAGAACCAGCTGCCGGATTTCTCGACCACGCCGGCCTTGACGCCCAGATCCAGCAACTCACCGGTCTTCGAGATACCCTCGCCATACATGATGTCGAACTCGACCTGCTTGAAGGGCGGCGCCACCTTGTTCTTGACCACCTTGACGCGGGTGGCGTTGCCCACAACCTCGTCACGGTCCTTGATGGCACCGATGCGGCGGATATCCAGGCGGACCGAGCTGTAGAATTTCAGCGCGTTGCCACCGGTGGTGGTTTCCGGGCTGCCGAACATCACGCCGATCTTCATCCGGATCTGGTTGATGAAGATCACCATGCATTTCGAACGGCTGATCGAACCGGTCAGCTTGCGCATGGCCTGGCTCATCAGGCGCGCCTGCACGCCGACGCTGGAATCGCCCATGTCGCCTTCAAGTTCCGATTTGGGGGTCAGCGCAGCGACCGAATCGACCACGACCATGTTGACCGCGCCCGAGCGCACCAGCGTATCGGTGATCTCCAGCGCCTGTTCACCGGTATCGGGCTGGCTGATCAGAAGTTCATCCAGATCGACGCCCAGCTTGCGCGCATATTGCGGGTCAAGCGCATGTTCGGCATCGACGAATGCACAGACGCCACCGCGTTTCTGCTGTTCGGCGATGCAATGCAGGGTCAGCGTTGTCTTGCCCGAACTTTCCGGCCCGTAAATCTCGACAATCCGCCCCATCGGCAGACCGCCGATTCCCAGCGCGATATCCAACCCCAGCGAGCCGGTCGAACTTGCCTCGATCTCCTGAATGGCGTTCTCGCCGCCAAGTTTCATGATCGAGCCTTTGCCGAACTGCCGCTCGATCTGGGCCAGGGCGCTGTCCAGCGCCTTTTGCTTGTCCGCGTTCTGTTTGCTGCTCATCGTCAGAAGATCCGCCATTATCCTGTCCCCTTCCTTTTGTCACACGCCGTCACGGGCGGCAATCGGGTCTTTGTTCACCTCTTGTTCCTTATGGGGTCAAAAGGAGAACATTTCAAACAAAATCTTTCTTATTCACTCTTTTCCAATTGTGTTAAGGAGTGGTTTACGCTGAACAGGTTTCATGGGTCAGGCAGGAGGGTTGGAGAGCAGATGCTTGTTTTCTTTAAGGAAAGACTCGTACTTCTCTCTGTCCCCAAGACCGGAACCACCGCTTATCAGACCGCGCTGCGTGCCCGCGCTGACATTGTCGTGTCCGACCCGCCCGAGTTGAAACATGCGCCCATTTACCGCTATGACCGGTTTTTTCGACCGATTTTCGAGAAGATGTTCGGGGTCGAGATGGAGATCATGGCCGTGGTGCGCGAGCCGGTCGACTGGCTTGGCAGCTGGTATCGCTATCGCCAGCGCCCTTTCATGCAGGGCAAACCGAACGCGACCCATGGCATCAGCTTCGATGACTTCGTGAACGCCTATATGCAGGGCAAGCGCCCAGGGTTTGCCAATGTCGGCTCCCAGGCGCGGTTTCTGACCCCGCGTCCCAATGGCTGTACCGTCAGACATCTGTTCAAATACGAGAACCAGCCGGGCATTCGCGCCTTTCTGCAAGACCGCTTGCAGACCGAGATCGCTCCGGCCCGGGAGAATGTCTCGCCCGATCTGCCGCTTGAGCTGTCCCCCGACATCGCCGAGCGGCTGCGCCGCAAATGCGCCGACGAGTTCGAGTTGCACGCGCGCGCGATCTGATCTGCCTCAATGAAGCTGCTGGTGCACCGTTTCGGTCAGTTGTGTCAGCGAGAAGGGTTTCGGCAGAAAGACCGAATTCGGCAACGCGCTGTCTGTTTCGCCAAACGCGCCCTCGGAATAACCCGAAACAAACACCACCCGCACGTCGGGACGCTCTTCGCGCGCCTGACGCACCCAGGTCGGCCCGTCCAGCCCCGGCATCACCACATCGGTGACAAAGACATCGACGGCCAGATCTGGATCCTCAAGCAGGCGGAGCGCCTCTTCGGCCGAATCCGCCTCGATCACAGTATAGCCGCGCAGCCGTAGCGCGCGCGAGGCGAATGCCCGCACTGGCGCCTCGTCCTCGACCAACAACACGACACCCGCGCCATGGGTCGCCAAAGGTTTCTCAGGCCGCGTGGGCGCCGGGATCTCTTCGTCCGCCACCGCCTGATAGGCTGGCAGGTAGAGTGTGAATTCAGTTCCCTTGCCCAGAACGCTGTCGACGAAGATAAATCCGCCGGTCTGCTTGACGATACCGTAAACTGTAGAGAGGCCAAGGCCGGTGCCTTCGCCGGTGCGCTTGGTGGTGTAGAAGGGTTCGAAGATTTTTTGCAACTTGTCAGGCTCGATCCCGGTCCCCTCGTCCCGCACTTTGACGGTGACATATTCACCGATCGGAAGGGTGGCTCGGTCCCGCTCCAGCGGTTCTTCCAAGCTCACCATTTCGGTTTCAATTCGGATTTCACCCCCTTTGGGCATCGAGTCTCGGGCATTGACGACTAGGTTCATCAGCACCTGTTCCAGCTGTCGCTTGTCAGCACGCACCGATTTCAGCACCGGATCATGACTTAGGGTGAGCGTTACCTTCTCCCCCACAAGCCGGTTCAGCAGGTGGATCAGGTCCGCCAGCGTGTCGCGCAGGTCCAGGACCTCAGGTCGCAGGGTTTGTTTGCGCGAAAAGGCCAAGAGCTGGCTGACCAGCGCCGCAGCCCGGTTAGCGTTCTGGTTGATCTGCACCAGATCACCATAGTCAGGATCACCCTGATCGTGGCGCAGCAGCAAGAGATCGCAATGGCCCGAAATCGCCGTCAGCAGGTTGTTAAAATCATGCGCGACGCCACCCGCAAGTTGACCAACCGCCTGCATTTTCTGACTTTGCACGAATTGCGCCTCAAGCGTCTTGAGTTCGGTGGCATCGTTCAGCACCGCTATCAACCCGGTCTGCCCTGCCTCGCTGATCGGGCTCAGCGTGACCTGCACGAACATTTCGCTGTCACGCCCACTTAGGCGCAGGAATTCCGACCGGGGGGCACCGGCCTCTTCCGCGGTTTGGCGTAGCCAGTCGGGAATCGGCCGTCCCAAACCCATCATCAACTGGTCGAGCGTCGTGTCAGGCTCTACCGGTCCGCCCAGCAGGTCCTGCGCTAGCCGGTTCACCTCCAGCACCTTGCCCGTCGCCGTCAGACGCATCATCGCCACCGGCAGGGTGGCGAAATCGGGCGCCTCGCCCTGCCCAAGTTCCCCCTTGAAGGGGATCAGGAACAGTTCCTGCCGGCCCGGACTGTTGGAGATTTCGACCACGATCGCAGGCGCGTTGCCCTCGCCCGTGCTGACATGGTTGATCTCGCCCGGGCGATACGGCAGTTGCAGAAACAGCCGGTCCAACGATTTTATCCGCGAACCGACAAAGCTGCGCGCCGCCTCGTTCATGAACAGCACCGCGCCCGAGCGCCCGATGGTCAGCATCGGCAATGGCAGGTTGTCGGCGCGGCTGCTGGCGGCGGTGCGATCGGTGATATCCTCGACCCGCCAAAGAAATCCGACGTCGCCCAGCACATGCACCGACAGGCGGATATGGCCGCGCCGTGTCACCACATCCTCGCGCGCGTTACCTTCGATCCGGGCCCGGCATTGCAAGCGGTAGAGCACCGCCGAGGGATTGCCGAAGATCGAGCGCAGCGTGGCGCCAAGTGTCTCGTCCGCGGTGCCCGAGAACCGGATCGAGGCGGCGGCGTTGCGGGCCTGTATCGCGCCCTCTTCATCGGTCACAAAACTCGGGGTGGCGTCCTTTTCGATGAATCCCGCCAGAAACCCGCGCATCTGGGTTTCGACCCCGCGCGTGTTGCGTCCCTGATAAAGCAGCCATCCGGTGACCAGCACCGAGGCCCCTCCCGCCGCGACTAACGCCTTCTGCGCGAATCCGGACAGGTCCCAGAAGACGGCCGCGCCAAAGGCCGCCAATGCCAGCAACAGCATCGCGACCGCCCGCGCGCGGGTACTGCGCCACGTGGACTGCACAGGTGGGATCGAGGCGGTGAATTCGGTCACATTCCGGCTCCGGCATTTGAGTCGTCAGGACTTTGTCGCCCATCAAGGGTTAAGTCCGCTTTAACGCGCCCCATCCGTCCGTGACTCCAACTATCCTTATGGTTGTTAAAACTCGGAATGTATTCTCGTCAAGAGTGCAAGATAGAAACCGTCTGTGCCTGATAGCACATCCCAACGGCGACAATCGTCCTGTTTCCAGTCGCCCGCATCCAGAAACGCCTGCACCGCGCCGTCATTCTCCTCGGTCAGCATCGAGCAGGTGGCATAGGCCAGCACCCCGCCCGGTGCAGTCAGAGCAGCGGCGCGTTGCAGGATCTCGCGCTGGACTGCCAGCAAGGCGGTGAATGTCTCTTCGGTCAGGTCCCACTTGCCAGCGGGCGCCCGACGCCATGAGCCGCTGCCCGAACAGGGCGCATCGGCCAGTACCAGGTCGAAAGGCGCCGCTCGCGTCGCTTCGTCGGTATCAAGCAGACGCACCCGCGCCCCGGCCCGGGCCGCGCGCACCGGCAGGTCGCGCATGCGCTGCGGGGCGGCGTCATGGGCGAACACCTCGACCCCCGGAACCGCCGCCAGCGCCAGCGTCTTGCCCCCGCCCCCGGCGCAATAATCAAGCACGCGCATGCCCGGCGCCAGCGGCAGGGCAGCCACGATGGCCTGGCTGGCGGCATCCTGCAACTCGACCAGCCCGTCCAGATAGGCGGTCGAGCGGGCGATACCACGGGCGCCTTCGGTCACTTCCAGCGCGGTGTCGCAGGCGGGGTGCGGCTGGGTTGCGATCCCTTCACCCGCCAATGCGGCGATGGCGCCGGGGCGGTCGGTGCGGGCGGTATTGACCCGCAGATGCACCGGCGCGCGGCTCTGCATGATTTCGCCCGCCTGTTGCGCCTGCGCGCCCAGGCTGGCCTGGAACCGGGGCCAGAGCCAGTCGGGAATATCCGCCGCTTCGGCCCCCGGCGCGGGGTCGCGTCCACTGGCCTGTTCCCCGGGTGTCAACGGCGCGGGCGCATGGCCGATACCGGTAAACAGATCCGCAACGGTCAAGCCCTGTGCCCGGCACAGGCCCAGGATCAGGCCGCGCCCGGTCTCGGCCCCGCCGCGTGCCGCAAAGGAGCGTCGGGCGCGCAGCGCGTCGAACACATGGTCACGCAGCGCCGCGCGATCCTTGGACCCGGCAAACCGCGAGCGGCGCGCCCAGCCAGTCAGCGCCCGTTCGGCGGGCTTTCCGGCCAGGATCTCGTCCAGAACCTCGATCGCGGCCTGAAGCCGGGCGGCGGGGGTCATCTCTCAGGTCTCCAGTTTCGCAAAGCCGTCACCGGCGCGATCTAACCGGGCGAATTTGGCGCCGATCAGGTGGCTGCCCGACCAGACAAGGTTGCGCTCGGCGATCTCGGCCAGCGCCGCGCGGCGGCTGGCAAGGGCCTGCGCCGGGTCTACGTCGAATTGGGTGGCGTTTTCCGGATCGGGCAGTTGCAGCGCCTCGGAATGCACGATGTCACCGGCCAGCACCAGATCGTCGCCGATCCGCAGGCCGAAATGACCGGGCGTGTGCCCCGGCAAGGCCCAGACCCGGACATCCGCGCCCAGATCCGCATCCGAGCCGACCAGCCGGAGGCGGTCGGCGCAGGTCTTGAGCACCTGGGCGCCGGGCGCCTCTGTGTCGCGCCAATGCGCAACCTCGTCGGGATGCAGCAGGATCTCGGCATCGGCAAACAGCGCCGCACCCGACCCCAGCAGCCCGCCGCAATGATCGGCATGCAGATGGGTCAGGATCACCCGGCTGATATCGCCGGGCGCGATGCCCGCGCTTGCCAGCCGGTCGGGCAATTGCCCACCCTCGGGGCCGCAAATGCTGCCGCAACCGGTATCGACCAGCCAGATGCGACCATCGTCATGGCGCATCAGATAGGCGTTGAACTCGGTCACCGCCGCGCTCAGGCCCGCCGCGCCCAGCAACTCGGCCTGCCGGGCGGGGGCGACATTGGCAAACACATCCGTGCCGAATGTCATACCGCCATCGACCAGACAGTCGACCCGCCACGGGCCGCTGCGGACGCTGTCCACCGGATCCATCATCCGATCCGGTAGTTGGGGCTTTCGCGGGTGATCTGCACGTCGTGCACGTGGCTTTCCTTGAGCCCGGCACCGGTGATCTTCACGAACTGGCAGTTCTGGCGCATCTCGGCCACGGTGGCGCAGCCGGTATAGCCCATCGCGGCCCGCAAGCCGCCCACCAGCTGGTGGATCACCGCACTGGCCGAACCCTTGTAGGGGACCTGCCCCTCGATCCCTTCGGGTACCAGCTTGTCGCTGGCCGCATCCTTCTGGAAATAGCGGTCGGCCGAGCCGCGCGCCATCGCGCCAAGGCTGCCCATGCCACGGTAGCTTTTGAAGCTACGCCCTTGATACAGAATGACTTCTCCCGGGCTTTCATCGGTGCCCGCGATCATCGAGCCGACCATGGCACAGGACGCGCCCGCCGCGATCGCCTTGGCGAAATCGCCCGAGAACTTGATGCCGCCATCGGCGATCACGGGCACGTCGCCCGCCGCCTGGGCGCAATCCATGATCGCGGTCAACTGCGGCACGCCGACACCGGCCACCATCCGTGTGGTACAGATCGAGCCCGGCCCGATGCCCACCTTGACCGCATCGGCACCGGCGTCGATCAGCGCCTTGGTCGCGTCTGCCGTGGCCACGTTGCCCGCGATCACCTGAACCATGTTCGACTGTTGCTTGATCCGGCGCACCGCGTCGATCACACCCGCCGAATGCCCATGTGCGGTGTCGACCACCACGATATCGACGCCCGCATCGATCAGCGCCTCGGAACGGGCAAAGCCGCTGTCGCCAACCGAGCTGGCCGCCGCGACCCGCAGGCGCCCCAGATGATCCTTGCAAGCGGTGGGGTTCAGCACCGCCTGTTCAGTGTCTTTCAGCGTCAGCAGGCCGGTCAACCGCCCCTGCCCGTCATGCACCAGCAGTTTCTCGATCCGGCGCGCGCGCATCAGGCTTTTCGCCTCGTCAAGATCGGCGGGTTCGGCCAGCATTGCCAGGTCGCTCGTGGTCATCACCGCGCTGACCGGCATGTCATCGCTGGTGGCAAAACGCATGTCACGGTTGGTGACGATGCCGACGATATGGCCACGGTCGTCCGTGACCGGGAAGCCGGTGAAATTATACCGCTCTACCAAGGCCTTGGCGTCGGCAATGGTCTGATCCGGGCGCAGCGTGACGGGGTTGTAGACGATACCGCTTTCGAACCGTTTGACCCGGCGCACCTCGCGCGCCTGCTCATCCACGCTCAGGTTCTTGTGGATCACGCCCATGCCACCGGCCTGGGCCATGGCGATGGCCATGCGCGCCTCGGTCACCGTGTCCATGGCCGAACTCAGCAGCGGTATGTTCAGCTTGATCTCGCGCGTCACGCGGGTTCTGGTGTCGGCGGTCGACGGCAGCACCGACGAGGCCGCCGGAACCAGTAGAACATCGTCAAAGGTGAGAGCCTCACGAATCTGCATTTGCGGTCCCCATGCATAATCCCGTTTGGCGGTGACCCTATGGCACAGTTATCCACCGGGTAAAAGGGCCAGCGCGCAGAAAACGGACGCGCCCGACCCTGATCTGTGTCAAGGCAGCGTCACGCAGGCCCGCTATCCCTGCCTCTTGCGCGAATGAAGAAAGGAAACGCCCATGTCCGGCCCTCTCAGCGGCACCCTCGTTCTGGACCTGACCCATGTTCTGGCGGGGCCCTTTGCCAGCATGACACTGGCCGATCTGGGCGCTCGGGTCATCAAGGTCGAGCGCCCCGGACAGGGCGATGACACCCGCGCCTTTCCCCCGTTCAAGGGTGGCAAGAGCGCCTATTTCGCCACCATCAACCATGGCAAGGAAAGCATCGCGCTGGACCTCAAGGCGCCCGAGGACCGGGTCATTTTCGACCGGCTGCTGGCGCGGGCCGATATCCTGCTGGAAAACTACCGCCCCGGCGTGATGGAGCGGCTGGGCTACGGCTGGGAGGCGCTGCATGCGCGTCACCCAAAGCTGATTTATGGCGCCGTCTCCGGCTTTGGCCATACCGGACCCGAGGCGCAGCGTCCCGCCTATGACATGGTGGTGCAGGCGCGTGGCGGGGTGATGTCGATCACCGGCGAGCGCGACCGCGAGCCGGTGCGCGTCGGCGCCTCGATCGGCGATATCGTGGCGGGCATGTATCTGGTGCAAGGTGTGCTGGCCGCCTTGTTGCAGGTAGACCGCGGCGGCGCGGGGCAAAAGATCGATGTGGCGATGCTCGACAGCCAGTTGGCGCTTCTGGAACATGCCATCGCCATCACCAGCGTCACCGGCGAGCCGCCGCGCCCCTCGGGCGCGCGGCATCCCTCGATCACCCCGTTCGAGACCTTTCACGCCGAGGATGGGCTTTTCGTCATCGCCGCCGGCAATGACGGCCTGTTTGCCCGCCTCTGCGACGCGCTGGACCTGCCGCTGGCGGATGATCCGCGCTTTGCCACCAACCCGGCCCGCTGCCAGAATGCGCGGCTTTTGAAACGGCTGATCGAGGCGGTGACCATCGACCGGCCCAAGGCGCATTGGATCGACACCCTGACCCGCGCGGGCATTCCCACCGGCCCGATCCAGAACGTGGCCGAGGTGCTGAACGATCCGCAGATCCGCGCCCGCAACATGGTTGTGGATGTGCTGGGACCCGATGGCGCCCCGGCCTATACCGCTGCTGGCAACCCGATCAAGATGACCGACTTGCCCGACCCGGCCACCCGCGCCCCGGCGCCGGATCTGGATGCGGATCGGGCCGCGATTCTGGATTGGCTCGACAAAGACGCAGCCGACTGAACCCACATCCAGGCCACATCTTTTTGCGGTAAATGCCGCCACCGGACAGGAAAATGCCGCGCGTCGCCTTTCCGTCGGCTCAAAACACAATATTGTCGCGCACAATCGGTACTCCGGAAGGCAGAAAGTCATGAGCAGCGATCCCCTCGTCGTATTCACCCCCTCGGGCAAGCGCGGGCACTTTCCCGTAGGCACTCCCATTCTGACCGCGGCGCGGCAGTTGGGAGTCGATCTCGATTCGGTCTGCGGCGGGCGTGGCATCTGCTCGAAATGCCAGATCACCCCGTCCTATGGTGAATTCCCCAAACATGGTGTCACCGTACGTGACGGCGCGCTCAGCGAATGGAACGCGGTCGAGCAGCGCTACAAGGACAAGCGCGGCTTGATCGACGGGCGCCGGCTGGGCTGTCAGGCGACGGTACAGGGCGATGTGGTGATCGACGTGCCGCCCGAAAGCCAGGTCCACCGCCAGGTGGTGCGCAAGCGGGCCGAGGCGCGCAAGATCACCATGAACCCCTCGACCCGGCTGTTCTATGTCGAGGTCGAAGAGCCCGACATGCACAAGCCCACCGGCGACATGGAACGCCTGATCGCGGCGCTCGCCGAACAATGGCAGCTGACCGGCGTACAGACCGACCTGCATATCCTGCACCAGTTGCAGCCGGTGTTGCGCAAGGGTGGATGGAAGGTCACCGTGGCGGTGCATCTGGGCGATGCCAGCCACCCGCCCAAGATCATGCATATCTGGCCCGGCTATTACGATGGCACCGTCTATGGGCTGGCGGTCGATCTCGGCTCGACCACCATCGCCGCGCATCTGTGCGACCTGCACAGCGGCGAGGTGGTGGCCTCATCCGGCATCATGAACCCGCAGATCCGCTTTGGCGAGGATCTGATGAGCCGGGTCAGCTACTCGATGATGAACAAGGGCGGCGACCAGGAGATGACCCGCGCGGTGCGCGAAGGCATGAACGCCCTGTTTACCCAGATCGCAGCCGAGGCCGGGATCGACAAGGCGCTGATCGTGGATGCGGTGTTTGTCTGCAACCCGGTCATGCACCACCTGTTCCTGGGGATCGACCCGTTCGAGCTGGGTCAGGCGCCGTTTGCGCTGGCCACCTCGGACGCGCTGTCGCTGCGGGCCTGGGAACTGGATCTGAACATCCATCCCGCCGCGCGCGTCTATATCCTGCCCTGTATCGCGGGCCATGTGGGCGCCGATGCCGCCGCCGTCGCCCTGTCCGAGGCGCCCGACAAATCCGAGGATCTGGTGTTGGTGGTCGATGTGGGCACCAATGCCGAGATCCTGCTGGGCAACAAGGACAAGGTGCTGGCCTGCTCCTCGCCCACCGGCCCGGCCTTTGAAGGCGCACAGATTTCCAGCGGCCAGCGCGCCGCCCCCGGCGCCATCGAACGGGTCGAGATCGACCCGGTCACCAAGGAACCGCGTTTCCGCGTGATCGGTTCGGAGATCTGGTCCGATCAGGAAGGCTTTGCCGAAGCGATCGCCACCACCGGCATCACCGGCATCTGCGGCTCGGGCATCATCGAGGTGGTGGCCGAGATGCGCATGGCGGGCATTCTGGACGCCTCGGGCCTGATCGGCTCGGCCGAGCAGACCGGCAGCCCCCGTTGCATCCAGGACGGGCGCACCAATGCCTATCTGCTGTGGGATGGCTCCGCCGACGGCGGCCCGACCATCACCGTCACCAACCCCGATGTGCGCGCCATCCAGATGGCAAAGGCGGCGCTTTACTCCGGCGCCCGCCTGCTGATGGACAAGCTGGAGGTCGACAAGGTGGACCGGGTGGTGCTGGCCGGGGCGTTTGGCGCCCATATCTCGGCCAAACACGCGATGGTTCTGGGCATGATCCCCGATTGCCCGCTGGACAAGGTCACCAGCGCTGGCAACGCGGCGGGCACCGGCGCGCGGATCGCGCTGCTCAACACCGACGCCCGGACCGAGATAGAGGCCACCGTGCGCGCCATCGAGAAGATCGAGACCGCGGTCGAACGCCGATTCCAGGAGCATTTCGTGAATGCCTCGGCAATCCCGAACTCGGCCGAACCCTTCCCCGAACTGGCCAAGGTCCTGACCCTGCCCAAGGTCTCGTTCAACACCGGGGGTGGTGACGACGAGGGGTCTGGCCGCCGTCGCCGCCGCAGGGCATGATACCTTCCCAAAGGGAGGTATCATGACAGAGACAAACCAGGAGCAGGCCGAGTATTGGGGCAAATCCGCCTCGGGCATGAAATGGCTGACTTTCGAGGAGCAGATCGCGGCCTCCTTCGCGCCGGTCGTCGAGCTTCTGCTTGATCGCGCGGAGTTGAAGCCGGGCCAGCGCGTGCTGGATATCGGTTGCGGTCTGGGCGACGTCACCCTGGCGGCAGGTCGGACGGTCGGGCCGAGCGGCCATGTGTTGGGGGTCGATATCTCGGCGCCGTTCCTTAAGCGGGCCCGGGAGCGGGCCGAGGGTATGGAGAATGTGGGGTTTGCCCTCGCCGATGCCCAGACCGAGCCCTTTCCGCCGGCTGCGCGCGACGCGATGATCTCGCGTTTCGGCATGATGTTCTTTTCCGACAATGTCGCCGCGTTCACCAATATCGCCGGTGCATTGAAACCCGGTGGGCGCATGACCTTTGCCGCCTGGGGTCCGCTGGCCGGAAACCCCTGGTTCTACCTTCCCCACCGCGCGGCCACCGACCGGCTGGGCCAGATGCCCAAGGCAGACCGCAACGCACCGGGACCTCTGGCCTTTCACGACATTGACCGCGTCACCGGCCTCATGGCCGAAGCCGGTCTTGCCGATATCGAGGCCCATGCGGTTGAAGTAAAGCTGACCCCGCCCGGCGGGTTGTCAGGGGCCTCGGCACTCTGCACCCGATTGGGACCAGCCGCACGGGTGCTGGCACATTTCGACGGATCCGAGGCGGACGAAGCCGCGATCCGCGACGCGGTCAGCACTGCGCTCGAACCTTACGTCGAAGAGCGCCGGATCCTGATGCCGGCCACCATCAACCTGTTCCAGGCCCGGCGCGCCGGAACCGCTTGACGCGGCTCCGGCCATTGCGTATTCGAACCCGGTGAGCGCGGGTATGGTGTAGTGGTAGCGCGCCGGCTTCCCAAGCCTGAAGTGCGGGTTCGATTCCCGCTACCCGCTCCAGTTCCAACGGCAAACTCTGTTAACAACTGCGCTCGACGCAGCTGCTTTGTCGGACGCAAGGGTCATCTCCATCTAAATCCACGTTGGTTTCGCGCTTCTTGGCGGGGTGTTGCCGCTTGCCCCTTTTGTCATCCGCGTAAAAGCGCCGGTCCCATCGATTTGCCAGTACATTCCGAAATTTCCCCCTAGCCCCCGACAATTCAGACCCCCATGTACAGCCCACTCAAATATTGGGAGACCGCAATGAATCGCATTCTGATCCTCGTCGCCCTGGGCGCTATCGGTGCCGGGGCTTATGTTTTTTTCACACAGGGCGAACAACCGGCTGAAGTTCAGCAAACCAGCACTGTTACCCCTGCCGAGCCGGTCACCGAAGCGCCCGTGCAGTCGACAACCGAAGAGGTCGCAACCGCAGCCGATGAAGCGGTGGATCAGGCTGCAGCGGCCGTGACCGAAACACTGTCCCAGGTCGGTGAAGCCGCCAGCGAAGCTGTACAGGACGCAACCGATAGCGTCGCACAAGCGGTGGATCAGGCAAGCGAGGCTACCTCGGACGTTGCGACGCAAGCAACCGAGACAGCCAGCAGCGCGGCCGATACTGCCACCGAGGCGGCAAACAGCGCGGTTGATACGGCAACCCAAGTCGCAAACGATGCTGCCACCGCAGTTGGTGAACAGGTGGCCGCCGCGCAAACCGGTGCCGCCGAGCTTTACAAGAGCTGGCAAGACAACGGGTTGTTGACCGAGTCAGGCTTCGACTATGACAAGATGGTCGAGAATGTAGAGACCAGCGCGCTGAACGAGACGCTCAAGACCGGGGTGCTCAAGGTGCTGTCCGGGATCAAGGCCGCGCCCGAGACCATCTCGGTTCAGGCCCAGGCCCTGCGCGCGCTGATGGCGAACTGAGCCGATCACCCGGCCAGACCAGAACCTTGCGTGACGCAAGGGACCCTTGCGTCACGTTCTACCATCCTCCCGGCTCAGGCGGCTGTCAGCCCACGGTTGGCGACAATCGACAGGCCCGCCGGGCCGGGGTTCACGATAGTCACAAAACCCAGATCGTCTCTGTCGCTCAGTGCCGCGACCGCTGGCTGAACCGCGTCGATCAGGAAGTTTTGAGCAAAGGCAAGGTCCGCGTCATCCACCGCGCGTCTCGCCACGCTCCCCAAATCTTAAACCGAACCGACACGACCGTGTGGATACCAAGATCACACAGTTGCCGGGGCGGGAAATAGAACCGCGCCCCTTTTTTCATGCGTTCTCTCCCGTAATAACCACGATGACGTTGAAAAAAAACTTGCAGGGCAACCTGCCTGCGCCCTGCCCCGCATTCGTTCCTTTGCCGCCACGTCATGCAAGTGTCGGATTGATCCATACCCGCGCGTATGTATCCTTCATACCCAAGAGTATGTTTCCCGCCGCAGACAGCCAAAGGCCAAAGCCCCGTGAGCGATACCACCACCAACAGCCCCAGCCGCAGCGAGCGCTACGAGGAGTTGCTTGACGCCGCCGCCGAATGTTTCCAGAGCCGTGGTTTCGACGCCACCTCGATCGATACGGTGGCGCGGCACCTGGGCGCGACCAAGGGGCGGGTCTATCACTATTTCCCGTCCAAGATGGACCTGTTCAACGCGGTGCGCGACCGGGGCATGGATATCGTGTTCCAGGCCACCGACCCCGGCTATCAGGCCGATCTGCCGGTGCTCGACCGGCTCGAGGCGATGGCACGCGGCCATGTGCGCGCGATGCTGTTTCACCATTCCTTCATGCTGGTGCTCAAGGACGGGCTGCTGATGCGCCGCTATACCACCACGACCGAGTTCCAGAAGGAATCGCTGTCCCAGCATATCGCGCGCCGCGATGCCTATGAGGCGCGGTTTCGCGAATTGCTGGCCAAGGGGCTGGCCGAGGGAAGCCTGCGCGCCGGCCCCGACCCGGCGATCACCGTACAGACCTTCATGAGCGCGCTGAACGGGCCGGTCGCCTGGTTCCGCCCCCGCCCCGGCGATACGCCACAGAAATACGAAGCCATCGTCGAAGAGATCGTGCGCTTCGCCATGCAAGGCCTGCGGGCCTATCCCTCCTGACCCCGATCGAGGACGACAATGACAGATATCCCCACCACCATGTTCGCCGTTTTGCAGACCGGCGACGGGTATTCCGGCAAGGCCACCGGCCCGGCCATCGCGGACGCCGCCGACTGGCTGGAGTCGGGCGAGATCGCGGTGCCCCAACCCGGCCCCGGCGAGGCGCTGATCCGGCTGCGCATGGCCTCGGTCAATCCCTCGGACCTGCATTTCATCAAGGGCGAATACGGCCAGCCGCGCGTCAAGGGCGCGCCGGCGGGCTTTGAAGGTTGCGGCGACGTGGTCGCGGCGGGCAAGGGCGCCGAGGGTCTGGTGGGCCAGCGCGTCGCCTTTGTCGCCGCCAGTTCGGGTGCCTGGGCCGAATATGTGCTGACCAAGGCGCAGATGTGTATTCCACTGCGCCCCGATATCAGTGACGAGGACGGATCGGCGCAGATCGTCAACCCGCTGACGGCGATGGCCATGGTCGATATCGCGCGCTCCGAGGGCGAGGCGTTCGTGGTCTCGGCGGCCACCAGCCAGCTGGGCAAGCTGATGGTGTCGCTGGGGCGCGATCTGGGTCTGAAACCCATCGCGCTGGTGCGCCGGGCCGAGGCGGTGGAGCCGCTCAAGGCATTGGGCGCGGTCGAGGTTCTGGTGACGTCCGATCCCGAACTGGTTCAGAAATTCACCGCCATCAGCCGGGCACTGAAACCGCGCGTGTTCCTGGACGCGGTGTCGGACCAGACCTCGGAACGCATCTTTACCGCCATGCCGAACGGCGCGCGCTGGGTGTCTTATGGCAAGCTCGATGCCGAATTGCCGGTACTGACCCAGATGGGTCAGCTGATCTTCATGAACAAGCGAATCGAGGGCTTCTGGCTCACCCAGTGGATGATGACCACCCCGCCCGCCGATCAGGCGCGCGTGGTGGCCGAGGTGCAGGCGCGTTTTGCCGACGGGCGTTGGAAAACCGATGTGTCGGGACACCTTCCGCTTCGTGACGTTGTGTCAGGATTGGCCAACGCTCTGAAAAAGACTGACGGAAAGGTGATGATCACGCCATAGTGAGAGCCAAGCCCCGGTCCGATACTCGGTCCGGGGCACAGGAAAGGACGCCGGAAAACCGGCGCAGGGAGGAAAATTTGGACAACGTACAGCTGCTGATCAGCGGGCTGGCGAATGGCTGCGTCTACGGCCTGATCGCGCTTGGCTTCGTTCTGATCTACAAGGCGACCGAGGCGGTGAATTTCGCGCAGGGCGATTTCATGATGCTGGGCGCCTTTGTCACCATCGGGCTGACCAATGCAGAGTATATGGGCCTGCCGTTCTGGATGGCGGTGCCGATCTCGCTGGGGATCATGGCGGGGCTGGGCTATCTGCTCGACCGGTTGGTGATCCGGCGGATGTTCGGCGAAAGCCAGACGGCGGTGGTGATCCTGACCATCGCGCTGGGTTTCGTCATCCGTTTCGTCGCCGGTCTGATCTGGGGCCACGAGCCGCAGACGCTGCAAAACCCGCTGGCGGGCAAGGAGCTGTCATTTGGCGGGCTGGTCCTGGGGCTGGAGGATGTGGCGGTGATCATCGTCACCCTGGCGCTGACCGGGTCGCTCTACCTGTTCTTCAGCCGTACCAAGCTGGGCCTGGCGATGCAGGGCGCGTCGCAGAACCAGCTGGCCGCCTATTACATGGGCATCCCGGTCAAGCGGGTGCAGGGCTTTATCTGGGCGCTGGCCGGTGCGGTGGCCGCGGTGGCGGGCATCCTCTTTGCCGCCAAGGGCTCGGTCGATCCCTCGACCGGCCTGTTGGGCATCAAGGCCTTTGCCGCTGCCGTGATCGGCGGGTTCGGCAGCCTGCCCGGCGCGCTTGCGGGCGGCTTGATCGTCGGTGTCATCGAACCCTTTGCCAGCCGCTATATCGCCGCCGGTTACAGCCAGATCGCGCCTTATGCGCTGCTTGTGGCGGTGCTGGTCTTCCGTCCCCACGGCCTGTTCAGCCAGGTCCGCGTGAAGAAGGTCTGAGATCATGCGCATCGTTTTCAAAACCGACTACATGCAGGATATCCGCCCCTGGAAGGACGGATACCAGCTGAGCCTCTACATGATCCTGCTGGCCATCGTGATCGCCGCACCCTGGCTGCTGGACACGTTCTATCTGGGCGAGCTGACCAACGTGCTGATCTGGGCCATCGCGGGCATGGGGCTGATGGTGCTGACCGGCCATACCGGTCAGGCCAGTCTTGGTCACGCGGCCTTTCTGGCCTTTGGCTGTTATGCCAATGTCATCCTGCTCGAGGCGGGCGTACCCTTCCTGATCGCCTTTCCGCTGGCCGGGGTGATCACCGGGCTGATCGGCGCCACGGTGGCGATCCCTGCCTTGCGGCTGCACGGTATCTATCTGGCCATTTTCACGCTGGCCCTGTCGATCCTTGTCGACGACATCATCGTGCTGACCGAACCCTGGACCGGCGGCGTCGGCGGCAAATACATCGCCGGGATCGACCTCTTTGGCCTGACCATCGACCGCTGGGGCACGCCGATGCTGTTCTATTGGCTGGTGCTGGCAGTCACCGTGATCGTGACGCTGGGCTATATCAACCTGCTCCGCTCGCCGCTGGGGCGCAGCTTCATCGCGGTGCGTGACAGCGAAGTGTCGGCCCAGGCGATGGGTGTCGATATCGCGCGGACCAAGACCATCTCGTTTGGCCTCTCGTGCATGGTCACCGGCTGGGCGGGCGCCTTCATGGGCCTGTTCGCCGGCGCCTTCAACAACGAGACCTTCAGCGTCGTGATCTCGATCGAGCTGTTGATGATGATCGTGATCGGCGGGCTGGGGTCGATCCACGGCGCCTTTTTCGGCGCCATCGTGATCGGGTTCCTGCCGCAGTTCCTGTCGATCGCCAAGGAATACGTGGGCGCCGTCTTTGGCGGCAGCACCGTGGCCATTCCGGGGCTGGAATTCGGGATCTTCGGCATGATCCTGATCGCCTTCATCCTGCTCGAACCGATGGGCATCTATGGCCGCTGGCTCAAGATCCGCACCTTCTTCGAGCTGTTCCCATTCTACCGCAAGGACATGTTCAAGCGGCAGAAATCCTATCTGAAGACGGAGCGCCTGAGATGAGCCTGTTGGAGCTGGAAAACGTCACTCTGAAATTCGGCGGGCTGACGGCGGTGGACAACCTGTCCTTCTCCGTCGAAGAGGGCGAGGTCTTTGCCATCGTCGGCCCCAACGGGGCGGGCAAGTCGACGGTGTTCAACCTGATCTCGCGCTTTTACGACCCTTATGCGGGCCAGATCCGGTTCGATGGTCACAACCTGTTGGAGGTCAAGCCCTCGGGCGTGGCTGCCTATGGGGTGGCGCGCACCTTTCAGAACATCGAACTGTTCGAGCATGCCACCGTGTTGCAGAACCTGCTGGTGGGCCGCCACCGGCATCGCCGCACCAACCTGTTCTCGGAGATCCTGTTCACCCCCTCGGCGCGGCGGCAAGAGATGGAGAACCGCGAGAAGGTAGAGGAGATCATCGACTTTCTCGATCTCCAGGCCTATCGCGACAAGTATATCGCCGGCCTGCCCTATGGCGTGCGCAAGGTGGTCGAGGTGGCCCGCGCGCTGGCCACCGATCCCAAGCTGTTGCTGCTGGACGAACCCGCCTCGGGCCTGTCGGTCGAGGAGACCAACGACATGCGCTGGTGGATCGACGACATCCGCCGCCAGATGGGGATTACCGTGCTGATGGTGGAACATGACATGGGGCTGGTCTCGGGCGTGAGCGACCGGGTGCTGGCCATGGCTGACGGGGCAAAACTGGCGCTGGGCACACCGGCGCAGGTGCAATCCGACCCTGCCGTGATCGAAGCCTATCTGGGGAAGGCCGCATGACCGAGCCCATTCTGAAAATCCGCAATATCGAAAGCTTTTACGGCCCGATCATGGCCATCCGTGGCGTCTCGCTCGAGGTGCGGCCAGGCCAGATCGTCTCGATCCTGGGCGCCAACGGCGCGGGCAAAACCACGCTGATGAAGACCATCTCGGGCGTGATGGATCCCGAAAAGGGCACCATCACCTTTGACGGCGAGGAGATCCAGGGATCGGAACCGCACAAGGTGGTCCAGAAAGGCATCGTGCATGTGCCCGAGGGGCGCGAGGTGTTTCCGCTGCTGACCGTGGACGAGAACCTGAGCCTGGGCGCCTATACCGCCACCGACAAGGCACAGATCGAGCGCGACCGGGAACTGGTGTTCAGCTATTTCCCGATCCTGAAGGAGCGCCGCAACCAGGAGGCGGGCACCCTGTCGGGCGGGCAACAACAGATGCTGGCCATTGGCCGGGGCCTGATGGCCAACCCGCGCATCATGTTGCTGGACGAACCCAGCCTGGGCCTGTCGCCGCTGCTGGTGCAAGAGATCTTTGCCATCCTCAAACGGCTCAACGAAGAGCAGAACATGACCATGATGCTGGTGGAACAGAATGCCAGCGCGGCGCTGGAGCTGGCCGATCATGGCTATGTGATGGAGGTCGGGCGCATCGTCATGGACGGCTCGGCGCAATCGCTGATGGCCTCCGAGGACATCCAGAACTTCTATCTGGGTGTGCAAGAGGAAGGCGCGCGGGAGAACCGCCGCTGGAAACGCAAGAAAACCTGGCGCTAACGAAAGAGGTGGACAAGATGGATACACGCACCCTGCCCGCCCAGACCGTGATCAACGGGGTCACGTTCAACGCCACGCCGGGCCAGCGCCCGGTGCTGGTGGACGGTACCACCACGATCTCGGCCCTGTTCCAGAAACGCTGCGCCGAGTTGGGCACCCGCACCGCGCATCGGGAAAAGGATTTCGGCATCTGGAAATCCTATTCCTGGGCCGATTACTGGCAGCATGCCAAATGGATCGGCCTTGCCTTGCGCAAGCTGGGGCTGAAACGCGGCGAGGTCGTCTCGATCCTCAGCGAGGACCGCAAGGAATGGGCCTGGTTCGACATGGGCATTCAGGCCGTCGGCGGCATCGCCTCGGGTGTCTATACGACCGACTCGGCCAGCCAGCTGAAATACCTGATCAACGACAGCGACAGCCGGTTCCTGATTGCCGAGAACGAGGAACAGTTGGACAAGTATCTGCAGATCGAGGGCGAGGTTCCCGGCCTGCTCAACGTCATCATCCTCGAAGATGAGGGCCTGCATGACCTGAACCATCCCCGCTGTCTGATGATCGACAAGCTCTACGAGATCGGCCGAGAGGCGGAAAAGGAAGAGCCGGGCGCGTTCGAGGCCGAGATCGCCCTGACCCGGCCCGAGGATGTGGCGCTGCTGATCTATACCTCGGGCACCACCGGCATGCCCAAGGGCGCGATGCTGACGCACGAGAACATCATGGCCGGAATCGAGGCGGGCGCCCACAGGTTGCCGACCGAGGAGACTGACGAGCAGCTGTGTTTTCTGCCGCTCTGCCATATCCTGGAACGCGATGTGTCGATCTATTTCCCGCTCGCCTCCAAATGCACGGTGAATTTCGCCGAAAGCCCCGAGACGGTGTTTGCCAACCTGCAAGAGGTCTCGCCCGCGACCTTCACCGCGGTACCGCGGGTGTGGGAGAAGATCTATTCCCAGGTGCTGATCCTGGCGCAAGAGGCCACGCCCAGCGGGCGCGCGGCCTTTGGCATGGCGCTGCGGGCGGGCATGAAACGCGCGCAATACCTGATTGAAAACAAACCGGTTCCCGCCGGTGTGGCCGCAAATTTCTGGCTCTGGGACCGGCTGGTACTGCGCAACCTGCGCCGCATGCTGGGCATGGACAAGATGCGACGGGGCGGCACCGGGGCGGCGCCGATCTCGCCCGAGCTGCTGAAATGGTACTGGGCCATCGGCGTGCCGCTGGTCGAAGGCTACGGCATGACCGAAACCGCCGGGATCGCCACCATCAACACGCCCGAGGAAAACCGGATCGGCACGATCGGCAAGGTGGTTCCCGGCATCGAGGTGCGCATCGCCGAGGGCGGCGAGATCCAGGTCAAGGGGCTCAACATCTTCAAGGGCTACTGGCGCAACAACGAAAAGACCGCCGAAAGCTTTACCGACGACGGCTGGCTGCGCACCGGCGATATCGGGCGGATGGACGGTGATGGCTATGTCACCATCACCGGGCGGCTCAAGGACATCATCATCACCGCCGGGGGCAAGAACATCACCCCCGCCGAGATCGAAAGCCGGCTGAAATTCAGCCATTACATCTCGGACGCGGTGATCGTCGGCGACAAGCGCAAGTTCCTGACCTGCCTGATCATGATCGACCAGGAAAACGTCGAGAAATTCGCGCAGGATCGCAAGGTGCCGTTTTCGAACTTCGCCTCGCTCTGCGCCGCCAAGGAGGTGCGCGAGCTTATCGCGGCCGAGGTCGCACAGGTGAACAAGGAATTCGCGCGGGTCGAGCAGATCAAGGATTTCCGCCTGATCGACGTGCTGCTGACCGCCGAAGACGACGAGCTGACCGCGACGATGAAACTGAAACGCAGTTTTGTCGAAAAGAAACACGCACATCTCATCGAAGATATGTACAAATAACAACAGGGCCATCCAAAGGGAGGAATATGATGAAGAACATGATCAAGGGTCTGCTGGCGGCCACCGCGCTGACTGCGGCGGCGGGGCTGGCCAGCGCCGAAACCCAGGGTGTGACCGATGACGAAATCGTCATCGGCGCGGTCAACGACCTGAGCGGCATCTTCGCCGCCGTGGGCGTACCCGCCACCAAGGGCGCCAATGTCTATTTCGACAAGATCAACGCCGCCGGCGGCGTGCATGGGCGCCAGATCCGCTATGTGGTCGAGGACCACGGCTATCAGATGCCGCGCGCGATGCAGGGCTTCAACAAGCTGCTGAACCGCGACAAGGTCTTTGCGATGATGCAAAACCTGGGCACGCCGATGAACCTAGCCGGGTTCAAGCTGATCGATCCGATGGGCATTCCGAACATCGCCCCGCTGTCGGCAGCGCGTCAGATGATCCAGGAACCGATGGGCAACAAGTTCACCTCGTTCTCGAGCTATTTCGACCAGAGCCGGGTGGGCGTGAAGTATCTGGCCAGCGCACATGGGGCCAAGAATGTCTGCACCATGTATCTGCCCACCGATTTTGGTAAGGAGATCCTTGAAGGCACCAAGGCCGGGGTCGAGGAAGCGGGTCTGACCTTTGCCGCCGAGACCACCCACAAGCCGGATGAGACCGATTTCGTGGGCTCGCTCAGCAAACTCAAGGAATCGGGCTGCGAGATCGTGACGATCGCTTTGGGCGTACGTCAGGCGATCACCATCGTCGGCACCGCCAAGAAGATGGGCCTGTCCGACATGCAATTCATGGGGACTTCGGCCAGCTTCCTGACCGTGGTGGCACAGGTTCCGGGCGGCGTGACCGAGGGTTTCTATGCCGCAGCCAGCTGGCAGGACCTGTGGGCGCGCGCAGACGAGCCCGCCCCGAAAGCCTTCATCGAGGAATACAAGGCCGCAACCGGTGAAGACCCGCAAGGCTTTGCCATGCTCGGCTATGCCGCGGCCCAGCAGATGGTCATGGCGCTCGAGGCCGCTGGCCCCGATCTGACCCATGAAAGCTTCATCGCCGCGATGGAAACGCTCGATTATCAGGACGATCTGGTCGGCAACCATATCAACTATGGCCCCGACGATCACCAGGGCGCGGACTCGGTCTATGTTCTCAAGGTCGAGAATGGCGGCTGGGCCAAGGTCCACGAGGAATAAGACCTGAAAATCGCGGGCGTCCGAAGGTTTCGGGCGCCCGTTTTCCGTCCAGCCCCCAGCAAGGAAGCGCCGCATGTCCGCCCCTCATACCCAGCCGCGTATCCAGCATCGCAGCTGCAACATATGCGAGGCCATGTGCGGCCTGATCATCACACATGACGACAACGACGTTCTGTCGATCCGTCCCGATCCCGAGGATCCGCTGTCGCACGGCCATATCTGCCCCAAGGCGGTCGCCTTGCAGGATTTCCGCACCGATCCCGACCGGGTGACCAAACCCTTGCTGAAACGCGACAGCGATTTCGAGGAAATCAGCTGGGAGGCGGCGTTTGACCATGCCGCCGAGCGTATCCGCGCCGTGCAGGCCGCCCATGACCGGGACGCGGTGGGCGTTTATCTCGGCAATCCCAACGCGCATAAATTCGGCAACCTTCTGAACCTGCCGGCACTGGTCAAGGCGATCGGCACGACCAACCGCTACAGCTCGGCCACCGCCGATCAAATCCCCCATCACGTCGCTTCGATCCACATGCTGGGCCACCCGATGCTGATGCCGATCCCCGATATCGACCGCACCGATTTCCTGTTGATCATCGGTGGCAACCCGGTGGTTTCGAACGGTTCGATGATGACAGCACCGGGCTATGGCCGCCGCATCGACGCGATCAAGGCGCGCGGTGGCCGGGTCGTCGTAATCGACCCGCGCCGGACCGAGACCGCCGAGCGCGCGGGGGAGCATCACTTCATCCGCCCCGAAAGCGACGCCTGGCTGCTGATGGCGATGCTGCATGTGATCCTGTCGGACGGCCCTGCCCGCCTGCGCCACCTGGAACCACTGACGGATGGACTGGACCGGCTGAGCGCCACTGTCGCCCGTTTCACCCCCGAGCGCGCCGCCCAGGCCACCGGGATCGGCGCTGACACCATCCGCCAGTTGGCCCGCGATTTCGCCGCCGCCCCCCGCGCCGCCTGTTACGCCCGCATGGGCGCCTCGACGCAAAGCTTTGGCACGCTCTGCCAATGGGCCACCAACGCGCTCAACATCGTGACCGGCAATTTCGACCGCGAAGGCGGCGCCATGTTCACCACCCCGGCGGTGGACTATGTCGGCATGACCTCGCGCAAGGGCAAGGCGCGCCGCTATCCCGAACGGCGCTCGCGGGTGTCGGGCCAGCCGCTCTACAATGGCGAATTTCCGGTCTCGGTGCTGGCCGAAGAGATCGAGACACCCGGCCCCGGCCAGATCCGCGCGCTGGTGACCGTGGCGGGCAATCCGGTGCTGACCGCGCCGAACGGGCGGCGCATCGAACGCGCGCTTCAGGAGCTTGATTTCATGATGTCGCTCGACATTCATGTAAACGACACCACCCGGCACGCCGACCTGATCCTGCCCGGTACCGTGGCGCTCGAAGAGACGGTCTATGACATGGTGTTCCACACGTTTTCGGTGCGCAACACGGTGGGCTATGCGACCCCGATCTTTGCACCGCCGCAAGGCAATCCGCCCGAATGGGAGGTCATTGCCCGACTGACCGCAAAGCTGACCGGCGCCAACCAGATCGGCCCGGCGCCCGATCAGGTGCTCGCGGTGCTGCTGGCGCAGGGGTTCCATGGCGACAGTGTCTCGCTCGAAACGCTGCAACAGACAGGCCGCCCGCGCGATCTGGGTCCGTTGAAGCCGAACCTGACCGACCGGCTGGAGACCCCGGAGGGACGTCTCGACCTGGCGCCCCAAGCCTTTCTGGACGACCTGCCGCGCCTGCTGGCCAGCAGCGACACCCCCGATCCCGCGCGTCCCCTTTTCTTGATCGGACGGAGACAGGCACGCAGCCACAACAGCTGGACCCAGAACAGCCCGCGCCTGGTCAAGGGCCGCAACCGCTGCACGGTCGAGGTGAACCCGGCTGATGCCACCCGCCTCGGCCTTGCCGACGGCGCGCAGGCCCGCGTCACCAGCGCGGCCGGCACGGTCACCCTGCCTGTCGAAGTGACCGAAGCCATGGCGCCGGGCGTCGTCTCCATCCCCCAGGGCTGGGGCCAGCAAGGAGGCCACCTTTCGGCAGCAACGCAAAACCGGACCGTTTCGATCAACGACCTGACCGACGACCGCCGCACCGACCCGCTCAGCGGCAATGCCGCGTTCAACGGCCTGCCGGTCTCACTGCATCCGGCCTGACACGTATTTCATTTCGCCCGAAATACTCCGGGGGAGGAGACAAAATTCGTCGAATTTTGTCTCTCGGGAGCAGAGCCCCCGCGCCGTGCGCAGCACGGCGCCCGGCCCAACGGGAGGCGGGGTTTTCGTCAGAAAACCCCAACGACGGGCGGGAGCGCCCTGTTCCACGACTTGTCTCAGCCGATCTCCAGACCGTCCCGCCACACCCGGCGCAGCGCCAATTGATCGTCCAGATGCACCAGATCAGCCCGCGCGCCGGGCGCAAGCCGCCCCAGGTCCGCGCGCCCGATCAGATCGGCAGGCGAGCGCGTGGCCATGCCGACCGCCGCGGCCACATCCAGCCCTGCCATGGCCATTACGTTGCGTATCGCCTGCGCCAGCTCAAGATGCGCCCCGGCAAGGGTTCCATCGGCAAGTGTCAGCCGGTCGCCGCTGCGCCGGATCTCGCGCCCGTTGAGGGTGAACGCATCGATATCGGATCCCGCCGTCGCCATGGAATCACTGACCAGAAACACCCGTCCCGGACCGGCCTTGGCCCGGATCGCATTGCCCAGCGAGGCGGGATGCACGTGGATGCCATCGGCGATAATCCCCGCCGACAGCGCCCCCAGCGCCAGTGCCGCGCCCACCACGCCCGGCTCACGATTGCCCATCTGGCTTTGTGCATTGAACAGATGGGTGACACAGGCCGCCCCTGCATCTGCCGCTGCGCGGCAGTCCTCGAAACGCGCATCGGTATGACCCATCGACACCAGTACCCCGGCCGCGGTCAACGCGCGGATCTGCTCCGGCGTCACGCTCTCGGTCGCCAGCGTGACCTTGAGCAGAGGCAGCCGCCGCGCCGCCTCCAGCAGCAGCGCCAGATCTTCCTCCTCCATCACACGGATCAGCGCCGGGTCATGGGCGCCCTTGCGCGAGAGGGCCAGGTGCGGCCCCTCCAGATGCAGGCCCGCGATCCCCGGCACGCCACCGGCCACTGCCGCCTCGACCGCCGCGATGGCGGCGGTCACCACGCCCGGAGCATCGGTGATCAGCGTCGGCAGGATGGTGGTCGCCCCGATCCGGCCATGCGCCTCGGACATCCGGCGCAAAGTGTCGACAGAGGGCGCGTTGTTCAACATCACGCCCCCGCCGCCATTGACCTGTAGATCGACGAAACCGGGGACCAGCCACCCCCCTTCGAGTCGCAGATGCCGTGCCCCGGCGGGGGTCTCTCCTTCGGATGCGACCCGCAGAATCCGGCCCGCCTCGACCAGCAGCGCTTGCCCCTCGACAACGCCTTCGGGCGTCAGGATTCGGGCTCCGGACAGGGCAAGGGTCATACCGTCTCCGTCACCTTGTTGAGATGGCGCGGCGCGTCCGGGTCGATGCCACGCTCGGCGGCAAAGGCCTCGACCATGGCATAGAAGGATACGATCAGGCTCAGCGGATCGGTCAGCGGATGGCCGCTGCGCACATGGTCCAGCGCATGGGCGCGGCTGACCCGCCCGGTGGTGGCAAACACGGTGGCGCCCTTGGCCGCGATCTGGTCGGCGATCTCGGCCAGCGGCGCCTCGGCGGCATCCTCCGCGGCAAAGCCCAGCACCGGGAACCCCTCCTCGACGATCGAGACAGGTCCGTGCAGCACCTCGGCCGAGGAATAGCTCTCGGCATGCAATTGGCAGGTTTCCTTGAACTTCAGCGCGGCCTCGTTCGAGACCGCCAGCGCGGTGCCCCGACCCAGGGTAAAGAGCGAGGGCCGCGCCCCGATGGCGGCGCGCATCTCTGGCCAGTCGATGCGGCTGGCCGCCGCCAGCGTTTCAGGCAGGTTGCCAAGTGCGGCGCGCAGCCCCTCATCCTCGGCCCAGTCGGCCAGTAGCATCAGCCCGGCCACCGCCGAGGTGACAAAGGTCTTGGTCGCCGCCACGCTCAGTTCGGGCCCGGCATGGATGTCGATCGTATGATCGCTGACCCCGGCCAGGGGCGAAGCGGCATCGTTGGTCAGCGCCACGCTCAGCGCCCCATCGCGCCCTGCATTGCGGGCCATGGCGACGATATCGGGACTCTTGCCCGATTGCGACACCGACAGGCAAAGCGCCCGCTCAAGCCTGAGCCGCGCATCGTAGACAGACGCCACCGACGGGCCGATCGAGGCGACCGGCAGACCCAGCAGCAGTTCGGCGGCATATTTCAGATAGGTGCAGACATGATCGGACGAGCCGCGCGCCACCGTCGCGATAAACAGGGGATCGCGCAGACGCAGCACGGCGGCCACCCGGGCCACATCCTGCGCCCCGTGGTCCAGCAGACGCTGCACCGCCTCGGGGATTTCGTCGATCTCGCGCCGCATGCGCGTGATATGCTGGGTCATGATCAGTCCTAGCTGTTGCCAAGGCGCAGTTCGGCCACGAAATCGTAGGCGTCCGCGCGGTAAAGAGAGCGGGTGTACTCGATGACCCGCCGGTTCGGCAGGTACGAGGTGCGAATGATGCGAAGCCCCGCCGTACCGGGTTCCACCCCCAGCAGCGCTGCGTCCTCTGCTCCCAGATTGACCGCCGAGATCCGTTGTAGCGCCCGCACCGGGCGGTTGCCGTCGCGTTCAAGCACCGCATAAAGCGACGAGGTCACCAGTTGCGGGTCAGGCAGGATATCGGTGGGCAGCGAGGCGCGTTCGATCGCCATGGGGCGCCCCTCGGCGCGGCGCAGGCGTGCCACCCGCGCCACCTGCTCGCCCGAGCTGAGCGCCAGCGCCATCACCTCTTCGGGCGAGGGGATGAACACGCCGCGCGTCAGCCATTCGCTGGTGACGTTGAGGCCACGCCGCTCCATATCCTCGGTGAACGAGGTCAGATGCGAAAGCGATTGCTCGACCCGGGGCGCGGCATCGGCCACGAAACTGCCCGAACCCTGGCGCTGAACGATGATGCCGCGATCGACCAGCTCTTGCATCGCCCGGCGCACGGTAACACGCGACAGGCCGGTCAGGCTGGCAATCTCGCGCTCGCCCGGCAAGGGCGCGCTCTTCGCCAGCAAACCGCTGTCGATGCTCTGCTCGATCCGCTTGCGCAGCCGCACATAGAGCGGCCCCGCCGCGTCCTCGACCCACGCACCGGGGCGCAGATAGGTCTCGATGGTTTCCACGGTATCGCTGTTCATGCCGCTCCCCTCGCGCTGCGTTCCGCCAGCCGGCGGGCCAGTTCCAGCCCGCCATCCAGCGCCGTTCCCCGCGCGGGGGTGAACGCAGCGGACATGTCCGCAGGCAGGAATGGTGTATAGCGCCCGGCCAGGCCGCCAAGAGCGCAGATCGCCTCGCCCGGCTGCCAGCCAAGCGCGTGCAGGCCGCGGGACAGATAGTCGGCCCCTGCCCGCATCAGCGCCTGCCCCAGCGGATCGCCCGCCTCGGCGGCCTCGACCACCATGGGTGCCAGCGCCGCGTAATCGGCAGGCCCGGCCTCGGCCGAAAACCGCACGATGGCATTGCTGCCCGCTCCGATCCGGGCGCCCAGGGTCGCGACCAGTGGCGTGGCCGCCTCCAGACCGTCCTGCGCCCACAGGCAGCGGCGCAACAGCGCCATGCCCAGCCAGCAGCCCGAGGCCTCGTCACCCAGCGACCAGCCATAGCCGCCGATCAGGCGGATGCCATCGGCATCCTGACGCCCCAGAAAAGAGCCGGTCCCGACGCCGATCAGGCAACCGGTCCGCTCCCCCAGCGCGCCCACCACGGCAGGCAAGCGGTCATCGGCCACTTCGACATGGCGCAACGGCAGGGCGGCGGCGACCTCTTGGGCCGCAGTGTTATCGATCACGCCGGCAAGTCCTGCAAAGACTGGAATGTCGACCAGGCTATCGGTCGGCAGACCCGCCTGAACCACAAGCCGCGCCAACCCCTCGCTCAAGGTGGCCAAGGCCCCGGTACGATTGGAAAACACATTGGCGCTGCCCAGGCGCAGTTCGTGCCGAATGGCGCCCGCCTGCAAGGCAAACCGGCAGGAGGTTCCCCCGCCATCGACCGCAACCAGATATGGAAAGCCAGACTCATGCATGCAATACCTTTATAATACCTTTTAATGCCAATAAAGACCTTTGTGCGATGCTTTGCATGATTTCCGCTTGATTACGGCAGATATACGGCCTGCAACTGGAAGGAGGTAGACAAAAGGTATTAAATAGGTATTAGATACACCAGCCACAGGGGAATCATATGCTGCCGCAGACCGAGACATTGCGAGACGAGGCACGGGGATTGGACACCCGCCCCGGCCCCGAGATTCTCGCCCTGCTACTTCACGGCCAGCAGAGCGCGCTCGGCGCCATCCAAACCTGTCTGCCGCAGATCGACGCAGCAGCAGCACTGGTTGCGCAGGCCCTGCAAACCGGCGGCGACATCCACTATGCAGCAGCCGGTTCGTCGGCGCTGATGGGGTTGGCAGACGGCGTTGAGTTGCCCGGCACATTCGGCATCGCGCCCGAGCGCATCCATATCCACATGGCCGGTGGCGTCCCCGTGACGGCCGCCATGCCCGGCCATACCGAGGACGATGTGCAAGCGGCCGAAAAGGCCGCGCGCGGGGTCAAAAACGGCGACGTTGTGATCGCACTTTCCGCAAGTGGAACAACACCTTATCCAATCGCCTTCACCCGTATCGCAGCCGCATCCGGCGCGCGGATCGTGGCGATAGCCAACAATGCCGGCACGCCCCTTCTGACGCAGGCCGATTGCGCCATCCATCTGCCCACACCGCCCGAAGTGATCGCCGGATCGACCCGGCTGGGCGCGGCAACGGCGCAAAAGGCGGTTCTGAACATGATCTCGACGCTGATGGCGATGCGGTTGGGCCATGTGCACGACGGCATGATGGTCAACCTGATTGCCGACAATGACAAATTGCGCCAGCGCGCATTGGGCATCGTTGAACGGATCGTTCCCGGCGCCGCGCCCCGGCAGGCGCTCGACCTGGCCGGCGGTCACGTCAAGGAAGCGGTATTGATCGCCGCCGGTGCCGTTACACGAGAACAGGCAAGCGCATTGCTGAACCGGACCGGAGGCCATTTGCGCCCGGCATTGGCGGAACTCGAAAAAAGCACAAACCAAGGGAGAGAAAATACATGAAAACCAGAGTATTGAGCGCCATTCTTTTGGCATCGACCGCGCTTGGCGGTGCGGCCTGGGCGGAAACGACCCTGACCATCGAAAGCTGGCGCAACGACGACTTGACCCTGTGGCAGGACAAGATCATTCCCGCCTTCGAGGCCAAGCATCCCGACATCAAGGTCAAGTTCACCCCTTCGGCCCCGGCGGAATACAATGCCGTGCTGAACGCCAAGCTCGATGCGGGTTCGGCCGGTGACCTGATCACCTGCCGCCCCTTCGACACCTCGCTGGGCCTTTACCAGAACGGCCACCTGGCCGACCTGAGCGACCTCGGCGGCATGGCCAATTTCTCGGATGTGGCGAAATCCGCCTGGCAGACCGATGATGGCGCCGCCACTTTCTGCGTGCCGATGGCTTCGGTCATCCATGGCTTTATCTACAACAAGGACGCCTTTGCCGAGCTGGGGCTGAACGTGCCCGAGACCGAGGCCGAGTTCTTTGACGTGCTGGAGAAGATCAAGGCGGACGGCAGCTATATCCCGATGGCGATGGGGACCAACGACCAGTGGGAAGCCGCCACCATGGGGTACAACAATATCGGCCCGAACTACTGGAAGGGCGAGGAAGGCCGCCTGGCGCTGATCAACGGCGAACAGAAGCTGACCGACGAGGCCTGGGTCGCGCCCTATCGCGCTCTGGCCAAATGGGGCGGCTATCTGGGCGACGGGTACGAGGCACAGACCTATCCCGACAGTCAGAACCTGTTCACCCTGGGCCGGGCCGCGATCTATCCTGCCGGCAGCTGGGAGATCACCGGCTTCAACGCACAGGCCGATTTCGAGATGGGCGCCTTCAAGCCGCCGGTACAGAATGCGGGCGACAAATGCTATATCTCGGACCATACCGATATCGCGATCGGCATGAATGCCGCCTCGCCCAATGCCGAGGCCGCGCGAACCTTCCTTGACTGGGTCGGCTCCGAAGAGTTTGCCAATATCTATGCCAACGCCCTGCCCGGCTTCTTCTCGCTGTCGAGTTTCGATGTGCCGATGCAGGACCCGCTGGCGCAGGAATTCGTCAGCTGGCGTGGCGAATGCGGCTCGACCATCCGCTCGACCTATCAGATCCTGTCGCGCGGCACGCCGAACCTGGAAAACGAGACCTGGAACGCCTCGGTGCAGGTGATCAAGGGCGCCGAAAGCCCCGAGGATGCCGGCAAGCGGCTGCAGGACGGTCTGGCCAGCTGGTACGACCCGCAGAAGTAACCTGAAATCGGCCGGTTCCGCCTGACGGGGCCGGCCCCGACCGGATGAGGCATACCATGGGCGCGAGCCGGATCAAATGGCATGTCGTGGTCTTTCTTGCACCTGCTGTGCTGGTCTATACCGCGATCATGATCTTCCCCCTTTTCAATACCTTGCGGCTCGCTCTTTACAGCGAGGCAGATCAGGTGCGGGCGTTTGTCGGGCTCGACAATTTCCGCCGCCTGTTTGGCGATCCGAACTGGTCGGGGGCGTTCTGGAACGCGCTGGGCAACAATTTCTGGTTCTTCTTCATCCATATGCTGGTGCAGAACCCGATCGGCATCGCGCTGGCCGCGATCCTCAGCCATCCGCGCCTGCGCTTTGCCGCCTTTTACCGCTCGGCCATCTTCATTCCGACCATCCTCAGCTTTGTCATCGTGGGGTTTGCCTGGAAACTGATCCTCAGCCCGATCTGGGGCATCGCCCCCGACATGCTGGACGCCATCGGCCTGAAATCGCTGTTCGCGCCCTGGCTGGGCAAGGAGGAATACGCGCTGACCACGTTGGCGCTGATCTCGGTGTGGCAGTTCGTGGGCATCCCGATGATGCTGATCTATGCCGCGCTGTTGTCGATCCCCGAAGAGATACTGGAGGCCGCCGAAGTCGAGGGGCTGACCGGCATGGCCGCCTTCTGGAAGATCAAGCTGCCGCTGATCCTGCCCTCGATCGGGATCATCTCGATCCTGACATTTGTGGGTAATTTCAACGCCTTCGACCTGATTTATGCGGCACAGGGCGCGCTGGCGGGGCCGAATTTCGCCACCGATATCCTGGGCACCTTCATGTATCGCACCTTCTTCGGCTTTCAGCTGCAACTGGGCGATCCGCATATGGGCTCGGCGATTGCCACCGCGATGTTCGCGATCATCCTGCTGGGGGTCTGTGTCTATCTCTTTGCGATCCAGACTCGGATCCGCCGCTATCAGTTCTGAGGGGAGCAAGAGATGAACAAGGCCCGCCGCAACCCCGCCAATACCCTTGCCATGCATGGGGCGCTGATCCTCTATACCTGCATCGCGCTGTTCCCGGTCTTTGTGATCCTGATCAACAGCTTCAAGACCCGCAAGGCGATCTTTCGCGAGCCACTGGCCCTGCCCGATGCCGACAGCTTCTCGATGATCGGCTATCAGACGGTGATGAAACAGGGGGATTTCTTTCTTTATTTCCAGAACTCGATGATCGTGACCGTGGCCTCGCTGTTCTTTGTCCTCATGTTCGGGGCGATGGCGGCCTTTGCGCTCAGTGAATACCGGTTCCGGGGCAATACGCTGATGGGCCTCTATCTGGCGCTGGGGATCATGATCCCAATCCGCATCGGTACCGTCGCCATTCTGGAGTTGATGGTGGCCAGCGGGCTGGTCAATACGCTCTGGGCGCTGATCCTGGTCTATACCGCGCAGGGGCTGCCGCTGGCCGTGTTCATCCTCAGCGAGTTCATGCGCCAGGTCAGCGATGATCTGAAGAATGCGGGCCGGATCGACGGGCTGAGCGAATACACCATCTTCTTTCGCCTCGTGCTGCCGCTGGTGCGCCCCGCCATGGCGACGGTGGCGGTGTTCAACATGATCCCGATCTGGAACGACCTGTGGTTCCCGCTGATCCTGGCCCCGGCCGAGGAAACCAAGACCCTGACGCTGGGCAGCCAGGTCTTCATCGGTCAGTTCGTCACCGACTGGAACGCGGTCCTGTCGGCGCTCAGCATGGCGATCCTGCCGGTCATGGTCCTTTATGTCATCTTCTCGCGGCAGTTGATCCGCGGCATCACAAGTGGAGCCGTCAAATGACCCGTGTCCTGGTCGCCGGTCTTGGCAATATGGGTCTCAGCCACGCGCTGGCCCATCACCACCACCCTCAGGCGCAGATCGTGGGCCTCGTGAACCGCTCGGGCGTGACCGACCATCCCGATTTGCAGGCCTATCCGGTGTTTACCGATTTCCATGCGGCGCTGGAGCAGACACGGCCCGATCTGGTGGTGATCGCCACCTATTCCGACAGCCATGCCGATTTCGCCTGCGCGGCGATGGCGGCGGGCGCGCATGTCTTTGTCGAAAAGCCGCTGGCCACCACCGTGGCCGATGCCCGCCGCGTGGTGGACTGCGCGACCAGAACCGGGCGCAAGCTGGTGGTGGGCTATATCCTGCGTCACCATCCCAGCTGGCAGCGGCTGATCGCCGAGGCGCGCGCGCTGGGCGGGCCTTATGTGTTTCGCCTGAACCTGAACCAGCAATCGGACGGCCCCACATGGGAGACCCACAAGGCGCTGATGCAGACCACCAGCCCGATCGTCGATTGCGGTGTGCATTATGTCGATGTGATGTGCCAGATCACCGATGCGCCCCCTGTGCGGGTCAACGGCATCGGCCTGCGCCTCAGCGACGAGATCGCGCCCGACATGTACAATTACGGCCAGTTCCAAGTGGTGTTCGCCGATGGCTCGGTCGGCTGGTACGAGGCAGGCTGGGGCCCGATGATGTCGGAAACCGCCTTTTTCGTAAAGGATATCATCAGCCCCAATGGCGCGGTGTCGATCACCGACGGCAACAAGGGCGCCTCGGACGATGTCGATGGCCATACCCGCGTGGGCGGGTTGCTGGTGCACCGCCCGGGCAACGACACCCTGATCGAGCTGGCGGGCGAACCCGGCCACCAGCAGCTCTGCGATACCGAACAGGCCTATATGCTGCGCGCCATCGCCGAGGATATCGACCTGACCCGACATATGAGCGATGCGGTGCAATCGCTGCGCATCTGCCTGGCCGCCGATCACAGCATTCGCACCGGCGCCCCCGTGGATTTGAGAGAGGACTGACATGACCGCCCTGACCCTGAGCAACGTGTGCAAATCCTTCGGCCCGGTCGATGTCCTCAAGAATATCGACCTCACCGTCGAGGACAGCGAATTCGTCGTCTTTGTCGGCCCCTCGGGCTGCGGCAAGTCCACCCTGCTGCGGGTCATCGCAGGGCTGGAAGAGGCGACCTCGGGCAGCATCGACATCGGTGGCCAGGTGGTCAACACGGTGCCCCCGGCCAAACGCGGCATCGCCATGGTATTCCAGTCCTATGCGCTCTACCCGCATCTGACCGTGCACGGCAACATGGCGCTGGGTCTGAAACAGGCGGGCCATCCCAGGGACGAGATCGAGCGCAGGATTGCCGAGGCGGCGCGGATGCTGTCGCTCGAGGCCTATCTGACGCGGCGCCCGTCCGAACTGTCGGGCGGCCAGCGCCAGCGCGTCGCCATCGGCCGCGCCATCGTGCGCAAGCCCAAGCTGTTCCTGTTCGACGAACCGCTGTCGAACCTCGACGCCGCCCTGCGCATGAACACCCGGATCGAGATCGCCAACCTGCACCGGCAACTGACCGCCTCGATGATCTATGTCACCCATGACCAGACCGAGGCGATGACGCTGGCCGACAAGATCGTGGTGCTGCGCGACGGCCGGGTCGAACAGGTGGGCAGCCCGCTTGAGCTTTACAACAACCCCGCCAACCGCTTTGTCGCCGAGTTCATCGGGTCGCCTGCCATGAATTTCGTGGACGCCGACCGGGTGGGCGGGCCGGTGGGCGCCACGCTGGGCATCAGACCCGAACATGCCCGCATCGGCGACACCGGCCCGCTGTCGGGCCAGGTGATGCATGTCGAGAAGCTGGGTGGTGACACCAACGTGATGATCGACCTGGGCCGGGACAGCCGGTTCACCGTGCGTGTCTTTGGTCAATACGAGATCGACCCCGGCGCCGAGGTCAGGATCGACTATGACACGGCGCGGACACTGCTGTTCAGCACCGAAGGGGCACGTATCGCCAGTTGAACCTTGGGAGCCGCGGCAGGCCCCGATCATGAGTGCCGCGCAAGTAGCACATCGCGTAGCGTGCGAGCCCCACGCGGGTGGCCCGGCAGGTCGAGATAGCAAACGATCTGCTGCCTTCCCCATGCGCCTGAAACGGGTTTCGAGACCAGATGAAAGTGCGCATTCGGGTTCATCTCCAGCCCCGAGAAAAAGAGTCTCGAACTTCGGCTTTTTCGTATAGGTTAGTGAACACACCACAGATTTTGTTTATTCCTTTCCCTCAAGCGGAGGAAACCGATGGCTGACCCGAAGCTTGTCAAAGACATTGTCGAGGCGCTTGATATTCGTGGCGGCAGTACCAAAAGACGGCCTGTCCACACAGTCGGCATTGGCGCAACCGGGCATTTCATCCCGTCGCCGGTAGCCCGCGATTTCTGTATCGCAGAGCATTTCCATCCCCCTTCCCAACCAGAGGGCATTCCTGTCGATGTCCGGTTTTCAAACGGGATGGGTGTTGTGGCCGAGCATGACGGTTGGTCGGACGTGCGAGGAATGGCAGTCCGATTTCATCTCACCGACGGCAAATCCACCGACCTGGTTGCCATGACACTTCCAGTGTTTTTCGCACCGACGCCCAAGAAGTTCCTCGATTTCGCTCTTGCTGCGCGGCCCGTTCGCTGTCGGCGCGAAACGCCTTGGCAAAAGATCAAGGACTACCTGCGATTGGAATTACCGATGCCGGATCCCTATCCGGGTCAGACAGAACGGCCGAACGAGAAAGCGATTGCCTTTGCGAATGAAAATGTCTGGGCACAGCCTGCGGTCATCGATGCCTCTTCGATCGGTGCCCCGACAAGCTACGTACGCGCCATGTATCATGCGGTGCACACCTTCGTGGTGACCGGTAAGGAAGAAGAGACGCGCTGGGTTCGGTTTTCGTGGTCGCCAATTGCTGGTGTCTTGAACACCGACCCGCTGAAACCGCCAGAGGACGATTACCTGAAACAAGACCTGATAGACCGCCTGGCGGGTGATCGGACCGAGCGGTTTTCCCTCGTCATGCACATCGGCGAAGAAGGTGACGATTTTAACGACTCCACCCAGCAGTGGCCGCCGCACCGTAAGCGGGTCATGATGGGGACACTGACCCTGAACCATGTGCCAGAGGATCAGGAGGCGCATTCCGAGAAGCTAAGTTTCAATCCCTGGCATCTTACTCCAGGGATAGAACCATCGGGTGATCCGATCCTGAGAATCCGCAAGGATGTATACGAGTATTCCAGCAATCGGCGGGGCGGTATTCCTTGCCCCTTCAGTGGCGTGAAAGGGTAAGGTATGAACAACGACGGCGGATGGCTGAACCGGTATATCAACAGCTTGCCGGAACGTGGCTGGTTCAAGTTCCTTTCGAAATATGTGGTTGTTCCTTACTGGGTCTGGCGAGAGGGCAGACCTAAACTTCCGGGCGGACCACGCCCCTCGCCACAGCCCAGTGACAGCACTCAGCGAATGATGAACCTGCTGATGCCGCTCAGGGACACGTCGCCGATCGGTCGGGCAAAGGCAGTCATGGCATTGGCCCAGAACGTTGACGAGATTTTTGCCGGTCTCGACAACGTGGGCACTGTGCATTCTGCCCGGTTCCTTCTGGTCGAGGACTATATCTGCATGATCTCGGTCTATGACGGGGATTTCAGCAACTATATCCGCGACTTCATTGCCACGATCGGCAGCGTTTTCGACGCCCTGATGAAAGAGGTCGAGGGCGGCGACAAGCTTTATCCTTGCGAGAAGAATGTCGAAGCTTTCATTGATTGGGTGCGCGCGCACGACCTGTTTCAAGCACCTGATTATCCGTTTGACCTGTTCGCCCTCCAGGACGTGCAGGCTGGCCGCAAACCAAACGACCCACCGCATGCGCTGCAATCGCTTCCTCGCTCGCTGATCCTCCAACTGCATTCGAACCGCAATATCTCGCTTGGTGGCGGTTATCGCGGGTATCCCGGCTATTCGGCGGCACAGATCAGAAACAAACTCGGGGTGGGATGGTGATGTCCAACATTAATCCTGAAGACGATTTTGACGCCGAAAAGGTCCAGGGCAATATCCTGAGGGGCTACAAACACAACAACGTCCGCCACCTCATTCTGGAAGTCACCAACAAGGATGCAGCAAGGCGGTTCCTGGCCGCGTCGGCCGATGGCACAGACAAGACTGTCCCGCGCATAACTCGTTCGGCCAATTGGGCGCCCCCCGCCCCCGAGGTCTGTTTCAATATCGGGATCACGTTCGAAGGTTTGCGGGCCCTGGGTCTGCCAGCAAGCCAGCTTGCCACCTTTCCCACTGAATATGCCGAGGGAATGGCAAAGCGCGCAGTCAAGCTGGGTGATTTCGGCGACAGCGCGCCCGAGAACTGGCCGAGCCCGTTCGACCAGCCCGACCGTATCCATATCGTGGCGTCGATCTATTCCAACGATGTTGAGAATTTCGAGCCGGTCGAAAAGCAGGTGGCGAAGGCCTTCACCATTCTTGGCGTTCGCGATGGTCGCAACCTGCCCGATGGCAAGGTGTTCTTTGGCTATCGAGACAGCATTTCCCAACCGCGCTTCAGACATATCTTCGACCCCGACATGGTCAACGTAGACGAACCCAAGGACCCGCTGGGCACCGCGCTATTGGGCTATCCCACACATTTCGAGGGTGTCGAATTCGCAATCCCAGAGCCCAAGGAGGTGTTTCACGACTGTTCCTTCAACGCGTTCCGGGTCTTGCAGCAGAAAACCGATGCCTTCGAGACTTACCTGAGCGAAGCCGCGACTAAGCTGGAGAAACACCCCAAGCAGTTCGAGCTTTTGTCCGAGGGGGCCGAGGCGAATATCTGCGGCGGCATGAGCCGGCACGATGCCCTGCGCGAGGTGGTTGCCGCGCAGATGTGCGGGCGCTGGCGCAATGGTACACCCTATGAATTGTCGCCAGACTCAGATGAGAAGGGAGATCTGTCCCTGACGAATTACGACTATACGCTCGCGTCGCGATGCCCCGCCGGGGCTCACATGCGACGGGCCAACCCTCGCGGCGGCCCCATCGTGCAACGTGTGTCGAACTACTCCCGCCGCATTGTCCGACGCGGAATGTCCTATGGTCCCGACCCGGAAACAGGCGAGCACGGCCTGCTTGGCAATTTCATTGGCGCCAACTATGGGGCTCAGTTCGAGGCGGTGATGTGCGACTGGATTAACTTTGGCCTGCAAGACCCCAGAATTACTGGAAGCAATGACCCTCTGTTAGGCGCAAATGTGCCTGAAACCAGCGTCTTTGATCTGACCTTGCGCAACGGCGGCCATATCAGGCTAAGCGGGTTTCCCAGATTCGTGATCGCGCGGGGCGGCGCCTATACCCTGTTACCCAGCCTGCCCGCTATCCGCTATCTGGCCCAGCTTTCGGATTAGGCTGCAAGTTCAGCCAGCGCCTCTTCGATCCTGGTAAGCATTGGAGAGGCGCCGGTCGGCGCGATCAGACGATGGGCCGTTTCAAGATGATCAAGCGCCTGCTGGTTGCGCTTCTTGGTCTTGCAAAGCAAGCCCAGTATCATTTCACCTCTAGCAAAATAGTGACCGTCCCGATCAAACTGTGGGTTCTGCCGCGCTTTGTCTATCAGCGCCTTGATCTGTTTTTCCCCGGTAAGCATCACGCCTGCCAAGCAGCGGAAATTTCTCAACAATACACCCAGCGATGCCCCCCCCTCGCCGGACAAGATCTGAAGGTAAACCTCGCTCAGGAAAAGCCTGTTCCAATCCGCGCCGATCTGCATCCCTTCCGCTTCGCGTCGGTCGATAGTGTTCTGAATCTGTTGCAAGCCTTCGGCGACCTTCCCCTGCATCGCCAACCCCACACCCAGCATGGTCTGCGGCACGCCGCTAAACAGTGTACAGCCATCAGTCGCGCTCTTGTCGACAAATTCCTGCACCGCCTCGAGGGCGCCGGGGCGCTCCAACGCAACCAGAGCGGCCACGCGTGACGACTCGGCGATCGCAGTCTCGAATTCAGCTCTCGACAAACTCAGCGCCTCTTCGGACAGTTTCAGCGCCGTCTCGTGATCATCGGTCACAACCGCCACCAATGCCTTCATCGCGGTGCCATAACCCAACGCACGTGGGTCATTGTTTCGTTTGCCGAACTCGATCATCCGTTCGGCTGTTTCACGGGCGCCGACGACCCGCCCGCGGGTCAACTCGTTCCACCCGACGGTGGCCAGAAAGAAATTCTGAAGATAGGCATCGTCGAACTTTGCCAGAGCCGCCTCGATTGCCCTTTTCTTGCTCTCGAATTCGGCATTGGGAATAGGCGCGCAATAGATAGCGACGGAAAGCTCGTTCACCATGGCATAAGCGCGCGATTTAGGATCGCCAAGACGCGCGGCCATTTCAGTCAATTCCCGCTGGACCCTCAATGCCTCGTGAAACTGACTATTGCAGACCAGGCAGGAAACATAGTGGTGCAGGAACAGAACATGATCGCCAGTGTCACCGATCCTGTCCAGCACTGGCCCGATGCGTTGGGCCAGGTTGATCGTGGTCATGATATCAAGAGAGATATTCGAACAGAGCGCGAAATTGCCCAGAAACTCGGCAAAAGCGGCATCGCTGGCACAATCCGGATCCTGTTCATATAGCTGCAAGGCCGTCGCAAAGTAGCGATTGGCCTGATCGTGCGAGTATGTTCCAAGACACTTGGCCCCGGCAAGCGCCGTGTACCGAAAGGCCAGGTCTGTCCGTTCTGTTCGCGAATAGTGATGGGCCAGCGTTTCAGCAGTTTCCGGCAACCGATTGGCATTACGCTTTTCCAACGCCTCGGCTATGATCAGGTGCAATTCAACCCGGCGATCCGTCAACAGGCTTTGATACACGGTGTCACGGAGAAGCACGTGCTTGAACATGTAGTCCGACGAATTCTCTCTGCGATGCACCAGATCAAGGGCCTGTAGTCGTTCAAGCGCCGCGCCGGTCTGATCGGCATCCTGTACGACCATGGACAGCAGGCCGGGGTCGAATTGCCGCCCTATCGTGGCGGCCGCTTGCAATAGCGCGCGATCTTCGGGGCGAAGCTGTTCGATCCGCGCCGAAAGAAGGGTTTGCATGCTGGACGGCAATGCGCTCATCCCCGCCTCGGGATCATACTCAGCCCGCCCATCAACGATTTTCAACGCACCCTGTTCGATGAGGTAGATCAGGATTTCTTCGCCAAAGAGAGGATTGCCTCCCGAACGTTCGACGACCTCTCGAATGAGGTCGTCAGGCAACGTTTCAACCTGCAAACGGCTTTGCAGCAGGTCGCGGATATCATCCCGAGAAAGCGGCTTTAGCGCCACGGTCTGCACGACCTCATTCGTGTGCCAGTCCGGCAAGTATTCCGGCCGCCGGGTGGTCAGGATCATCAGGTTTACGAACTCCTTGTCGGCAATAAGCTTGCGCAGCAAGTCCTCGGACGCGCTGTCGATCCAATGGATATCCTCGACCAACAAGATCACGGGTCCCAGATTACATTGCGCCTTGAGCAACGCCGGCAACAGATCGCGCGTGCGCAACCCCACGAGAACACCGTCCAGACCGTCAAGCGCCCCCTCTGGCGGCGAGAGCCCGAGAAGGTTCATCAACAGACCAAGATTCTCTTCCGAATAAAGCTGCCTGCGCTCAAGACCTGCCTGCAATTTTTCGCCAATTTCCTCAGGTTCGTCTTCCTCCTGTATACGGAACGAATTGCGCACAAGCTCAATGAACGGTAGGAACGGCACCTGCTGACCGTCCGAGGTACAGTGGCCAGTGAAAATTCTTGCTGGCTTCGATTTATCGCTGCGTAGGAACTCGAAGATCAGGCGCGTCTTGCCCAATCCGGGTTCGGCAACAAAATCGACCACTCGCAGCCCCGTCGCACTCGCTTCGAACGCTTCGGCCACGGTGGCAAGCTCGATCTGGCGACCGATGTACCGGGTTAAACCCCGCCCCACCGACGCATCAAACCGGGTGGCCCCGTCGCGAATTGATCGTAGGCGCCAGAGTTTTTGTTGCTTTGTAACGCCCTTGACGGTGAATTCGCCTTCAAAGCTCAGATCGACACGCCATTCGACCAGCCGCCGGGTGTTGTCGCAGATCAGACAACCGCCCTCTGGCGCCAGGGACTGGATACGCGAGGCCAGATTCACGGTGTTTCCGACCGCAGTCAGTTCGCCTTTTTCACCTTCCACCGCCGCAACAACAACGTTTCCCGAGCATACGCCGACGCGCATGATCGGGCGCACGCCAAAGCGAGCCTCGATCGTGTCGCCTGCCGTTGCAAACGCCTGTTGAAGCGCCATGGCTGCCCGGCAGGCCTTCAGACCGGCCTCTTCAAGTGCAACGGGCACACCAAAAATAGCCATGATGCTGTCACCGGCAAAACCTCTTACCGCGCCGCCGTGCTCCTGAACGACGGAGGTGAGCATCTCATAGAGCATCCGCGCAAAGTGAACGGCCTTGTCTTCGCCCAGCTTTTCGATTGTCGCGGTGTATCCGACCATGTCGGTAAACAGTACCGAGACCAACCGACGCTCGGCCAGGTGTTTCGGCGCGTTCGCGAGGGGTGCGGCAGCATCAACCATGTTAACTTAGGTTAACATGGTTGATGGTGACTCGGCTACTCTGCAGGCTGGCCCAATTCCGGTCAAACCCCACCAAGAACCCGAAGCCCCGGCGGCTTACGGCACTCAAGCCGTAAATGCCAGTTTCAGCCCTGGGCGTGGCCATCTCGTCTTGTAAATCGTTCCTGTGCTCGACGCCGTAATCCAGACATCACGCATGTCGGCGCCGCCGAAGCAGAGGTTGGTCGTGAACAAGTCATTTACCGGGAGGTGCTCGGTCTTGCCATCGGGCGTGAAGATCGTGATCCCGCCATTGAATATCGTACCGACGCAAACGCGCCCGTCGGCTTCGACCTTGAGACTGTCGAGCCATTGGTAGCCCGGCAATGTCTGTACGACATTCCCCGGCATTCCAGGCAAAGGCCCGGGAGCCAGTTCTCCGGGGCCCACAATGTCCATGACCCAAAGCCGGCCGAAAACCGTATCAGAAACATAGAGTTTGTCCCCCTTGGGCGAGATGCCGATCCCATTCGCCGTGGGTACGGCTGCAACGCGTTTCAGCGTCTTGCCGTCGATGGTCCCAAAGTAAACGGCTCCGGACTCGCTGGTCATGCCATCCTGTTTGCCGGTGTCGGTGAACCAAAAGTCACCATTCGCGTCAAAAACGATATCATCCGGGGCAATCAGGCATTTGCCCTTATACTTGCAATAGAGGGTCCTGACTTCACCGGTCTCCAGATCGACTCGCTGTATGGACCCGCCCTGATATTCCGGGCGCTTGGGACTGGGAATTGTGATCTCGCGCTTTGGATCGGGTGTCTTACCAGAACCGGGCGGCGCCAAGGGATCAAATCTCTCAAAAGAATACACCCCGCCGTTGTTACAGATATAAGCCGCCCCGTCAGGACCGATCGCCGTCCCGTTTGGCCCACCAGGAAGCTCCGCGACATCCACTAGCGAATTGTCCGCCTTCAACCGCCTGAGCAACTGGGCCTCGATATCGACAAAAAGGACTGAACCGTCATCCATCGCCACGGGGCCTTCTGGAAACTTTAACCCCGAAACGACGGCGTCTAATTCCAATGACATCTCAATTCTCCATATATTAAGTAATCCTGTCAGGTAATCAGACCCAAGTCGTATTGCTTGGGCTATTAAGTCTCTCCCGTTGTTCCGAATGGCCCACATCGAAGCCCTCTGTAAGGTTCCGGCGAAACATGGGCGGTGTATCGGGGTCTTCGAGACCCAAGCTAACGCCGAATTCCTCACACGAGCAAGCACCGAACCCGGTTCGACGAAACCGGACCATCCTGTCAACTCCGCCAACGAATGTGCTGGCAAACAAGTTCGAACCAGTCTCAGCTAAGACAGTGACACCGTCTTTCAGGCCGCGCACGTGGTCTGCCCCCTGAGAAGTGGTCCTTCCTGAAGTAGGTTTTTCAGCCAGATGGAGGATCAAGCTGTCTGACGTCAGCTCTCGCCGGACAGATTTAGGGTTTTGATCAACAGAGGATTTCTGGTTCATCGAAGCCATTATGGAGCGAAGATGAACAAAGCATCCTGAAATTCGAAGGACGCCGCTGACAAACTGGTCAGAGGCATCATGCGTAAGAGGCGCAAAGGCCAGCGCAAAGTTACCTAGGAATAACTCTCAAAAACAAAGGCAAATTCCAGTAGTGGCCGGATCGGGAGAACACTTTCGCGGGGGCAAGTGGCGGACAGTGAGTTCGCCATATTAGTTTCTTGGTGGTTTGAGCAAGGTAGGATTAACACCGACAAACCACAGAAAAACATAGCATTTTTTGACCAACTTGTTTGAATAAGGTAGAATGAATTAGTTTGCAATTGGATCTAAAAAGGGGGCAGAAAAGGGGGCAGACAATCCGTGCCCCCTTTCAGGAGAACATCACATGTCCGCCTCCCCCCCCTGCCGAATTGATCCCCGCCCCCGTCCCGCCGCACCTGCTTTTTGCAGAAGTAGGGCCGGGCTTCCCCGCTTTGCTGGCGCCCCTGCCCGGCCTATCAGACGAGGCCATTGCCTCCCTGCCCCGCGAATGGGCTGAACTTCCCGGCCTTATCGTCACGCTGATCGTAGACGAGGGGTTGTCCACCGAAATGGCCGCCCACGAAGCTAACGTCCCACCCAGCCTTGTGCGGGCTTACCGCGCCCTTGCGGGCATCTGACGCGCAACGCCCCCTGCCGGGGGCACACTATACCCGGCAGGGGGGCTACCCCGGACAAGGAAACCCACCATGCCAGCCAAGCATTCCCGCTCCACCAACCGCCTTTCGGCCCGCAAAGTCGAGACAGCCTCCGAACCCGGCTACTACATCGACGGGGGCGGTTTGCTGCTGCATATCTCGAACAACGGCGGCAAGCGGTGGCTGCTGCGTTTCACTTCACCCCTGACCGGCAAACGGCGCGAAATGGGCCTTGGTCCGGCAGGCGAGCGGGGTAAGGTCTCGCTTGCTGACGCTCGCGCCGCTGCCGATGCGGCACGGCGGTTGGTGCAGACTGGCGTCGATCCGATCCAACACCGGGACGAGGAAGTTAAGCGCCGTCGCACAGAAGCGGCACGCGCGGCGCCCAAGACGTTCGGGGCCTTCGCTGCCGAATGGCTGGACGGCAACTTGAGCCAGTTCCGAAACCCCAAGCACCGCCAGCAATGGCGCAACACTCTTACGACCTACGCTGCCCCGATTTGGGACACCCCTCTGCCGGACGTCACAACGGACAACGTTCTGGCTGCCCTGCGGCCGATCTGGACAGATAAGAACGAGACTGCCCGCCGGGTCCGGGGGAGGATTGAAAGGCTCTTGGACGCAGCGTCCGCTGTTGGGCTGCGGACCGGGGAAAACCCCGCGCGATGGAGGGGGCACCTTGCAAACTTGCTGCCGCCGAAACCCAAAGGGACTGAAAAGCACCACCGCGCCCTGCCGTGGAAAGACCTGCCCGCGTTCATTGCGGACCTGCGGACGCGGGACGGCATCGCCGCTTTGGCGTTGGAGTTTGGTATTCTGACCGTAAGCCGTTCCGGCATGGTCCGGGGCGCGACTTGGGCAGAAATCGACATGGACGGCGCGCGCTGGACGATCCCCGGCAGGAGGATGAAAGCCAAGCGTGACCACCGCGTGCCCCTCACGCCTCGCGCGTTGGAAATCCTGCGCCAGATGGAGGCCCACCGCCCCGCCGACGACCCGGACGGGGCAGCGCTGGTGTTCCCGGGAACGAAGCGAGGCAAGCCGCTCTCGGACATGACGCTGGCGGCTGTCCTGAGACGTATGGGGCGAGACACGATTACCGTCCACGGCTTCCGGTCCACGTTCCGCGATTGGGCCGAAGACAGCGCAGACGCCGCCTATGGCACGATCCGTAGCGCGATGGCACACACCATTGGTGACAAGGTGGACGCAGCCTACCGGCGCAGTGACGCCTTCGACCGGCGGCGCGATCTGATGGCGCAATGGGAAGCCTACATGAACGCCCCCCTGCCGGGAACCGACCCAACAGACGCATCCTGACAACCCCGGCAGGGGCGCAGCGAAATGGGGCGGTCCCGCGTGGGTCGCCCCTTTCTTAGGTAGGGCTGTCGTTGGATTTGACAGAATAGACAAACAATAACAAATACTTGTTAGCATACTACAAATCGGATTAGTATGCTTTGAGTGCCCCCGTTGGGCAGCGACCGCAAACGGAGAAGATCATGACCCCGCTATTCCCGCCTGACTTTGGCGGAAGGAACTTCAACTGAAATCGGCCGCCCTCGTATTCGGCGCGGCCTGTTGGATAGAGGAACACCATGATTAAAAACGCCGCTGTCGCGCCCGCCCTGCAACCCGACAAGTTCTACACCGGTAAAGAAATCGCCGCCCTACTGAGCGTGCATGTGACGACCCTTTACGCTTGGATGCGAGCCGGGAAGTTCCCCCTGCCGCAACGCATCGGACCACGGACCGTTCGCTGGACCGGCCGTCAGGTCATCGACTACCTGTCGGATAACCTGCCTTGGTAAGCCGCGCCTAAGCGCGCCATCCATCCTGACAACCCGAAAAAAGAACAGCCCGTCCCTTTGCGACAAGGAACGGGCCGGGGAACTCGATTATGCATGAGAAACTTAACACACCCCCGGCAGGGGGGCAAACACAACTTGTCGAAACTGGCAAAACAGGGACGCCCCTGCCCGACGACACCGACGCGCTGCTGGACGTAGCGCGCCAAGCGGCGGCGGCGGAATTGGTGCCCCCTGCCCTGATCGACAAACTAAGCATATGCCGCGCCATCGGAAAGGGCGCAGAAGTACAAACGCACCTTGCGGAAGCGTTGGCGGCTGGGCCTGCTGCGGAACGGGCGCTGGACGCCATTGCCCCGGCTTTCGCTCCCGGCGATGTGATCGAACTGCGCGCGCTGGATCCGGCAGGGGGCGGCAGTCATTCCATTTGCGGACAATTGCACAACCCGGAAAAGCGCAAAGCATTGGAGGAGTTCATTCGCCGCCACAATGGGCGGCGAAACCTCTACCTTGGTGTAAACCCGCGTCGTTCGGAGTTGGCTGGAACAAACCATGCCGCTTCCTCTGCGGACGTGTCGGCTCGTCGTGCCATGGTTTTGGACTTCGACCGAAAGGACGCACCTTCGGTGGACCCAGACTGGACGCGGACGCGGGACGCGATAGCGGCGAACCTCAATCCGTTGTTTATCATGGATAGCGGGAATGGCCTGCACGTCTGGTTGGAGCTTGAATCCGTGTCCGGCCCGGACGTGATTGCGTCCGTAGGTCCGCTAGCGGCAGCAATGGCACGCTTGGGAGCGGACAACATGGCCGACGCCGCCCGGATTGCACGCTTGCCTTATACCGTCAACCTGCCGACTGGAACGAAGCTTAAGCGCGGAGCCGTGGCGCGCCTTGCCACGCCGTTGCCGCAGGCGAACGTGAAGCACGCGCCCGCGCCTTCAGTGAAGGCGCTGTGTGCCTCACTGAGCGGATTGGCGACTCGATTGGGCCTTCCCGGCAAGGTTGAACGTCAGGCCGTCAAACCCGCAGCCAAATCGTCGAACTACTACGGGCCCTCTGGGGAACGCAAAACCGCAACACCCGCCCCTTCCCTTGAGGCATTGCAGTTGCTGGCCGAAGAACTTCCGAATGATCCCGGCGGGCCTTTCGATGACCGCGTCGAATGGGCGATAGCGGGTCTTGCTTTCTTTGGAGCGGCTAGCGCGGCCGGATTGAAAACCGAAGGTCGAGACATCTTTCTTGGCTGGTCCGGAAAGTGGGGCGGTGATCCAGTGGAGGACGCGAAATTCTGGGACACCTGCCGTGATACCCATACCGGTTGGGGGACGCTGATGCGGTTGTTGTTGCGTTACAACCCGGCCGGGGTCGGCAAGGTCCGAGGAGCCATCGCCCGCGCGGTGTTTGCGGCGGCACCGCTGACCGTCGAGGATCAACGCCAGATCGCTTCACTTTCCCAATGGGCGTGGCTTTGCGCGAACAACAACAGCGCTCCTTCTGCCAACCGAAATGTCTCTAATCTAAAAGTATTTATCCTAAATCCGACGAAGGCACCGTCACCGAGTAAAATTCCGCCACGGCGCTGGGTTTACGGTCACAGCGTTATTGCCGGGTTTGTCTCTGTACTGGCAGCGCCCGGCGGCACCGGCAAGAGCGCCCTCATTCTGACCGAAGCGCTAGCCATGGCCACAGGCAAGACGCTTTTGGGCGGGGATGATCCACGACGTCCACGGCGTGTTTGGATGCACAACGCGGAGGACCCTAGCGACGAGCAACTGCGGCGTCTGGCGGCGATGCAGGCACACCGTGGGATATCGGATGCAGAGATAGGCGGTCGCCTGTTCCTGACCTCTGGACGCGATCTATCGCTGTGCCTGGCACGGCAGGGGGTCGATGGGCCGGAAATCGTAGCGGAGCATCTGGACGCTGTTGTGAACGCTATGCTGGACGCGAAGGTGGACGTGCTGATTTTGGATCCATTGGGTGCAGTCCACAGCCTGCCGGAGAATGACAATACGGCGTTCAACGTGCTTTTGGGGGCGCTGCGTGAGATTGCGGAACGCACAGGCGCGGCGATCATCTTGGTTCATCACGTCAGTAAGGCTGCGGGTGCAGACATGAGCGCTGCGGGGGCCGACGCGGTGCGGGGAGCTTCGGCTATCAAGGATGGCGCGCGGATTGTCCGACAGTTGGTACGCATGTCGGAGAAGGAAGCTCGGCAGTTCGGCATTGCAGATGAAGAACGTCATCAATACGTTCGCATAGAGAACGGAAAGAGCAATCTGGCCCCTGCGGCAAAGGCGCGCTGGATGCGTCTCTCGTCTGTGAAGCTGAACAATGGAACGCCGGAATACCCTTCGGGCGATACCGTGGCAGTGGTTGAGGACTGGACGCCGCCCGGGCCGGTTAAGGGAACGCCTAGCGATTTGCATCGCGTGCAAGCAGCCATTGACGGCACATCAACCCCACCGCGCGCAAGCGCGCAAGCACACGGATGGGTTGGGTACATCGTCGCCGACACGTTGGGATTGGATGTGGGCAAGCCCGGCACGAAAGCTGCTGACCGAACGCCAGAACAGGCGCGGACTTTCCGTGGCGTCTCCGACATGGTGGCCGGGTGGTTGGCGGACGGGGGCCTTCGCATGGACACTGAACGCGACCCGGCAAGCGGACGTACCGTAGACGTGGTCCGCAGTGGCACCCCTGCCGTATTTCGGGACGGGGCATTGCAAGAGGCGGTTGCATGATACTGCCCTTACCAGAACCCAGCGCTGGGCGCACGGTCTGCCTGATACATCTCCGGCAGGGGGCTTCCACACTTGTCACACTCCAGTGTGATCGAAGTGTGGAGGGTGTGGAAAAAACCGGAAATGGTTGTGGGTGTGCCCCCCATAAAGGGGCACCCCCACACCAGTGGTTTTCCTTAGGGCGCAAGTGTGGTGTGACGGCCAAAACACCTTGTTTTTAGCCCCCTTGCCGGACTGTCTTTTCACGCTTTCAAGTGTGGAAATTCGGTCCCTACGAGCACTCAAGGTGAGGGCGTACACACTGTCTCCCACCCTGATTTGCGTGAGGGACCGCATCTGGAAATGCAGCGGAAAATTGCGGGGTTCGCTGTCCCGCAAGGGCGGCAACGACCGAAAGTGCGCCGCGTGCGCGACGTACAGGCGGCGTTCCGGTCTGTAGAAGAAATCAACATACGAAAAGGAGTCGATATGACCCAAACTCCCGCCATGCCTAACGCGCAAAAAGCCAAGCCCACGTTTTTTGTTTTCGCTGGGTGGCTTCCGTCCCTCTCGCAATTCTATGGGCTGGAATATCCTGGCAAGGCGCGTGTGTCCCTGTCGGGCATACACCAATACCTGTCCGCTAACCCCGAACGAATTGCGCAGCTAATTCACCTCACCTACCGTGATCGCAACGGCCAAACAGTCGAGCGTTTCATTGTCGGTTACCGCACCATCGATGGTCAAGATCCCGATCAGTGGGTCGCGGAAATCTATGAAATCAGCCAGGCTGCAAATCAGCGTGGTCAGGTGGCCCAGGGTTGGAACAAGGTGCTCGGCAGCGTTTTGCGCGAAAACACGTTCCTGTTGAATCTTTTGCGGAAAGAAGCCAAGCGGCGTCCCGAAGCCGCACAAGCCTTACGTTCTCTCGTGCTGACAGACGACACACGCCTTTCAGTTGCAACGCGGCAGGTATTTCGGCCCCTCTAACAGATCATCGTCATTAGGCCGTCAGAGGTATATACAACGCCGCTGGCGGCCTATCACACCAAAGTGAACTCTACCAAGGCAAGCCACCGTTTGCACAACTCGGCGTCTTGCGGCCGTGCAAGGTGGTCCCGCAAGGTTCTCAGCACGGACAACTGTTTTTCCTCACCCTTCATGACGTCCATGATTGGTTCCAGGACGGCAGCATTCTCCCGGTAAACCGTCATCAAGTCCGTGAACTCGTCCGCGTCCGCAGGCTGAGTCCGGGGGCGTCCGGGCCGAGCATAGCCCTTCCCTCGCCGGGCCTTGGGCGCTTTGGTTCTGTCCGGTAATTGGCGTCTAGACAGACCCACCGCTGATCCAACGTGCACTGTCCAAGTCCGTGGAGACCTGTCGGGCTTTGTGTTGCGTCCAGACGCCCCATCTGGACGTGGACCCGCGTCCGCGACACGCCTGGGCAAGTCGTGGTGCAGCGCTTTGCGCCATGCGTCCAGATTTTGCCGGTCAATCTGCGTCCGGCGATAGCGCCAGCGCAACCAATCGGCAACGGCTGGGGGTAACCCATCCACGTCCACCCCGCCCAAAGCTTCGCGAAAGGCATCCTCCTGTTCTCCCAGATTAATCGTACAACCTGGCAGCCAGGGGTTCTTCTTCCACTTGTCGCCAAGTCGATTGGCGGCTCTGCGTGCTTCGGCACGGTTCCATTCCGCCGCGCTGACGCTGCCCGCCTCAAAGCGGCGCTTCTGACGATCACGATAGGCCCGCGCTGCGTGCGGCCCGCAATGGCTCAGGCAACGGCCTTTTGGGCTTTCCTTGATCGGTGGGTTCGGACAAGCGGCACCTGTACGCAAGCGCGCGCCGCATACCCGTAAACCCGGCGTTCCGATCCGGTGCGCCATTGCGACTTGGCGAAAACCGTACTCGTGTTCGGCTGAAAAGAAGGACATGGTGGATGACGATCGAAGCACCAGCAGTCATGGGGTGTAATAATATAACACTCTGTGGGCGCCATAATCAATCACATCGACAACTTCCAGCTTCGCAATGGACAGCAATTTCGAACCCATAGGCGCCCTTCGGGAGAGGCACAGCAGCAGTCATCATGGGCGGACACCGGCTATTCTCTGCAACCGCGAGAAACCCGAGTCGAAACGGCGTAAACTGCCGTTCAGTCCGGGCTTCAAGACCATCTTCTGAACCGGACCTTCGCTGCGCCGGTTTCGAGCGTCTCACATGCGGACATTGCCGCCATACACCAACTCCAAGTCAATGTCCGATCGTCGTGTCAAAACTTGTTCCGGCACAAGCTTTCTTCGATATCTGTCCAGTCCGGAAACGGAACGACCCGGCAAATGGAATCGATGTTTTCCAACCAGACGAAAACCGACAGAAAGGGGTGGTCATATGCGCGTGTGGCATGGGGTTCGCCGGGCGCATTCCATATGATCGATCCGGCCTCGTAGTCTTGCCACCCTTTGGACGACAACCTCCATCCCGAGCGAGGGGACAGGTTCACGTAAAGCTCGGGTGCATCATGGGCATGATCGCGGTATAGCGTTCGTGGCCCTAGCATGAAAAGGCCAAGACAGAAGTCTTGCGCTTCAAACCCACATGCGTTCGGCCCGATAAGCAGGCTGTGCAAGTTGCAATTGCGATACCCGTCGCCAAGATCGGCATTCGGCGCGTAGAATTGTGCGTTGTCTTCGCGCCAGGCCAGATCGCGTCGGGCGCGTTTGAGGCAGCTGGCAATGTCACGCAAGTCCGGCGCGGTGATTTCTTCAATCGCTTCGGTCAGAATAGTAGCATGACGCGTGTCACGCGGTGGGACATCCACGGAGGCCCTCAATGACAGGTCCATGGCCCGCATCTTTTCCAACGCCTGATCTATGCCCGTTGCACAGGCACGATTGGCCTCGAAAAACTGCATGATCGCGTGCACGAGCGCATGGATTCGCATAGATTTTTCTGTGTTCGTACCAGACATGGATGATCCTGATGAGCCGGATTTTCCGGCCGTTTTTCTTCAGACAGATTGACCGCCCGGCCTCGCGTTGAGTAGTGAAATGAATTGTTTCACCGGCAAAAGATATTTACCGTTTGCTGCGGGGTTTTTCGGCTGACCCCGCGCTTCACTCTGAAGGGAAGAACACTTGGCTACGCGCATACCCACCCTGACGTCTCTTCGTGCTTTTGAAGCGGTTGCGCGTTTCAGGAGCTTTCGAAAGGCGGCCGACGAGTTGCATGTCACCCACGCCGCCGTCAGCCATCAGATCAAAACACTGGAACAGACTGTCGGCATCCAGCTTTTCGTTAGAAACAGCCGATCGGTGGAACTCACTCCGGCAGGGGCGCAATACTATCCGTCGATCCGCGAACATATCCAGGGCATCATGGACGCAACGCAGCGCCTGCAAGCGCCCGACGAAGCGAATGTTCTGCGTGTGCAGTCCTATAACAGCTTCAATACGATGTGGCTGCAGCCCAGGCTTGCCGATTTCCTGCAGGACAATCCGACGATCAGGGTTCGCATCATCTCGTCGTTCGAGGACGGAAATTATGACATTCATCGCTTTGATGTGGGGGTGTTCAACGCGCCGCCCTTTGATCCTAGGTATGACTATCGGTTCCTGTTTGAAACCGACATATTCCCGGTTTGCGCGCCGGGTTGGGCGGTGACACAAGAAGGTTCTGCTGATCTGGCCTTGTTGGAAACTGCCGACCTTCTGTCTGTCCCAAACACAGGGAATGTGGCTGATTGGGATTGCTGGCTGCGCCACGTCGGTCTGAACCCAGAAACCATGACCTACGGGTCCGTCTTCGATCACTATCCTCTGGTCCGAGAAGCGGTGTTAAATGGCAAAGGCATTGGCATCGCGCGCGCGCCCTTCGTTGATCGTGATCTGGCCAGCGGTCGCCTGCTTAAACCCTTCGCGCAGACTGTGCCCGAACCATTGCCGTGGTTTGTCGCAACGAAGAAGGAAGGCAAACCCAATCCAAGCGTTACTCTTTTCGTGGACTGGTTGGTTGCAGAGATGGGGGCCGACCCCACCGTCAGAAGCACACAGACCTCTGCCTGAAAGGCAAACATCACACCTATTTCATGTGCATACGTCTCTTGGTTTCGCGCACACGTTCCGTCGCTTCCGGACTGCCGTCGTGGAAGCTGCCGAACCAGTTGTCCCAGGGCATTTCCGGGCCGCCGTAATTGCATTCGAAATACCGGTGATGCAGTTGGTGATGGAACGACCCGATCTTCAGGTGGGCCTTGTCCCCCAGCACCAGGTTTTCAAACCCGGCATGCGACGTGGCAGAAGCAAGCGCCAACGAAAATCCGACGAAGAGGAAGTGGATCGGATGCGCGGGCAGAACCAGGAAGATCAGCAGCAGAGACATGTAGCCGACATGCTCGATCGGGTGCATGGAAAAGCCAGACCACGGGGCCACTGAAACACTGCGGTGATGCACCGAATGCACGCGCTTGTAGACCCATGGGATGTGCAGTGCGCGGTGCAACCAGTAGAAATGGAAGGACTGTACAACAGGCAACAACAGGAACAAGGCAAAGAACCAGATCGGATTGCTTTGCAGAGTGATCATCGGTGCCCAGCCATTGGCATAGCCCATCCAAACAATGGCATCATAAAACGTCCAGACGGTCACACCAGATAGAAGCGCGTAGGTGACATTGTCCCAATATTGATCGTTCCAAAGGAAAATCCGCGCATTCTTGGCCAGCCCGCGCCGATCAAACTTGTAATCTTCGCCCTGCTTCTTCCACCCATAGAGCCACAGGTGCAGCCCTTGAGCAAAGAGGGTCATCAGGATCAGATTGCGCGCCCAAAGCTGCAACACCCATCCCCAGCTTAAGCGTTGCATCTGTTCCAACGGTGGCACCAGCCACGCCCAGATGGCCCAAGCCATCAGAGAATAGATCAGGTATTCGGTGATCGGCAGCCAGTTGGTTGCAAACCACCGCAGCGTTGCCAGCGGCCTTGGCGGCCAGGAAAACAACGGTGAGACCGCGACAGGTAGGTCCGGATGCCAGTTCCATTCCTTGCTTGGGCCTGCTTTCAGCTGCACATCCCTGACCGACATGCGCGTTCCCCCTTATCCGTCCAACCAGATCTTATCTATGTGAATTTCAAAGGTCGGGTGCATGCCCATTCCTTTCACGTGCGGACGGTTGTGATTGTAGAGCGAGCGCCAATACGGCTGTGTCACGACACCTTCTTCAAGCATGATGGCCTCAAGTCTGGCCATGATGTCCCGGCGCTTGTCTGCATCCGGGGTGGCCAGCGCTTCCGCCAGAAGATTGTCGAACTCGGCATTGTCAAACCCCGTTTCATTCCATGCCTCGCCGGACCGATAAGCCAGCGCCAGGATCTGAACACCCAGCGGACGCATGTTCCAGTTGGTCGAGCTGAACGGGAACTTTGCCCAATCATTCCAGAAGGATGCGCCGGGGATGACGGTGCGTTTGACCTTGATGCCCGCATCGCGCAGTTGGGCCGCCATGGCATCGGTTGTGTTCTTGCGCCAGTCATCGTCGATCGAGATCAGGTCGTGCTCATAGTCTTCCATCCCGGCCTCTTTCAGAAGGACCATGGCACCCGCCGGATCATGGGGAAGCCGATCCACTTTGGCATACTCGGGATGAATCGGGCAGACATGATGGTTCTGCGCCGTAATGCCCAAACCGTTGACGCCCAGTTCAAGCAAGACGTTGTTGTCCACGGCCATGGACAACGCCCGCCGCACGCGCGCATCGGCATAGGGTTTTTGACCATTCACTTCGGTGAACTGATTGGTCCGCAGGACAATGGTTGCAGCCGTCACCGCTTCGTTCTGCACCAGGTCCAGCCCGGTCAGCACGTCAACAAACTCACCGCTGGATTCATAGTTGGCGTCGATCTCCTCGGCTTCATAAGACGCGACAATGATTGTCGGGTCGGTACCGACATCGACATATTCGATCCGGTCGAGATAGGCTCCATTGCCTTCATTCCACCATGTGTGCCCCTCTTTGCGGACCAGAACGGCTTTCACGCCCGCTTCATGGCTTTCCAAAGTGTAGGGTCCCGTGCCCATCGGCGCCAGGAACGGATCCGCGCTCCCCGCACTTGGATGTACGACAGCCGCCGGATAATCTGCCATACCGGCGATCAGCGTGATATCCGGGTTGGGTAGGTTCAGACGCACGGTCATGTCATCGACTACCTCGATAGTACCGTCCGCAGCCTTCCCGGTCTCGGCGTCGATCAAAGTGCCGAACCGACCGGCCATCGAGTTGCCCTCAACATCCTTCTCGCACCACCGGGCAATGTTGTAAGCGACGTGTTCAGCCGTCAGCGCATCGCCGTTGTGCCAAGTCACGCCGGGGCGCACATTCAGGATGTAGGTCTTTGCGTCCTCGCTGATTTCCCAGCTTTCCAGCAACATCGGTTCGAACGTGAATGCATGCGTGTAACGCACCAGATATTCCAACCAACCCCGGCTGATGTTGGCTTGCGGGCTATCATCGTAAGACCGAGGGTCTTTCCCTGCCCGTACAACCATCCCGATCCGAATTGTACCTCCGATTTTGGGTGTTTCAGAGGCCAAAGCGGGCGCATTCATGCCCAGCATGGAATAGGCGGTCGCCGTTGTGGCCCCGAACGTCGTCGCCATGGCGAGAAACTCGCGGCGGCTGACATCGTCATTTTGCGGGCCTTGTGCCAAACCGGAGTTTTCGATGCTTGTTGGCAGCGTATCGCTGCCGGACTTGTAGAATTTCATGGTTTCCTCCCGTGATCTGTTACGATGGTAGGCCTTGAACAGAGCCCGGGAGAACTGAAAGTCGTTGGGCGATCATAAAGATTTTCTAACCAATGGTCGTTCCCAAATTTGAAAGATAGCGAACTTCACGAAAAGGCACTGCCGACATTTGTGTTCTGTGCAGCATCGGCAACTGTGGGCTCTGAGCCCGTATTCGCGGCGTTTGACATTAACGTCGCCTGCCGATGCGTGAATGTCTCGGGTGCGACGGGCAAGGCCAAAGATCAATGGCTTGGCGTTTGTGGCGAACGGCCGTTTTCCTGCAGCCTGAGCCAAAGTGCGTGCCACAGGCGCATTGGGCCGCTTCGAGCCCTTCCACGACGTTCATGATCTTTCGCAGAATCCGTAGCGTAGGGCGGTCTCCGGACATTCGCCGCTGTCGCGAGCCAAGCTTGGGCTTCATGATCAAAGCCGACTTTCAAAAGGTACCGATTCCGAGCTCGGCTCTGCATCGCCGCAAGGCGGCTCCGAGCCCGGAGCGGTCATTAACATAGCACGTAGCGCACCATCGCTGATTGTGGAACGTTGGCGAACAGACAGCGGCGTCAGTCGAGTTCCTGAACGCCTCCGCCCGACACCGTCAGGATCTGACCGCTGATCCAGGACGCGGCGGGAGAGCACAGGAAAAGCGCAGCCTTCGCGATGTCCGACGCCTGGCCAAGTCTCTTGATCGGCGTGTGAGCCAGCATCTTTTCTTCAACGTCGGGGGTCAGGACAGAGGCGAGCGCATCGGTGAGGATAGCGCCCGGTGCGATGGCGTTCACCCGGATCCCCTTCGCGCCGAGGTCAAAGGCGATATTTCGGGTCAAATGGCTGACGGCTGCCTTGGAGGACCCGTAAGATGCCATGCGCCTGTTCTTGTTCTCCGCAGACATGGATGAGATGTTGAGCACCGCACCGCCACCCACTCTTTCCATCAGAGGAACGGCCAGTTGGATCAAGCGGAAGGTCGAGAAAACGTTGATTTCGTAAGCCCAGCGGAAGTCTTCCATTGGCATGTCAAAAGGCTTGGGCCCACCACCGCCGGCATTGTTCACCAGAATGGTCAGACTCCCGAAGCTATCCTCCACGGTTCTGATCGCAGCTTTCAAATCTGTCTCTCTCGTCACATTGCAGGACACGCCTATCGCTTTGCCGCCGGCTTTAACAATGTCATTGGCCACAGCAACGGCCGTTTCCTTATTGAGATCGCTAACTACGACAGCGGCGCCGGCGCTCGCGAATGTCTCGGCGATGCCGCGTCCGATTCCCGCTCCGGCGCCAGTCACCAGAGCTACCTGGCCGTCTAGCCTGAAGTCTTTGCAATCGAACATCTATCTCTCCATTTGCCTTCAGTGGATCAAGTACTTGAGAACCGCCAAGCCCAGACCAATGGCTCCTGAGAAGAGGCTTCCGAGCACAGCCGCACTTGCCTTTCGGTCGATCACCCAGCCAGCTCGCCCCCCCAGAACGGCCAGCAGCAGAACAGCTGTTACTTGCGACAGCATGGAAGCCAGATCGGCAGAAAACCATCCAAGACCTGCTAATACAAAAAAGAGCGTGGGAAAGTTTGCCACTGCAAGCGTCGGTGCACTGTGGGTCCAGGCTTTGCGCCAGGAGAGCCTCGTGATCCGCTCTCCGGTATCCAAGGCATTTGCCATCAATTCTGCAAATGCCTTGGCAAGTGTAATGGCAAGGACCGATCCAAACAGTACGGCCGCAGTTTCAAATGGAGCTTGGGGATGATGACCAGCGGCAATCAAGATGCTGAGCACCATGATGGCACCATAGATGATCCCGAAGGCCGCCCGGTCGAGTCGTTGCCATCCGGTTGATTCCTGGTGGTCTTCGCTTTTGCTCATCGTCCAAGTCTCCTGCGGATTTGCCAGAGAAGCTAAAACCACTGTGGATAGCTAAGCATGAATCTCATTCTCGCTTCATCAGGAATTCCGCGACAGCTTGGTATGCGGGCAACGAGGTCGGGTCGATGAAACCGTTTTGCGCGCGCGGGTAAGAGGCGAGCCGCACCAGAACCATCTCGGCGGTAGGATCCACATAAATCGTCTGGCCGTGGACCCCGCGCGCGGCATAGGCGCCGTGGTCGTTGTGGAATACCCACCACTGGCTTGTATAGCTTCCAGGTCCGAACGTCGGGAATCCAGTGCCGAACTTGGACCGGTCACCGCCGGCGCGGATGTTTTCCACAACGTCTGCCGGAAACAGTCTCTCGTCGTTCAACTCGCCGCCGTTTAGCATCAGCTGACCGAGCCGCCCAAGGTCGCGAAGGCCGGCAGTGATACCGCCGCCTGCGAAGGGCACGCCCTTCCCGTCAACGGTCTGATAAGCGTCCTGTTCGACGCCCATGCGGCGCCAAAGCCGTTCGGCGGTAAGCTCGGTCACGGACTTTCCAGACACGCGGCTGATAATCCAGCCTAGCATGTCAGAGTTGATGGTCTTGTAGTGAAACTCCTCGCCATGTTTGCCCTCTGGTTCGACCTGCTGGAGATATTCCCAATAACCGTCTGGCCCTTCGTAGCCTTCAGGCTTGGGCAGCGGGCTTGCAGCGGCGGAGTAAAGCCATATGTCGGCATCGGGGTCCGAGTAATCCTCGGAATACTTGACGCCCGTGGTCATATCCATGACCTGTCGGACGGTGGCCGAGGCAAAGGCGCTGTCGCCGATTTCAGGGATGATATCTGCGACCCGCGCCGTATCATCGAGCGCCCCTTCCACTACCAAGATTTCGGCCAGAAGGCCGGTAAAGGACTTGGTCATCGACATGATGGCGTGCTTGCCGTCTTCTTCGAGACAGCCGAAGTAGCGTTCGTAAACGACCTTCCCCTTGTGCTGGATCAGAATGCCGTCGGTGTAGTTGGCGTAGAGTGACTCTTCCCAGGTCATCTCCTCATCGCTGTTCTGCGGCATGAAGGTAACCGCGTCGATCTCATGCCGGAGATCGGCGAACTGCGCGGGCGATGGATAGTTGAGCGGCACTGGAGCACCGATACCGCGGCTGATTTCTTCGGTGGGGAGGAATTCGCGAAGGTGACAGACCGACCAGCGCAGTTTCGGGAAGCTGAAATAATTGCTGTCGGGCTGGGTGACGAGCATGTCAGCCGGAGGCGGGAAACCCTGCATCCATCCCATCAGGGTGGGATCCGTTGCTTGCGCCGAAAACGGTTGCGGTTGCGCGTTCGCACCGGTTGGCGCACCGAGTGCCATGGCAACTCCCGTGACCAGGGCTATGAGATTAGAAGTTGATGTAAGCATTCGAAAAACCTCCCGACCAGCTTGGCGCGTCTCCATCGATGGAACCGTCTGCATCAACCCTGTGAAATGATGCAAAGTCACCAACGGTCAATATTGTGTTGCGATTGGCAACCTCCATGGAGACTTCTGTGCAACCCGTTTTGAAGTTCCTTAGAGCGTTGCAAGCCAGCCGCGAATGAAGATGCATTGAATGTCGTTAGTGTCCGCGTTCCCGTCATTGACGCTCGGGAAATGCTGCGCGGGACACGAACGACTGCAATGCTAAAGCGGCACTGCAGCATCGCGGGACCAGCCGCGCCATGAAATGGTTCATGTCGTGTCGGCGCGCGGCGGTGCCCCATTCGGGGTTATCCTTCAGGAGCTCGACATAGAGCCGGTTGAGGCGCCCCGTCGCCTTGATGTCAAATGCGCTCTCGCGGATTTGCTTGACCGTGCTGATCCCGGCAAGGGGCAGGAAGAACCCGAAGTGATCGGGAAAGTCTGCGTAAGCGCAAGCGATCGTCTCGCCGGTGGTCAGGTCTTCAGCCTCAAGATCGGTGCCGTCGGTGGCCAGAACAAACTTGGCCTTGGCCTTCGTGGTGGACCGGCTTGTCTTGAGTTGCGTCAGGGTACTCGTGACCGACCCCGCCTCACAGACCTTCAGATGGATATTGTTGGTCTGAAGTACGCCGCCCTGGTCGGACTTGTTTGAAGAGCCAGCGCGCAGACGTTTGATTGTGGTGGCCTTGTTGCCGAAGGCTTCAAGGAAGGCGAAGGGGAACTCGTCCGGATCGAATGGTTGCTCTGCCAATGCAGAGATCGCCTCTTCGATTTCAACAGCATTCATGCCCGTAACCTTTCTACCTTAGCGAATCTTAGTCCACTTGAACTAAACCTGCCAACAGGGTCGAGATCGTTTTCGATGGACCGTACTTTGGTCACAGGGCGTGCACAACTGGTCTGAAAAAGCGGTAGTTCTGTCCGGCGATCGCCACTCCGGCAGTTCTTGCAGACGAGAGCTTTCCTAACAAGCAGCCAACACGAGGAATCCTAGCCTTCTCTAGAAATCAATTTTGCTCCCCCTCGGGGGTATCTTCGGAGAGGAACCCGGGGGTGCTTTGTCCAGCGCCCGCAGGATCGTCAGCCTGCGTTCCGCTTCCACCTGTATCTCGGGCGGGTACGTCTCCGAAAGGAACGTCGTCAACCACGTCCTGATTATCAGCCTGCGGTGCGACGTGCTGGCGTCCGGCGGGATCGTTGGTGGTGGACCGGGTAAGAGCACTGCACGCCCTCTCTGCTGTTCGCGTTCAAAATGTGCGGGGAAGGCGTTGTTCGATCAAGGACGTAACAGATAGTTCATCGGGGATACTGTCACGCTTGGCAGTTCCCCGTGCTATGAACGCTGCCTCGTCTCGTTTGTCTGATCTGTCAAAAGTTCAGAAATGGCGCGTTTTGTTGGCGAGGGTTATAAACAAAATCCGGCGCTCGCCGGGTGAGGCCGGGGGGTGGGGGTCGGACGTGGCGCGGACGCGCAGCATATATCCCGGACCTCCCCGGCAGTGGCGCGTGCGACAATGTGTCAATAACTGCCCTCGCCCCCTGCCGGGGCTAACACCCCACACAAAAGGGGGCACGGAAGGGGGCACAACCTTCGACTCAAGGAAAGAATCCAATATTATCAATAATTTAGGCAGCAAAAGTGGCGGACAGTGAGGGATTCGAACCCTCGAGACGGTTCCCCGCCTACACACTTTCCAGGCGTGCGCCTTCGACCACTCGGCCAACTGTCCGTGACGGGGTGTTTCGACCATCGGGACAAGATTTGCAAGGGGGTTTTTCCCTTTATCGCTACCCATCCAGATGCAGATAGACGCGGCGGTTCTGGCGGCCTTTCTTTTCGATCTTACCCAGCCTTATCCTTCCGATTTCACCGGTGCGGGCCACATGGGTTCCTCCGCAGGGTTGCAGATCAACTTGATCGGCGCCCTGCCCGATCCGCACCAGCCGCACCCGGCCGCTGCCGCGCGGCGGCGAGACTGACATGGTCTTGACTAGGGCCGGATTGGCGTCCAGTTCCGCATCGGTGATCCAGTTTTCGGTCACCGACAAATCGCGGTCGATCAGTGTCTGCAACGCCTGTTCCAGCGCTGCCTTGTCCTCGGGCGCCTCGGGCATGTTGAAGTCGAGCCGCCCCTTGTCCGCCGCGATCGCACCACCCGAAACCTCGAGCGGGATCACCACCGACAGAAGATGCAGCGCGGTATGGACGCGCATATGGGCGTGGCGCCGCTCCCAGTCGAGTTCTTGTATCACCTCGCTGCCGGCCGGCGGCGGCATGGAACCCTCGGCCGGGATCACCGCGATGATGCCCTCGCCCGCCTTGATCGTGGAGACGACCGCCATCTCTCCCCCGCCCCAGCGGAGCAAGCCGCTATCGCCCGGCTGACCTCCGCCAGTCGCATAGAACAGCGAGCGGTCCAGGATCACGCCCCCCTCGTCGGTATGGCCGATCACCCGGGCCGGAGCCTGCCGCAGATAGGCATCCTGCAGGAAAAGCGGTTTAGTAGTCATCTGCAGCTCCTACATCCATGTCGCCCTCTGTCAGCGTGGCGGCCTCGCTCACTGTGGGGGGCGCGGCAGGTGGCGTGGCCTTGCCGTTCAGCACCTCGGGGTTGCGCAGCCAGACATCTCGCTGGGCAAAGGGTATCTCGATCCCCTCTTCCGCGAACCGGCGGTTGATCTCGTGGTTCATGTCGGATTTCACCGACAGCACCCAGTTCACATCTCGCAGTATGGCCCGGATCTCGAAATCGAGCGAATCCGCGCCAAAGCGCTGAAACACCACGTTGGGTGCGGGGTTGGCCAGCACCATCGGATGCGCCTCGGCAATCTCGCGCAGGATCGCCTCGACCTTGCGGGTATCGGTGCCATAGGCCACGCCCACCGGCACGATCACCCTGCCCACCGTATTGCCGCGGGTATAGTTGGTGACGCTGCCGCTGATCAGATCCGAGTTGGGGATGATCACATCGGTTCGGTCAAAGGTCTCGATCCGGGTTGAGCGTACCGAGATGTCACGGACATAGCCCATCTGCCCGTTCACATCGATCCAGTCGCCCTTGGAGATCGGGCGCTCGATCAGCAAGATGATGCCCGAGACGAAGTTGGACACGATGGTCTGAAGACCAAAACCGATCCCGACCGAGAGCGCACCAGCAACGATGGCCAGCGACGACAGGTCGAACCCGGCCATGGTGATCGCCAGCAGCGCCGCTAGGAAGATGCCGAGGTACCCTGTGCCGGCGACAATGGCATTCTGGCCGCCGGGGTCGAGCCGCGTCTTGGGCAGCAGCGAGTTGCGCAAGCCGCCCTGCAACAGCCGGGTCACTGTATAGCCGATGGCAAAGACCAGCGCAAAGGTCAGGAAATTCGACGGCGAAATGACCACGCCGCCGATATCGAACCCAATCATGATGCGCGACCAGATCTCGGTCAGCTCTGCCTCGCGCGCACCCCAATAAAGCGCCAGCAGCGGCAGCGCCAGGATTGCCAACAGGAAACCGAGGATCACGGAAAAGAGCGAATCCCCCGCCTCGTCGCCTTTGCGGGTCAGCCATCCATAGACATTGGTGAGAAATCGCTGGACGATCACCAGCGCCGCAATCAGCGCCAGTGTCTTGACCGCCGGATAGACCAGCGCCTCGGCGGCATTGTTGTAGCCGAACATCGCCAGTACCGGCGACGCGATGCCCAGCAGGTAGAGCGCGCGCCGCAGGAACTCGACCAGGCGGCTGAACCCCGCACCGCCACGCGCGGCCTCTGCGCCGTCCACCGTGCCGCCCTTGACCTGCCCCTGCGCACGCACCCGCTGAAGCCTGAGCAGCAGAAGCGCGGTCATCACGATTATCGGGAAACCGGTCACCGCGCGCGTGGCCTCGGGAATGTTCTCAAGCCGCTCGAACAGCACGATCAGGTCGTGCAGCACCAGCATCACGGCCAGAAGATCGACACACAGACGGGTTACCCGCACCTGCGACTGGCTGAGATAGCGAAAGCCGGTACCGGCATTGAACAGAAAGACCTGGCGGCCGATCCAGTTGAAATACAGGATCGCCGCCGCCCAATAAGGCACTTGCTCAAGTATCAGCGCTCCGCGCAAACCGGTGATGTCCATCATCTCAAGCGACTGGACCAGGAACATGACACCGACCCAGGGGATCAGGATCCTGAGCAGCGACACCACGAAGGACCAGACCCCGGTTCCGACCCCGCCCAGCGAGCGCAGGAAATCGCCCGCCTGTTCCGACCATCTGCGCCCGCGGGCAAGGAAAACCAGCCCCACGACGCTCAAGAGCAAGATGCCGGGGCCATTGCTTTTCAGCCGTTCGCGCACCACGTCCGAGCGCATGTTGAACGCGACCTCGTTGGCCAGCGCCGTCATCGCCTGTTTGATGTCCTTCCACGCGTCCGGCCAATATTCGGGATTGAGCGGCGACGGCCCGCGTTTGAGCAGTTCCTTGGTGTCGCGCGCCCGCACGATGCGGTCGATCTCGTTGATCAGGCCATTGGCACGGCTATAGGCCTCTTCCGAGATGATGCGCGGTACGGTCAGCTTGGCGAGCTGCTCGTTCAGATGGGTGCGCAGCCGGGCGATGTCCTCGGCCTCGCTCTCGCCGTCTCCGGGCTTGGGCCCCAGCGCCGCGATCTGTGCCTCGAGCGTCTTGATCCGGTCCGAATTCTCGCCCCGAACCCGGTTGAAGGTATCCCGGTAAGATCTTACCTCGGCGCGCAATTGCTCGAACGCGGCCTGCGACGCACGGTTGAGTTTGATAACCTCTTCCGCGCGCTCGGCGGTGCGTACCCATCGGTCGTAATAGGCACGACTCTCGTCGGTCAACTGGGCCGAGAGCGCGCTCGCCGTCAACAGCAGCAACGCGGTGAGCAAAGACCGCAACACCCGGCCCATCGTCATGTCAGACGTCCTCGAACACGCCCGGGATCGAACTGGGCGCACGGGTCATCCAGTCGGGCACGGGCAGGTTCTTCTCGCGCAGGAAATCCGGGTTGAACAGTTTGGACTGGTAACGGGTTCCATAGTCGCACAGCATGGTGACGATAGTGTGCCCCGGCCCCATCTCGCGCGCCATGCGCACCGCGCCGGCGATGTTGATCGCGGTCGAGCCGCCCATGACCAGCCCTTCCTGCCGCAGCAGGTCAAAGATATAGGGCAGCGCCTCGGCATCGGGCACCTGATAGGCGAAATCGGGTTTGAACCCTTCCAGGTTCCGGGTGATCCGCACCTGACCGATGCCTTCGGCGATCGAGCCGCCCTCCATCGCCAGTTCACCGGTGGTGTAATAGCTGTAAAGTCCCGCCCCCATCGGGTCGGCCAGCGCGATCTTGACCCCCTTGGGTTGCAACGCCTCGGCCACGCCCGCAAGCGTACCGCCCGAGCCCACCGCCGCGACAAACCCGTCGACCTTGCCGTCGGTCTGTTCCCAGATTTCGGGACCGGTGGTTTCCACATGCGCCTGCCGGTTGGCGATATTGTCGAACTGGTTGGCCCAGATGGCGCCATTGGGTTCGGTCTTGGCCAGTTCACGCGCCAGTCGCTCGGAGTAGCGCACGAAGTTGTTGGGATTGCGATAGGGCGCGGCGGGCACCTGCACCAGTTCGGCCCCCGCAAGGCGCAGCATGTCCTTCTTTTCCTCGGATTGGGTCTCGGGGATCACGATCACCGTCTTGAACCCCATCGAGGCACCGACCAGCGCCAGGCCGATGCCGGTGTTTCCGGCGGTGCCCTCGACGATGGTGCCGCCCGGCTGCAATTCGCCCCGCGCAATGGCGTCGCGGATGATGTAAAGCGCGGCACGGTCCTTGACCGACTGGCCCGGGTTCATGAACTCGGCCTTGCCATAGATCTCGCATCCGGTCTCTTCGCTGACCCGGCGCAGCCGGATCAGCGGGGTATGTCCAACGGCCTCGGCCAGATCGCGTGCAATGCGCATGTCGCCCTCACAAACTTGTCTTGCTGCACCCGATGTAGCCCTGCGCGCCCCCGACCTCAAGCGAGGAACCGATTGTCGGTGCAATCAGCCACGCAGACGGTCACGATGCCGGGCCAACCAGTTCGCCAGAGACAGCAGCGGCAAATCCTTGATCTCTTGTGCATCAACCTGCGCCATCAGTACGTCAAAGGACAGGATGCGGCTGCGAATATCTTCGCCTTCGCTTGCCAGACCACCCTGTTTCGTTTCTTCAACGATATCCGCCAATGCCACGAAAAGATGCACGAATTCGGTCGACGACCCGCTAGAGGAATAGGCCTTGCCCGCCGGCTCCAGAGCGCGTGCCTCCAAATGCGCCTCTTCGCGCAGTTCGCGCAATGCGGCTTGCTCCGGCGTTTCGCCCGGGTCGATCATGCCGGCGACCGCCTCCCACATCCAGGGGGCGGGATCGCCGATCAGGAAAACGGGCGCGCGGAACTGTTCTACGATCAGAACCTGATCACGTATCGGGTCATAGGGCAGTATCACCGAGGCCTGACCGGTCATCAAAGCTCCCCGGTTGAGGCGCTCGCTCATGCTCCCATCGTTGCGGCGATGGCGCACATCCATTTCGTCGAGGCCGAAATAGTTCACGTAGGCACGGGCGTGGCGCTCGACCACGACATCGCAGGCAAGGTCGCGTTCGGGATCACCGGCGCGCGTCGCCGCGGCCAGCCGCGCCGCAGCCCTTACCCGGATGGCGCGAAAGCTACGGGCTATCTGATCAGGTGTCAGGCGGCCGTAGAAATCCATCACCTCGGCGGCCGCATACAGGCTGAGTGGTGCCCATTCGGCGACCCAGTCCGCCAGTTGCCAGGGCGCATCCGGCGTCCATAGCCCCTCTTGCGGAAAGAAGACCTGGGCCGTGGCGGTGCCACCCGCAGCCAGCGTAACCTTGACCGCGCGCAGGTCATAGGCAAAGCCTCCCTCGTAGAAATTCAACCGGTCCAGTTGCAGCGAGGTCAGTCCGCGCACCAGTAGTCCCTCGGTCCGGGCGCCAGGCGCCACCTGGATCATCGGAAAAGGTTGCCCCTGAACGCCAAACACCGCGTGATCGGGCAAGCTGGCGGCAGCAATCTCGGGCAACGGGTCTGACGTGCCAAGAACAAGTTCCAGGAGCGGCGCATGGCGCAGCGTGCCGTAAAAGAACAAATCAGTCACAGAGGGTTTTAGTCCTTTGGTGAAGGAGGGATCAGCGCCAGCGCCTCCAAGCGATCTCGGCGGCTAGGCCGGACACCACCGCCCCGACAAGAAGGGTTACAATGATATGAGGTACCAGAAGGGCGCTGCCAAACTCGACCCCTTCTTCAAAAATCGCCAATACCGCCTCGAACGGGCCATCATACCGGTTGCGCATCGCCAACCGAAACATTTCGTAGGCGCCATGCACAAAGAGGCCCCAGAATAGCAGCGCGCCCACCCCCGTAAGCCCGTTATTGATGCCGTTGACAATGCCGCGCCCGGCGCGCGGCCCCATCACGATCCAACCGCACAGCAGGCCAAGGCCGGAGTTCACCCAGTTGAAATATCCGAAATCGGTCCCCTCGGGCAGCTGAGGCTTGACCTGTTCGGACACGACAAACGCCAGCAGAGCCAGACAGAGGGCGGCAACAAGACGAGCGGCTGTGGGCATGTGCGGTGGTCTCAGCTTTGGTTAGGACGGGCCACTGTCATCTGTGTCACATCGCAGGTGCCGGTGTCAAAGGCCGCTCCACAGGACGTGAGGTAGAAATTCCACATCCGCCGGAACCGGTCGTCAAAGCCGAGTTCCGCTACCTGATCCCATTTGTCGTTGAAGGTCTCGTACCAGCGTCTGAGCGTCAGGTCATAGCTTTTGCCGAACTCCTTTGAATGCACGAAATCCAGCCCCGCCCGCGCCACCTGCTCGCGCAGGATACGCGGTGCAGGCAGCATGCCGCCGGGAAAGATGTATTTCTGGATGAAATCGACGCCGTTTCGATAGATCTCCCACCGCCGGTCGGCCACGGTGATGATCTGCAACGTCGCCCGCTTGCCCGGTTTCAAACGCGCGCGCACCGTGTCGAAATAGACCGGCCAGTATTTCTCGCCCACGGCCTCGAACATCTCGATCGAGGCAATCCCGTCATAGCTGCCGCGTTCGTCGCGGTAATCCTGCAACTTGAACTCGACCCGTTCGGAAAGCCCTGCCTTTTCAATACGCTCCCGCGCAAACTTGATCTGTTCCTGACTGATCGTCAGCCCGGTCACCCGCATCCCGCGCTCGCGTGCGGCATATTCGGCGAAGCCGCCCCAGCCACAGCCGATTTCAAGGATGTGATCACCCGGCTGCGCGCCCATCTCGTCCAGCAGGCTGGCATATTTTGCTTCCTGCGCCTTTTCCAGACTTTCCTGCCCGGTCTCGAACAGGGCGCTGGAATAGGTCATCGTCTCGTCCAGCCAGAGCCCGTAGAACTCATTGCCCAGATCATAGTGGTACGAGATGTTCTTCTTGGCCTGTTTGCGATGGTTGCGTTGCAGCCAGAACCGAAGGCGCTCATAGGCGCGGGCCAGGAACTGGCCGGTAAACCCGTCATAGACGGTCTCGTTGCCCTGATGCACAAGATCCATGAAGGCGCGCAGGTCCGGCGTGCTCCATTCCTGCTCCAGATAGGCGTCGGAAAAACCCAGTTCACCCTCGCGGATCAGGCGGGCAAAGACATCCGTGTCGTGGATATCGACCCGGGCCACCGGACCGGGTTCGGCCCCTTCGGACCGGAACACCCGCCCATCCGGCAAGGCAATGTCGAGCCGACCGGCCTCCATACTGGCAAGCATCTGCATTACCTGAGGAAAATATCTGGGCAGGCCCTGCTGCCCCTCTGTTGACGTCAGGATCATCCGCCTCTCCCCGTTGCGGTTCGATCGACAGGTTAGGACGCGATGCCAACTCAGGCAAGTTTTCCGTCAGCCTCCCGCTGAAAGGCGTCGGAATAGGCCGCAAGTGCCCGTTTTCTCCCCATATTCAGTGTCACCACCGGCGCCGGATAGGCCGCATCGGGCCGCAGCCCCCAATGCATGGGCACCGCGTCGAAATAGGCAAGCGCGGTCTCGGGCGGGTGCGTCTGCCCCTCGGCGATCCAGCGCTTGCGATAGCAGCCATCGGCATCGAACTTCTTTCCTTGAGTCTCGGGGTTGAAGATGCGGAAATAGGGCGCGGCATCCGGCCCGCAGCCCGCCACCCATTGCCACCCCATCGCATTGGCCGCCGGATCCCAGTCGGTCAGGCAATCGGCAAACCAGTCCATCCCCAGTTTCCAGTGTATCATCAGATGCTTGGTCAGGTAACATGCGGCGATCATCCGGGCGCGGTTGTGCATGCGCCCGGTCACATACATCTCGCGCATGGCGGCATCGACCAGCGGTATACCGGTGCGCCCGCGCGTCCAGGCGACAAAGCCGGGATCGGTTCGCTCGGTACTCCACGGAAACGCCTCCCAGCCCGGGCGCCAGTTGTCGCTCAGCAGATGCGGTGTGTGATACATCAGGTGATAGGCAAAATCGCGCCAGACCAGTTGCTTCATCCAGGTCTCGGCCCCGGCGGCGCCCTGCCGTGCTGCCTCGGTCGCGCGATGCCAAAGGGTGCGCGGCCCGATCTCGCCAAGGCTGAGCGCATCCGACAGGGTCGAGGTGCCCTCACCAGCGGGAAGGTCGCGACATTTGGCATAGCCGCCGATCCCTGTTTCGACGAACCGGTCCAGACGCTCCAGCGCCGCCGCCTCTCCAGGCGCCTGATGCGCCGCGACCACCGCCGCGCCCCGGCGCATCGGCGCATCCAGCCGCCAGTCGGACAGCGCATCGGATCCGGGCCATGACGAAGGCGCCCGCAGGCGCGCGGGCGCCGCATCGGGCACGGCTACCTCGCGCTGGCTGACCGCCCGCCAGAAGGGTGTGTAAACCTTGTAAAAGCCGCCTGCCCCGGTCTCGACCGTCCAGGGTTCGAACAGCAGCGCGCCGCCAAACGAGCGTGCCTCGATCCCCGTCTGTTTCAGCGCCGCCTTGACAGCGCTGTCACGGGCGATGGCCTGGGGGGTATAGTCGCGGGTCCACCAGACAGACCCCGCTCCGGTTTCGGCAATCAGCGCCTGCAAGACCTCCAGCGCCGGGCCGCGCCGCAGGATCAGCCGGCTGCCGATCTCGCCCAGCGTGGCACCAAACCGTTCCAGTCCCAGTCCCAGCCGGAACGCAGGTGCCGCCCCCAGCGCCGACACCGTCTGGTCATGGATAAAGACCGGGATGACAGGCCGCCCACTGGCGGTGGCGGCGGTCAGGCCGGGATGATCGGCAAGGCGCAGATCGCGCCGCAGCCAGTACAGGATCGGTCGGGTATCGGTCACGCAAATCTCCGTCTCATCAAAGGTGTTACGAGACGAAGGCGTTCCCGGATCACAACACCCGGTCGAGCGCCTCGATCAGCTGCGCGATCTCGTCCTTGCTGGTGTAATGGGTAAAGCTGAGCCGCAGCACACCCTGCGCCGGATCGACCCCCATCGCCCCCAATGGGCGCACCGCATAGAAATCGCCGCCCCCCGCCATGATGCCGTATTGCGCCAGCTCCGCCGCCACCGGCTCCGCCGGGCGGTTCAGCGCCAGCGCCACGGTCGGTGCCCGCCCCTCGGCCCGGTCCGGGCCCAGCAGGCGCACCGAATTGCGCGCCGACACCGCATCGAGCAAGGGTTGCAGCAGCGCCACCTCATGCGCGCGCATCAGGTCATGCACCGTCGCACCACGCGCCGCGGCGTCGGTCTCGGCAACCCCGTGATGAGCCGCCAGCTGGTCGACATAATCGGCCATGCCCGCACAGGCCGCCACCTGCGCGTGATCGGGGCCTGCGGGGGTGAACCGTTTGTACAATACCCCGGCGTTGAAATAATGCCCCTGATTGGGCAACAGCTCGCCCAGCGGGCGGCGGATCACCATCAGCCCCTGATGCGGGCCATAGGTCTTGTAGGCCGAGAACAGGTAGATATCGGGCCCCAGCTCTCCGACATTGGGAAAGCCGTGGGGTGCATAGGACACCCCGTCGACACAGACAAAGGCCCCGGCGGCATGGGCGATGGCGGTGATCTCGGTCACCGGGTTGATCTCGCCCACCACGTTGGAGCAATGGGGGAAACAGACCAGCCGCACGCTCTCGTCCAGCAGATCCTCCAGATCCTCGGGGTTGAGATGGCCGGTTTCCGGGTCGATCTGCCATTCGCGCACCTCGATCCCCGCCTCGGCCAGCCGCCGCCAGGGGCCGGAATTGGCTTCGTGATCCTGATTGGTGACGATGATCGCCTCGCCCGGCTGCATCCATTGCCGGAACGCCTGCGCCAGAACATAGGTGTTCTGGGTGGTCGAGGGGCCAAAGCTCAATTCGTCAGTTTCGACCCCCAGGATCGCGGCCATGCGCGTGCGTGCCTCGTCCATCTCGGCACCGCCCAGCCGGCTTGCCTCGTAGGGCGCATAGGGCTGTACCTTGCGCTGGGTATAGAACCGGGTCAGCCGGTCGATCACCGACTGACAGGTATAGGACCCGCCCGCGTTTTCGAAAAACGCCTGACCGTTCAGCGACGGCTCGGCAAATGCGGGAAACTGCTTGCGGACAAAGTCGATATCCAGCGCCATCTTGACCCTCTTTTCTGCTGGCAAATGGATGCCTTCCGATTGGGGCGGGGTCAAGTCACTCCGCTGATGACAGGATTTGTCTGCATGCCGGGCGATACAGCCCTCATCGCAAGCAATGAGGTAAGACGATGAGCTATAAACCCGCGCATTTCCTGGTCTGGGGCGAACTGCCCGCGACCGACATGGAGCGCAGCCTGGCGTTCTATCAGACCGTCACCGGCGCCGAACTGAGCATCGACACCGGCGGCCCGAACCCGATGGCCGTGTTCAAACCCGCCAATACCGAAACCGGCGTGGCCCTGCATCTTTATCCCGGAAAACCCGCGGGTGACGGGCGCGGCCCGACCCTGCACCTTGCGGCCCAGGGTGCGCTGGAACAGACCATGGCCCGCGTGACCGAAGCCGGTGGCGAGGTGCTCTCGCCCGCCATCCCGCTCCCGGCCGGGCGGTTCTTTTACGCCAAGGACCTCGACGGCAATTCGGTGGGCTTCTTCGAAACCGCCGCTGCCTGACAAGGAGAGGCCCCCTGAAATGTCTCCGGGGGCCTCATGTCCTTCATGCCGGATCAGGCGTTGACGTCGACGACCACGCGTCCCTTGACCTGCCCCTTGAGGATATCGGCCCCCAGCTGCGGCAGATCGGACAGGGTCGCGGGTTGGATCATCGCTTCCAGCTTGTCCATCGGCAGATCGCGGGCGATCCGCTCCCAGGCCCGAACCCGGTTGTCATAAGGCTGCATGACCGAGTCGATGCCCAACAGGTTGACCCCGCGCAACAGGAACGGGATCACCGTGGCAGGCAGGCCCGCGCCCCCGGCCAGACCGACCGAAGCAACCGAGGCGCCGTATTTCATCTGGCCCAGCACCCGCGCCAGCATGGCACCGCCGACCGCGTCGACACAGCCCGCCCAGGTCTCGGATTCCAGCGGGCGTTTCACGGTCTCGTTGATCTCTTCACGCGCCACGATCTGGGTGGCACCCAGCGATTTCAGGTAATCGGCGGTCTCGGGCCGCCCGGTGACCCCGGCCACCTCATAGCCGAGATGAGCCAGGATGGCGGTCGCGACAGAGCCGACACCGCCCGCGGCGCCGGTCACCAGAACCGGCCCGTGACCCGGTGTCAGGCCGTGATCCTCCAGCGCCATCACCGCCAGCATCGCGGTGAAACCAGCGGTGCCCACGGCCATCGCCCGACGGGTATCCAGCCCCTCGGGCAGCGGCACCAGCCAGTCGGCGCGCACATTGGCCTTTTGACTGTAACCGCCCCAATGGGCCTCACCAACACGCCAGCCGGTCAGCACCACCTTGTCACCGGGCTGATAGCGCGCATCGGACGAGGCTTCGACCGTACCGGCAAAATCGATCCCCGGCACATGCGGATACTTGCGCACCAGACCGCCCCCCGGCCCGATGCACAGACCGTCCTTGTAGTTGACCGTGGAATATTCCACCGCCACTGTCACCTCGCCTTCGGGCAAATCCGCCAGCGACAATTGCTTGACTGCGGCCTGTGTCTTGCCGCTCTCTTCGTCCTTGTCGACCACCAAAGCATTGAACATCTGATCATTTCCTTCCCAGAGGTGTTTCCTCTTGCCAAAAATATCCCGGGGGAGCCGCGGCCTGCCGCGGCGGGGGCAGCGCCCCCTTCTAACGCCAGAACCCCTCGCGCACCGTAACCGGCCGCATGCCGTCGGGTGTCTCCACCTCCATCGTGCTGCCGGGCGCCCAGTGGCTGCGATCCACCATGCCGATCGCGACATTCACGCCGAATTCAGGGGAATGAATCGCAGACCCCACCTGCCCCACCCGGCGACCATCGGCCAGTAGCGGCCAGGCATCCTGACAGGGCGGGATATCGCCACCGATCACCAGCGCCCGGATCTGGCGTGCCGGTCCGTTCTTGGCCTGTTCAGCCAGAGCGGCCTTGCCGATATAGTCCTCGGGCGAGTTGCAGAACTTGCCCAGGCCGCATTCATAGGGCGTATTCTCGCGGGTCATGTCGTTGCCATAGCTCAACAGCCCGCTTTCGACACGTTCGATGTTGTTGGGGCAACCCGCGCGCACGTTCAGGTCCTCGCCCGCCGCGAACAGCGCGTTCCAGAGCGGCATGCCCAGTTCCGACCCCTCTACATAGATCTCGAAGCCGCCCTGTTTCGACCAGCCAGAGCGCGCCACCACCAGCTCGACCCCCTGAAAGGCCAGCCGTTTGTAGCGGAAAAAGCGGATATCGCGCACCGCATCGCCAAAGACCCGCGCCATCAGATCGTCCGCCTTGGGCCCCTGGACGGCCAGCGGCGACACATCGGGCTCCTCGATCTCGACATCAAAGCCGCGGGCGATGGCAATCCCCAGCGCAAATTGCAGCAGATCTCCGTCAGCCAGCGACAGCCAGTAATGATCGGCGGCCAGTTTCACCGCCACCGGGTCGTTCAGCATGCCGCCGCGATGATCGACCGTCGGCACGTAGTAGCACTGATCATCGGCCATGCGGTCCATGTCGCGCGGGCTGATCAGCTTCATCAGCCGCAGCGCATCGGGTCCCTTGATGCTGACCTGCCGTTCGCAGGCCACATCCCAAACCTGCACATGCTGCTTCAGATGCACGCAGTCCGCTTGCAGACTCTCGAACACCGTGGGCAGCAGCATGTGATTGTAGACGGTATAACCTTCGACGCCAGCCGCCTCGACACCAGACGAAAAGGGAGTGCGCCGAACCCGGCGTGAGGGAAAGATGCTTGCCATGCTCAGATCTCCATTCGAGCTATTCCAGGCCGCGTTCAACAGCGGCCGCCGGTGGGTGGGCAACAATTCGGCACATGACATCAGGGCCGGTTTCCAACGCGCGCCGGCATCCAAGGGATTGCACTTTGCCGACTCACGCCATAAGTTCTAAATGTCAGACTTTTAAATGTCAGACAAATGATTTCTGACCGCCGCTCCGCCGGTTCCATCACCTCACAGGCCTCCAGACATGCGGATAGACCCCAACAGCGCCACCGATCTTCCGGTTCAGATCGCCCAGGCGATCAAGGATGCGATCGTCTCGGGCGCGTTGATCGTGGACGAGCGCCTGCCATCCGAGGCGGAACTGGCCGAACAGTTCCAGGTGTCTCGTCCCACGGTGCGCGAGGCACTCAAGCGACTGGCGGCGCAATCGCTGATCCGGACCCAGCGCGGCGCCTTTGGCGGCGCTTTCGTGAACAGGCTGAGTTTCGAGGATGCGCAGGCGCAGCAGATCACCACCTCGACCCTGCTTCTGTCGATGAACGCGGTCAGTTTCGACACCGCCTGCGAGGCGCGGTTCGCGCTGGAGCGCGCCTGTGCGCCCCTGGCTGTCGAACGGCGCGGCGACACGCATCTGGCCGCGATGCGGGCCGAGATTCGGCGGCAAGGCGCGCCCGAGCTCAGCGACGAGGCGTTTTGCGCCTCGGACGTGGCCTTTCACCGTGCGCTGGTCGATGCGGCCGCCAATCCGGTGCTGTCCTATCACCTGGCCGGCGCGGTCGAGGCGATGCAGCCGCTGATGAACATGATCACCTTTACCGCCCGTTCGCGCGGAACCATCGTGGCGTTGCACGCACGGATCGCCGAGGCGATCGACGCACGGGATGCGGCGCAGGCCGACACCGCGCTGGCAGAGCTGATGCACTATACGATGTCGCTCAAGGATGATGTCATGGCGGCCCGCGCGGCGGCGCGGTCTTAACCGCGTATTTACCCTTGCCGGGCAAGTTCGGGGCATGTTCGCCTCAACCAGCCCATTCTCCCCCGAAATCTGGCTCCGGGATGTCTTTGACTGCAAGGCCGTCACCCATGGTCAGGTGATCCGCCGCAAGACCCGCGATATCGAACGATATGTCGGTATGAAACGGTTCCTGGAAGAAGTCCGCCAGCGTGGTTTTCAGGCGGTGCAGAACCGCGAACAGGTCATCATCTTCTGCAACAGCGCCCCGATCCGCCGCCTGGTCTGAGCCGTTTTCCGGCGCGGAAAACGGGCGGAAATCCTGCGAGGATTTCCGGACGCGCCCCGCCAGCCTGTTTTCCTTGCAGGAAAACAGGCCGACATCCTCGCAGGATGTCGGTTGCCGTTGCAACCGCTGCTGGAGCGACTATATTCAAGCCGTTCCCTCGGGAACTATGGACATAAACGCGCTCGTAATAAGCGGATCGGACCCGGGGGCGGTACCCGGCGGCTCCACCAGATACCCTCGTTGGGGGACCTTGGGGCCGAAACAGGATCGACGGACGTCTAAAGGGGTTAGCTTTGTCTCGGCGGGGTACCACCGTTATCGGTCCGTAAAGCATAATTGCCAACGACAATCGTGCTCCGGTCGCTCTGGCTGCGTAAGCAGTCCGAAACACCGAAATCTAAGCCCTTGCGCCTAGCAGCGTAAGGCGGGGTTCGCAGGTACCTGGCAACAGAAACCTGCACTTTCTCTCAATAAGTATGTTTTTAATGACCGTTTCATCGACGCCATTCAGCATTCGTTCACCAATCGGGCCCATTGTGAAGACAGCGACGATGGAGGCTCAGATGAACAAGTCCGAGTTGTTGATGGAATGGTATGCCCGGGTTTGGGAACAAGGCGATGTCGATGCGATCGATGATTTCTTTGCCGGCGACACGATGGCCGAGGGTCTGATCCCCGAGATGCAGGTGGGCGCCGACGATTTCCGCGAATTCGTTTCGGCCTTTCGCTATCACCTGGGCGATATCCGGGTGGACATCCCCAAGACGATCGAAAACGGCGACTGGCTGTCGGCGATCCTGCATGTGCATACCTCGCGCGCCGACAATGGCGCCCCGATCGAGGTTACGGGTCAGGTGATGGCCCGTTACAAGGACGGCAAGATCGTCGAGGCATACAACCAGTTCGACCTGATCTCGCTGTTCGAACAGCTGGGGCAGATGCCGGCCGATACCCTGCCCATCTGCATGACGGGCCAGCGCCTGGAATGGGCCTGACCAAACCCCGGCATTGACGCCCAAGCCCTCGACGGGCTAGCGAGGGGCCGCAGCTTTGCTGGGGTCCGTGTCGGGATGGTTCCGCACTCTGCGCGTATCGTGACAGCTAGAGGGTGCGGGCATGACGGTAAAAACCTCCGAGGGCGGAACGCATGCTACCACCGCGCCAGCGCCGCCACCGGCACTGACCGAGATGGCCAGCGTTTTCGGCCGCATTGGCCTTCTCTCCTTTGGCGGGCCAGCGGCACAAATCGCGCTGATGCATCGCGAACTGGTCGAGACCCGCCCCTGGCTGGACGAGCGGACCTATCTGCGTGCCCTGTCGCTGTGCATGTTGTTGCCGGGCCCCGAGGCAATGCAACTGGCTACCTATGCCGGCTGGCGGCTGCGCGGAGTAACCGGCGGGTTGCTGGCGGGAGCGTTGTTTGTGCTGCCCGGCGCGCTGGTGATCGCCGCGCTGGTGGCGGTCTATGTGCAGGTCGGCAGCGTGCCACTGGTACAGGCGGGTTTTCTGGGCATCAAGGCTGCGGTGATCGTGATCGTTGTAGAGGCGCTGCGCAAACTGGCCGCCCGAGCGCTGAAGACGCCCTCAGCCTGGATTATCGCCGGACTGGCCTTTATAGCGATCTTTGCTTTGTCACTGCCTTTTCCGCTGATCGTTCTGGCGGCAGCACTCTGGGGGGTTTTCCGAACCGCAGCGGGGGCACCGGACGAGACCGCCCTGCCCCCGCCGCCCTATCGCATTGCAGCCACCCTGCTGGTTCTGTGGCTTGGGCCACTCCTGCTGCTGGAGTTATCTGACGCGCCCCTGCTGGCCGACATAGGCTGGTTCATGACCAAGCTGGCCGTCGTCACCTTTGGCGGCGCCTATGCGGTGCTTGCCTATATGACCCAGACCGTGGTCGATCAGTATCACTGGATCACCACCACACAGATGATCGACGCGCTGGGCCTGGCCGAAACCACGCCGGGCCCGCTGATTCTGGTAACCCAGTTCGTCGCGATGCTAAGCGCCTATCTGGCCGGTGGCGCGGGGCTGGCAGCGCTGGCGGGTCTGGTGGCACTCTGGGCTACCTTCGTGCCCTGTTTCCTTTGGATATTCACCGCCGCACCCTATCTCGACCATATCGCCGGACGCCCGCGCCCGGCGGCGGCCCTGGCCGCGATCACTGCAGCCGTGGTCGGCGTCATCCTGAACCTGTCACTGTGGTTCACGCTGCATGTCTTGTTCACCGATATCTCGATCCTACACGCCGGTCCGGTGTCGCTGCCCGTCCCGCGACCGAGCAGCCTCGACCCGCAGGCGCTGGCCCTTGCGGCGCTGGCAGCACTCTGGCTGATCCTGCTGCGCCGGGGCATGGGGGAAACGATATTGCTGCTGGCGCTGGCCGGCGCAGGCAGTCATTTCATCTAACTGCGAAATGCGGCGCTGGATCTCTTTTGTTTCCAGCCGAATCCCCTATGCTGGGCTTCAAGACGGAATGAGGGCACTACATGTCGAGAGACATCGACTACGGCAACCTGATGCACACCGCGATGCGCGGCCTGATCAAGACGGTTCTGGCGGATGTGGCACAGCACGGCCTGCCGGGCGCGCATCACTTTTTCATCACGTTCGACACCCAGTACGAAGGGGTGCAGCTGGCCGATTGGCTGGCCGATCGCTATCCGGGCGAAATGACCATCGTGATGCAGCATTGGTACGAGAATCTCGACGTGGGCGAGGACGGGTTCGCCATCACGCTCAATTTCGGCGACTCGCCGGAACCGCTCTACATCCCCTATGACGCGATCCGCACCTTTGTCGATCCGTCGGTGGAATTTGGCCTGCGTTTCGAAAGCCCCGATTTCGACGAGGATGACGAGGACGATATCGAGGTCGAGGAAGAGCCCGACGCGCCCAAACCCGATGCCGAGGTGGTGTCGCTGGACAGTTTCCGCAAACCCTGATCCGCGATCGCATCCCAAACGCCCGCCATCCTTGCAAGAATGCGGCAGGCGTTGCGAAACCGGACTATTGTTTCTGCAAGAATGTCTCGACCGACTTGGCTGGGCGACCGTTCTTGACGCGCGAGAAATTCAGGATCAGCCCGCCCTCGGCAAGGGTTCGGTCGAATTGCTGCATCTCGTATCCGCCGTCATCGGCCACGAACAGCGAGAACACCGTCAGCGTATCGCCCGCGATGCGGCCCCAGACATAGGGCTCTCCCTTCATCGGATCGAGTTGCACGGTATGGCCGAATACATTGCGTCGCATCGCGGCGGCATAGACGCCATCACGCGTGCTGGGCAGGAAATCGACCGAATAGTCGCTTTCCTTTATGCGTCCGTCCGGCTTCTGGATGGTGGTTGACCAGCTGACGGTGAACCCCTCCTTGGTTTCTTCGATCATGACGTCCATATCGCGCATTTCGACACTGCCATCGGCGCGCTGGACCTCGGCACTTCCCATATAGGTGCCGGCGAACCGGGCAGCCTCGCCCGCAAAGGACGTAGGAAGAAGAAACAGCGACAGTAAAAGCGCCAGCGCAAACGCCAAAATCGGACGTGATTGGGTGAACAAGGGGATTGCGGGCATCAGGTGCTCCTTGGCGCTACGCTCTCACAACCATATTACAGGCCGCGAGCGGTTGAACAATGAATGAGTTCGACCAAAAGCCGCGATTTGATCGCCCTTGCGCTATACCTTGCCGCTACCAGACCCTATCTTTGGTCAGACCCCGCCACCAGCAGACGGAGAGGCAGATGGCCGCGACCCGCACCGAGACCGACAGTTTTGGCCCGCTGGAGGTGCCAGTTGACAGGTACTGGGGGGCCCAGACCCAGCGCTCGATCCAAAACTTCCCCATCGGGTGGGAACGTCAACCCCTCGCCATCATCCACGCGCTGGGCGTGGTGAAAAAGGCCTGCGCCCTGCGCAACCGTGAAAACGGTGCGCTGGCCCCGGATCTGGCTGATGCGATTGTCGCCGCCGCCGACGAGGTGATTGCGGGCAAGCTGGACGACCATTTCCCGCTGGTGGTCTGGCAGACCGGTTCGGGCACCCAGTCGAACATGAATGCCAACGAGGTTATCGCTAACCGCGCCATCGAACTCTTGGGCGGGACGCTGGGCAGCAAGGACCCGGTACACCCGAACGACCATGTGAACATGGGGCAATCCTCGAACGACACCTTTCCCACCGCGATGCATGTGGCGGTGGCAATGACCGCGCGCGACGTACTGCTGCCGGGGCTGCGCGCCCTGCTGGCCGGGCTCGAGCAGAAGGCCGAGGAATTCAAGGGTATCATCAAGATCGGCCGCACCCATACGCAGGATGCGACGCCGCTGACCCTGGGACAGGAATTTTCGGGCTATGCCCACCAGATCTGCATGGGGCTGGCCCGGATCGAGAGCGCCTTGCCCGGCATCCATGAACTGGCCCAGGGCGGCACCGCCGTGGGCACCGGCCTGAATACAAGCGCGGGCTGGGCCGAGGCGGTGGCCGCCAACATGGCCGAGATCACCGGCCTGCCGCTGGTCACCGCGCCCAACAAGTTCGAGGCGCTGGCCGCCCATGACGCGATGGTCTTTCTATCCGGCGCGCTGGCGACGGTGGCGGGCAGTTGCTACAAGATCGCAAACGACATCCGCTTTCTGGGCTCCGGCCCCCGCTCGGGCCTGGGGGAATTGATCCTGCCCGAAAACGAACCGGGCAGCTCGATCATGCCGGGCAAGGTCAACCCGACCCAGGCCGAGGCGCTGACCCAGGTCGCCGCCCATGTGATGGGCAATGACGCGGCGATCAAGTTCGCAGGCTCGCAGGGGCATTTCGAACTGAATGTCTATAACCCAATGATGGCATATAACCTGTTGCAATCCATGCAACTTCTGGGGGATGCGGCGGACAGCTTCACACAGCGGATGCTGCTGGGCATCCGCGCCAACACCGCCCGGATCGACCAATTGATGCGCGAAAGCCTGATGCTGGTCACCGCGCTGGCCCCCACCATCGGCTATGACAACGCCACCACGGTCGCCAAGACCGCGCACAAGAACGGCACCACCCTGCGCGAAGAGGCGGTGCGGCTGGGCTTTGTCGACGGCGAGACCTTTGACCGGGTGGTGCGCCCCGACCAGATGATCGGGCCGCGCGACTGATGAGCAAGCCGGTCAACCTCAACCAGTTCCGCAAACAGAAGGCGCGCGCCGAGAAAAAGGCGCGTGCGGACGAGAATGCAGTGAAATTCGGCCGCAGCAAGGCCGACAAACAGCTGGACCGCGCCCGCGCCGACAAGGCCCGGCGCGATCACGACGGCCACGAGGTCGAGGAATGAGCGGCCGCCCCGTCAAACGCTCGCTGACGCTGCGGGGGCACCGCACCTCGGTCTCGCTCGAGGATGCGTTCTGGCGAGCCTTTCGCGAGATTGCAAAGGAAAAGGATATACCAATCAATGTTCTGGCGGGCGACATTGATGCGGCGCGCGACCCCAAGACCGGCCTTGCCTCGGCCATCCGCGTCTATGTGCTGACATGGTATCGCCGCAAGGGGTAAGGCGCACTCCACCACAGCAAAGGAGACAATATGAGCACCATCCCCGGCCCCGACGGACAGCCGCGCTGTCGCTGGTGCAATGCGGCGCCGGAATTCTTCGACTATCACGACCGCGAATGGGGCTATCCGGTAGGTGACGACCGCCGCCTGTTCGAAAAGCTCTGCCTTGAAAGCTTTCAGTCCGGCCTCAGCTGGCGCACCATCCTGGCCAAGCGCGAGAATTTCCGCACCGCGTTCGACGGGTTCGACTGGACCCGCATCGCCACCTATGACGACACGGATATCACCCGGCTGCTGGGCGATGCCGGCATCATCCGCCATCGCGGCAAGATCGAAGCGGTGATCAACAATGCCCGCCGGATGGGCGATCTGCTGGCTGAACATGGCAGTCTGGCGGCCTATGTCTGGTCCTATGAACCTGCGCCCTCCGACCTGCCCGAGCCGCAGACGGCCAGCATCATCCCCGCCTCGACCGCGATGTCGAAGGATTTGAAGAAACGCGGCTGGAAATATGTCGGCCCCACCACCGTGTTTGCCTTCATGCAGGCGATGGGGCTGGTCAACGATCACGCGCGCGGCTGCGTCATGCGGGACAAGGCGGCGCGGATGCGGGCCGAATTCACGCCGCCCAAATGAAAACGGGCCGCGATATCGCGGCCCGGTCTCTAAACAGCGCCGGATTTACAGCGAAGCGCGATAGATCTTGTCGATATTGCCGCCCAGGGCCGCGTTGAACTCGGCATCCGACTGCTGTTTCGACAGGCCTTCGGTCAGCGCGCGCGAGAAGGAGGCGATCATCTTGCCGTTCCGGCTCAGCAGGTCGCAGGCCTGATCGGTGGAATAGCCACCCGACAGCGCCACCACCCGCACCACGCGGGGGTGATCGGCCAACGCGTCATACAGGTTGGCCGTGCTGGGAATGGTCAGTTTCAGCATCACGTCCTGCCCCTCATCCAGGGTGTCGAGATGTTTCAGGATTTCCTCCTTCAGCATCTCTTCGGCTTGCGCCTTGGTGGTCGAGTGGATGTTCACCTCGGGCTCGACAATCGGCACCATTCCGGCGGCGATGACTTCGCGTGCCACGTCGAACTGCTGTGCCACCACCGCGGCGATGCCTTCGGCATTGGCCTCGTGAATGACCGAGCGTTCCTTGGTGCCGAATACGCCTGTCGCCCTGGCCAGGGTCGCGGCCAGACCCGGGATCGGCTTCATCATCTGCACGCCATTTGCCTCGTCTTCGAGACCCTTGTCGATCTTGAGGAAGGGCACGACACCTTTGACGTTCCACAGGTAATCGGCCACGCCGCGGCCCTCGATGCTCTCGCCCAGGGTGCGTTCGAACAGGATCGCGCCGATCACCTTCTTGCTGGTGAAATCGTCGGCCAGGATGATCCGGGCGCGCATGCGCTGGATCTCGGCGAACATCTCTTCCTCGGAGCCGTATTGCGCCGCGTCCACACCATAAAGCGCCAGCGCCTTGGGGGTCGAGCCGCCGCTCTGATCCAGGGCCGCAATAAAGCCCGCGCCATTTGCCATCTGTTCGCGCATTTGTGCCTTGGACATAAGTCTTTCCCGTCTAAATGATTCCGCTTGGCACCGCATACAGTATGGCAAACGCGGATGGTAGGATGTTAGCGCTCAACCACGCGCAGCCAGATGCCATCTGCCGCCCGGACGGTCAAATGCGCCACCGGAACCGGGTCGCGCCCCGCAACCCGCTCGAACCGGAACCGGCTGAGCAGCATCGACAGGATCAGCGGCCCCTCGACCATGGCAAACCCGGCCCCGGTGCAAACACGCGACCCGGCCGAAAACGGCATATAGGCAGTGCGCTGGCAGGTCTTGCCATTCTCGGTCTGCCAGCGAGTGGGGTCGAAGTCATCCGGCCGCTCCCACAGGCGCTCATGCCGGTGCAGGTGCCAGGGGCTGAGAACGATCTGCGCGCCCTTCGGTACATCCCGGTCGCGAAAGTGTTCGGGGCAGGTCGTCTCGCGCACCATCATCGGCACCGGGGGATACAGGCGCAGCGCCTCGCGGAACACATCGCGGCTGAGGCGCAGTTTCGACATCACGCTGAAATCCGGGGCACCGTCCAGCGCCCGCGCCTCCTCGGCCAGCTTGTCCTGCCAATCGGGGTAAAGCGCCATCAGGTACAGCGTCCAGGCGAGCGCCGAGGCGCTGGTTTCGTGCCCGGCCAGGAAAAAGATCGCCACCTGATCGACCATCTCGTCAGTGTCGAACCGGTCGCCCGTCTGCGGATCGGTGGTGGTCATGATCTTGGTGGCCAGGTCGTCGGGCGCGGTGCCGGCGCGGATTTCCTCCATCCGGGTGTCTGTCAGCTGCCGGATCAGCCCCCGGATCACCGCCGCATTGCGCCGCGTCTCGCGCGAATGGAACCGGGGCACCCAGCGCGGCACCGGCACGAATGCCGCAAGGTTCAACAGCGGCTGCGCCCGCTGATAGGCCCTGAACCGGGTGAACACCTGCGCCGCCACCTCATGCTCGATCGGGATCGAGAACAGGGTGCGGAAGATCACATCCGCTGCCGCGTGGCTGGTGACCTCTTCGATCTCGGTCTCCTGCCCGGCCTGTGCCGCCAGCCGGTTCACCGCCGCCTCGGACGCCGCCCACATGGCAGGAAAGGTATCGCGCAGGCGCCCGCCTTCGAAGGCTGGGTCGATGATGCGCCGCTGGCGTTTCCAGGTCGCGCCATTGGTCAGAAAGACCGAATTGCCCAACAGCGGCCGCAACCCCTCGCTGATGCGGTTCGACTTGGGGAAATCGTCGGGCCGTCCCTTCAGCACCGTGTCCACCAGGTCAGGCTGGTTCACCAGATACGAGCGAAAGAAGGGCGTGCGGAACTCGGCCATCCAGGCGCGGTACAGCCGCGCGGGCTGCGCCGACAACAGATCCTGGCGGAACAGCTTGAGATAGCGCCAGAGCGAGACCTTGTCCGGGCGCGCGGGGGGTTTGGGCGGGATCATGCGGCGCCCATGTCGGTATATTTGCTTACCGCCCGGTCGATCCGCGATTTCGACGGCGCCCGGTCGCGATAGCGCGCGGCCAGCGTCTGCGGCCCGGCAGTGATGCGGAAATAGTCGTAATCCCCCACCCGGTCAAAGGCGCAGAGATACTGAAAATGCAGACGGAAAAAGCGCCAGCGCAACTCGGCCCAGCGGGCCGCGCTCAGCGTCTGGGTAAAGGCCGCCGACAGCACCAGCGGCCAGCGCTTACCCGTCGCCGGGGCAACGCCGCTGACCGACACCGGATCGCACAGCGCAAAGGCACAGCCATCGCCCGGGGCCGAGACATCGACCCAGGCCAGCTCGTCCCGTGTGCAGAGAAAGTGCAGATCGGCGCGCAGCCGCTGCGCCTCGGGCAGGAACGACACCATCGGCACCACCTGCCCCAGGGTCAGAAACCCCAGCGCCGGACCGTCCGCGGGCACCCTGCCCGCGCGGATCAGATCGGCCAGCACCGATACGCCCACATGCGCGCCCGAGGAATGACCCACCACCAGCACCTCGTCAGCCTCCCCCGACAGGGCCTCGGCGATACGGTCGGCGAATTCACCGATCCGCGCCTCCAGCTCGGGCGGATTGGCGCCGCGCCAGCGCGCCGAATAGGCATAATCATGCATCAGGTAATAGGCAAAGAAGGTGCCATCCTTGGCGCGGAACCACCGCAGCAGATAGACCGCCGCGCCCGCGCCCGCTGCCATCCCGGCCAGCGCGACAAGCGGCCATCCGGTCAACCCGCCCAGCCGCCAACCCAGCCAGACCAGCAAGAGCGCCGCCAACAGCTGCGCCAACAGCATCCCCACCGGGTAAAGCGCGGCGATCACCGGCCCTTTCCTGAGCCGCATCAGCCGCCACAGCACACCCGAGGCGATATAGGTCCAGGCGGTGCGCGCCAGCTGCGCATAGGTGGCCGGGATCGTGTTCGACATGCTGCCGCGCACGATATCGGACCAGACCAGCACCTCCACATCCGCCGCGACCGCCTCCCCCTCCTGTTCGGAACTGACATGCCAGCCATAAGGGCCCTTGGTGGTCTTGGGCTTCAGCGTGACGGAATAGCCCGAGATCCGCGCCTGCTCGGCGCTTTCCTTGCGATAGAGCTCGCGATACCGGCGGGGATGAATCGGGTCGTAACCGGGGATATAGAACACCCGGCGTCGGCGCACCTGACCTGCGGATGGAACACTGCTCATGGCTCGACCTCTTTGACCCGAGCCTAGCCGATCACTGGGGCAAGATTAAGCCCAAGCAATGGCACCGCCTGCTTCTTTCTGGTTCGAAATACTCTCGGGGGGCGGCGGGCCAAGGGCCCGGCGGCGGGGGGCAGACAGCCCCCCGGCCCCGCTCAGCCCAGCACCGCCAGCGCCGGAAAGGTTTCCAGCAGCCACCAGCTGAACTGGGTGAAGAGGCCCGTGACCAGCATGATTCCGACAAACAGCAACAGCCCGCCCATCACCTTTTCGATCAGCCCCATATGCGGCTTGATCCGGTTCATCACCGCCATCGAGCGGCTGAGGAACATCGCCGCCAGCAGAAACGGCACCCCCAGCCCCGCCGCGTAGACACCCAGCAACAGCGTGCCGCGCGCCACCGAGGCCTCGGACGCCGCCAGCGACAGGATTGCACCCAGCTGCGGCCCGATACAGGGGGTCCAGCCAAAGGCAAAGGCCAGACCCAGCACATAGGCGCCAAAAACCGAACCGCCTGCATCGCCGGTCTGCATCCGCGCCTCGCGATCCAGCAGCGGAATGCGAAAGACACTCAGAAAGTGCAGGCCAAAGACGATGACCACCACGCCCGAGACCTTGGCGAAGAGTTCCTGATTCGACAGGACAAAGGCGCCAAAGGCCGAGGCGGTGAAGCCCAACAGCAGAAAGACGGTCGACAGGCCAAGCACAAAGAACAGTGCCGCCAGCGTCGCCTTGCGCCGGGCGGCGGCCTGGTCCTGGATCTCGCCCAGGCTGACCCCGCTCATATAGGCCAGATAGGGCGGCACGATGGGCAGCACACAGGGGCTGAGAAAACTGACGATCCCGCCAAGGAGCGCCACGAACATGGCGGGTAAAAGCCCCGCGTCGATGATCTCGATTCCAAACATGACCTGCACATAGGTGATCGCTGCGGCCGCGTCACGGGGCCATGCGGTCACATCCTCGTGGCCGTGTTGTAGCAATGTCGCGCCGGGCGCTGGACAGGCGCGCGGCCCGGGCGTATCTGCGAGGCATGACCGACGATTTCGAGACCCTCGACGCGCTGGGGCTGCTCTGCCCCCTGCCCGTGCTCAAGGCCCGCAAGCGGCTGAAATCCATGGCGCCCGGGGCGGTGCTGCGGCTGTTGGCCGACGATCCGGCGGCGGTGGTGGATGTGCCCCATTTCTGCGCCGAGGCCGGTCACGCGCTGATCGGCCAGGACGAGGCGCCGGGCCACCAGATTTACCTGATCCGCCGCGCGGAATGAAAAAGGCGGGTCCCTGAGGGGCCCGCCTTTTTGGTTACTGTCCCAGCGACCACCAGCCGCGCCGTTTCGGCTTTGGCGGGCTGTCGGGTTCTGCCTCGGCCTCGGCCACCGCCAGTTCGGGCGCCGCCTCTGCCTGCGCCACTTCCGGTTCGAGCGCCGCTTCCGGATCTGCCGGGGCCGCTACGGTATCCTCGGCAGGCTGCGCGACCGTCTCGGCCACGGCCTCGGGCGCTGCTGCCTCGACGACAGGAGCAGGCTCGGGTTCGGCCACAGGGGCCTCCGCCTCGGATGCGGCTGGCTCGGCTTCGACGCTTTCCGCTGCCGGGGCCTCGGCCTTTTTGCTGCGACTGCGCGGTTTGCGCGGCTTGGGCGTTTTCTTGACCGGCGCCGCCTCAGCCTCGGCATCCGCCTCGGCCGGGGTATCGCCAGCGTCGCTTTCAGCTGCGAGGACATCCGCGCTTGCCACCGCGTCGGTGGGCGCCTCGGCAGCCGCTTCGGCCTTGACCGGTTTCTTGCGCGTGCGCGTGCGCTTTCTCGGGGTCTTGGCCGGAGTCTCAGCCTCAGCCACGGCTTCAACCTCGGCTTCGCCGCCCTCGACCGCTGCAGGTTCCGCCTCGGCCTCGGTCACCGCTGCGGCTTTGGCTGCCTCGGGCGCGGCATCCGCCGCATCCTCGACCGCCTCGTCACCACTGTCGCCATTGTCGCCGTCGGCCGTGCTGTCCTCGCCACTATTGCCGCCGTTCTTGCGCCGACGCCGCCGACGCCGTTTCCGCTTGGGCTTGCCGTCGCCGTCCCCTTCGCCAGCTGTTTCGCTGCGGGGTTCGGTCCGGGCCTCTTCGGCCTCGTCCTCGTCCTCGGCGGCCTCGTCGGCGTCGATCTGGTCCATCAGCCGCGAGTCGACCGAGACCACGGGCGCCTGGGCCTGCGGCACCGCGCGGGTAGCGGTTTTGAACTTCTCAAGGCTGAAATCGGGGCTGACCAGATGCGCGTCGCCCTCGATCCGCACACTCAGACCATAGCGCGCCTCGATCTGCGCGATATGCTCTCGTTTCTGGTTCATCAGATAGTTGGCAATGCCCACCGGGCAGCGCACCAGCACCTCGCGCGAGCGGCGGCGGGTGCCTTCCTCCTCGATCTGGCGCAGGATGCTCAGCGCCATGTTGTCGTCCGAGCGGATCAGGCCAGTGCCGTGGCACGAGGGGCACGGCTGGGTCGTGGCCTCGATCATGCCGGGGCGCAGGCGCTGGCGGCTCATCTCGAGCAGGCCAAAACCCGAGATCCGGCCCACCTGGATGCGGGCACGGTCGGATTTCAGCTTGTCCTTCAGGCGCTTTTCGACGGCGGCGTTGTTCTTGCGCTCGTCCATGTCGATGAAGTCGATCACGATCAGACCGGCCAGGTCGCGCAGGCGCAACTGGCGGGCCACCTCTTCGGCGGCCTCGAGATTGGTCTTGAGCGCGGTTTCCTCGATCGAGCCTTCCTTGGTGGCGCGGCCAGAGTTCACGTCGATCGCCACCAGCGCCTCGGTCACGCCGATCACGATATAGCCGCCGGATTTCAACTGCACTGTCGGGTTGAACATCGAGTTCAGATAGCTTTCCACCTGGAAACGCGCGAACAGCGGCAACTGATCCTCGTACCGCTGCACGTTCTTGGCGTGGCTGGGCATGATCATCTTCATGAAGTCCTTGGCGATGCGGTAGCCGCCTTCGCCCTCGACCAGAACTTCGTCGATATCGCGGTTGTAGAGGTCGCGGATCGAGCGTTTGATCAGGTCGCCTTCTTCATAGATCTTGGCAGGCGCGATGGATTTCAGCGTCAGTTCGCGGATCTGCTCCCACATGCGCTGAAGGTATTCATAGTCGCGCTTGATCTCGGCCTTGGTGCGCTTGGCACCGGCGGTGCGCACGATCAGGCCCGCGCCCTGGGGCACGTCCATCTCGGCGGCGATCTCTTTCAGCTTCTTGCGGTCGACCGCGTTGGTGATCTTGCGGCTGATCCCTCCGCCACGCGCGGTGTTCGGCATCAGGACGCAATAGCGGCCCGCAAGGCTCAGATAGGTGGTAAGCGCCGCGCCCTTGTTGCCGCGCTCTTCCTTGACGACCTGCACCAGCATGACCTGGCGCACCTTGATCACTTCCTGGATCTTGTATTTGCGCGCGCGCGGCTTGCGGACCGGGCGCAGATCCTCGGTATCGTCCTCTTCGGCGATGGATTCGATGCTGTCATCCTTAGAGGCGGCATCGGCCTTGCCACGACGGGGGCGCGGCGTATCCTCGCCATCATCCGCGTCCTCATCCTCGTCATCGGCATCGTCAGCGCGATCCTCGGCATTGTCCTGCGTGGTGTCACCGTCGGCCTTGGCCGTATCGGTGTCATCGGTCGTATCAGCAGCCTCGCCCTCGGCCTGATCCGTGGCCTCATCGGCCCGGTCCTCGGGCTCTTCCACCGGGGTTTCGGCCACGCGTTCCATCGGCGAGCTGCCCTCGATCAGGTCGAGCTCGTCGCGATCATCACCCTCGTCGAGGTCGATCGTCTCCATGCCGCTGATCTCAGTCGCGCTCACGTCCTTGGTTTCGACCGGATCCGAGCTGCGCAGGCTTTCGGCCTTGCTGCGCGACCGGCTGCGGCTGCGCTTGGGCTTCGGGCGCGACTTGCCGCCCTCTTCATCCTCGTCGCGCGCCTTCTGCGCCTCGGCATAGGCGCGCTCTTCCTCCATCAGCGCCTGGCGGTCGGCGACGGGGATCTGGTAGTAATCGGGATGAATTTCCGAAAAGGCGAGGAACCCGTGACGGTTGCCGCCGTAATCGACAAACGCCGCCTGAAGCGAGGGTTCGACCCGCGTGACCTTTGCCAGATAGATATTGCCAGCTAGCTGGCGTTTGTTTTCGGACTCAAAATCGAATTCCTCGACCTTGTTGCCGTCGACCACCACGACGCGGGTTTCTTCCGCGTGGGTGGCATCAATGAGCATCTTCTTTGCCATGTTTCCTTGGTGCACCGCGCAATGCGCGCCCTCCCAGGCGGCAGAACCGTCCTAAGGGGGTTACGATTTGGCGGGTGTCTTGTCAGGGCGATATGAGACGCCGCGCGGCAGAGATCGGCGCTTGGCCCCTCTGCTCGTCCACTCAAAAGTTGCGCGCGCGTCATCGCGGTTCTTCTCCGACAGGTCGGGCGTTTCCCGGGCCTGCCCATTTATTCCTGTCACCCGGCAAGCGGGCGAAGGCATTGTATTGCCCCGGTCAGGGGCCAATCGGTCTGCTTTGTCTCCGGGATCTGTGCCAGCGGGGGCAGAGCAGCGAAACTCTATTGGGTGCGGGAGCAAGGAACCCTTGGGTCCGGCCCGTTCTGTCACAATAAAAGCAGAGCTGTGGAAAAGACAATGGGCAAAGTGCATGTTCACGAGGGTCAAGGGTTCGACAGGCCCGCGAACGCGCCAAAGTCCGTCCGGACGGCGGCGCGGCCAACGCCTTCCGGTCGCAGGCGGTGGCCCAGGTTCGGCCAGCCATGCCTCGGCCGCACCGGTCGCGCTTGCAAGAGCCGGTGCCGCCGGGCTGGATCAGAGGTAATCCGAGCGCTGAAGCCCATATTTCGCCATCTTCTCGTTCAGGGTCCGGCGCGGCAGGCACAGTTCGTCCATCACCGCTGCGATCGAGCCCTTGTGGCGCCGCATCGTGTTGTCGATCAGCATCCGCTCGAACGCCTCGACATATTCCTTGAGCGGCTTGCCCTCGGTGGTCATCACCGGCTGCATGTCCTCGTGATCAGACATCAGGAGAGAGGCGATGGTGCCCGAGCCGCGCCGCGCCTGCAAGACCGCGCGCTCGGCGATGTTGATCAGCTGGCGCACGTTGCCCGGCCAGGGCGCCTGCAACAGCTGCGCGGCCTCTTGCGCGCTGACCTGCGGCGCGTCACAGCCGTATTCCTCGGCGAACTGCTCGCTAAGACGGGTAAAGAGCGTCAGGATATCCTCGCCCCGCTGGCGCAGCGGCGGCATGGTCAGGCGCAGCGCGGCCAGACGATAGAACAGGTCCGGGCGCAACACGTCCTCGCTGGTCTTGCCTGCCTCTTGCAGGTTCGAAATGGCCACGATCCGGGTTTCGGCCGGCGTGCCCTGCTGGTTCATCACCGACAACAGCTTGGCCTGAAGCGCATCGCTGAGCGACTCGATATCCTCCAGCACCAAAGTGCCGCCGCGCGCTTCCTCGACTGCGGGCAATTGCGCATCCTCTGGGATCATCGGACCAAAGAGCCGCTTGGCCAGCGCCTCTTCCTCCAGCGCCGAACACGAGACCAGCACGAATTTCTTGCCCGCCCGGCTGCCCACCGCATGCAGCGCATGCGCCACCAGGGTCTTGCCGGTACCGGTCTCGCCGTCGATCAGCACATGGCCGTCGGCCTGGCCCAGGTCCAGAATGTCCTCGCGCAGCCGCTCCATGACCGGGCTGGTACCGATCAGCTTTTTCATAATCTGGCTGCCATCGCTCAGCTCACGCCGAAGCGCCCGGTTGTCCAGCGTCAGCCGGCGCGCATTGCTGGCGCGCTTGGCCAGATCGGACATCCGGTCGGGGTTGAACGGCTTTTCCAGAAAATCGAAGGCACCGACCCGCATCGCCTCGACCGCCATCGGCACATCGCCGTGACCGGTGATCATGATCACCGGCAGCGAGCTGTCGGCCCCCATCAACTTCTTGAGGAACTGCATGCCGTCCATGCCCGGCATCTTGATATCCGAAATGACGATGCCGGGATAATCCGAGCCCAGAACCTTCAGCGCCTCTTCGGCGCTGGCAAAGGTCTCGGTGTCATAGCCCGACAGGGCCAGCCACTGGCTGATCGACTGGCGCATGTCCTGTTCGTCATCGACAATCGCAATCTTCATCGCCTGTGCCATAGGGTATTCCCTCTTTATTCTGCGGCTTCCAGACCGTCTTCGAGGATCGGTAACTGCATCTCGAAAACGGCACCGCCATGTTGCCCATTGCGCGCCGTCAGGCGCCCTCCAAGGTCGTTGACGATCCCCGAAGAGATTGCAAGACCCAGACCCACCCCGTCGCCGGGCTGTTTGGTGGTGTAGAACGGCTCAAAGATATTATCGAAATCACTGATTCCATGGCCATTGTCGCGCACCGTCAATGTTGCGGTCTCGCCGGCAGCGAGGATGATCTCGACCTCGGGGTCACGTACCGATTTGGTGGCGTCCAGTGCATTGCGCAAGAGGTTGACCATGACCTGTTCGATCCGCATCCGGTCGCCCATCACCAGCACCGGGCGGTCGGGGAGGATCTGTGTTATCTGCACTTGCCGCTGTCGCAGCTGCGGCTCCATCATCGAAAGAGAGGCCGCAAGCGCATCGCCCATGTTTATTGGCGAAAGCGCCTCTTGCCCCTTGCGGGCATAGGATTTCAACTGCCGCGTGATCGCCCCCATCCGCTCGATCAGATCGTCGATGCGGCCAAAGCTCGACAACGCCTCTTCGGACCGGTTGCGGCGCAGCAGCAGGCGGGCACCAGCCAGATAGGTCTTCATCGCCGCCAGCGGCTGGTTCAACTCGTGGCTGACAGCGGCCGACATCTCGCCAAGCGCCGCCAGTTTCGAACTCTGCGCCAAGGTCTGCTCGGCTACTTCCAGCGTTTTTTGCACCCGTTCGCGTTCGGCGATTTCCCGCTGCAGCCGAGCGTTCAGCGCGCGAAGCTCCGCCGACTCGCGCTGAAACAGGGCCATGCGGAACGCCGTGCGCCGACTGAGCGCATAGAAGCTGAGCGCCAGAAGAATCGCGAATCCCATGATTTCCAGCGCCAGAACCCCGTTCACCCGCTCGCGGATCGAGGCATAGGTGGTGAATGAGGTCATCTGCCAACCCCGGAACGGAATGCGGCTGTCCATCCGCATCACCGCCTCGCCCCGCAGATAGGCATCGGCGGGCAGCGCGGTCCAATCGGCGGTTACCCGGATCGCCCGCTCGATCGCGTTCTCGGGTGTTTGGTGGCGCAACGCCTCAGCCTGGTTCATCCCGCGCCAGCGCGGTTCGGTGGCCAAGATGATGGTCCCCGCTGAATTGGTCACGTACACCGCGTCCGAAATTCCTGACCAGGCGCGTTCGAACTTTTGCAGATCGACCTCGACCACGATCACGCCCAGTACACCAGAACTGTCCTCCAGCCTGCGCGAATAGGTAAAGCTGTAGCCGCCAGCCTCGCGCTGGATGGTTGAGAACACGGTGGAATTGGATCGCACCGGATCAACGAAATAGGCGGCCGAGCGGTGCTGTTCGCCCAACCGGTTGCGGTCGGTCGCGGCGACGGTGCGCCCGTCGCGGTCGAGCAACATAAGCGAGGCCGCACCGATCTCTTCGACAAAGGAAATCAGCCGCTGGGTCGATTGTGAGAAATCGCTCGATTGCAACGCCGCGATAAGAGTCGGGTCGCGCGACAACAGCTGCGGTACAATGGCGTTGCGCCTGAGTTCGCTCAGCAGGTTGCCCGAGTAAAGCGCCAGCCGCAACTCGGCCCGATTGCGAGTGCTTTCAGTGAAGCGATCGGTCAGGAGCCTGTTGGTAACCCAGACAGTTGCTGTAGCGATCAACAACAGCGACACCAGCGCCACCCGCACCCGCCAGCTGAGCTGGCCGGAGCGGATCCAGTTCTGCGCCATAGGGTCCTTGCGAGCGGTACTCATGACACCACGCTACGCGCGCAGGGCGCGTTGCTCAAGTCACGCCGGGGTCAGCGCCCCCGCCAATGCGCGGAAGAGCGCCGCCCCGTCAGTACCGCCATGGCCCGCATCGGCGGCCCGTTCGGGATGCGGCATCATCCCCAGCACCCGCCGGTTGGCGCTGAGAATGCCGGCGATATCGTCGCGCGCGCCATTGGGGTTGTCAGTATAGGTAAAGGCGATCCGGTCCTCGGCCTTGAGCGCGGCCAGCGTCTCGTCATCGGCATAATAGTTGCCGTCGTGATGGGCGATCGGAATGCCGATCACGTCACCGGCATTATAGCCCTCGGTAAAGACGCTATTCGAGGTCTCGACCTTCAGCTCAACGGTCTTGCAGATGTATTTCAGACCGGCATTGCGCAGCAGGGCGCCGGGCAGGATGCCGGTTTCGGTCAGCACCTGGAACCCGTTGCACACGCCCAGGGCATAGCCGCCACGCTCGGTATGCTCGACCACTGCCTTGCAGATCGGCGATTGTGCGGCGATGGCACCACAGCGCAGATAGTCGCCATAGCTGAAGCCGCCGGGAATGCCGACAATGTCGATCCCCTTCGGCAGGCTGGCATCCTTGTGCCAGACCATCGAGACATCGAAGCCGGCCTGTTCAAAGGCCACGGCCAGGTCCCGGTCGCAATTCGATCCGGGGAAGACGACAACGGCTGCACGCATGGGCGAGACCTCCTAGCTAGCAAAATCGGTGATCACCGCCACGCCCGGCGGGGCGGGACGGTCAAAAGCGGCAAGCTCGTCGCTTGCCTGGGACAGGGCGATGGTGCGGGTCACCAGCGGCGACAGGTCCACATGGCCGCCGTCGATGAGAGAGAGAAGCGAAGGATAGCGCCAGGCGGGCATGCCGCGGGTGCCTTGCAGGGTCAGTTGCCCGGAATAGAGCACATCCATCGGCAGAGTCATGGCCGTATGCTCGCCCGCCGGCATGCCGATCATCACCAGCCGGCCCAGCTTGCGCAGGGCCCGCATGGCGCCGGTCATGGTGGCGGCGATCCCCAGCGCCTCGATGGCGACATGGGCGCCACCGCCGGTCAGCGCGCGCACCGCCTCGGCCGCGTCGGTTTCGGCGGCGTTGACCACCGCGTCGGCGCCAAGGCTTTTGGCATGGGTCAGTTTGTCTTCGACCACATCGACCACGACGACGCGTGCGCCAAGCGCGCGGCCCAGAAGCAGCGCCGACAATCCGACGCCGCCGCCGCCAAACACCGCCAGCCATTCGCCCGGTCGCAGCACGGCCCGTCCGACCAGCGCCTGCCAGGCGGTGGTGACCCGGCAGCCAAGGCCGGCGGCCACATGCGGCGGCAGGCTCTCGGGCAGCGCGGTCAGGTTGGTATCGGCAAAGGGCACCGCGATCAGCTCGGCAAAGGCGCCATCGCGGGTAAAGCCCGGCACCTGCTGGTTGGCGCAGATGGTCTGATGTCCGGCCGCGCAATCGCCGCAGCGCCCGCAGGCCAGGATAAAGGGCGCGATCACCCGATCGCCCGGCCGCCAGCGGCTGACACCGGTCCCCAGCGCCACCACCTCGCCGCAGAATTCGTGGCCCGGCACCATGGGCAAGACCACATCCGGGTCGGCCCCGGTCCAGGCATGCCAGTCAGACCGACACACCCCGCAGGCCAGCACGCGCAGCACCACCTCTCCCGGCCCCGGTGTCGGGTCCGGCAGGGTCGCCAGCGTCAGGGGCTGGCGCCAGGCGGTCAGCTGCGCGGCGCGCATGGCTCAGACCAGCTCGATCTCGTAGCGTTCGATGACCGTGTTGGCGAGCAGCTTTTCGCACATCTCGGCAACATCGGCCTCGGTGGCGCCTTCGACCAGATCGAGGTCGATCACCTTGCCCTGGCGGACACCGGTCACCTTGTCAAAGCCCATGGCGCCAAGCGCGTGGCGCACCGCCTCACCCTGCGGATCGAGTACCCCGTTCTTGAGCATCACATGCACGCGTGCCTTCATCTTTCCTTGTCCTTCATCCTGCTCCTGCCGGACCGCGCAGCGCCACCCCTCACAGGGCCGGTCGCGCGCCCGCATAGCTGTTTCGATCTGTTGCGCGCGGCGGTCGCCATCCGCCGACGCAATGTCCCGATTTCCTGCGCCGTCCCGACCTCAGTTGATCAGCGTCGGTTTCGTCACCTGGCTTTTCGGGATCACGCCCAGGCGGCGGGCCACCTCGGAATAGGCATCGGTCAGGCTGCCCAGGTCGCGGCGGAACACGTCCTTGTCCAGCTTCTGCCCGGTGGCGATATCCCACAGACGGCAGCTGTCGGGGCTGATCTCGTCGGCGATGATCAGGCGCGGATAGTCGTTCTCGTAGACCCGGCCGATCTCGATCTTGAAGTCGATCAGCTTGATGCCGACGCCATACATCAGCCCCGAGAGGTAATCGTTCACCCGCAGCGCCAGGCTCAGGATATCGTCCATGTCCTGCTGGCTGGCCCAGCCGAAGGCCGCGATATGCTCCTCGGTCACCAGCGGGTCGCCCAGCTCGTCATTCTTGAGGCAATATTCCACGATCGGGCGCGGCAGTTGCGTGCCCTCTTCGATGCCCAGCCGTTTCGACATGGTGCCGGCGGCAAAGTTGCGAACGATCACTTCCAGCGGCACGATCTCGCAGGCGCGCACCAGTTGTTCGCGCATGTTGAGACGGCGGATGAAATGGGTCGGCACGCCGATCTGGGCCAGACCGGTCATGAAATACTCGCTCAGGCGGTTGTTCAGCACCCCCTTGCCTTCGATCACGTCCTTTTTCTGGGCGTTGAAGGCAGTGGCGTCATCCTTGAAATACTGCACGATGGTGCCCGGTTCCGGGCCTTCGTACAGGATCTTGGCCTTGCCTTCGTAAATCTTGGTGCGACGCGCCATCTGCGACCTTTCCGACTGGGGCGGGGAAATGAGTCCCCCGTCATGGCGCTCTCATACGGCAAGCGCCGCAGTGTCGCAAGGTTACCGCTGCCTCTTGCGGTCCGCCCCCGCGAACGGCATATCAGAAGCAGAGCATAATTCACTGAGGGGACGCAACCCATGACCACCTTCGACGATCGCGAACACGCATTTGAAGCCAAGTTCGCCCATGACGAGGAAATGCAGTTCAAGGCGCAGGCCCGCTGCAACAAGATGCTGGGCCTGTGGGCTGCCGGCCTGATGGGCAAGACCGGAGACGAGGCCGCCGCCTATGCCAAGACCGTCGTGATCGCCGATTTCGAAGAGGCCGGCCACGAGGACGTGGTGCGCAAGGTCACCGCCGATCTGGACGGGCTGGCCGATGCCGACACGGTGCGCGCCAAGATGGCCGAACTGCTGCCCGAGGCCAAGGCGCAGATCATGGGCGAAGCGGGCTGAACCGCGCAATTTCTGATGCGCTTTCAATCGCATGGAGAACCCGCAAGCACCTGCTTGCGGGTTTACTTTTGGGAAAGGGATGCGCGGCTAGTCTTTGGCCAATTGCCAAAGGACCCCGCATGCATCGACCCGTCCCTTCGTTCCCCCGCCTGACCGGTCTGCTGCTGCGTCTTGGCGGCACGCTTGCGCTCACCCTTTGGCTGTTGTGGATGCTGGTCGAGCGTCTGGCGGCGATCGAGCCGGGCGCGGTGACCCAGGCCCTGTCCGGCCTGCCCGTCTGGCGGCTGGCGGTGGCGTTGCTGGCCGCTGCGGTCAGTTTCTGGGCGGTGGGCCGCTATGACGGGGTGGCACATCGGCATTTCCGCACCGGTCTGGCGCAGAAACAGGCCCGGCTCTGCGGTATGGCGGCAATCGGGTTTTCTCAGTTCTGCGGCTGCGGCGTACTGAGCGGCGCATTCGCCCGGTGGCGCCTGATCGGTGATCTGACCCCGGCGCTGGCGTTGCGCCTGACCGCCTTTGTCGCGGTCACCTTTCTGCTGGCGCTGGCCTTCTGGGCCTCGATCCTGTGCCTGATCGCGCCCCCGCTGCCGGGGTTGCGGCAAACCGGGTTTGCGGGGCTGGCGCTGCTGCTGCCGATCGGGGTGGTCCTGTTCCTGCTGCCACGGCTGCGGCTGGGTCGGCTTGAGCTACGCCTGCCCAGCCTGCGGGCGCTGGGGGCGATCCTGGGCTGGGCGGCGCTGGACCTGGCGGCGGCGGCGCTGGTGCTGGCGGTGCTGCTGCCCGGCCTGCCCTGGGCCGATCTGCCCTTGCTGCTCACGGCCTATGTGCTGGCACTGGCGGCGGGGCTTCTATCCGGGGCACCGGGCGGGCTGGGCGCGTTCGAACTGACGCTGCTGTCGCTGCTGACCGCTCTGCCCGAGGCCGAGTTGATGGCGGCGGTGCTGGCCTATCGGCTGATCTATGTGGCCCTGCCGGCGCTGGTGGCGGTACCGCTGCTGCTGTCACCGCCCGACCTTCGGCTGGGGCGGCAGAGCCGTCTGTCACGGTTGGGGCATTACCACCCGCCCGCACGCCCCCGCGCCGAAACCGCCGTGGTGACGCAATCGCACGGCTATGTGCTGAGCGGCGGGTTTGCCGACATGGCCGTGGTCGAGACCGATCAGAGCCTGATCATGCTGTTCGATCCGGTCTGTGGCGGTCGTCATCCCGACCTGTCCCTGCTGTCGCACCGGGCGGCGCAGCGTAATCTCTGCGCGCTGGTCTACAAATGCTCGGCCCGCGTCGCCGTCTCGGCCCGGCGCGCGGGCTGGCGCGTGCGGCATGTCTCGGACGAGGCGACGCTGGTGCCCGCGACCTTTACCACCGAAGGCGCGGGGCGGCGCCAGATCCGGCGCAAGCTGCGCCATGCGCTGCGCGCGGGCCTGCGAACCGATCGGGCCATTACTCTCCCGCTGGCCCAGATGGCCGAGGTCGACAGCCTGTGGCAAAGCGCGAACGGACGGGCATGGGGGCTGACCATGGGCCGCTTCGCGCCCGGTTACCTGGCCCGGCAGGCGGTATTCCTGGCCTGGCGCGGCCCCCGGCTCGAAGGGTTCGTCAGCTTTCACCGCAGCCGGGACGAATGGTGCCTGGACCTGATGCGGGTCCGCCCCGACGCACCCGAGGGCACCATGCATGCGCTGGTGGTCGAGGCGCTGACCGTCGCCGCCGCGGCACGGGTGCCCCGGCTGTCGCTGGCGGCGGTGCCATGCGGGCTATTGGGTCGCCGCTTTGACGGTCTGCGCCGGTTCAAGGACAGTTTCGCCCCCCGCTGGCAACCGCTTTACATGGCGGCCCCAGGCTGGACCGTGATGGCGGTGGCGGCGCTCGACCTGGCCCGCCATGTCCAGGCGCCACCACCGCTGGCCGGGCGCTACCCACAGTCGGCTCATGATCATGATGAAGAGTTTGAATTTGCCTCTCTCACGGGAACGTGACACATCTGCCGGTCAAGGCGGGCCCGCGCGGGCGCCGCGCAATCGGGGAGTCGCAAGACCATGACCAACGCTTTTGCCGAGATGCTGGCCAGCCATGACGTGCTGCTGGCCGATGGCGCCACCGGCACCAACCTGTTCGCCATGGGCCTGCAATCGGGCGATGCGCCCGAGCTGTGGAACACGGATGAGCCCGACAAGATCCGCGCGCTGTACCAAGGCTCGGTCGATGCGGGCAGCGACCTGTTCCTGACCAACACTTTTGGCGGCACCGCCGCGCGGCTGAAACTGCACGACGCCCAGGGCCGCGTACGCGAGCTGAACCGCGTCGGCGCCGAGCTGGGCCGCGAGGTCGCCGACCGCGCCGGGCGCAAGGTGATCGTCGCGGGCTCGGTCGGCCCCACCGGTGAGATCATGGAACCGGTGGGCGCGCTCAGCCATGCCGCCGCGGTCGAGATGTTCCACGAACAGGCCGAGGGCCTGAAAGAGGGTGGCGTCGACGTGTTGTGGCTGGAAACGATCAGCGCCCCCGAGGAGTTTCGCGCCGCCGCCGAGGCCTTTGCGCTGGCCGGCATGCCCTGGTGCGGCACCATGAGTTTCGACACCGCCGGGCGCACCATGATGGGCGTCACCTCGGCCGATATGGCGCAGCTGGTCGAGACGCTGCCCAACCCGCCGCTGGCCTTTGGCGCCAATTGCGGCACCGGCGCCTCGGACATCCTTCGCACGGTGCTGGGCTTTGTCGCCCAGGGCACCGAACGCCCGATCATCTCCAAGGGCAATGCCGGCATCCCGAAATATGTCGATGGTCACATCCATTACGACGGCACGCCCGAACTGATGGGCGTCTATGCCACCATGGCCCGCGACGCCGGCGCCAAGATCATCGGCGGCTGCTGCGGCACCATGCCCGCGCATCTGACCGCGATGCGGGCGGCGCTGGACAGCACCCCGCGTGGCGACCGCCCGACGCTGGAGGAGATCGTGGACAAGATCGGCCCCTTCACCTCGGCCTCGGACGGCACCGGCGACGATGCGGGGCCCGAGCGCCGCGCGCGCGGTGGCCGCCGCCGCCGCGCCTGAGCCTGACGCCTAGTCTGCGGGCGTGCTCAACAGCGCCCGCAGACGCGCCACCGGCACACCAAGGTTCGAGCCGCCGAAATCCGGCAGGATGGCGGTATTGACCGCCACCACCTGACCGCGCAGGTTCAGCACCGGCCCACCGCTGCCGCCATGGGTGGTTTCGGCATCATAGGTCACCAGCGCCGGGGTCACCTGCCCTACGATGCCCCGGCTGGCCAGCGGCCAGATCAGCCCCTCACCCGCCAGCCGCGCCGCCACCTCCCAGAACCCGGTGACACCGGCGCTGCGCAAGTCCTCGACGAATCCGGTGCCCGAACGCGCCAGCATCGACATCAACCCGGTCGGATAGCCCATCACCAGCACCTCGAGCCCCGGCGGCGGAGACACGTCTGCCAGCGGCAGACCCGGCGGCAAATCGACCGGCGCGACGGGCGCCACCAGCGCCAGATCGGCACTGTCGCTCAGGCCCCGCACCTCCAGGTCGATCGGATCGGACCGCGTGGGGAAATAGGCGATGAAGCGGGTAAAGACCGGCTCCATCGTGTCGCCGCCAAAGCCCATGGCGGCGGATTTCTCCCATGGGACGGCAACATGACGGTTGGTGGCGATCAGCCCCGTATTCGCCAGCACGAAACCGGTGCCGGTATATTGCACCTCGGCCACCGGTCCATCGCCCTCGAGCGAGAGCATCGGTTGCCCGTTCGGCAGCATCAGCCGGTTGCCGCCCGCATCCAGCACGTGGCGCAGCATCCGGCCACTGTCGCGGTGACGCAGCCCATAGCCGCCCTGGATGAAGGCCACCGATCCGGCGGCGGTCGAAATCACCCGGGTGCCGGCGCCCGAGCGCTCCTCGAGCGTGTCGAGCCGCTCGGCATTCAGTTGCAGGCGGAGGCCGATCTCGTCCTGAAGCGCGTCCAGATCGCCGGGCCGGATCGCCTCGCGCCGCGCCTCGGCCAGGGCCGAGGCCAGCGCCTCGACCTGAAAGCGACCGCTTTCATATTGCGCGCGCAGAGCACGGTCGGCACGGATCTGCCAGATCGCCAGCACCGCCAGGGCAACAAGGCCAAGCAGGACCAGCCCGCGAAACAGCAAGGCCCCGTTGCCCAGGAGCCGGGCCAGGAACATCCCCACCGCGCGCGGCAGACGCGCCAGCAGCGGGCGTCGGCTGGTACGCAGATAACTGAGCGCGTCCCCCAACATCTCGGCCAGGGTCGGATGCGGGCGGCGGCGCTCGTCATAGATGCGCAGGCGCGACAGCGGCCCCTGCTCGCCGAACTCGATCACATCGCCATGGGACAGGTCAGCGGCCTCGACCGGCTGACGATTGACCCAGACCCGTGCGCCCGGCGCGGTGATAAGATGATAGACCCCCTCTTGCCGTCGCACCCGCGCGATCAGCTCTCCGGGGATACCGACGTCTCCCGGTGCCAGCACCCGCAGCCACCCGTCGCGGTCAAGCAGCAGCTCGACCCGATCCGAAGTGATCCAGGAATAGAGCCCCCGGTTGCGCCCGGTCAGGTGTTCCAGGACGGCCGCGTCGGGGGTATGGCTGGGCACGCTCATGTCGCCATGATGCCCAGCCTACATGGTCGGTTGTCAATCCGGCCTTCGTTCACCGACCTTCAAACTTGGCGGCGCGCTTTTCCATGAAGGCGACGACGCCTTCCTGAAAATCGCGGCTGCGGCCGCATTCGCCCTGCAAATGCGCCTCGGTCGCCAGCTGGTCGGGCAGCGCGGTGCCGTAAGTACCCCGGATCGCCTTCTTGATATTGGCGAAAGCTGCGGTGGGACCATTGGCCAGATAGGCAGCGCGCTTGCGCCAATGGGCGTCGAATTCGGCGTCGGGGACCGCCTCCCAGATCATGCCCCAGGCCTCGGCCTGGCGGGCGTCGATCTTGTCGGCGAACAGGGCCGCGCCCATCGCCTTGGCCAGGCCCATCTGGCGCGGCAGGAACCAGGTGCCGCCGGCATCGGGCATCAGGCCGATGCGGGCAAAGGCCTGCAGGAAATAGGCGCTTTCGGTTGCGATCACCACATCGGCACAGAGTGCCAGATTGGCCCCTGCCCCCGCCGCCGGGCCATTGACCGCCGCAATGGTGGGCACCGGACAATCATAGATCGCCTCGAGCATGGGGTTGTATTCGTCGCGCAGGGTGCGTTCCAGGTCGATCTTGCCGGAACTGCCCGCATCGCCCAGATCCTGACCGGTGCAAAAGGCCCGCCCCGCACCGGTCAGCACGATGGCGCGCGCCTCGCGGGCGGCGGCCTTCATGGCATGGGTGATCTCGGCCCGCATCCGGCTGGTCAGCGCGTTCATCTTGTCGGGGCGGTTCAGGGTCAGAACCGCCAGACCGTCGGCGATGTCCAGAGAGATGGTGTCGTATTGCATGCGAGAGGCCCCCGGTTGGATGCTGTTGCGCCGCAAACTGGCGCAAGTTGACGTGCTGGGAAAGCGAAACCGCGCGTCACTCTTCCAGAATACGGCGCAGACGCTCCTGCTCGTCGGCACTCAGAGCGGCCTCTGTGGCGGGGGCCGCCGCCGCCCGCCCGCGCACAAAACCCCAGCCCATGCCCGCCGCCGCCAGCAGCATCAGGGGACCGGCCAGCCACAACAGCCAGTTGGCCCCGCTCGCGGTAGGTTTCAGCAGCACATATTCGCCGTAGCGGTCGACGATATAGGCCACCGCCTGTTCGTCGCTGTCCCCCGCCACCAGCCGTTCGCGCAACAGCAGGCGCAAATCGCGGGCCAGCTCGGCATTGGATTCGTCGATGCTCTCGTTGCGGCAGACAAGGCAGCGCAGCCCCTCGCTCAGGTCCCGCGCGCGGGATTCGAGCACGGGATCATCCAGCACCTCGTCAGGCTGCACCGCCCAGAGCGGCGCCGCGATCAGCGACAGGATCAGGATCAGGATCAGGCGTTTCATTCCGCAGGCACCCCGCTGGCCGGCGCCTTGCGCGCGCCTGCCGCCACCCGGAAGCGCCGGTCGCTGAGGCTGAGCGCGCCGCCAAGCGCCATCAGGATACAGCCGCCCCATATCCAGTTGGCAAAGGGCTTGATATAGGTCCGCATGGTCCAGCCGCCGTCATCCTGACGGTCGCCGATCACCACATAGACATCGCGCAGAATGCGATAGTCAATCGCCGCCTCGGTGGTGGGCATGCGCGCGACCGGATAGTCGCGCTTTTCAGGGTGCAGCGTGTCGATGGCGCGGCCCGCCTTTTCCAGCCGGACATTGCCCATGGTCGAGATATAGTTGGGTCCCTGTACCCGCTCGACCCCGTCGAGCGTCAGGGTAAACCCGCCCACCTCGAACGGTTCGCCAATACGCGCAACACGGATATCCTCGACCTCCCAAGCCATCAGCCCGGCAATGGCGAACATGGTGACACCCAGACCGGAATGAGCCACCGCCTTGCCCCAGTCGGCGCGCGGCAGACGGAACAGCCGCGCCACGCTGCCGCCGCGCCCGGTGCGGCTCCACAGATCGACGATGGCGCCGAAGGTGATCCACGCCCCCAGGAAAAGGCCCACCGGTCCCAGCGCGCTGCGCCCGGTCTGCATCACCCAGACCAGGATCGCCAGCGCCAGCGCCAGCACAAAGGCATAGCGCAGGCTGTGCGCCACCCGGCCCAGCTTGCCGCGTTTCCAGGGCAGCATGGCACCCAGCGGCAACACCACACCCAATGCCACCATGAACGGGGTGAAGGCGGCGTTGAAGAACGGCGCCCCGACCGAGAGTTTGCGGTCAAAGAACATCTCGGCCAGGATCGGCCAGAGCGTGCCAAAGAACACCACAAAGGCCGACACAGCCAGCAGGATATTGTTGAGCACCAGCGCGCTTTCGCGACTGACCATGGAAAAGACACCCTTGGCCTCCATCGCCTGGGCGCGCGCGGCAAAGAGCGTCAGCGCGCCACCGGTAAAGAGGCCCAGAATGATCAGGATGAACACGCCGCGCTCGGGGTCGTTGGCAAAGGCATGCACGCTGGTCAACAGGCCCGAACGCACGATGAAGGTGCCAATGAGCGAGAAGCCGAAGGCAAGGATCGCCAGCAGGATGGTCCAGCTTTTCAGCGCCTCGCGCTTTTCCACCACGATGGCCGAATGCAGCAAAGCGGCGGCAAGCAGCCAGGGCATGAAGCTGGCGTTTTCAACCGGGTCCCAGAACCAGAACCCGCCCCAGCCCAGCTCGTAATAGGCCCACCACGATCCCAGCGCGATCCCGATGGTCAGGAAAATCCACGCCGCCAGCGTCCAGGGACGCACCCAGCGGCCCCACGCGGCATCGACGCGCCCCTCGATCAGGGCGGCAACGGCAAAGGAAAACGCCATGCTCAGGCCGACATAGCCGAGATACAGGAACGGCGGATGGAACGCGAGGCCCGGATCCTGCAACAGCGGGTTCAGGTCCTGCCCGTCAAAGGGCGGCACCGCAAGGCGCAGAAACGGGTTCGAGGTGAACAGGATGAAGGCAAAAAACGCCACCGCGATCGCCGATTGCACCGCCAGCACGCGGGCCTTGAGCGTCGGCGGCAGCCCGCCGCCAAACCAGGCCGCCATGGCGCCAAACAGGGTGACGATCAGCACCCAGAGCAGCATGGATCCCTCGTGATTGCCCCATGTGCCGCTGATCTTGTACAGCATCGGTTTGGCCGAATGGCTGTTCAGCACCACCAGCCGCAGCGAGAAATCCGAGGTCACAAAGGCCCAGACCAGCGCGGCAAACGCAAAGGCGGTGAGCAGGAACTGCGCCCCCGCCGCCGGTTCGGCCAGGGCCATCCAGCCGGGCCAGCGTTTATGGGCTCCGATCATGGGCACGACCATCTGCACGATGGCGACCATGAAGGCGAGGATGAGGGCGAAGTGACCGAGTTCCGTAATCATGACCCGAGATATAGACCCCGGCCCCGGCACCGCCAATCCCTTTCGCCGGGATCGGCGGCGCATAGTGTCGCGCCGTCAGGCCCGTTTCAGGCGGCGCCACTCCTCCAGCGCGGGGTTGGCCTCGGGGGTTGCCGCCGCCAGCGCAAGGCGCGCATCGGGCCCGGCATCGGCCACGCCGGGGCTGTCATGGCGCAGGGCGCGCAGCGCGCGGATATTCTCGACCGCCTGCGGCACGCGCGCCATGGTGGCGGCCAGATCGCGCTGGAAATCCTGCGTCTTGGCCTGGTGGCGAGCACCGAAATAGAACGACACGATGACGCCCAACAGCCACCACAGCGGTTCGGGCACCAGCGCCAGGCCCTGCATCCGCTCGCCGAACCAGATCGGATCGGCCATCGCCGCAATGAACAGGCCCAGTGTCCCCAGCGCCAGCGCCGGGCGCGGCAGCCGATTCAGCCCGTCCATGAACCGGTCGAACGCGCCACGCCGGGGCACGGTGAATTCCGCCGCGAACTGGTCCAGCGCGCCCATCTGCACCTGGGTTGCGCGTGCCGCCCCGGCCTCGGCATTCTCGCGGAACACCTCGACCGTTTCGCGCACCGCGTTGCGGTCGCCGCCAAACAGCATTCCCAGCAGATCGCCGATCAGCCCCATGCCGAAACCCTCCGCTGAAACTCCGCCTCGCTCAGATGGTATTCGGGCGCCATGAATTCCTCGGCCCGCTTGATCCAGCCGCCTTTGCCGCCGGCGCGGGTGCGGGCGTATTTGCGGCTGGCCGGGCGCCGGTCGGCCAGACGGAAATAGTAGTTCCGCCGCGCCACCCCATAGGCATCGCGCAACGCCTCGGGGCGCGGCACCGCCGCATCCCGCGCCGCGCGCAGGGTCTGCGGCCCGATCGCCCCATCCACCGCCACCTCATAGCCCATGTCACGCAGCAGGTGTTGCAGGATTTTCACCGCGTTCCCGCCCGCATTCACATACATGTCAAAGAGCGAAGCCTGTACCGCCTCGGGCATCTCGCCGATGCGCGGGCGGGCAAAATAATGGGTCAGGAATATCTCGACCGCCTGCTCCCGGCTCAGCGCCCGCACATCGGCCACATCCACGGCGCCATCGCCGGTCACATCCAGCCCCAGCCGCCGCATCGTGTGGATCGTCACCCCGAAATTGGTCGCCCCGCCCGGATCGTCGGGATCGTTCACGAACCCGCCCTCTCGGGCCACGATCTCCAGGGCGATCTGTCGTACCGTCTGCATTGGTCTCGACCTCCATCAGAACCGCCCAGATGAGGCCGAAAAACAGTTAAACCCCGGCAAGTGCAAAGGGCGCTGCTTGCGCAACGCCCCTATCTTCAGTCCGCTTCAAATACTCCCGCCCAAGGCGCCTTTTCAGTTTTTGGTGTCAGCTCTCGGGCGCCTGATAGACGCCCTGCTCCTTGAGCGCGTCCATGACCTCTTTCGGCATATAGGTCTCGTCATGTTTGGCAAGGATTTCAGAAGCTTCAAAGACGCCATTCACGTAACGCCCGGTTCCGATCATGCCCTGGTTCTCGGCAAAGAGATCAGGCAGCACGCCGGTAAACACAACCGGCACGCTGGCGCCGCCATCTGTCACCGAAAAGCGCACGGTCTCGCCCTGACCCCGCACGAGGGTGCCGTCCTCGACCAGCCCGCCGATGCGAAAGGTCTCGCTGGGCTGCGGCGGTTCGGCGATGATGTCGCTGGGTGCCCGGAAGAAGTTGATGCCGTCGCGCATGGCATAGCCGATCAGCCCCGTCGCCAGAACCAGAGCGACAGTTGCCAGTATGATCACCTGGATACGTCGTTGTTTCTTCAGCGATTTCATCTCGTCCTCACGGGAATAGCGGGGCCATGGTCAGCCCGGTGGTCTCTGTTTCACCTAACATCAGGTTGGCGTTCTGCAAGGCCTGGCCACTGCTACCTTTTGTCAGGTTATCCAGCGCCGCGATCACGATGGCCCGGCCCGCGAGACGGTCGCCCGTCACCCCGATATGGCAATGGTTCGAGCCGCGCACATGATGGGTCGAGGGTGTCTCGCCAAAGGGCAGCACATGCAGGAACGGTTCGTCCGCATAGGCCGCGGCCAGCGTCTCAAACACGGTTTGCGCATCGCCGCGCACATAGGCGGTGGCCAGGATGCCCCGGTTGGCGGGGATCAGATGCGGGGTGAACTGCACCTGCACCGGACGCCCGGCCAGCGCCGAGAATTCCTGATCGAACTCGCCCAGATGCCGGTGGGTGCCGCCCACCGCATAGGCGTTATAGCCCTCGCTCAGCTCGGCATGCAGCAGGTTTTCCTTCAGGCTGCGCCCGGCGCCGGATACCGCGCATTTCAGGTCAAGGATGATCTCGTCCAGGTCGATGACACCGGCGGCGATCAGCGGTCGCAGCACATATTGTCCGGTGGCCGCGTTGCAGCCGGTTCCCGCCACCAGCCGTGCGGTGCGGATCTGGTCGCGGTAGAACTCGGTCAGGCCGTAAACCGCCTCGGCCTGCTGCTCCAGCGCCACATGGTCGTTGCCATACCATTTACGATAGGCCTCGGGATCGCGCAGCCGGAAATCGGCGCTCAGATCGACGATCCTGAGCGTTGAAGGCAGGGCGCGGATCACCTCCTGGCTGGTCTTGTGCGGCAGCGCGCAAAAGCACAGGTCGATCCCGGCAAAGTCGATCTCGTCGATCTTGCACAGCACCGGCAGGTCCAGATGGCGCAGATGCGGGAACACTTCGGCCATGCTCTGCCCGGCCTTGCGCTCGCCCGACAGGGCGACGATTTCCATGTTCGGGTGTTCGGCGATCAGCCGGATCAGTTCGGCCCCGGTGTAACCGCTGGCACCCAGAATAGCGATCTTGTGGGTCATGTCCGACCTCTTCTCAACTGTGGTTTCGTCGCATCGCGACCGCCCCGCATGGGGCATAAGACGGTGAGGCAGCGCGCGCCTTGACCGAAGTCAGGCGGCGGCAAAGGTGATCTGTCGTCGCAGGAACTGGGTCGCGCGATTGCTGACGGTGGCGGGCTTGCCGGTGGTGAGATACCCCGCCGCGCCGCTGCCGCGCATGTTCGGGTGACGCTCCAGGTAATCGGCCAGGCTGTCGGCCACCAGATTGCCCTGGCTGAACACCCGGACATCGGGGCCCAGTGCGTCCTGAAAGATCGGCTCCATCAGCGGGTAGTGCGTACAGCCCAGAATGGCCGCCTGCGGATAGGGCATCTTGCGTTTCAGCGCGTCCACATGGCTGCGCACCAATGCCTCGGCCAGGATCAGGTCGCCCTCTTCGATGGCATCGACCACACCACCGCAAGCCTGCGCCTCGACATCCACACCGATGGCGCGAAAGGCCAGTTCGCGCTGGAACGCGCGGCTGGCCACGGTGGCGGGCGTGGCGAACAGGGCGACGTTCTTGACCTCGACCTCGCGCGGGGGGCTGTTATCACCCCATTGCCGCTCGGTCAGCGCCTCGATCAACGGCACAAAGACGCCCAGCACCCGCTTGCCCGGCGGCACGCCCTCTTCCTGCATCCGGCGCAGCGCGGCGGCGCTGGCGGTGTTGCAGGCCAGGATCACCAGGTCACAGCCCCGGTTCCACAAATCATGAACCGCCGCGCGGGTCAGTTGAAAGATATCCTCGGGCGTGCGCACCCCATAAGGCGCATGGGCGCTGTCGGCGTAGTAGAGGAACTCTACCTCCGGCAACCGTTTCTGCGCGGCTTCCAGTACGGTCAGACCACCCAGGCCCGAATCGAATATCCCTACTGCCATCTTTCCCTTCAGGCGCGATGCCGTTCCTCGAATTCATAGCCGTAGTCATAGGACTTGAGCGGCGTCGGAGACAGCTCATACGTTGCCTTGCGCAGAAAATCCATCATCTTGCGCGTGTCCCGCGCCAAGGGGTCCAGAATGTCGCGCCCGATGGGCTGGCCCACCACCACCCGCACGGGCGTATCCACCCGTTTGCGGAATTCCTTGATCAACAGGCCCATGCGCAGGGTCGAATGCAGGTGGCTGGCGATCTGAAACAACCGGCTGGTATGGCCGTCAAAGAAGACCGGTACCACCACCGCGTTGGATTTCGCCACCATTCGCGCGGTAAAACCGCGCCAGCCCGGATCCATCGGATGCGAGAACGGATGCAGCCCGGTCGAGACGGTGCCGCCGGGAAAGATGCCGATCGCGCCACCCTGCCCCAGATAGTTCAACGCCTGTCGGCGGGTGTCGATGTTCAGCTGCATGGCCTCACGGGTGTCGTCGAACGAGATCGGCAGGATGATCCGGTTGATATCCTCGGCCTTGCGGAACACGCGGTTTGCAATGATGCGGAAATCTCCCCGTGTGTGAGACAGGATATGCCCCATCATCAGCCCGTCGAGGATGCCGTAGGGGTGATTGGCGATCAGGATCAGCGGGCCGTCCTGTGGAATATTCGCCAACTCTCCGCCCACCACATCCAGTGTCAGGCCATATCGCTCGGCCATCACCGCCCAGAAATCGCGGCCCCGCGCCACTTCGCGTTCGTATCCCTGCGCCCGGCGGATCAGGCCCAGACGACCGGTGGTGTTCTCCATCAGGCGGATCACCGCCCGTCCTCCCCTGGTCGCGGCGGAATGGGCATAGCTGATATCGCGGGCGATATGGCGCTGTGCGGTCATGAATAGCTCCGAAAAAAACTGCCCCTGAAATAGGGGCAGTCCTGGATTTTGCATAGAGCCTGTAACAGTCAAATGACGCGTTATTCCGCCGCTTTTGCCAGTTCCGGCCCGCCATGACGGATCACCGACAGCAACTCCTCGCGCCGCTTGGCGGCCTTGGCCTCGTTTGCCATCTTCACCGGACCAAAGCCGCGGATGTCCAACGGCAGCCGTGCCAGCGCCACGATGGCATCGCGGGTGCGGCTGTCGAGTTTCGGCAGCACCTCGCGCATGTCCTTTTCATATTGCCGGATCAGCGCCCTCTCCATCTTGCGCTCGGCGGTATAGCCGAACAGGTCGAGCGGCGTGCCGCGCAGTCCCTTCATCCGCGCCAGCAGCTTGAAGAGCCCCAGCCAGCGCTCGGAAAACTCGCGCTTTTTCGGGCGCCCATCCGCATCTTTACCGCCCAGGATCGGCGGCGACAGGTGCAGGGTCAGCTTCAGATCGCCATCAAACTCGGCCGCGGCCTTGTCGCGGCTGTCGAGCAGCAGGCGCGCCACCTCGTATTCATCCTTGTAGGACAACAGCTTGTGATAGCCCTCGGCCACCGCCGCGCGCAGATCGCCGTCCTCGATCCCGTCCACCAGCTTGCGATAGCGCTTGGCCAGTCGCGCGCCCTGATAGGCAGTCAGATGTTCGGCGCGATAGGCGATCTTGTCCTCGGGCGATTTCGGCAGCTCGACCACACCGGGCCGGATCAGGCGCGCGGCCTCGTCCGGGTGCAGAACCGCCCAGCGGCCGATGTCAAAGGCGCGCTTGTTGCGTTCGACCGCGGCGCCGTTCAGCTCGATCGCCTGCATGATGGCTTCGTGGGTGACCGGCAGCAGCCCGCGCTGCCAGGCGGCGCCGAACACCATCATGTTGGAATAGATCGAATCGCCCATCACCGCGCGCGCCAGCTCGGACGCATCGAACAGATCCAGCCGCTCTTTCAATCGCGCCTCAAGCGCCAGGCTCAGCCGGTCGGCGGGGATGGTGAAATCGGTGTTGCGGGTGAAATCACCGGTGATGATCTCGTGGCTGTTGACCACCGCGCCTGTGGTTCCGGTTCGGGTCAGGCCCAGCGTCTTGGCCCCAGCGCTTACCACAAGGTCGCCGCCGATCAGCGCATGCGCCTCGCCGGTGGCGACGCGGATGGCGCTGATATCCTCGGGCCGGTTGGCAATGCGGCAATGGATATGCACGGCGCCACCCTTTTGCGCCAGCCCCGCCATCTCCATCATGCCTGCGCCCTTGCCGTCGATCTGGGCGGCCTGCGCCAGTACCGCGCCGATGGTCACGACCCCGGTGCCACCGACGCCGGTGATCACCACGTTATGGGTGCCGGTGATAGCAGGCAGGTCCGGCATCGGCAGATGCGGCAGGTCGATCTCGGCGGTGGCCTCCTTACGGATCTTGGCGCCCTGCACCGTCACGAAGGACGGGCAGAACCCTTTGACGCAAGAGAAATCCTTGTTGCACGAGGATTGGTCGATCGCCCGCTTGCGGCCCAGTTCGGTTTCCTTGGGCACGATCGAGACACAGTTCGACTGCACCCCGCAATCGCCGCAGCCCTCGCAGATATCGGTGTTGATGAACACCCGCTTGTCCGGGTCGGGGAAGGTGCCGCGCTTGCGCCGGCGGCGCTTCTCGGCGGCGCACGTCTGGATATAGACGATGGCGCTGACGCCCTCGATCTCGCGGAAGCGCTTTTGCACCTGCATCAGCTCCGCCCGCTCGTGGAACGGCACCCCCGAGGGGAACTGCGACCGGTCCACATCTTCCTTCTCGTCATAGACAACGGCAAGTTCCTTGATCCCCATCGCCTTCAGCTCGGCCACGATGCGGGGCGCGGTCAGATCGCCTTCGTTCTCCTGTCCGCCGGTCATTGCGACCGCGTCGTTGAACAGGATCTTGTAGGTGATGTTGGTGCCAGCCGCCAAGGCGGCGCGAATCGCTTGCACGCCCGAATGGTTGTAAGTGCCATCGCCCAGGTTCTGGAACACGTGCTTGGTCTTGGAGAACGGCGCCTCGCCGATCCAGTTCGCCCCTTCACCGCCCATATGGGTGAACCCTTGGGTGTTCCGGTCCATCCACTGCACCATATAGTGACAGCCGATCCCGGCATAGGCGCGGCTGCCATCGGGCACCTTGGTCGAGCTGTTATGCGGGCAACCCGAGCAGAAATACGGCAGGCGCGACGCGATTTCCTGCGCGTTGTCGTTGCGCCGCGCATCGGCCAGCGCGTTCAGGCCGGCGCGGATCCCATCGGTCTCGCGCCCCTCTTCGATAAAGATCGCGCCCAGCTTCTCGGCGATCAGGATCGGGTCCAGCGCGCCCCGGGTCGGGAACAGTTCCTCTCGGTGCAGCGCCCCGGCACCGCCCTTGTACCAGCCATAGACGCGGCGGCCCTGACGGTCATCAAAGATCGCCTCCTTGACCTGCACCTCGATCAGCTTGCGTTTCTCTTCAACGATCACCACCAGGTCGAGTTCCTCGGCCCAGTCGTGAAAACTCTGCATGTCCAGCGGAAAGGTCTGGCCGACCTTGTAGGTGGTGATGCCCAGCCGCTCGGCCTCAGCCTCGTCGATGTTCAAGAGCGACATCGCATGCACCAAGTCGAGCCAGTTCTTGCCCGCCGCGACAATGCCGATCTTGGCGCCCGGCTTGCCCCAGACCCGCTTGTCCATCCGGTTGGCGCGGCTGAACGCCTCGGCGGCAAAGCGTTTGTAATCGATGATCCGCCCCTCTTGCAGGTGCGGCGTGTCACCCAGTCGGATGTTCAACCCGCCCTCGGGCATGTCGAATTCCGGGGTCACCAGTTGCATCCGGTCGGGACGGCCATCCACGACCGAGGTCACCTCGATCGTGTCCTTCATGGTCTTGAGACCCACCCAAAGGCCCGAGAACCGGCTGAGCGCATAGCCGTAGATACCGTAATCAAGGATTTCCTGCACACCTGCGGGGCTGACCACCGGCATATAGGCATCGACCAGCGCCCATTCCGACTGGTGCAGCACGGTCGAGCTTTCGCCGGTGTGGTCGTCGCCCATCGCCATCAGGACGCCACCATGTTTGGCGGTGCCGGCCATGTTGGCGTGGCGCATCACGTCGCCCGAACGGTCCACCCCCGGCCCCTTGCCGTACCACAGGCCAAATACGCCGTCATATTTGCCGTCACCGCGCAGCCCCGCCTGTTGACTGCCCCACAGCGCGGTGGCCGCCAGATCCTCGTTCAGCCCGAACTGAAACGTGACATCGGCCGCGTTCAGCTGCTTTTGCGCCCGGCTCATCTGCAAATCGACCGCGCCCAGCGGCGAACCACGATAGCCGGTGACCAGACCGGCGGTGTTCAAACCGGCGGCAGTATCGCGCGCCTTCTGCATCAACATCAGGCGAACCAGGGCCTGGGTGCCATTCAGCAGCACCGGGCTCTTCTCCAGATCGAACTTGTCGTTTAGCGTGAGTTTGGGTTGGCTCATCAGACGTCTCCCCTGCGCCGGATCGGCTTGTCAGTGATGCCCGAATATAGGTCACAATTGCTGACCTGCATAGGTGGTTTTTTCGCCTTCACGCGCAGTTATACATCGTTCCTTGTGGAATTTGTCATGTGTTTCATATAGGTCGTCGGGCGCATAAAGAAAGTTGCGGATATGGACTGGGACAAGCTTCGGATATTTCACGCGGTTGCCGATGCGGGCAGCCTGACCCACGCGGGCGACCGTCTGAACCTGTCGCAATCGGCGGTCAGCCGTCAGATCCGGGCGCTCGAGGAATCGTTGAACGCGACGCTCTTTCACCGCCATGCGCGCGGCCTGATTCTGACCGAGCAGGGTGAGCTGCTGTTTGACGCCACGAAATCCATGGCCAAGCGTCTGGATGCCGCCGCCGCCCGCATCCGCGACAGCGAGGAAGAGGTGTTCGGCGAATTGCGCGTCACCACCACCTTTGGCTTTGGCACGTTGTGGCTGGCGCCGCGCCTGACCGCGCTCTACCAGAAATATCCCGATCTCAAGGTCGACTTGATGCTCGAGGAACGGGTGCTGGACCTACCCATGCGCGAGGCCGACGTGGCCATCCGCATGAAAGAGCCCAGCCAGGCCGATCTGATCCGCAAACGGCTGATGACCGTCGAGATGAAGCTCTATGCCACCCGCGCCTATCTCGACTCGGCGGGCACGCCGCAGGATATCAGCGACATCAGCGAACACCGGCTGATCTGCCAGAACACCAACGCCGCCCAGGTGGGTGCCAGCGTGGTGCTGGCTCAGCACCTGCTGGCCTACAACCCCTCGTCGCTGCTGACGGTGAACAACTATTTCGGCGTGCTTCAGGGCGTGCTGCACAATCTGGGCATCGGCGTCCTGCCCGACTATGTGACACAGGATTTCCCCGACCTCATCCATGTCCTGCCCGATATCAAATCGGCGCAGGTCCCGGTTTATCTGGCCTATCCAGAGGAACTGCGCCATTCCCAGCGCGTCGCGGCATTCCGCGACTTCGTTCAGGAAGAGATCATCGCCCATCGCAAACAGCTGAAGGAGCTGGGGATTCTCTGATTTTGACCAGCCATGCAACAATTGCATAGCGGGAATGCTGCACCTGCGACATCAAAGTTCTTGAAGAAACGCCCCATGCCTCCTAAATCAGCACTCGAAGGCGATGATGCTTAGACGCTCGTCACCTTCATACCTCCCTGTTGGACTATGGCCGAGCTTAGTGCTCGGCCTTTTTTTTTCGTCTTTGGCCCGGAACCGCTCTCTTTCCGGTGAAACTGTTTGAGTTCACGCCAACGCGCGGTAGAAACGGAACATATAAAGAATACACGAGGGCAATTCATGAAACCGCTATTCAAGGTGCTGGCCCTGCTGGCCGCCCTGTTCTGTATATCCGTCCCGTTGGCGGCCCAGGTTCCGTTGCCCTCGGGCAGCGCGGCGGAAACCACACCCACAGTTCCCGATGACCTGACCCCCGACCAGGTCGACGATCTGGTCGCGCGCCTGTCCGACGATCAGGTCCGCGCCCTGCTCCTGGAGCGGCTGGATGCCGTAGCGCAGGCCAGCCAGGAACAACCCGAACCGCGCAAGGGGCCCATCGCCCGGGTCGGTGACGCCGCCAAGGCGCTGGTCGCCTCGTGGCTGGATGCCGTTCGCAAGGTGCCGCTGCTGGTGACAAAACAGGGCGAGGCGCTGTCGAATTTCGCAAACTCGCTGGGCAGCGCGGGCATGGCCACCCTGTTCGGCTACACCCTGTTGGCCCTTGCAATCGGCTTCGCCGCCGAAAAGCTGGCGGTCTATGTGACCCGCTCGTGGATCAAGGCCGACCCCGCTGCTGCTTCGGACGACTTGCGCGGCGCGGTCAGTTATCTGTTCCGGCGGTTCTGCCGCGAGGTTCTGGGGCTGGTCGTGTTCTACTATACCCTGGTCTTTGTCGGACGCCGCCTGCTGGAGCCCGAACAGATCGCCTATGCGGCGCCCTTCGTGCTCTACCTGATCTGGTTGCCGCGTCTGGGGGCGGCGATCTCGCGCTTTATCCTCGCGCCGAACCGGCCCGATCTGCGGCTGGTCAATGCCGATGACCGCTGGGCGCAGTATCTGCACCGCAACCAGATCGGCCTGTTCCTGCTGATCGGCTTTACCCTGTTCATCGTCACCTTCAATAATCTGAACGGCGTGGCGATGGGGGATATGCGGCTGGGATTCTGGCTGAACAGCTCGATCCATATCTATATCGCGCTGATCGCCTGGACCGCGCGCAGTGGCCTGACCGAGATGATGCGTGGCGATGATCCCGACCGTACCGCATTCGACGAGAAGGTCGCCAGCTACTACCCCTATTTTGCCATCGCGGTCTCGGCCGTTGTCTGGCTGATCGTCGAATATTTCGTGGCGATCCGCGACATGGCGGTTCTGGCCAATGTGGGCGCGGGCGCTCATTACGTGACCATGTTCTGGCTGCTGATGGCCCCGGCCATCGACACCCTGATCCGGGGGCTGGTACGGCATCTGCAACCGCCGATCATCGGCACCGGCGCCATTGCCGAACAGGCCTATCGCGCCACCAAACGCAGCTATATCCGCATTGGCCGGGTTCTGGCCGGGGTCTTTGTCGTTCTGATGATCGCCAATGCCTGGCAGATCGACCTGCGCAACGTGGCGGGTGCCGGGTCCGATGTTGGCGGGGCGGTCATCCAGTTCCTGATCATCATTGCCGTAGGTTACATTCTGGACGAGGTCATTTCGCTCTGGATCAACCGTCGCCTGGCAAAGGAGCAGACGGCGGTCGATCAAAGCCCGGACGAGGAAGCGGGCGAAGGCGGTGGCGCCGGAGGCTCGCGCCTGGTGACCGTTCTGCCCCTGATGCGAGTCACGGCGCAGGTTGCCATCGCGGTGATCTTCGGACTCTTGGCCCTGGGGGCGCTGGGGCTGGACATCACGCCGCTGCTGGCCGGTGCCGGGATCCTCGGCCTGGCCATCGGTTTCGGTGCCCAGAAACTGGTCGCCGACATCGTGGGCGGGGTGTTCTTCCTGATCGACGACGCGTTCCGCGTGGGTGAATATGTCGATGTAGGCGGCACCACCGGCACGGTCGAAAAGATCTCTATCCGCTCGATGCAGCTGCGCCACCATCGCGGCCCGGTGCACACGATCCCCTATGGCGAGATCGCCAAACTGACCAATTTCAGCCGCGACTGGGTAATCATGAAGCTGAAGTTCACCGTGCCTTTCGACACCGATCCGAACAAGGTCAAGAAGATCTTCAAGAAGATCGGCGCCGAGATGATGGCCGACCCGACCCATGCCGAAGGCTTCCTGCAACCCTTCAAATCGCAGGGCGTGTTCGATTTCGACGATGTCGGCATGATCATCCGGGGCAAGTTCATGGCCAAGCCCGGCAAGCAGTTCACCCTGCGCAAGGAGATCTTCAACAAGGTCAAAGCCGAGTTCAAGGCCAACGGCATCGACTTCGCCCGCCGCGAGGTGCGCGTGGCCATCCCCGGCCTCGACGACGCCGAACATATGACGCCCGAGCAGAAATCGGCGGTTGCCGCCGCCGCCAGCCAGGCCGTCAACGAACAGACCCAGGGCGAATAGGCCCATGAAACGGCCCGACGACAGGCGCGGCAAAGTGGGGCTTTGGCACCCGCTTTGCGCGCTTGTCGCCGGGCTGTTGCTGTGTCTCTGGTCGGCGCCGCAAGCGGCCGCCCAGGCGGGTAAGTCCACGCTGGAAACCGAAGTCGGCCGCTTCACCTCGGTCGAGAAGGAAGAGCTGCCCGGATTTCGTCGGGGCTCGTTTGTGGTGGCGCCGATCCCTTTTTCCAACCCGACCATTGGATCGGGGCTGGTGCTGGGGGCGGGATATCTCTTTACGCTGGACCCGGCCTCCAAACCCTCGATGATCGGCATCGGGGCGCTGAGATCGGACAATGGCAGCGAGGGCGTGGGGCTTGCGGGCAATTTCGCCTTTGACAACAATCGCTGGCAGATCGAAAGCCTCTATGCCCGCGCCAACCTGAACTATGACCTGCATACAGGGATCGGCCTGCTTCCGATCCACCAAAAAGGGGAACTGGCCCGGGTGAGCCTGTCCTACGGGTTCACCCCACAGTTTTCGGCGGGCCTGTCGCTGCGCTATCTCGACACCACGATCGACCTTGCCCGCACCGGCCTCCCACCGCTGCCGCCGCCGTTCAACCGGTTCACCTCGATGCGCATCGTCAGTCCCGGCCTCGTCGCCAGCCTCGATACACGCGACGACACCATCTATCCGACCCAGGGCGCGCTGATCGATTTCGAAGCCACGCGCGGTCTCACGCTCGAAGGAGTGACGGGCGACTATTCCCGCGCCTATCTGAACCTTGCGGTCTATCACAAGCCCTGGAAAGGGGCGGTGCTTGCCGCCGCCGCCTCGGTCTGCGGGGCCAGTTCCGACACGCCCTTTTTCGATCTCTGCTCGCTGGGCGGCACGGACGGGTTCCGGGGCTATTCCGTCACCGAATTTCTTGACCAGCGCTCGGCCTCGCTTCAGGTCGAGTTGCGCCAGCGCCTGGGAAACAGGCTGGGCGTCGTGGCCTTTGGCGGGGTCGGCACCACCGGGCGACGCTTTGCGGATTTCTCTCTCGACACCGTGCGCTCGGCCTGGGGGGTCGGCGCGCGCTACCGCCTATCGCGAAAGTTCCCGCTGGATTTCTCAGTCGATCTCAGCCGCAACAGCGTAGGCGAGGACCTGCTCTACATCTATGTCGGGCAACGTTTCTAGGCGCATCCTCCTTCGCGCCGTTTGCCTGACGGAGCCGACCGACTTCGCTCGATGTCCGAACTCGGTCCGCCGGAAAAGTATAATGACAAATCCGTGGGAAATCCGGGCCAACCCAGCGAGGCCCTTACACCGGCGCGGTCTTGGGAAAGCAGAGACTGATGGTACAGTTCGGCATCTCCACGATCTCGCTGATGTTCAGGCCGCCTCAGACCGAACGGAGCATATACGCTTTCTGTGCGCTTACCCTCCAGTGGCAGCGGAATCCAGGTCGGTCATGCTCCACACCGCGTCACGCGCCCACTGCATCAGGTCGGGGCCCGTTACCGGGTTCACACCTTGTCGAACGAGAGAGCGCCCGGAAGAAACCCGACCAAAACCGCTCCGGGCAGGCTGCCAAGGCAGTCTAAACGCAGGCACAAGGGTCTGAGCGCCGGACCACGCCCCAGATGCGGATCGACCGGTCCACGCCGCGTCATGGTGAAGACACAGACGATCCCCGCTGACGGCCCGGAAATCGTGAGCGCCATGGCAAAGGCCTGGTTTCGCGGATACCGCTCAGCCGCACCATCTCGAAATTCAGCGACGTCCGTATAGCCAGCCGCAGCACGGTGCGGTGTAAGGACTGCATCATGCAACGATCACTACAGTCGTGGTCAGCGCCTTCGAAAAGCTGCAGCGAGCAGGCCCGGATCGCGCCCAGACCGACAGGCCAGTCTACGAAAGAGAGAGGTCACCGTGGTCGGCCGGGGCGCGACGAGCAGCAGGATGCGCGGCTCAGACATCAGCGCGCGGCTAATCGCAAGCATCTGCGTTCACCGCCCGACGGAGTGCCCGCCTGCTGGTCGCACCGCGCCCCCAGGATCGGGAAGGTTTCAAACCAATGCGCGAGATCCGCTCGGCCTGCCCCTCGGGCCGCATGGCGGCGCCTAGCCGTAGGCTCTGGCTAACCGTCAAGTTGGCAATGAGACGCCACCTCTCGGGCGAGATTGCCAGCCCACGCCGCATCCGCGCTTCGGCCGGAAATCAGTCTTTGCCCGACCTCAAGGAGTCCGACCTGTTGCATGGCGCGTCGATTACCCGGCACAGCATCGGAGGATTGGGCTAAACCGCTGGCGGCAAAGTGACGTTCATCCGTCCGGTCATAATTGGGAACTCAGGATGAAGCTCCATCCGGTATCTCGTATTGTTCTCATCGCTTACGAGCGTCGATCAGTCTGGCTTCGAGAGAGCCTGCTGGCCGGCACATTTGCGCCGCGTTTCACCGGTTCAGGACCCTGGCCAAGACCGGTGCCCCGACAACTTCGGGCCGCCCTCCTATCGGATCGTGGATCTGGACACCAACTGTGTCACCAGGTTAATGCACGCGCGCACTGATCGGCTCGAGTGGCTCCCGCTTTGAGGGGCTAGCTGCCGAGCGCGCGCCAGATCAGGTTTGCGCCCAGCACCACGAAGAGCAGGATTAGAGCGCGGCGGAACAGGGCCGGGTCGGCACGGTGGCGCAGGCGCTCGCCCAAGGCAAAGCCCGCGAAGGTGGGCGCCAGTAGCACAGCGGAGAGACCCAGCCCGCGTGAATCGGCGTGTCCGGCTGCGAGATAGGAGAGCATCAGCGGCAGACTGCCAGCGGCGATGAGCAGACCGCTGGCCTGCACGAACTCGTCCCTCGGCGCGCGGCGGGCGCTGAGATACATCGCCATCGGCCCGCCCCAACCCGCGGTCAATCCGCCGATCACGCCTGTGAGTGCAGCCCAGATCACCTCGATCAAACCAACGTGGCGTTCGGGCAGCGGCGGCACCCGGCGCAGGCTGTCGAGCAGTGCGTAAAGCAGCAGGATCGCCCCCAGCGCCCCCATCAGCAGCCGGTCGCCCGCCGCGCGACTGAACCAGGCGGTCAGCCCCACCGACAGGCCCAGCACCAGCGCGAACCGGCCATACCGGTGCAGCAATATGCCTAACGGCCCGCCCCGCGCCATCTGCCAGAGATTGCTGAGCAGCATCGGCATCAGGATCAGCGTGATCGCCATGCGCGGATCGGTGCCAAGCGTCAGCAGCGCCAGCGACACGGTGGGCAGGCCCAAGCCGATGAAGCCCTTGATCGTCCCCGCCAGCAACAGCACCGCGCTGGCAAAGAGCATCAGGTCGAGCGTGGTCATGACGCCTCTCCGCCTGACCCCGGACAGGCGCGCGCCCGACCAGAGCCGCGCGCGTCGGGTCTGTCAAGGCGACAGCGTTCACGGTTGCCTGTGCGAGCGCCGCTCACCCTGCCAGCACCTCGCGCATCAGCATTCCCAGCCCCAGGCAGAGGCAGAGCAGCACCAGGAGGCGCTGGAACTGCGCGTCGGTGATGCGACGGAAGGCGAAGATCCCAGCCTGCGCCGCCAATACGCCGGCCGGCAGCACCACGGCGAAAGCGGTCCAGACCTGCGCCTCGTAGGCGCCGCGCAGGGCCAGCCCGGCAACGGTGATGAGCAGGATCGAAAAGTTGTAGCTTTGCAGCACCGCGCGTGTCTCGGCCCGGGGCCAGGCCCGCATCGACAGCCAGATGGTCGGCAGCACGCCCGACAGCGAGGCAAAGCCACCCAGAATGCCGCCGACGAACCCCAGGGCACGGTCGACCCAGCGATACTGTCCCTCTAGCCGGGGCAAGGACCGGCGCAGGCCGAAGTAACCACCGTATAGGACCAGCCCCGCCGCGATGATCCGGCGCAGCACCGCCGGATCGACCCAGTCGAGCAGCATCAGCCCAAGCGGAACGCCCAGAATACCCGGCAGGGTGAAGCGCAGCCAACGACGCGGATCCTCCCAAAGCACCGAACGCGAGATCCAGAGGCCCTGCACCCCCGCCAGAACCGCCAGAAGCGCGGTCAGCGCCACCGCCGAAACCGGGTCGAGCACCACCAGAAAGAACCCCAGCGCAAAAAGCGAGGTGCCCATGCCCGCAAGCCCGTTGACGAAACCGCCCGCCAGACCGCCAAGCAGCACATAGATGACGGTCTCGATCTGCATCCGGTCTGTCCCCCTGCCCTGCCCGTTGCCGTATCGTGGCATTGGGCAGGGGTCAACGACGCTCTACCCGGCCAATGTCGGCAGCCAGAGAACGATCTGGGGAAAGGCGACCAGCAGGCCGATGGTCACGGCATCGGCGACAAAGAACGGCATGACACCGCGGAACACGTCCTGCACGCTCAGGTCCGGGCGCACACCGGCCACCACGAAACAGTTGAGGCCGATGGGCGGGGTGATCAGGCAGAACTCGGCCATTTTCACCACCAGGATACCGAACCAGATCGCGCACATCGGACCCGACATGCCAAAGGCGCTGTCCGCCGCGCTGACCGCCTCGCCCCCGTTCAGCGCCATCACCGCCGGATAGACCACCGGCAGGGTCAAGAGCAGCATGCCGATCGCGTCCATGAACATGCCCAGCACCGCATAGGCCAACAGGATACAGATCAGGATCAGCATCGGCGACATCGCAAGCGAGGTGATCCAGTCGGAAAACGCCCCCGGCAGATCGGCAAAGCCCAGGAAGCGCACATAGATCAGCACCCCCCAGATGATGGTAAAGATCATCACCGTGAGCTTGGCGGTCTCCAACAGCGCGCTCTTGAACTCGGCCCATTTCATGCCGCGCAGCACGGCCATGCAGAACACCACAAAGGCCCCCAACGCGCCGCCCTCGGTGGGCGTGCCCCAGGCATCGCCGCCAAAGGGGTTGTAGACAAAGAAGATGATGATCACGACGACGAACACGATGGGCAGCGCGCCCGGAAGCGACGCGAACCGCTGGCGCCAGGTAAAGCCGGTCACCGGCGGGCCCACCGATTTGAACACCACCGCGATGCCCACGATCAGCGCCACATAGATCACCGCGCTGAACGCACCAGGCACGAAGCCCGCCAGCAACAGCTTGCCCACGTCCTGCTCGACGATGATGGCATAGATCACCAGGATCGCCGAGGGCGGGATCAGCGAGGCCAATGTCCCCGCCGCCGCCACCACGCCCGCCGCAAAACGCTTGTTATAGCCGATTGCCAGCATCTCGGGGATGGCGATGCGGGCGAACACGGCAGAGGTCGCGACCGACGCCCCGGACACCGCCGCAAAGCCCGCGGTGGCGAACACGGTCGATACCGCCAGCCCGCCCGGCACCCAGGCCATCCAGCGCTTGGCCGCCTCGAACAGCGCCCGCGTCAGCCCCGCATAATAGGCGAGGTAACCGATCAGGATGAAGGTCGGGATCAGGCTCAGCGCCTGGCTGGCCACCTTGGAATGGGGCACCTGCCCCGCCGTCTTGACCGCCACCGTCAGCGCCCAGCCGAAATCCTCGGGGTCATAGCCCTTCTTCGACCAGAAGATCCAGATGAGCCCCACCAGCCCCGCCAGCGCGGCGGCAAAGGCCACGCGCATGCCGACCAGAACCAGAACCAGCAGCCCGCCGGTGACCCAGAGGCCGATCTCGATACTATCCATTGTCATGCCCCGCCAGTTGCTCGGCCTCGGCCGCCGCCTGGGCGGCCACATCCTGGATCAGCGGCACCGCTACCGGCGCATCAAGCCCCAGCAGAAAGGCCCGGCCATACCCCCAGACCTGCAAAACCAACCGCAGGCACAGAACCGAAAACGCCACCGGCGCCAGCAATTTGGCGGGCCAGAGCGGAATGCCGATATCGATAGAGCTGTCGCGGCTCCAGAGCGGCGCGTTCATGTCGAAGGCGCGCAGGAAATGCGCCCAGCTGCCCCAGACCAGAAGTATCATCAAGCCCAGGATCAGCAGCACCGAGATCAGCTCGAACAGCCACAGCGCCCGGCCCTGAAGCCGCCCGATGAACAGGTCCATCCGGATATGGCCGCCCTCGCGCTGGACAAAGGCGATGCCCATGAAGGCGATCAGCGGCATCGCCTGTTCGATCCAGTCGACATAGCCCGGCAAGGGCGCGTTCATCGTGTTGCGCCCGCCGACCGAAACCACCGCCAGCAGCATCAGCGCAAACACCGCCAGCCCGCTGATCAGCGCCAGGACCCGCTCCAGCCGCAAGAGCGCCCGGTCCAGACGGCTCAGCGCGCTGCCGTCCTCCAATACTGATGCATGCCCTGCCATGGCAAAGCCCCCTTACGTCCGGTATTCTGAAAAGAGCGGACCGGGCACATATGCGCCCGGCCCCCGTTGCGGCCTCAGCTGCCGCGTGCCGATTTCAGCGTCGCATGGACCAGATCCAGCAGTTCCTGCCCCGGCAGGCCCTGCGCGGTCATGTCCTCGACCCATTTGGCGCTGATCGGTCCGGCAACCTTGGCGCGGAACTCTTCCAGCACCTCGTCCGAGATCATCACCTTTTCAACGCCCTTTTCGGCCAGCACGTCATCCCATTTCTTCAGCAGAGTGCCGTAGTTGGTCAGATAGTGGTCGATGGCCTCGTCGATCGAGCTGTCGAGCGCCGCGCGCTCGTCATCGCTCAGCGCCTCGTAGGCGTCGATATTCACCACCACGGGGCAGTTCACGGTGCCCGGGTTCAGGTTGGCGGTCCACCAGTCGGCCTTGTTGATGGTGCCAAAGCTCAGATGCGCGTGCTGGGCAAAGGCCACGGTATCCACAACGCCCGATTCCATCGCGTTATAGGCCTCGGTCGCAGGCACCGAGGTCGGCACCCCGCCCACCGCCGCGAATGCCGCGCCCAGACCGCCCGTCGCGCGCACCCGCATGCCCTCGAACTCGGCCAGCTCGTCACGCGGCGAACCGGTGCCCACCAGGTTGTATTGCGGCATCGGTGAGGTCATCAGCAGCTTGGCGTTCCACTGCGCCATTTCCTTTTGCGCCGCGGGATGGGCATAGACCGCGTTCGACACGGCAACCTCTTCGGCCAGCGTATTCACGCCCAGGAACGGCAGTTCCAGCACCGTGATCGCCCGGTTCTTGTCGGCATGATAGCCGGCACAGAACTGCGCCATCTCGAACGCGCCGATCGAGATCCCGTCCAGGTTCTCGCGGGGCTTGGACAGGCCGCCATAGCTGACATTCAGGGTGAACGACCCACCCGTCTTCTCGCTGACCAGTTCTGCCAGCTTCTCGACATGCTCGGTAAAGGCGCGGCGCTTGCCCCAGACCGACACGTTCCATTCGGTAGCACCTGCCTCGACGGCAAAAGACACGGTCAGGGCGGCCGCAACCGCGCCGCTCAACATCTTGTTCATGAAGTCTCTCCCTATGCCGCGGTCCTTCCGTCCGGACCGCTTGCGGTCAAGCTAGCGCCAACATGGCAGCATGCCAAGCCCGCAACCTGGCGAGTCGGCCATGCCGCTGCGCAGCATGATTGCCCGGACGAGACCGGCACCGAAACATTATGTCACACCCGAAATGCGGCTTTCGCGCCTTCCGGGAAACCCGGATGGGCCACGACCGCCTCCCGGTCGGGGAAAAATCCTTGACAGGAATAGAGATTGATTTTCATCGGTATTTCCCAGTTCGAGTTCACGTAATTTACAAATCACCCCTGAAATCATCAACAAATTTACAGTCAATCCCTTGTTTTACAGGTATTTATTTTCTTCTTTTCAGTTTTCGCTATGATTTGCGCAGGGTTGGAACGCAGATCGACAACACCCATGGGGATGGGTGAAAACGGTCGCAATGAAATCAGTGAGAGGGAGGAGCCTCATCCATGTCACCAGCAGCTCAGACCGAGACCAAGCTCTATGCACCGTCCGCCGACACCGTGGCGCGCGCGCATGTGAACGCGGAAACCTATGACCGGATGTATGCCGCCTCGATGGCCGATCCCGAAGGGTTCTGGGCCGAGCAAGGCAAGCGGGTCGACTGGATCAAGCCCTTTACCCAGGTCAAGGACGTCAACTACAATTTCGGCGAGGTTTCGATCAACTGGTATGCCGACGGCACGCTGAACGTCGCGGCCAACTGTATCGACCGCCACCTGGCGACCCGTGGCGACCAGACCGCGATCATCTGGGAGCCGGACTCGCCCACGGAACCCGCCAAGCACATCACCTACAAGGAGCTGCACGGCTCGGTCTGCCGGATGGCCAACATCCTCGAGAGCCTGGGCGTGCGCAAGGGCGACCGCGTGGTGATCTATCTGCCGATGATCCCCGAGGCCGCCTATGCCATGTTGGCCTGCGCCCGCATCGGCGCCATTCATTCCATCGTCTTTGCCGGTTTCTCGCCCGACGCGCTGGCAGCCCGCATCAACGGCTGCGACGCCAAGGTGGTGATCACCGCCGACGAAGCGCCGCGCGGTGGCCGCAAGACGCCGCTGAAATCCAATGCCGACGCGGCCCTGCTGCATTGCAAGGACAGCGTCAAATGCCTGGTGGTCAAGCGCACCGGTGGCCAGACCACCTGGATCGCCGACCGCGACTTTGACTATAACGAGATGGCGCTCGAGGCATCGGATTACTGCGCGCCTGCCGAGATGGGTGCCGAGGATCCGCTCTTCATCCTCTACACCTCCGGCTCGACCGGCCAGCCCAAGGGCGTGGTGCATACCACCGGCGGCTACCTGGTCTATGCGGCGATGACGCATGAGATCACCTTCGACTACCATGACGGCGACATCTACTGGTGCACCGCCGATGTGGGCTGGGTCACCGGCCACAGCTATATCGTCTATGGCCCGCTGGCCAATGGCGCCACCACGCTGATGTTCGAGGGCGTGCCGACCTATCCCGACGCGGGCCGCTTCTGGGAGGTCTGCGCCAAGCACAAGGTCAACCAATTCTACACCGCCCCCACCGCCATCCGCGCGCTGATGGGTCAGGGCACCAGCTTTGTGGAAAAGCACGACCTGAGCGACCTGCGCCTGTTGGGCACCGTGGGCGAGCCGATCAACCCCGAGGCCTGGAACTGGTACAATGACGTGGTGGGCAAGGGCAAATGCCCGATCGTCGACACCTGGTGGCAAACCGAAACCGGCGGCCACCTGATGACGCCGCTGCCGGGCGCCCATGCGACCAAGCCGGGGGCCGCGATGAAGCCCTTCTTTGGCGTGCAGCCGGTGGTGCTCGACCCGCAATCGGGCGTCGAGATCAGCGGCAATGGCGTCGAGGGCGTGCTCTGCATCAAGGACAGCTGGCCGGGCCAGATGCGCACCGTCTGGGGCGATCACGAGCGTTTCCAGAAGACCTATTTCGCCGATTACAAGGGTTACTACTTCACCGGCGACGGCTGCCGCCGCGATGCCGACGGCGACTATTGGATCACCGGCCGCGTCGATGACGTGATCAACGTCTCGGGCCACCGCATGGGCACCGCCGAGGTGGAAAGCGCGCTGGTGGCGCATGCCGCCGTGGCCGAGGCCGCCGTGGTCGGCTATCCGCACGAGATCAAGGGCCAGGGCATCTATTGCTATGTCACCCTGATGAACGACCGCGAGCCGTCGGACGAGCTGATGAAGGAGCTGCGCACCTGGGTGCGCACCGAGATCGGCCCGATTGCCAGCCCGGACGTGATCCAGTGGGCGCCGGGCCTGCCGAAGACCCGCTCGGGCAAGATCATGCGCCGCATCCTGCGCAAGATCGCCGAGAACGACTTTGGCTCGCTGGGCGATACCTCGACGCTGGCCGATCCCTCGGTGGTCGACGACCTGATCGCCAATCGCGCCGGCAAATAAGGGGATGACCATGGACGCTGCCACTCTGACCACCCCCGCCGTTCTGATCCTTCTCGGCCCTCCAGGCGCCGGGAAGGGCACCCAGGCCCGCATGCTGGAAGACAAGTTCGGGCTGGTGCAACTGTCGACCGGCGACCTGCTGCGCGCCGCCGTGGCCGCCGGCACCCCCGCCGGCAAGCAGGCCAAGGCGGTGATGGAGGCGGGCGACCTGGTCAGCGACGAGATCGTCATTGCCATCCTGCGCGACCGGCTGGCCGAGCCCGATTGCGCCAAGGGCGTGATCCTCGACGGCTTTCCCCGCACCACCGTGCAGGCCGAGGCGCTGGACACGCTGCTGTCCGAGAGCGGCCAGCGTATCAACGCCGCCATCAGCCTCGAGGTCGAGGATGCCGAGATGGTCACCCGCATCTCGGGCCGCTACACCTGTGGCGGCTGCGGCGAGGGGTATCACGACACGTTCAAGCAGCCGGCCGAGGCGGGCAAATGCGACAAGTGCGGCGGCACCGATATGAAGCGGCGCGCCGATGACAATGCCGCGACCGTCGCCAGCCGGCTCGAGGCCTATCACGCACAGACCGCGCCGCTGATCGCCTATTACGACGGGCACGGCGTGCTGCAACGGATCGACGCCATGGGCGGGATCGAAGAGATCGCTCAGGGCCTCGCCACCATCGTCAAGGGGGCGATGGCCTAGGCGGGAAAGACCGGGGCGCGGCACGCGCCGCCCCCACCCCCCGCAAGACAGTTCCGAAGGACCGCCCTGGCGGACCGGAGGAGTCATGCCCGCCGCCAACCGGCGGGATTCAGGAGTGAGACCGTCCGGGCCGCAGCCGGGCGCCTCAGGAGGAAGCAAGGAGGACCCGCGACATGGCGGACCATACCACCACCTCCGCACAGGTCAGCGATGCCCAAAAGGGCTATTGGCAGGCCAATGTGCGGATCATTCTCATCAGCCTCGTCATCTGGGCGCTGGTGTCTTTCGGGTTCGGCATCGTGCTGCGCCCCATGCTCAGCGGCATCGCCGTGGGCGGTACCGATCTGGGCTTCTGGTTTGCCCAGCAAGGCTCGATCCTGGTGTTCCTGGCGCTGATCTTTTTCTACGCCTGGCGCATGAACAAGCTCGACGCCGAATTCGGCGTGGACGAGGAGTAATCAGCCATGGATCAGTTTACCATCAACCTGCTGTTCGTGGGCGCCTCGTTTGCGCTCTATATCGGCATCGCGATCTGGGCCCGCGCGGGTTCCACGTCGGAATTCTACGCCGCCGGGCGCGGCGTGCACCCGGTCATGAACGGCATGGCCACCGCGGCCGACTGGATGTCGGCGGCCTCGTTCATCTCGATGGCCGGTCTCATCGCCTTTGTGGGCTATGACAACTCGACCTTCCTGATGGGCTGGACCGGCGGTTACGTGCTGCTCGCCCTGCTTCTGGCGCCCTATCTGCGCAAGTTCGGCAAGTTCACCGTGTCCGAGTTCATCGGCGACCGTTTCTACAGCTCGACCGCGCGCCTTGTGGCCGTGATCTGCCTGATCGTCGCATCGGTGACCTATGTGATCGGCCAGATGACAGGTGTGGGCGTGGCCTTCGGCCGCTTCCTCGAAGTGTCCAACACCGCCGGCCTGTTGATCGGCGCCTGCGTGGTGTTCGCCTATGCGGTGTTCGGCGGCATGAAGGGCGTGACCTATACCCAGGTTGCCCAATATGTCGTGCTGATCATGGCCTATACCATCCCGGCCGTGTTCATCTCGCTGCAACTGACCGGCAACCCGATCCCGGGCCTGGGCCTGTTCGGCGACCATGCCGCAAGCGGCGAGCCGCTGCTGGCCAAGCTGGACGCGATCCTGAAAGAGCTGGGTTTCGCCGAATACACCACCCATAACGGCGACACGTTCAACATGGTGCTGTTCACCCTGTCGCTGATGATCGGCACCGCCGGTCTGCCCCACGTCATCATGCGCTTCTTCACCGTTCCCAAGGTGTCGGACGCACGCTGGTCGGCGGGCTGGGCGCTGGTGTTCATCGCGCTGCTGTACCTGACCGCCCCCGCCGTGGGCGCCATGGCCCGCCTGAACATCACCGACATGTTCTGGCCCAACGGCACCAATGGCGAGGCCGTCTCGATCGAGCAGATCGAAACCGACCCGCGCTATGACTGGATGGCCAACTGGCAGAAAACCGGTCTGTTGGGCTGGGAAGACAAGAACGGCGACGGCAAGATCCAGTACTACAACGACAAGTCCGAGGCCATGCAGGCCAAGGCAGCGGAAAAGGGCTGGGCCGGCAACGAGCTGACCAACTTCAACCGCGACATCCTGGTTCTGGCCAACCCCGAGATTGCCAACCTGCCCGGTTGGGTGATCGGTCTGGTCGCTGCCGGTGGTCTGGCCGCCGCGCTGTCCACCGCCGCCGGTCTGCTGCTGGCGATCTCCTCGGCGGTCAGCCATGACCTGATCAAGGGCTCGATCAATCCGGGCATCTCGGAAAAGGGAGAGCTGTTGTCGGCGCGGATCGCGATGGCCGTGGCCATCGGGGTGGCGACCTATCTGGGTCTGAACCCGCCGGGCTTTGCCGCACAGACCGTGGCGCTGGCCTTTGGTCTCGCAGCGGCCTCGATCTTCCCGGCGCTGATGATGGGGATCTTCTCGAAGAAGATCAACAACAGCGGCGCGGTGGCCGGCATGCTGGCCGGTCTGATCGTGACCCTCCTCTACATCTTCCTGCACAAGGGCTGGTTCTTCATCCCCGGCACCAACTCCTTCACCGATGCCGACCCGCTTCTGGGCACGGTCAAGTCGACCTCGTTCGGCGCCATCGGTGCGGCGGTCAACTTCGGCGTCGCCTATCTGGTCGCCGGCATGACCAAGGAAACTCCGCAGGAAATCAAGGACCTGGTCGAAAGCGTGCGCATCCCCCGAGGCGCAGGCGCAGCTCAGGACCACTGAGATGCAGGGCGGCCCGCACTCCCTCCCGATTGTGGGCCGCCCTTACTGACCATGTCCCGCCTGGCCCTGTCCCGGCGGGACTTTTTCATTCAAGACCCGGTGTTGAGCCATGCCCCTTACCCCTGACCAGATCACCCGTTTCCTGAAATCGGTGCACCCCTATGATGCGCTGCCGCTGGAAGAACTGGAGCGGATCGCCACCCGGCTGGACGCCTGGGAGGTCGAGCGCGATTTCGCCGTCTATGATCTGGGCGAGAAGCTCCCGGGCCTGTTCATCGTCTACGAGGGCCAGATCGAGATCCGCGACGAGAACGGCGCGGTGGTCTCGCATCTTGGCCTGCGCAATTCTTTTGGCGAACGTGGCCTGTTGCGAGACGGGCACGCCGTCACCTCGGCCCGGGCCGATGCCCATTCGGTGCTGCTGGTGCTGCCGCCCGATCTGTTCTCGGACCTGATGGCCGCCCATCCGGTGGTGGCAAAGTTCTTCAACCGTGCCCGCGCACCGCGCCCGCAGGTGCAGAGCCTTGCGACCAGCCGGGTCGAAACCCTGATGGCCCGCGATCCGGCCACCTGCGCGCCCGGCGCCACGGTGCAGGCGGCGGCACAGGAGATGCGCGCGCGCGGCATCTCCTCGCTCTGCGTCTGCGAAGGTGACGCACTGGTCGGCATCCTCACCCAGCGCGATCTCTCGGGCAAGGTGGTGGCCGAGGCGCGCAGCCCCGACACACCCGTGGCCCAGGTGATGACCCCTGCCCCTCTGACCCTCGCCCCCTCGGCCATCGGATCGGACGTGCTGCACGCGATGATGGAGCGCCATATCGGCCATATCCCGATTGTCGAGGCCGGGCGGCTGGTGGGCATGGTCACCCAGACCGACCTGACCCGGTTCCAGGCGGTCAGTTCCGCCGAACTGGTCAGCCGCCTCGCCCGTGCCACAAGCGCCGGTGAGATGGCCGAGGTCACCGCCGAGATCCCGCGCCTGCTGGTGCAGCTGGTGGCTGGCGGCAACCGGCACGAGGTGGTCACCCGCCTGATCACCGATATCGCCGACACCGCGACCCGCCGCCTGCTGGCACTGGCCGAGGACAAGCTGGGACCGCCGCCGGTGCCCTATCTCTGGCTTGCCTGCGGCAGCCAGGGCCGCCAGGAACAGACCGGCGTGTCCGATCAGGACAATTGCCTGATGCTGGACGACGCGGTGACCGAGGCCCAGATGCCCTATTTCCGGGAACTGGCGCAGTTCGTCTGCGACGGGCTCAACACCTGCGGCTATGTCTATTGCCCGGGCGACATGATGGCCACCAACCCGCGCTGGTGCCAGCCGGTGCGGGTCTGGCGCGACTATTTCCGCGGTTGGATCGCCAAGCCGAACCCCGAGGCGCAGATGCTGGCCAGCGTGATGTTCGACCTGCGCCCGATTGGCGGGTATCAGGCGCTGTTCACCGATCTTCAGGCCGAAACCCTGCGGGCGGCGCGGGCCAATTCGATCTTTGTCGCGCATATGATCTCGAACTCGCTGAAACACACGCCGCCGCTCGGCCTGTTGCGCGGTTTCGCCACCATCCGCTCGGGCGAGCATCGCAACACGCTCGACCTGAAACACAATGGCGTGGTGCCGGTGGTCGACTTGGGCCGCATCTATGCGCTGCAAGGCGAGTTGACCGAGGTCGGCACCCGCGCCCGGCTCGAGGCCGCCGAGGCGGCGGGCGTGCTCAGCCCGTCCGGCGCGCGCGACCTCAAAGACGCCTATGACCTGATCGCCGAAACCCGGCTGGAGCATCAGGCCGCGCTGGTGCGGCGCGGCGAGGCGCCGGACAACTATCTGGCCCCCACATCTCTGTCGGACTTTGAGCGAAGTCATCTGCGCGACGCTTTTGTGGTGGTAAAGACGATGCAATCGGCCGTGGGCCATGGCAAAGGCATGCTGAGCTGACCGGCGCGCGGGGCAGAGATTTTTCGACGAAAAATCTTGCCCCTGCCGAACGGTTGGCGGCCTGGAAGGCTGGAGGAGAAAGGCGATGTTTCTGGAACTGATCGGAACGCTGGTGGCAGGTCTGGCCATGGCTGGCGTGGTCATGGCGCTGAACCGGCTGTTGGGCGGGCGCCTGCCGCGCTGGCTGGCACCGGTGGCCGCTGGCTGTGGCATGATCGGCGTGACCATCGCCAGCGAATATGGCTGGTACGGGCGCACCCGTGCCGCCCTGCCCGAGGGCATGGTGGTCGTCGAAACGGTGGAAAGTCGCGCCCTCTACCGCCCCTGGACTTATCTGGTGCCGTTTGTCGACCGTTTCGCCGCGCTGGATGCCACCAGCATCAAGACCCATCCGGGCCAGCCCGGTCAGCGCCTGATCGATCTCTATTTCTTTGGTCGCTGGGCCGCGGTGAACCGCGTGCCGGTGCTGATCGACTGCGACGGCCAGCGCCGCGCCAGCCTGGCCGATGGCGCCGAGTTTGCCGCCGATGGCAGTGTCGCTGGCGCCGACTGGCGCCGCCCGCCGCAGGGCGATCCGATCATCCAGGCCGCCTGCGAGGTGTGAGATGCTGACCGGATTGAGCCTGCGCCTGCGCATCTTTCTCTTTTTCTGCCTGCTGGCGGCGGGCGGGCTGGCGGTGGTGCTGGGCGCGCTTTGGCTGGCCTATTCCCGCGCCGGCAGCCCCGAATTGCTCGACGCCTTTATGCTGGCGGCACTGGCAGCCGGCTTTGGCATTCTGGCGCTGGTGGCGGGGGTCTGGCTGCTGTTCGACGAGAATGTCGCCAAGCCGATCGAGCGCCTGTCGGCCAGCATGCGCGCCCGCGCTCATGCGGGTGTGGCGGGCGAGCTGGACCTGCACGCGGCACGCTACCTGGGCGATCTGGCGCCTGCCGCCGCCGGGCTGGCGGGCCAACTCAGCAGCAACGCCATGGATACCGCCGCAGCCGTCGCGTCAGAGACCGCGCATCTGGCCGCCGAGACAGCCCGGCTGACCGCGCTGTTGACCGAGATCCCGGTGGCCATGCTGCTCGCCAACCCTGCCCATCAAATCGTGCTTTACGACGGTCAGGCGGCGGGCGTGCTGGCGCAAATCGCCCATCCCCGGCTCAACGCCTCGCTGTTCGACTATTTCCAGCGCAGCGGGCTGGAGCGTGCCTATGCGCGGCTGGTCAAGTCCGGGCTGGAACAAAACTGTACCCTGACCGGCACCGACGGCGCGCAAAGCTATCAGGCGCGGATGAAGCCCTTGGGGGACGCGCCGGGTTACATGCTGATCCTTGACGAGGCCAGCAGCCGCATCGCCCCCGAAGCGGCGCGGCCGCTGGTCTATGATTTCGACCTTCTCAGCCAGCCCGCCGAGGCGGCGCTGGAGGCGCGCGGTCTCGACAGCCTTGTCTTTGCCGTCTTCGACACCGAGACCACCGGGCTCCTTCCGCACAAGGACGAGATCGTGCAGATCGGCGCAGTCCGCGTGGTCAAGGGCCGCATCGTGCCGGGAGAGCGCATCGACCAGCTGGTCAACCCCGGTCGCCCGATCCCGCCCGCCTCGACCAAGGTGCATGGCGTGTCCGACGCGATGGTGGCCGATGCGCCCGATATCGTGACCGCTGCGCGGCAGTTCCACCACTTTGCCCGCGACGCGGTGATCGTTGCCCATAACGCGCCTTTCGACATGGCGTTTCTGCGTCGTCACGGTAAACGTTGCGGGTTGGAGTGGGATCACCCGATTCTCGACACGGTGCTGCTTTCGGCGGTGCTGTTCGGCGCCAGCGAGACCCACACTCTCGACGCGCTCTGCGACCGGCTGGGCGTCACCATCCCCGCACCGCTGCGTCACACCGCGCTGGGCGATGCCCAGGCCACCGCCGAGGTGCTGTGCCGGATGCTGCCGATGCTGCGGGCGCGCGGGCTTGAAACCTTTGGCGCGGTGATTGGCGAAACCCGCAAACACGGGCGATTGCTTGAGGATCTGAACTGAGCCGGTCGCGACCCGACCTTCATGTGGCACAATTCAAACATCAAAAACGCATATTTTGGTGTTTGGCTGCGGGAATGAACCGCAAACCCGATCTCTCGACCGCCGAAAGTCATGCGATCCCCGGCATGGACAATCCCGCCCCGCCATGGCACGTGGGGGCGCGATCCCGACCCGAGGCTGAGATGACCGAGACCACATTCACCCCCGGCCCCGACAGCGCCCGCGCCTTTCGCGACGCGCTGGGCTGTTACGGGACCGGTGTGACCGTGATCACCGCGCAATCCGCGCGGGGGCCCGCCGGGATCACCGCCAATTCCTTTGCCTCGGTCTCGCTGGAACCGGCGCTGGTGCTTTGGAGCCTGGCCAATGACTCGGCCCGTTTCAGAACTTTCGCCAATACCCGCCACTATGCGATCCATGTGATGGCCGAAGGTCAGCACGCTATCGCAAAGCGCTTTGCGCAGGACGGTCTCAACTTCGATGGCGTCGACTGGGAGCCGGGCCTGAACGGGGTGCCGACACTGGTTGGCGCATTGGCCCGGTTCGATTGCGAGATCCAGGCCCGCCACCCGGCGGGCGACCACCTGATCCTGGTCGGCCAGGTGCTGCGTGCCACCCAACGCCCCGGCAAGGGTCTGATGTTCAAGCGCGGTCAATATGGCGGCTTCACCGACCTGCTCTGAAAATCACTCCCCGCCGCCCCTTTCCTCTTGCCCCAAATATCCCGGAGCGCGAGGCAGCGCCTCGCATCCCGCGCCGCAAGGCGCGGCACCAAAGGCGTGCGCCGCAGGCGCTCCTTTTGACAACAAAGGGCGCTGCGCTCTATTCGTCGGGCGTGACATGCACCGCCAGCAGGTCCAGCTCGGCCTCTTGAGGCTGGATGGTGCGATAGGCCTCGCGCACACCGGCCTCGGACAGGTCCCGCGCCACCGTCAGCAGCGTATTGGGATCGTGATCCTCGCACAGATCGGCCATCTGCGCGATCTCGCCCCGCGCCACCTCTAGCGCCGCCTCGATCGAGGGGGCGCCGTAATGGCTGACGAAATGGCGCGCCAGGTTCTCGGCCAGCGCCGCGACCTCACCCTCCTCGATCCGGGTCACCGCCACAAAGGTCACCCGCCCGAAGGTCTCCAGCCCCAACCAGCCATTGGCAAAGGCCTGCCGCGCCTTGCCCTCCAGATCGGCCTCGGACCAGTTCGAAAACTCGAACCCGCCCGAGACGCACCATTCGCCGGTGCGCGCCGGGCTGTGAAAGACCCTCAGGTCGCTTTCGTCGAAATGAATGGCACGGGCCAGGTTCATGCGGGGTCCTCCAACAGATCGGTCAGCGGGATCAGGCGGGTTTCGGCATCGGTACGGATCAGCATGCCGAACCGCTCGTCGACACCCAGAAAGGTTCCCGTGTAGTCCGCGCGCGTGATCTCTTCGCCGACGCCGCGCGCCAGGCCCAGCCATTCGGCATGCAGCGGCGCGTTGCCCTCGTCCTCCCACCGGTGGATCCAGGTCATCACATGGCGGGCCCAGCTTTCCAACAGGGTGGTGGCGGCGACATCGGCGCAGCCTTCCTCGTACAGCGCGGTCTCGTCGGGCTGCGCGCCGGGCATGTCCGAGGTGGGCAGCAGCGCCAGATCGAGCCCGATCACCAGCCAATCGGGCTGCGCCTGCGGGTCGCGGGTCGAGGCCGCCACGCAAAGCCGTCCGCAGCGACCGCCATTGACATGGATGTCGCCCGCCCAGCCCAGATGAACCGCCACCTCGGGCGGGGCCAGCGCCCCCAGCGCGTTCTGGAACCCCACCGCACATAGCGGCAGCATCGCCATCGCCTCGGCCAGCGCCACCTCGGGCGCCAGCACCAGCGCCGCGCGCAGCCGGTCGGCCTGTACACTGTGCACCACCGTCCCGCCGTCACAGCCAAGCGCCGCCATGGCCTGCGCCCGCTCGAACGGGTCGTCGCCCCCCTGGGCGGCGACGCCCTGCATCAGCGGCGGAAAGGTGGGCGCAGTCATGCCTGGCCCTTGGCGATCAGGTCGCGGGCGATCCTGCGGAACGCCTCGGCCTGCGGGCTGTCGGGCTTGCTGACCACGATCGGCGCACCACCATCGGCGGCGACCCGGATATCCAGATGCAGCGGAATCTCACCCAAAAGCGGCACGCCCAGTTTCTCGGCCTCGGCCGCAACGCCGCCATGGCCGAACACATGTTCCTCATGCCCGCAATTGGAACAGATATGGGTCGACATGTTCTCGATCATGCCCAGGATCGGGGTCTTGAGCTGGCGGAACATGTCGATCCCCTTACGGGCATCGATCAGCGCCACGTCCTGCGGGGTCGAGACCACGATGGCGCCGTCAACCGCGAATTTCTGGCTCAGCGTCAGTTGCACGTCACCTGTGCCCGGCGGCAGGTCGACGATCAGCACATCCAGCCCGCCCCATTGCACCTGGTTCATCATCTGTTGCAGCGCGCCCATCAGCATCGGACCGCGCCAGACCACCGCCTGACCCTCGTTGGTCATCAGTCCCATCGACATCATGGTCACGCCATGATTGCGGAGCGGCAGGATGGTCTTGCCATCCGGGCTGGCCGGTCGGCCCGACACGCCCAACATGCGCGGCTGCGAGGGGCCATAGACATCGGCATCCAAGAGGCCCACGCGCCGCCCCTCGGCGGCCAGCGCACAGGCGAGGTTGGCCGAGACGGTGGACTTGCCCACGCCACCCTTGCCCGAGGCGACCGCCACGATGCGGTCGACACCGGCGACCGGCTGCGGCCCCTGCGGTGCCGCCTTGGGGCGCGGCTTCAGATCGGGCGGCGCCTTGTCGGAATGCGCCGTCATCATGGCCGAGACCTTGGCCACACCCTCGACCATCTGGGCGGCCTTCTCGGCGGCGGCGCGCACCGGCTCCATCCGCTCGGCCAGCTTGGGGTCGATCTCGATGACAAAGCGCACGGTGTCGCCCTCGACATTCAACGCGCGCACGATGCCGGCGCTTACGATGTCCTGTCCGGACACCGGGTCGGTGATCTTCTTGAGATTGGCCAGAACGGCCTCGCGCAGGCTCATGCGTCACCATCCTTGATCAGGCCGGTGACCTCGTGGCTGACATCCAGCCCCTCGATCGTCAGCACCACACGGGCGCGAAAGCTGCCGCCCTCGGGGCTGCCCGCCTTGCGCAACCCCTCTTCGATTGCCTGCTGGCCGGTAACGCCCACCTGCTTGAGGAACTTGCGCATCGACATGTTGTAATCGCCGCTCATGGCCCGGTCTCTCCTGTATCCCACGCGTCATTTGACGCAATGCCCGCGCCGCCGTTAGGCTGCGGGACATGCGACATGCCCTCTTGTGCCTCAGCCTGCTCGCCTTCGCCACCCCCTGCATCGCGCAGGAGGAGATTGGTCTGGCCAGCCCCGAGGCCGTGACACGGTCGGGTCTTCTGCAACATATTCTGCCGCGCTTCTCGCTCAAGACCGGAATCCGCGTTGTCGCGGATCCGGCAGGACCCATGCGGCTGGTTGTCGAAGGTGACGGCACCCGGGTGTTCCGACAGGGCGATACGGTCTATCTGCTCCAGATCGGCGCCGAGCCACGACAGGAGCGGTTCCGCGACTGGATGCAATCGGAGATCGGTCAGCGCACGATCGAGAGTTTTACCCCCGCCGACGGACCCGCATTCGTTGCGCTGCGGGACGAAACGGCGTCGGAAGAGACCGTCGACTTCGAGGGCGACGCTGCGCTTGGGGCCAAGCTTGCCCAGGGTAAATGCGGTCGCTGCCACGTGACAGGCGCCGAGAACCGGATGAAGGGGATCGGGTCGACCCCGTCCTTCGCGGTGTTGCGCAGCCTGCCTGACTGGGACGCGCGGTTTCAGCAATTCTATGTGTTGCGCCCGCATCCGGCCTTTACCCAGATTCCGGGCGTCACCGCGCCCTTTGACGCTGAACGTCCGCCGCCGATCCACCCGGTGACGGTGACGATCGAGGAGCTGGAGGCGATCCTGGCCTTCGTCGCGGCCACCGGTGCCGCCGATCTGGGTGCACCGCTGATCGTGAAGTGACAGGCGACAAGCGCCGCGGTCGCGACCGGGCGCCCAGCAGATTTTTCGCCGAAAAATCTGCGCCTCCGGCGGGAGTATTTTGGGCGAAATGAAGACAAGGGCGCCTATCAGTGATCCTTGCGTTTGGTGAAATAGTCCTCGGTCGTGACGGTTCTTGGTTTGGGCTTGGATGCGAAGGGATTGTTTTCCTGCTCGAAATGCGCGCCCACCCGACAATTGTCGCACATCTGGATCATGCGGGCCTGGGCGCTTTCAGCAAACATCGGATGCGTACCCGCCAGCTTCTCCATGATCCGCTCGACGGTGGAGCGTACCCCGAAGAGCGTCCCGCATTCGATACAGGCAAAGGGTTCTTCCTCGTTCAGCACCTTCTGCCCCAGCGCCGCATCCGACAGGTCGAGCCGGGGCACCAGCGTGATCGCCTGCTCCGGGCAGATGGTCCGGCAGATGCCGCATTGCAGGCAGGCGTCCTCCTGAAAGTTCAGCTGTGGCAGGTCAGGATTGTCGATCAGCGCCCCCGACGGGCAAAGTGACACGCAGCTGAGGCAGAGCGTGCAGGCATCTGTATCAACGGCCACCGCGCCATAGGGGGCGCCTTGCGGCAGATCCAGCACCGGCCCGCCGGGATTGAGGGCCTGCGCCGCCAGCCGGGTGATCTGGCGCCGGTTGCCAAGCGGCAGGACCGGGTCCGCAAGCGGTTCCGGCACCGGCGCGGCGTAAAGGTGATCCGAGAGCGCATCGGGATCGGCAATATCGAGCAGTTCCAGCCGGCCCGCCCCGGCAATCGCATCTGCCAGCGTGCGCTCGCGGGTCAGCGCGTCCTGCTCGGTGCGTGGACCCATCAGCACGGACAGGCTGGCAAACCCATGTGCCAGCGCCGCCAGCATCTCGGCATGGCCCAGGCCCGAGACGGTGGCCAGCTCCAGCGGGATCACATCGGCGGGCAAGCCGCGCCCGAACCGGGCCGCGAGGCGGATCATCTCGGCCCCATGGGCATCATGCACCAGCAAGCGCGGCGCCACCCCGCCTGCCCCGCGATAGGCCCGTGCCAGCCGCTGCATCCGCGCCAAGAGCGCCGCCACGGTCGGTGCCTCGTAGGTGATCGCGGTCGAGGGGCACAGCGCCGCGCAGGCGCCGCAGCCGGCACAGACCATCGGATCGATCGCCACATGGTCCCCCGCCGGGGTGATCGCACCGGTCGGGCAGATATCGAGGCAATTGGAACACCCCCGCTGTCCGGCCCGCGAATGGGCGCAGAGACTGTCATCGAGCCGCACATAAAGCGGTTTCTCGAATGTGCCGGTCAGTTGCACCGCCTCGAGCGCCAGCCGCGCCACTGCCAGCGGATCGCGCGGGTCGGCGCGCAGATAGCCCTCGCGCTTGTCGGGGGCCGGGACAAGGGGCATTCCTCCGGTCAGGTCGATCACGATATCGCAGGCCGACTGCGCGCCATCGCGCGCCGGGCCAAAGGCAAATCCGCCCCGCCCGCCCGGCATCAACTGACGGAACCCGTCGATCCGGACGCGAAAACCACCCAGCGCCCCCTCGATCCGCGTCAGCCGTCCCGCCACGACGTCATAGGCCCGGCTGAGTGGCGGTTCTTCGTCACTCAGCAGCACCGTGACCGCCAGCGTTCCGGTCAGCCGCTCTGCCAGATCGCAGGCCACACCCGCCGGTCCGGCAATCAGGCAGGTGCCCTCGCTGATCACGTCGACCGCGGGTGGGGCTGCAACGGGCATCAGCGCCTCGGCGGCCAGCGCTGCCATCTTGGGCGTGGCCTGTGCGCCCTGATCCGACCAGCCCGCGCGGTCGCGCAGATCGACAAAGCCGGGCGTTTCGACCCCAAGTTCAGCCGCCAGATCGGTGAACACCGCCTGTTCCTGGCCACAGGCGATCACCACATCGCCCGCCTGCATCAGCTCTGCCGCCTTGCCGATCTCGTCGGTGCAGAGCGCGCGAAAGACGCGCGAACAGGCAGCCCCGCAACCGCTGGCGATCCGTTCGCGGTCCAGGCTCTGGCTGCCGCCGCAATCGCACAAAATCAACGTCTCGGTCATGTCGCTCCCCTTTCGCCCGGGGCCGAGCTTGGCCCAGCCCGGCCCGCCGGTAAAGCCCCCGATCGCGCCATCCAACCGGCATCGCCTGTGCGGCACGAGCCATACTAAAGTCCTATTGCGCCTTGGCCCGATTTCACTCTGCGCATGAAACTGGTCAACTCTTCAGGCCAATCCGGGAAAAAGACTTGGCAGACCGGATATTCCGTCCCATAGTTTCCGGTACGGAAAGAAGGGGAGAGCTTTCCGGGGAGGAGCATGTGGCCCAGGCCGCCGGAATTCACATCGAGATGCCGCTGGGCGTTGTCGTCCGCAAAACACCGGGGGTGACCCGCTGGGCCCGGTGGTCGTGGCGCGCGGTTGCGGTGCTGCCCGGCGCGGGGCCCGCCGATTGGGCCGAGCTCCGGCGCGAGGGCGAGGCGGTCGAATATCACGCCGCCACCCTGCCGCTGACCCTCTGGGCCGCCGATGCCGAGGCCTACCGGATCAATCTGGCCGATGGCGTGCCCTCGATCTATCTGGTCCTGCGCGAAACCGACCAGGACGACCGTCCGCTCGACGCGGTGCTGGTCACCGCCTCGCCCTATGAGGGGCAGGACTATGCCGATACGGCGGACGATATCGTGGAAAAGATCCCGATGACGCCGGGCCTGGTGGCCTGGGTGCGCGATTTCACCTTGCAGCACCATCATGCCGAACCCTTTGTCAAACGGCGGCGCGACCGCAAGCGGGTGGACTTGGTCGAGGATGGACGCGGCGACGCGCGTATCCGGCAACAGGCCGATGTCTATCGCGCGCCAAGGCGGAAGGCGGTGCAATGAGCGCAAGGGGCGATTTCTGGAGCCGTCGCCGCGCCGGTGTCGCGGCCGAGGAGCGCGCCGAGGCGGCGGCGCTCGAACTGCGCGCCCGGGCCGAGGCGCAGGCCGCGCTGGAACAACAGGAAGATGCCGAGATCCTGGAGCGCCTCGACCTGCCCGATCCCGACCTGCTGCAACCGGGCGACGATGTCAGCCGCTTCATGAGCGAACTGGTGCCCGACCGTCTGCGCCGTCGGGCGCTGCGCCGTCTTTGGCGGCTGAACCCGGTGCTGGCCAATGTGGACGGGCTGGTGGATTACGGTGAGGACTTCACCGATGCGACCCGGGTGATCGAGGGGTTGCAGACCGCCTATCAGGTCGGCCGGGGCATGCTGCACCATGTCGAGGCGCTGGCGGCACAGGCCGAGGCCGAGACCGCCACGGATGCCAAAAAAGATACTTCGGACCCGCCCGCAGACGAGCCGCTGGCCATGGCCGCGACCGAGGCTGCGCCCGCAGCCGAGGCGGGCAACGAGGCGGTCCCCTTGCGGGACCCCGAGGCGCCCGCGCCCCCTGCCCCGGTCCTTGACGATGCCGCCGACACCGCCCCACCCGCGCCCCGGCGCATGCGCTTCACCTTCGAAGGATAAGGAATGACCCGGACCGAGACAGCCCCATCACCGATCAGCGACGAGGACCGCCTGCGCGCGGATTTCTACAACTTCCTCGGCTTGCTTCTGTCGGCCCCGCCCGACCAGCTGCTGCTCGACCAGATCGCGGGCCTCTCGGGGGACGAGACCGATCTGGGTCAGGCCATCGGCGCGCTGGCCCGGGTGGCGCGGGTGACCAAGCCCGCCGCGGCCGAACGCGAGTTCAACGCGCTCTTCATCGGGCTTGGGCGGGGCGAGCTTCTGCCCTATGCCAGCTATTACCTGACCGGCTTCCTGAACGAAAAGCCGCTGGCCCAGCTGCGCCAGGACATGGCCGCCCGCGCCATCACCCGCGCCCCGAACGTCTTCGAACCCGAGGACAATATCGCCTCGCTGATGGAGATGATGGCGGGCATGATCGTGGGCCGGTTCTCGGCCCCCGCCCCGCTGGCCGACCAGCGCCTGTTCTGGTCGCGCCATATCGGCCCATGGGCAGGGCATTTCTATTCGGATTTGGAAGGCGCCGAAGCGTCGGTCCTCTATGCCTCGGTCGGCTCCGCCGGCCGGGTGTTCATGGAGATCGAGCGCGAAGCCTTCCGGATGACGGCGGCCTGAGCCGCCTTTCGCCGGCATCCCCCGCCGGGGGTGCCAGACCCGCAAATGGAACAGGAGGTTTCCATGAGCAAGACCACCAGCGAAGACGGCGCCAGCCGCCGGGACTTCCTGAAACTGGCCGGAACGGCGGCTCCTGCGGCGGTGGCCGCGGCGGCCCTGGGGAGCGAGGCCGAGGCAGCGGCGCTGCCCACCGACGAGACCCGCCTTCAGGACACCGCGCATACCCGCGCCTATCTGGACAGCGCCCGTTTTTGACGAATGGACGCCGTCATCCCCCGGCAGACGGTTGCGTGAGGCCCTGACGCCGGTTCCAACAGGTACCAAGCCAGCCACATGATGTGGCCAGCACGGGAGGTAGAAGATGCTAAGGAAAAAGACCAACGGGGTTGCGCGACGCCCCCAGCGGAACTCGATCCTGTCCCAGGTCGGCGATAGCCATGTCGACCGCCGCGCGTTCCTGCGCGGTTCGGGTCTGGCGATCGGCGGCCTGGCCGCGATCAGCGCCACGGGCGGAACCGTGACGCAGGCCAGCGCCCAGACAGCCGCCGGATCGGCGGTTGAGACCGTGAAATCCGTCTGCACCCATTGTTCGGTGGGCTGCACCGTCGTCGCCGAAGTCAAGAACGGCGTCTGGATCGGGCAGGAGCCAGGCTGGGACAGCCCGTTCAACCTGGGCGCCCATTGCGCCAAGGGGGCCTCGGTCCGCGAGCACGCCCATGGCGAACGCCGCCTGAAATACCCGATGAAGAAAGAGGGCGGCGAGTGGAAGCAGATCAGCTGGGAACAGGCCATCGACGAGATCGGCGACGGCATGATGAAAATCCGCGCCGAAAGCGGCCCGGACAGCGTCTATTGGCTGGGTTCGGCCAAGCACAATAACGAACAGGCCTATCTGTTCCGCAAGTTCGCCGCCTATTGGGGCACGAACAACGTGGATCACCAGGCCCGTATCTGTCACTCGACGACCGTCGCAGGTGTTGCCAACACCTGGGGCTATGGCGCGATGACGAACAGCTATAACGACATCCACAATTCCAAGGCCATCTTCATCATCGGCGGCAACCCGGCCGAGGCGCATCCCGTCTCGCTGCTGCATGTGCTGAAGGCCAAGGAACAGAACAACGCGCCGCTCATCGTCTGCGATCCGCGCTTCACCCGCACGGCGGCCCATGCCGATGAATATGTGCGCTTCCGTCCCGGCACGGACGTGGCCCTGATCTGGGGTATCCTGTGGCACATCTTCGAGAACGGCTGGGAGGACAAGGAGTTCATCCGCACCCGTGTCTGGGGCATGGACCAGATCAAGGCCGAAGTGGCCAACTGGACACCCGAAGAGACCGAGCGCGTGACCGGCGTGCCCGGCAGCCAGTTGAAACGCGTCGCCCGTACCATGGCCAACAACCGTCCCGGCACCGTGATCTGGTGCATGGGCGGCACCCAGCACACCAATGGCAACAACAACACCCGCGCCTATTGCGTGCTCCAGCTGGCGCTGGGCAACATGGGTACCTCGGGTGGCGGCACCAACATCTTCCGCGGCCATGACAACGTGCAGGGTGCAACCGATCTGGGCGTGCTCAGCCACACCCTGCCCGGCTATTACGGCCTGACCGCAGGCGCCTGGGCCCATTGGGCGCGTGTCTGGGGCGAGGATCTGGACTGGCTCAAGGGACAGTTCGCATCGATCAAGGACAAGGATGGCAAGGACAAGCCGCTGATGAACGAAAGCGGCATCCCGGTCAGCCGCTGGATCGACGGCGTGCTGGAAGACCCCGCCAACATGGATCAGGACAACAATGTCCGTGCCATGGTGCTGTGGGGCCACGCGCCCAACAGCCAGACGCGCGGGCCGGAAATGAAGACGGCAATGGAAAAGCTCGACATGCTTGTCGTGATCGACCCCTATCCCACCGTCTCGGCCGTGATGCATGACCGCACCGACGGGGTCTATCTGCTGCCCGCGTGCACGCAGTTCGAAACCCGTGGCTCGGTCACCGCGTCCAACCGCTCGCTGCAATGGCGCGACAAGGTGGTCGATCCGCTGTTCGAAAGCCTGCCGGACGAGGTCATCATGGCCAAGTTCGCCAACAAGTTCGGCTGGGCCGACCGGCTGTTCCGCAATATCGAGATGGACGACCCGGAAACGCCCAATGTCGAGAGCATCACCCGCGAGTTCAACGCGGGGCTTTGGACGATCGGCTATACCGGCCAGTCGCCCGAGCGGATCAAGAGCCACATGGCCAATCAGCACACCTTCGACCGCACGACATTGCAGGCGGTGGGCGGACCCAACGATGGCGAATACTATGGTCTGCCATGGCCCTGCTGGGGCACGGCGGAGATGGGCCATCCCGGTACGCCGAACCTCTATGACATGTCCAAACCGGTGGCCGAGGGCGGGCTGTGCTTCCGCGCCCGGTTCGGGGTGGAACGCGACGGCGACAACCTGCTGGCCGAGGGCGTGTCGAACCCGGGCGCCGAAATTCAGGACGGATACCCTGAATTCACCATGCAGATGCTGATGGATCTGGGATGGGACGGCGATCTGACCGCCGAGGAACGTGCCGCCATCGACGCGGTGGCCGGACCCAAGACCAACTGGAAGACCGACCTTTCGGGCGGTATCCAGCGGGTGGCGATCAAGCATGGCTGCGCGCCCTTCGGCAATGCCAAGGCCCGCGCCGTGGTCTGGACCTTCCCCGACCCGATCCCGCTGCATCGCGAGCCGCTCTATACCAACCGGCGCGACCTTGTGGCGGATTATCCCACCTATGAGGACCGGCATGCCTATCGCCTGCCCACCCTCTATGCGTCGATCCAGAAGAACGACTTTTCAAAGGATTATCCGATAATCCTCACGTCGGGGCGTCTGGTCGAATACGAGGGCGGCGGGGAAGAGACCCGGTCGAACCCCTGGCTGGCCGAATTGCAGCAGGACATGTTCGTCGAGATCAACCCGCGCGATGCCAACAATCTGGGCATTCGTGACGGGCAACAGGTCTGGGTCGAAGGCCCCGAGGGCGGCAAGGTCAAGGTGATGGCGATGCTGACCGAACGGGTCGGCGCCGGCGTGGCCTTCATGCCGTTCCATTTCGGCGGTCACTTCCAGGGTGCCGATCTGCGCGAGAAATATCCAAAGGGCGCCGATCCCTATGTGTTGGGCGAGGCCTCGAACACCGCGCAGACCTATGGCTATGACTCTGTGACCCAGATGCAGGAGACCAAGGCCACTCTCTGCAAGATCTCGGCAGCGTAAGGAGGACTGAAAATGGCAAGAGCAAAGTTTCTCTGTGACGCCGAGCGCTGCATCGAGTGCAACGCCTGCGTGACCGCCTGCAAGAACGAGCACGAAGTGCCCTGGGGCATCAACCGCCGCAGGGTGGTGACGATCAATGACGGCAAACCGGGCGAACGCTCGATCTCGGTGGCCTGCATGCATTGTTCGGATGCCCCCTGTATGGCGGTCTGCCCGGTGGACTGCTTCTATCAGACCGAAGACGGTGTGGTGCTGCATTCCAAGGATCTGTGCATCGGCTGCGGCTATTGCTTCTACGCGTGCCCGTTTGGCGCGCCGCAATATCCGCAGGCGGGCAATTTCGGATCGCGCGGCAAGATGGACAAGTGCACTTTCTGCGCCGGTGGCCCGGAAGAGACCCATTCGACGGCCGAATTCGCCAAATACGGGCGCAATCGGATCGCCGAGGGCAAGCTGCCCATCTGCGCCGAGATGTGTTCCACCAAGGCGCTTCTGGCCGGTGACGGCGACGTGGTCTCGGCCATCTACCGCGAACGCGTTGTGGCGCGCGGTTTCGGCACCGGCGCCTGGGGCTGGGGCACGGCCTATGACCAGAAAGGCGGCTGACACCGTCAGACCCTGCGGCGCATGAACTTTGCGCCGCAGGACCAAGAATTTTCTGCGAAAATTCTCGCGCCGCCGCACTGTTTCGCGGTTTTCCGGCGGTGCGGATTGCACATGAGGTTCCGATGCCGGTTCTGCGACTTCTGATCTGTCTGCTCTGTCTTGCCCTGCCCGCCGTGGCGCAGGAGGCCACGCCGGATCGCTCCGCCACCGGCGGCGCCACCACGCTTGAGGACATTCTGGCCCGGCAACGTGGCGAGGTGGTTGATGATGCCTATCGCTCCACCAATACCGGCAGCCAGACAGCACCGCTCGAGGCGCAGTTGGGCGTACGCGGCGGCGCCTCGGACAGCGAGATTTACCGCGCCCTGCGCTATGGCGCGGCGGATGTCACCGTCTCGGCGCGCGGTCCCGCCGCCGATGTGATCATCCAGGACGATGGCATGTGGTGGCTGACCCTGCGCGAGGGCGCGCTGCGCGATTATGGCACCTATGCGCTGGGGGGCATGATCGTCGTGCTGGCCCTGTTCTATCTGCTGCGTGGCCGCATCCGCATCGACGGCGCCAAGACCGGGCGCAGCGTGACCCGCTTTGCCGCCTTTGAACGGTTCGGGCACTGGCTGTTTGCCGGGTCGTTCCTGGTGTTGGCAGCGTCGGGCCTGATCACGCTTTATGGCCGCGACGTACTGATCCCGCTCTTGGGCAAAGAGGCCTTTGCCACCCTCGCGCTGGCCTGCAAATGGGTGCATAACAACATCGCCTGGGCCTTCATGCTGGGACTGGCCATCGTGACGGTGAACTGGATCGCCCATAACATTCCCAACCGGCATGATCTGAAATGGCTGGCTGTGGGCGGTGGCCTGTTCAGCAAGGGGATGCATCCGCCCGCGAAGAAATTCAACGCGGGACAAAAGATCATCTTCTGGCTTTGCATCCTGCTGGGCCTGTCGATCTCTCTCTCGGGCCTTTCGCTGCTGTTTCCCTTTGAAATGCCGATGTTTGCCAAGACCTTTGCGCTGGCCAATGCCACCGGCCTGCCACAGGCCATGGGGCTGGCCCTGCCCGAGGTGATGACCCCGCATCAGGAAATGCAGTACGCTCAGCTCTGGCACCTGATCGTGGCCTTTGCGTTCATCACCATCATCATCGCCCATATCTATCTGGGCTCGCTGGGGATGGAGGGCGCGTTCGATGCCATGGGCTCGGGCGAGGTCGAGGAGCAATGGGCCCGCGAGCACCATTCGCTGTGGCTGGACGAGGTGAAATCGGCCGAGGCCAGCAAGGCCAGGCCCAGCCCGGCGGAATGATGCGGGCGCTGGCGCTCGTGCTGCTGCTCTGGCCCGCCTGCGCGGCGGCAGAGTTCTTTACCCTGAAGGGTCACGGTGGGCCGATCATGGGCATCGCCGTCGGCCCGGACGGGCAGATCGCCACCGCCAGTTTCGACAATTCCGTGGGGCTATGGACCGGGCGGGCGCCGCATTGGTTCGAAGGGCACGAGGCCGCCGTCAACACGGTAGCGTTTCAGGGCGGCGTGCTCTACTCGGCGGGCGACGATTTCACCCTGCGCCGCTGGCCCGAGGGCACCGTGCTGGGCCGCCACAAGGGCAAGATCACCGGTCTTGCCCTGTCGGACACCCATGCCGCCACCGCCAGCTGGGACGGCACCATCGGCCTCTGGCCGCTGGACGGCGCGGCGCCGCGCAGCCTCGATGCCGGCAGCGGCGTGAATGCGGTCGTCTTCTCTCCCGATGGCGCGCAGCTTTATTCCGCTGGCATGGATGGCGTGCTGCGGCTTTGGGATGTTGCGAGCGGCAGCGAGCTGCGCCAGATCACCCGCCACGGGTTCGGCATCAACGAGATCGTTCTGAATGCACCCGATGGCTGGCTGGCCTATGGCGCGGTCGATGGGGTGACGCGGGTCATCGACCTTGCCACCGGGGCCGAGCGCGACTTCACCCTCGACCGTCGCCCGGTTCTGGCGCTGGCACTCAGCCCTGACCGCAGCCAGCTCGCTGTGGGCGATGGCGAGGGCTATATCATGGTGATCGACACGGACAGCTGGCGCATCGCCCGCGATTTCCGCGCCACCCTGCGCGGCCCGGTCTGGGCGCTGGCCTTTTCGCCCGATGGCGCGAATATCCACGCCGGTGGGATCGACGATACGATGTACAGCTGGCCGGTGGCCTCGCTCTCGGAACATGGCAAGATGGCAAGCGGCGAGCGCAGCTTTCTGAAATCCCCCGAGGACATGGACAACGGCGAGCGGCAGTTTGCCCGCAAATGCTCGATCTGCCACGCGCTGACAGCGGATGGCGGACGCCGGGCCGGTCCCACTCTCTACCAGATATTCGGCCGCCGTGCGGGCACCCTGCCCGGCTATCTCTATTCCGACACTCTGGCGGGGTCGGAGATCGTCTGGACCGAAGACAGCATCAATTCGCTTTTCGATCTGGGCCCGGACCATTACATTCCGGGATCGAAGATGCCCATGCAACGGATCACCGGCGCCCAGGACCGCGCCGACCTGATCGCCTATCTGCGCCGGGCCACCCTGGCAAAGGAGCAGCCATGAAAGCCTTTCTCAGCGCCGTTGTCCTGATGGCCATCATCACCGTCGCCGCGCCGCAGATTCTGAACCGTGCGGGCTTTTCCGCCGCTGAACGCGGCACCGGCGCGGATGTGCGTCTCGACTGAATGGCCGAGTTCCTGACCACCCGCGAGCTGGCCGACCTGCTCAGGATCGGCGAGCGCAAGGCCTATGACCTCGCCGCCTCGGGCGAGGTGCCGCATGTGCGCGCCATGGGCAAGCTGCTGTTTCCCCGGGCCGAGGTACTGGCCTGGCTCAACGCCTCGCGCGCGGGGCCGCAGGTGGCCGAGCCGCCCCTGCCCCCGATCCTGGCGGGCAGCCATGACCCGCTGCTCGACTGGGCGCTAAGGGAAAGCGGCGCCGGGCTGGCCACCTATTACGACGGCTCCTTCGACGGCCTGATCCGGCTGAAAGAGCGCAGCGCTCAGGCCGCTGCGCTGCATATCCGCGAGGCAGACGGGTTCAACACCACATCCCTGAGGGACGCCGTCGGAGAGGCGCCGGTGGTGCTGATCGAGATCGCGCGGCGCCAGCGCGGATTGCTGCTGGCACCCGGGATCACCGGCATCAGAGGGATCGCCGATCTGCGCGGACGCAAGGTTGCAATGCGCCAGGCCAGCGCCGCCAGCCAGCACCTTTTCCTTGCCGAGCTGGAGAAACTGGGCCTCTCCCCCGCCGATCTCGCGCCAGACCCCACCTGCGCCCGCACCGAAGAGGACCTCGCCCAGCTGCTGCAATCGGGCAAGGCCGAGGCGGGATTTGGTCTGGGGGCCCTTGCGTCGCCCCACGGTCTTGGCTTCATCCCCACCCATGAAGAGCGGTTCGACCTGGCGATCTGGCGCCGCGCCGTATTCGATCCACCGATGACCCGGCTGATGGCCTTCCTGCGAAGCCCCGCCTTTGCCGCCCGCGCAGCCGAGATGGGGGGCTATGACCTCAGCGGCCTTGGCACCGTCCATCACAACGGCGCCAGCGGCTGACTGCATAATCCCCCTTCATTCCGCCCAAAATACTCCCGCCGGAGGCGAGATTTTTCGTCGAAAAATCTCTCCCTGCCGCAGCCGTGCCGGACTATTTCGCGTTGGGAAAGAACAGCTGCTGGCCGTCCAGCGTATAGCCCGCGATCGCCGCCTGCCCGTCCGCGCCGGTCAGCCAGTCGACGAACCGCTGCCCGGCTTCGGCCTTGACGCCGGGATGCTTCTCGGGGTTGACCAGGATCACCCCATACTGGTTGAACAGCCGCGCGTCGCCCTCGACCGCGATCACAAGGTCACCCTTGTTGGCAAAGGCGATCCAGGTGGCGCGATCGGTCAGCGCATAGGCGCCCATGCCGGCCGCCAGGTTCAGCGTCGCCCCCATGCCCGAACCGGTCTCTCGATACCAGCCGCCCGAGGCAGCAGACACGTCGATACCCGCGCTCTGCCAGTGGCGCAGCTCGGCCTTATGGGTGCCGCTGTCATCCCCGCGCGAGGCAAAGGGCGCCTCAACCTCTGCAATCGCGCTCAGCGCCGCCACGATATCGCTGCCACCGCGCACGCCCGCCGGGTCCGAGGCCGGGCCGACCAGCACGAAATCGTTGTACATCACATCGAGGCGTTCGACACCCCAGCCCTCGGCCACGAATTTCTCCTCGGCCGCCCTGGCATGCACCAGCAGCACATCGCCATCACCATTGGCGGCGTTCTTGATCGCCTGGCCGGTGCCCACCGCGACCACCCGCACCTCGATCCCGGTCTCGGCCTCGAACGCGGGCAGAATATGGTCCAGCAGGCCCGAATTCTGGGTAGAGGTAGTGGATTGCACCACGATGAACTCTCCCGCCTGCGCCAGAGTGCCTGCCATCAGGCCAAGCGCAAGCGCGCTCGCGCGGAAAACACTTCCGATCATGTCCAGTCTCCGTAAAGGTTCAGAAAATCAGCTCTCCGGCCAGGAACCGACGCACCGCGCCGCTGGCCGGGTCATCCAGCACCTGAGCGGCAGGTCCGTGTTCCACCACCTCCCCGCCCATCATCACCACCACATCCGCCGCCAGCCGCCGGGCCTGGCCGATGTCATGGGTTACCATCACGATCCGCACGCCACGGGCGCTGGCGCGCAGCACCAGCGATTCGACCGCCTGGGTCGCGCCCGGGTCCAGCGCGCTGGTGGGTTCGTCGAGGAACAGCACCTCGGGTTCGGTGGCCAGCGCACGCAGGATCGCCAACCGCTGCGCCTCGCCCACAGACAGCGAGCGGGCCCCCTGGCGTGCGCGCGACGGCAATCCGCCCTCGGCCAGCAACGCCGCGATCCGGGCCTGACGCTGCGCCCGGTTCAGACCCCGGCGGCGCAGGACGAAATCGAGATTGCCCGCCACCGAGCGGCGCAGCATCACGGGCCGCTGGAAGACCATGGCCTGGCTGGCCCGCTCCTCGGCGTCAAGCGCGCGCCCATTCTGCCGCACCGTCCCGGCATCGGCCTGGATCAACCCATGCAGGCAGCGCAACAGCAGGCTCTTGCCCGCCCCGTTCGGTCCCAGGATCACCGTAGGCCCCGGCCCGCCCAGCCTCAGATACGGCACATCCAGCAGGCTCTGGCCACGACGCGAAATGCGCAAGCCCTGCGTCTCGATCACCAGTCCGCTTTCCTCGACCAGATCACGCATGGGCCAGCGCCTCGGCACGGCTGCGCGCGCCCAGCAGGCTGACCAGCGCATTGACCGCGACGGCAATCCCGATCAGGACCGCCCCAAGCGCCAACGCCAGCGCCAGATTGCCCTTGGAGGTCTCAAGCGCGATCGCGGTGGTCATCACTCGGGTCACATGGTTGATATTGCCGCCAACGATGATCACCGCGCCCACCTCGGCAATGGCACGGCCAAAACCAGCCAGCAGCGCGGTCAGCAACGCCACCCGCCCGTCCCACAACAGCACCGGCACCGTGGCCAGCCGCGAGAGGCCCAGGCTGCGCATCTGTTCGGCATATTCGGCATCCAGCATCTCGACCACCTGACGGGTCAAGGCGGCGATGATCGGGGTAACCAGAACCACCTGCGCGATGATCATGGCTGTTGGCGTATAAAGCAGTTGCAGCACGCCAAGCGGGCCCGAGCGCGACAGCATGAGATAGACAATCAGCCCGACCACAACCGGTGGCAGCCCCATCAGCGCATTGACCAGCACCACCATCGCGCGGCGACCGGGAAACCGCCCGACGGCCAGCGCAGCCCCCAGCGGCATCCCGATCAGAGCCGCGCAGAGGACCGCAAAAAGCGACACGCGCAGCGACAGGCCCACGATCCCGAGCAACTCGGAATCACCAGCCAGGACTAGGGTAAACGCAGCCTGCATTTCTTGCGCAAAATTTTGCATTTTATTCCAACTTGGATGGACCTGCGATCATTGAGGTGCATTTTGCAACTCAATGCATATCACGCCCTCGTATCCCGTCCCAACCAAAACCGACATCCGCGCACGAAAAAGCGCGGCCCCAAACGGGACCGCGCCTGCCGAGGTCGCCCCGGCGTAGCTTTCCAGACGTTACTTCAGTGCCGCGTCGGTGATCTCGTGGGTCCAGGCGCCCTCGGGCGTCTTGGTGATCACAGGGTCCGAGCCGCCTGCCAGCAGCGTGGCAACCGTGCGGTCGAAGTCGGCCGGATCCAGCGCGCCGTTCGACCCGGCGGTCAGCTTGGCGATCTCACCCATCATGCGAACCTGATGCGCCTCGGTCTGGGCACCGGTGGCGTCATTGTCCAGAACGATGCCCGCGGCCTCGTCCGGGTTGGCCTCGGCATATTTCCAGCCTTTCATCGAGGCACGCACAAAGCGGGTCATCTTGTCCTTGAACGCGTCGTCCTTGAGGTTGTCCTCGAGCACATAGATGCCGTCCTCCAGCGTGGCGACACCCATGTCCTCGTATTTGAAGGTCACCAGTTCGTCCTCGCTGACACCGGCATCCAGCACCTGACCATATTCGTTATAGGTCATGGTCGAGATGCAATCGGCCTGACGTTGCAGCAGCGGATCGACGTTGAAACCCTGCTTCAGCACGGTCACACCGTCGGCACCGCCATCGGTGCTGATCCCCTCCTGGCTCATCCAGCTCAGGAACGGGTATTCATTGCCAAAGAACCAGACACCGATGGTCTTGCCCTTGAAATCCTGCGGTCCGGTGATGCCGGTATCCTTCCAGCAGGTCAGCATCAGGCCCGAGGATTTGAAGGGCTGCGCGATATTCACCACCGGCAGGCCCTTTTCCCGCGCCGCCAGTGCCGAGGGCATCCAGTTCAGCATCGCATCGGCGCCGCCACCGGCCAGCACCTGCGGCGGGGCGATGTCGGGGCCGCCGGGCAGGATGGTGACATCCAGACCCTCTTCGTCGTAATAGCCCTTGTCCAACGCCACGTAATAGCCGGCGAACTGCGCCTGGGTGACCCATTGCAGTTGCAGCTTGACCTCGTCCGCCGCCAGGGCCGGACCAGCCGCCAGGGCCAGGGCAAGCGCCGCGCCATTCAACAGTTTCTTCATGATTTCACTCCTTGTTGGTTGTTCAATTCTGTGCCCCGGTTCGGTCCGGGATCTTGTCGCATATCTGTCAGCCTAGCGTCTCTGCGAGGGGTGCCAAAAGGTGACATGATGTTCGATCAGCGCCACCAGCCCATAGAACAGCGTTCCCGCCAGCGCCGCCACCACGATTTCGGCCCAGACCATGTCCAGCGCCAGTTGTCCGACACTGGTCGAGATACGGAACCCCATGCCCAATGTCGGCGAGCCGAAGAACTCGGCCACGATCGCCCCGATCAGGGCCAGCGTGGTCGAGATTTTCAAACCGTTGAAGATGAAGGGCATTGCCGCCGGCAGCCGCAGCTTGAAGAAGCTCTGCCAATAGCTCGCCGCATAGGTCTCCATCAGGTCGCGCTGCATCGACGTGGTCTCGCGCAGGCCCGCCACGGTGTTGACCAGCATGGGAAAGAATACCATCACCACGACCACGGCGGCCTTCGACTGCCAGTCGAAGCCGAACCACATCACCAGGATCGGTGCAGTGCCAACGATGGGCAGGGCCGCCACGAAATTGCCCACCGGCAACAGGCCCAGCCGCAGGAACTCGGACCGGTCCACCGCAACCGCCATCAGGAACGCGGCACCGCAGCCGATCAGATAGCCGCTCAGTGCCCCCTTGACGAAGGTCTGTACGAAATCCGCCCAGAGGATCGGCAGGCTACCCGCGAACCGCGCCGCGATCAGCGAGGGCGCGGGCAGGATCACCAGCGGCACCTCCAGGCCCCGTACCACCAGTTCCCACACGATCAGGATCGTCGCGCCAAAAATCAGCGGCACCGCCAGTTGCACCGAACGGGTCTCGGCCTGCGGACCCTCGGCCAGCCGCGTGTTCAGCCACCAGGCCGCGCCCCAGACGAGCAAGGCCACCAGAACCAGCATCATCCGCGCATCCCCCCAATCTTCTTCTGTTCCAAAATACCTCGGGGGAGTCGCGCCTGCGCGACGGGGGCAGCGCCCCCCCTATGCCGTGCCATCCTCATGCCATCCCCATCCGCTTCAGAACCAGCCGCTCTATCACCCCCAGCAGCCCCACCAGACAGGCCGCCAGGATCGCCGCCCCGAACAGGGCCGACCAAATCTGTACGGTCTGACCATAATAGCTGCCCGCCAGCAGCCGCGCGCCCAGACCTGAAACCGCTCCGGTCGGCAACTCACCCACGATGGCCCCGACCAGCGAGGCCGCGATCCCGATCTTGAGCGAGGCAAAGAGATAAGGCATCGAGGCCGGCAGGCGCAGTTTCCAAAAGGTCTCGCCCTTCGAGGCATTGTAGGTTCTCAGCAAGTCAAGCTGCATCGCATCGGGGCTGCGCAACCCCTTGACCATACCGACCACGACCGGGAAAAAGCTCAGATAGGCCGAGATCACCGCCTTGGGGATGATCCCCTGAACACCCACCGAATAGAGCACCACGATGATCATCGGCGCCAGCGCGATGATCGGAATGGTCTGGCTGACGATGGCCCAGGGCATCACCGACATGTCCATGACACGCGAATGCACGATCCCCACCGCCAGCAACACACCCAGAACGGTGCCGATGCCGAACCCCAGCAATGTAGCGCTCAGCGTTACCCAGCCATGATAGACAAGGCTGCGTTTCGAGGTGATCTTCTTCATCACCGTGGTGTCCCACAGTTCGATCGCCACCTGATGGGGCGCCGGCAAGCGCGGACGCTCCTGCGCCCAGGTCTCGGGCACGGCAAACCCGTTCCTCAGCGCCAGCGAAACACCGCTCATCTCGCGCCGGGCGGCAGCATCGGACGGCTCCACCACCGCCCCGCCGCGTTCCGCCGTCACCAGCACACCGTGAATGTTCATCGGCACGCAGGCCGCATACCAGAGCCCAACGATCGCAGCGAGGACGGTCAGAACCGCAAGCAGAGATTTCATGCCGTCCCTCCCCACGCGCGCAACTCCGATTTCCTGCAAGGAAATCGGGCCGGAATTCGTGCCGAATTCCGGTTCCGCCCGGCCTCGTCGCCGCGCATCCAGAAACCCAGCTCAGTCATCGGCATGCCCCGCCCTGAGACCCTCGCGCACGCGATGCGCGACCTCTATGAACTCCTTGCTGTCCCGAATATCCAGCGGCCGCTCCCTGGGCAGCGGGCTTTCGATCACATCGGTGATCCGGCCCGGGCGCGGGCTCATCACCACGATCTTGGTCGACAGATAGACCGCCTCGGGAATCGAATGGGTGACGAACCCGATGGTCTTGCCGGTCCGCGCCCAAAGCGCCAGCAACTGCTCGTTCAGGTGATCGCGCACGATCTCGTCCAGCGCCCCGAACGGCTCGTCCATCAGCAGGATATCGGCGTCGAAGGCCAGTGCGCGGGCGATGCTGGCGCGCTGCTGCATTCCGCCCGACAGCTGCCAGGGAAACTTGCCGCCAAACCCAGCCAGATCAACGAGTTCCAGGACTTTTCTCACCCGTTCTTCCTGCTCTTGCCGGGAAAACCCCATGATCTCGAGCGGCAGCTTGATATTCTTGGCGATGGTCCGCCACGGGTACAGACCCGCCGCCTGAAACACATAGCCATAGGCGCGCTTGCGCCGCGCCTCGTCGGGCGTCATCCCGTTCACCGTCAGGCTGCCACCGGTCGGCGTTTCCAGCGCCGCGATACAGCGCAGGAAGGTGGTCTTGCCACAACCCGACGGCCCGATGAAACTGACGAAATCGCCCTTGTTGATTTCCAGGTTCACGTCCTTGAGCGCGTGAACCGGGCCGTCATTTGTCTGAAACGTCAGATCCAGCCCCTTGGCCGAAACCACGCTTGACAACGCCGGCTGCTGCCCTGTCCCATTCATAGTGTCATTGTCCTGTTGGAGACCCCCGAGCGATGCCCGATCAGATGCCAGAAACCTGCCAAAAACTCCGCCTTGGCGAAACCTATGCCGGCAAGCAGGGGTTCAATTATTTTCAAGGGATCGCACGCGAGACGACCGGAGCCCGATCCATTTGCATGCACATGTTGCGCATTCCGCCGGGTGGCAGGGCCAAGGCCCATCTGCACGCCGACCACGAGACCGCGATCTACGTGATCGAGGGCTCGGCGGTCATGTACTGGGGCCCTGCGCTGGAACACCGGATGGAGACCAATGCGGGCGATCTGATCTATATCCCCGCCGGTGTCCCGCACCTGCCGATCAACACCGGCCAGACCGAGGCCGTCGCAATCCTGGCCCGCACCGATCCGCACGAGCAGGAGAGTGTCGTTCTCCTGCCCGAACTGGATGCGCTTGTGCCCGAATAGGCGCATCAGACCCCCGTCGCCGGAATGCCCGACCGTTCCACCGGACGCGGTGCGGTCAGTTCTTTCCAGCTGCTCAGCGCCCGGTTCACGGGCGTGTTCGCCTCGCGCGCCACGAACTTGCCATGGCCCTCCTGGGTGCGGATCTCGCCATCATGCACCGCCACCTGGCCGCGCGTCAGGGTAAAGCGCGGCAGGCCTTTGACCTCCTTGCCTTCGAACACGTTATAGTCGATGGCCGATTGCTGGCTGCCTGCGCTGATCGTCTTGGATTTCTCCGGATCCCAGACCACCAGATCGGCGTCGGCACCGACCAGAACCGCACCTTTTTTCGGATAACAATTCAATATCTTGGCGATATTTGTTGATGTAACCGCCACAAATTCGTTCGGCGTCAGGCGACCGGTCGCCACCCCATGAGTCCACAGCATCGGCATCCGGTCCTCCAGCCCGCCGGTGCCATTGGGGATCTTGGAAAAATCACCCACGCCATAGCGTTTCTGCTCGGTGGTAAAGGCGCAGTGATCGGTAGCCACCACGCTCAGCGAACCCGATTGCAGCCCCGCCCACAGGCTGTCCTGATGCTGCTTGTTGCGGAAGGGCGGTGACATCACGCGCCGTGCCGCATGATCCCAGTCGGGGTGGAAATACTCGCTCTCGTCCAATGTCAGATGCTGGATCAGCGGCTCGCCCCAAACCCGCTTGCCTTGCATGCGGGCGCGCCGGATCGCCTCGTGGGATTCCTCGCACGAGGTATGCACCACATAAAGCGGCACACCGGCCATATCGGCGATCATGATGGCGCGGTTGGTCGCCTCGCCCTCGACCTGAGAGGGGCGCGAATAGGCATGCGCTTCGGGCCCGGTATTGCCCTCGGCCAAGAGGCGCGCGGTCATCTCGGCCACCACATCGCCGTTCTCGGCATGGACCATGGCAATGCCACCCAGTTCGGCCAGGCGGTTGAACGAGGCGAACAGCTCGTCATCGTTCACCATCAGCGCGCCCTTGTAGGCGAGGAAATGCTTGAACGTGTTGATCCCGCGCGTCTCGATCACGGTCTTCATGTCGTTGAAGACCTGCTCGCCCCACCAGGTCACCGCCATGTGGAAGGAATAATCGCAATTGGCCCGGGTCGATTTGTTGTCCCAGCGCTTGATCGCGTCCAGCAGGCTCTCGCCCTGATTGGGCAGGCAGAAATCCACCACCATCGTGGTTCCGCCCGCCAGCCCGGCGCGGGTGCCGCTCTCGAAATCGTCGCTGGAATAGGTGCCCATAAAGGGCATCTCCAGATGCACATGGGGATCGATGCCGCCGGGCATCACGTAACAGCCGGTGGCGTCCAACTCCTTGTCACCGCTCAGCCCCGGGCCGATTTCGGTGATCACGCCGTTCTCGATCCGCACATCCGCCTTATAGGTCAGATCGGCGGTGACAACGGTACCGTTCCTGATGACTGTGCTCATTTGCTTGAACTCCCTGTTTTCTTGTCAGACCGACCCGAAACAGCCGATCGCATTGCCATGCACCCCGATATCCAGCGGCCCGAACGGCCCCTCGACACAGAGCGAGAAACATCCCGCCTGCGGCAGGTAGACGACCAGGTAGGGGCCATTCGGCCGCGTGACCGCCCAACCCTGCCCCATCACGCCGCCGCTGAACTGCACTTCCACAACCTCCGGCTCTTGCCGCAAAGCCGCGAAATCGCGCAGCGTGGCCCGACCCACCGCATCCAATGGCGCGTTCGAAAGATCGGCCTCAACTGCCGCCCTCACCCGTTTGCGCATTATGGCCGTGTCCGGCACCATCCCCTGTCCTTCATTTCGCCGAAAATACTCCGGGGGGTTCGGGGGGCAGCGCCCCCCGCTGGTCCGGGGGCATCGCCCCCGGATCACTCCACGATTTCCGCCGTCTCCACCACCGCATGGAACAGCACATCCGTACCAGCAGCGGCCCAGTCCTTCGATATCTCCTCGGCCTCGTTATGGCTCAGCCCGTCGACGCAGGGACACATCACCATAGCCGTCGGCGCCACCCGGTTGATCCAGCAGGCATCGTGGCCAGCGCCCGAGATGATGTTCATATGGCTGTATCCCAGCCGCTCGGCCGCATTGCGGATGGCCGAGACACAGCCCTCGTCAAAGGCCACCGGGTCAAAGCCGCCCACCTTCTCAAAGGCGATCTCCAGCCCCATCGCATCGGCGATCCTCTGGCCCTCGACGCGCAGCCGCGCCTCCATATCCTCGATCACCGACAATTCGGGACTGCGGAAATCCACCGTGAACACCACCTTGCCCGGGATCACGTTGCGCGAGTTCGGGTAAACGTCGATGTGACCCGCCGCCCCCACCGCATGGGGCGCGTGGCTCAGCGCAATCTCGTCCACCTTTTCCAGCACCCGCGCCATGCCCAGCCCGGCATTGCGCCGCATCGGCATCGGGGTCGAGCCGGTATGGGCGTCCTTGCCGGTGATCGTGACCTGTGTCCAGCTAAGCCCCTGGCCATGGGTGACAACGCCGATATCCTTGCCCTCGGCCTCCAGGATCGGCCCCTGTTCGATATGCAGTTCGAAAAACGCGTGCATCTTGCGCGCGCCCACCTCTTCCTCGCCACACCATCCGATCCGCGACAGCTCGTCGCCAAAGCTCTTTCCTTCGGCATCGGTGCGCGCATAGGCCCAGTCCTGCGTATGCATACCGGCAAACACCCCCGAACTCAGCATCGCGGGGGCAAAGCGCGTACCCTCCTCGTTGGTCCAGTTGGTGGCGACGATGGGGTGTTTGGTGCGGATGCCCAGGTCGTTCAGGGTGCGGATCACCTCCAGCCCGGCCAGAACCCCCAGCACCCCGTCATATTTGCCGCCCGTCGGCTGGGTATCCAGATGCGAGCCCACATAGACCGGCAGCGCATCCGGGTCGGTTCCCGCCCGCATGGCGAACATGTTGCCCATCTGGTCAAGCCCCATGGAACATCCCGCCGCCTCGCACCATTGCTGAAACAGCGCGCGGCCTTCGCCATCTTCGTCCGTCAGGGTCTGGCGGTTGTTGCCGCCCGCCACGCCAGGGCCGATCTTGGCCATCTCCATCAGACTGTCCCACAACCTGTCGCCGTTGATTCTGAGATTCTGTGCCGGAGCCGCCATACCTGTTCCCCTGTTGCTTGCTTTGCGTTCTTGCTGGCCTAGCTATTTGACCAACTGGTCAAACTCACGCTATCACGGGTTTGACACCAGTCAAGAAATAGCCGAGTTCCCCTGCAAGATTCCGTCACTTCGACGGGCAAGCGAAGGAAAAATCAGCAGATCATGCCTCAGGACCGCGCGCCGACCCGTATCCAGAAGAAAAACCGTGCCGCCATCCTGGACGCCGCGCTGAACGTATTCTCGGCGCATGGGTTCCGGGGCGCGACGGTGGATCAGATCGCCGCCGAGGCAGGGTTGAGCAAGCCCAACCTGCTCTACTATTTCCCGTCGAAAGAAGCGATGCACGAGGCCCTGCTGGCCGAGTTGCTCGATACCTGGCTGGATCCGCTGCGCGCGCTCGACGATCAGGGCGAGCCCCTGACCGAGCTTTTGGCCTATGTCCACCGCAAACTGGAGATGAGCCGCGATTACCCCCGCGAAAGCCGCCTGTTCGCCAACGAGATCGTACAAGGCGCCCCGCGCATTTATCAGGCCCTGAGCGAAGACCTGAAGGCGCTGGTCGATGACAAGGTGGCGTTGCTCGAAGCCTGGATGGCGGCGGGCCGGATCGCCCGCGTTCATCCCTATCACCTGCTGTTCTCGATCTGGTCGCTGACCCAGCATTACGCGGATTTCGACGTGCAGGTGCGTGCGGTTCTGGGCAACGAGGATCCCTTCGATGGCGCCGATGTGTTTCTCGATACACTCTACCGGCGACTGCTCAGCCCGCGTCCGGAGTAATCTCTGTTTTCTCAGTCTCGACCTCATCGGACTCACCGCTTGCCAGCGCCGCGGTTTCAGGCGTGGTGGCGCGGGCGGCGGGCGCGGGCACAAAGCTCGATTTGTCGGCCTCGTCCACCGGGGCGCGCAACAGGATCCGCAGGCCCGAGAACAGGATCAGCAGCACATGCGCCGCCGCCGAGGTCATGAACAGACCGGTTCCGCCCAGGGTCTCCATTCCGACCCCTGCCAGCAAGGGCCCCAGGATCGATCCAACCCCGTAAAGCATCAACAGTCCGCCGCTGACCTGAATCGCCTGATCCGCGGCGGCGTGATCGTTGGCATGGGCAATGATGATCGGATACATGGCATAGATCGCGGCGCCGAACAGCGAGGCCAGCACCAGGTTCAGCATCCGGGTTTCCGGCGACAGAGCGATAAAGACCATATCGACCGCCAGTGCCAGGGCCGCGACAGCGATCAGCACCGCGCGCCGGTCCAGCCGGTCCGACAACCAGCCGATCGGGATTTGGGACACCGCGCCCGCCAGCACCGGCAGGCTGGCAAACAGCGCCACCGTCGTAAGCGCCAGCCCGATCCCATCGGCATAGACCGCCGACAGGGTGCCAAAGGCGCTGTTCGACACGCCGACACACAGCACCCCGATCACCGCCACGGGAGAGTTGCGCCAGAGCGCCATCAGGTCAAGCCGGACACTGACCAGCGGTTTTGGCACCGCCTTGGAGGACATCGCCGTCGGCATCAGCGCCAGGCAGTAAAAGATCGCGGGCAGGACAAAGAACAGAAAGCCCGACGTATCACCCATCGTCAGCACCAGTTGCCCGGCGGTCGAGGCACCGAGGTTCACCATCGTATAGAGTCCGAAGATGCGACCGCGCGTGCTCGGCTCGGCCCGTTCGCTCAGCCAGCTTTCGACGATCATCGCCGCCCCGGCAAAGCAGAAACCAGACATGGCGCGCAGCGGAATCCAGGTCCAGGGCGTCAGCAGCAACAAAGACATCAGCACGGCGACCGCGGCAAATCCGGACATTACGCTGAAGGCGCGCACATGGCCGACCTTCCCCACCAGCCGCGGCGTATAGAAACATCCCGCGACATAGCCAAAAGCCCACCCCGTCCCCAGAAGACCAAGCGCCGAAGCACTGAACCCTTCCTGCGCGCCCCGGATCGGCAGAATCAGGCTGTTCATGCCCCCCGCGAAAAGCAGCAAGGCAGAGCCAAGCAACAAGGCACTTACGGGAAGAAGCTGACGTACCATGGGGACCTGCAGACTGAACACACCCTTGTCCCGAAGTACCCGCGCGGCGGCCTGGAGACAAGGCAAGGCCTTGGGGTGAATTCAGCCTTTCTTTACCATAACCTGCTGAGATGAGGCATGCAGACCCTGCCTCACCCCGATCAGGCCCGCCGCTGGCTGGAACAGATTTTTGCCACACGCGCCGTTCAACGCGGCGCGGTCGTCCGCAGATCCATCGCCTGGGTTGACCGCGAAGTCGGCAAGGAGCGCTTCCTGACTGAAATGCGCCGCAGGAACTTCCACGTGATCGAAACGGCGGATCAGTTCGTCGTGGTCTGCCACAACGGACCGATCCGCCTTCTTTTCTGAGAAAATTCGACGAATTTTCTCAAGCAGAGATTTTTCGTCGAAAAATCTCGGTCCTCACTCTGCCGCGCGTGCCATCGGGTTGTTGGGATGCGTGGTCCAGTTGGCATAATCGGCCTGCACCACCTTGCCGGTGCGCGGGTCTGTTTCGCCCGGCTGCATCGGCACCATCGAGATGCACCCCTCGATCGGGCAAACATCGACGCAGAGGTTGCAGGCGACGCATTCGTCATCCATCACCTCGAACACCCGCTCCTCGGACATGGAAATCGCCTGATGCGAGGTATCCTCGCAGGCGGCATAGCAGCGGCCACATTTGATGCACTGATCCTGATCGATCTTGGCCTTGGCGATGTAGTTCAGGTTCAGATACTGCCAATCGGTCACATTGGGCACCGCGCGCCCGACGAAATCGCTGACGCTGGTGTATCCCTTCTCATCCATCCACTGGCTGAGGCCGGATTTCATCTCTTCCACCACGCGGAAGCCATAGGTCATCGCCGCGGTGCAGACCTGCACTGTTCCACAGCCGAGGCTCATGAACTCGGCCGCGTCACGCCAGGTGGTCACCCCGCCGATGCCGCTGATCGGCAGTCCCTGCGTTTCCGGGTCGCGCGAGATCTCTGCCACCATGTTCATCGCAATCGGTTTCACCGCCGGACCACAATAACCGCCATGGCTGCCCTTGCCGTCGATCGAGGGTTCGGGGCTGAAGTTATCCAGGTTGACCGACGTGATGGAACTGATTGTATTGATGAGAGAAACCGCATCCGCACCGCCGTTTTTCGCGGCCCGTGCCGGATAGCGTATATCGGTGATATTGGGTGTCAGCTTCACGATCACCGGCTTGTCGTAATGGGTCTTGCACCAGCGCGTTACCATCTCGATATATTCGGGAACCTGGCCCACCGCAGCACCCATGCCACGCTCGCTCATCCCATGCGGGCAGCCGAAATTGAGCTCGATTCCATCGGCCCCGGTTTCAGCCACCCGCGGGAGGATCGCTTTCCACGCCGCTTCCTCGCAGGGCACCATGATCGACACGATCACCGCCCGGTCGGGGTAATCCGCCTTGACCCGCGCGATCTCTTCCAGGTTGGTTTCCAGCGGGCGGTCGGTGATCAGCTCGATGTTGTTGAGGCCCAACAGCCGCCGGTCGGCACCATAAATGGCGCCGTAGCGCGGGCCGTTGACGTTCACCACCGGCGGCCCTTCGGAGCCGAGCGTCTTCCACACGACGCCACCCCATCCGGCCTCAAAGGCGCGGCGAACGTTATACTCCTTGTCAGTCGGCGGCGCCGAGGCCAGCCAGAACGGGTTCGGGCTTTCGATGCCCAGAAAGTTTGTCTTCAAATCAGCCATTTATACGGCCTCCCTGATGTGCTTTCGCATCCTTTTTCGGTGTCACGCGCTTAGTTGTGCGTGGATGTCCATGGCGGCATCGCGGCCTTCGGCCACGGCGGTCACGGTCAGGTCCTCGCCGCCGCTGGCACAGTCGCCGCCGGCCCAGACCCCGGGCACCGAGGTGCGGCCCGACCCGTCGACCTTGATCTTGCGCCCGTCCAGTTCCAGCCCCTCTGGCGCGCCTTGCAGCGTCTGACCGATGGCCTTGAACACCTGATCGGCAGCCAAACGGATGGTCTCGCCCGTTCCGGTCACCGAACCGCCCGCGCTGGTGGTGTATTCCAGTTCGATCTCGACCGCCGCGCCATTTCCATGCACCGCCACCGGCATCACGTTGAACATCAGCCTGACGCCCTTGGAAGCGGCCAGATCCTGTTCGAAGCCGCTCGCCCCCATCTCGGCCCGCGAACGGCGATAGGCGACGGTCACGTTCTCGGCGCCCAGCAGTTTCGACTGCACGGCGGCGTCGATCGCAGTCATGCCGCCGCCAATCACCACCACGTTGCGCCCCACCGGCAGTGCAGACAGGTCGCCCGCCTGGCGCAGTTCGGCGATGAAATCGACCGCGTCGCGGACGCCCTCCTTGTCCTCGCCCGCCGCGCGCAGGGCGTTCACCCCGGCAAGGCCAATGGACAGGAATACCGCGTCATAGTCGGCGCGCAGCGCATCGAGCGTGAGGCCCTGCCCCAGGGCCGAGCCCTGCTCAACCGTGATGCCGCCGATTTGCAGCAGCCAGTCCACCTCGGCCCCGGCAAAGCCACCGGTCGCCTTGTAGGCCGCGATACCGAATTCGTTCAGCCCGCCTGCCTTGGGCCGCGCCTCGTGGATGACCACGTCATGGCCCAGCATCGCCAGACGATGCGCGCAGGCCAGGCCCGCAGGCCCTGCTCCAACAACCGCCACGCGCTTGCCAGTGGACGCCGCGCGGGTAAAAGGATGCACGCCGCGCGCCATCAGCGTATCGGTGGCATAGCGTTGCAGCCGCCCGATCTCGACCGGCTTGCCCTCGGCCGCCTCGCGCACGCAGGCCTCTTCGCAGAGCGTCTCGGTGGGGCAGACGCGGGCACACATGCCGCCCAGGATATTCTGCTCCAGAATGGTGCGTGCCGCTGCCTCGGGGTGGCCGGTCTGGATCTGCCGGATGAACAGCGGAATGTCGATCTCGGTCGGACAGGCCGTCTGACACGGCGCGTCGTAGCAGAAATAGCAGCGATCCGCAGCCACCGCCGCCTCATGCGGCGCATAGGCCGGATGCAGATCGTCGAAATTCGCGGCAAGTTCGTCGCTGGAAAGCCGCCCGGCGACAATGCCGGGAGCCATCTGGCCCTGTGCCATCGTTCTTCTCCCTGAAGATATGTTCGTTATTGGGGTCAGCTTGCCACATCCAGAAATTTTATCAACTGGTAAAATTTATCTTTCGGTCAAAAATGAAGAACCCGGACGAATTCGCCCGGGTCCGCAAGGCTGGGTGCAAGAATTTTCGGCGAAAATTCTTGCCGCCTGCCGCAAGGATGTCAGACCATTCCGGCGAGGTGGCCGGATTTCACCCAGACACGCGCCCCCTCGGCGCCCACGGTCAGCTCCAGCCGCGCGCCCGGTGGCAGGCGCAGCCAGTCCCAGCGCGAAAAGGAGTCCCCACCCTCCTGAAACCCGCCCTCCAGCACGAAGACCTCGATCCCGCCGTGCAGATCGCGCATCACCTGCGCACCCGCCGCCCAGCTTTCCAGCCGCACCTCTTCATGCGCATCGGCAAAGAGCGTCTCGTCGCTCTTTCCGGTGATCGAACGGCGCACCTCGGTGCGGTCGGCTGGGTCGAACTGATGCAGCTTGACCAGGATGGTCGCCCCCGGTTCGGTCGCGGGCGTATGGGACGAGGTCGGCGGGTTGCGCACATAAGAGCCGGTCGGAAAGTCGCCCAGCTCATCCTGAAACACACCGTCCAGAACCAGGTATTCCTCGCCTCCGTCATGTGTATGGGCGGCAAAGGCGCTGCCCGGCGCAAAGCGGACGATGGTGGTGGCCCGTGCCACCTCGGCCCCGATCCGGTCCAGCATCTTGCGTTCGACCCCGGGCGCGGGCGACGGCACCCAGTCCGTCTGGTCGAAATGCACCGCCGCGCGCTGGCTGAAATCCGCATTGATCCGCATGGGTTGTCTCCTGCTTGCTCTGTCGCCCTTCGATCTGGCGCGCTGCGGGGGCCAAGAAAGCACGTTCACGCAGAGGTGATCAACCGCCCTGACCCTCGACCGCGGCCAAGACACTTGACAGGAGCCATTCCTTTAACCTTAAAATTTCATGCATGAAGGAAGTTCGTCAGCACCCCACGGTTCGCAAGGCCGGTTCCCGCGCTGCTATCGCGATTTTCGATAGCGGCATTCGGACAAATTCCTTGTCTTGCAACCCCGCCCGGCCCGACGCTGAAACAAGCCCGCAATGGCAAGCACCGGTAAGGAGAAACACGTGATGGCACGGCTGAGCGCCTTCAATTTCCAGAAATGGATCGACGAACACAAGCATCTGCTGAAACCGCCCGTCGGCAACCAGCAGGTCTGGGAGGATGCGGATCTGATGGTGACCGTGGTCGGCGGTCCCAACAAGCGCACCGATTATCATGACGACCCGGTCGAGGAGTTCTTCTACCAGCTCAAGGGCGACATGGTGCTGAAACTTTACGATGGCGGCGAGTTCTATGACGTGCCGATCCGCGAGGGCGACATCTTTCTGTTGCCGCCGCATGTGCGCCACTCGCCGCAGCGCCCGCAAGAGGGCTCGATCGGTCTCGTGATCGAACCCAAACGCCCCGAAGGCGCCCATGACGCCATCGAATGGTATTGTTTCGGCTGCGGCAGCCTGGTGCACCGGGCCGAGCTGTTGCTGGAAAGCATCGTGCGCGATCTGCCACCCGTCTATCAGGCCTTTTATGCCGACGAACAGGCGCGCACCTGCCCCAATTGCGGCGAGGTACATCCGGGCAAGGAACCACCAGAGGGTTGGGTGAAACTGTAAACCGCGTTTAGACTGACAAAAAACAACGAATCCAACAGGGAGAGAACCACATGACAATCAGCTTCAAGGGACTGGCCCGGGGGGTTGCCTGTGCCGCGCTGGTACTGGCGGCGCTGCCGGCGGCGGCCAAGGAATTTCGCCTGGGCCTGATCACCCCGCCACCGCATACCTGGACCAAGGCCGCCGAGGCCTTTGGCGCCGAACTGTCCGAGAAATCGGGCGGTGCGCATTCGGTCTCGGTCTTCCCCGCGCGGCAGCTGGGCAACGAGGCGCAGATGCTGCAACAGTTGCAGACCGGGGCGCTGGACATGGCCTTCATGACCGTGGCCGAAGTGTCGAACCGGGTGCCCAACATGGGGGCGTTCTATGCGCCCTATCTGGCCAAGGACATCAACCACGCCTCGGCCATCCTGCGCTCGGACACCGCGCGCGGCATGCTGGCGGTGCTGCCGCAAGAGGCGGGCGTGGTCGGTGTCGGCTATGGCAGCGCAGGCATGCGCCAGATCCTGAGCCGGGGCGCGGTGAATTCCGCCGCCGACCTGTCCGGTCTCAAGCTGCGGATCACGCCGTTCGATCCGATCCTCGATTTCTACAACGCGCTGGGGGCCGCACCCACGCCGATGCCGCTGCCGGCGGTCTATGACGCGCTGGCCAATGGCCAGGTGGATGCGATCGACATGGATGTCGAGCTGATCAACGTGTTGAAATATCATGAACATGCCGACACGCTCCTGATCTCGAACCACATGATGTTCCCGATGGTCGGGCTGATCTCGGCCCGCGTTTATGCCGGGCTGAGCGATGCGGACAAGGCGATGATTTCCGAGCTGATGGCCAAGCATGTGGACAGCACATTGGACGTTTACATGGCCAAAGAGCCGGAATGGACCGATGCGCTGACCAAGGTGGGCAAGACCTTCAAGCGGGTCGATCAGGACTTCTTCGGCGATGCCATCGCACAATGGGAGACGATCTGGGCGGACAAGGCCCCGTCCCTGCCCGAGCTGCGCAAGACCGCGGCGGACCTGCAATAACCCCGGAAAACCCCGCGTCGGGCCGGCCCTGTGCCGGCCCGTTTCGCGACATTTGAAGGCAGGCACATGCTGTATCGGGCATCGCATCTCTGGGCCAGGGTCGAACTGGTCTGCGCCGCTGCGCTGGCGGCCTCGGTCACCGGGCTCATACTTCTCAACGTGGTGACCCGCGCGGCGGGCAACGCCATCTATTGGGTGGACGAGGCGGCAATCTATGCCATGGTCTGGATGACCTTTCTGGCCGCATCCGCCGCGATCCATTTCCGCAGCGCCATTGCCGTCACCCTGGTGAACGAGATGCTGGACGGGCACGGCGCGCGCATGCTTGAACGGGTGGTCGATCTGGTTCTTTTCATCTTTGCCTGCCTGATGGTCTGGATCTGCCTGCGCTGGTTCATGCCGCTGGAACTGATGCGGGCGGGCTGGGACGTGAAGGCGTTTCAGGGCCAGACCTTCAACTTCATCTATGCCGAACCCACCAACACGCTGGGCCTGCCCAAGGTCTGGGTCTGGCTGGTGATGCCACTCTTTACCCTTGGGGCGCTGCTGCATTCGGCGGCCAATCTGTTCTATCCGGGCCGACACCCCGAGGCGGAGACCGCGCAATGACCCCGATCCTGTTCCTTGTGCTGCTCTTTGCCTCGGTCCCCATAGCGCTGGTGCTGGCGCTGACCGCGCTTTGGTACATCTATGACAGCGGTAATCTGGTGCTGTATGACAGTTTCGCGCAGCAGATGTTCGCCGGGGTCGAAAACTACGGGCTGCTTGCCATTCCCCTGTTCATCCTGACCGGAGAGCTGATGAACGAGGGCGGCATGACCCAGCGCCTGGTGCGCGCCGCGCGGGTCTTTGTCGGCGGGTTCCGGGGCGGGCTGGCCTATATCAACCTGCTTGCCAACATGTTCATGGCTGCGATCATCGGCTCGGCCGCCAGCCAGATCGCGGTGATGAGCCGGGCCATGGTGCCCGCGATGAAGGAAGAGGGTTACGACCCCGGTTTCGCCGCCGCCACCACCGCTGCTGGCGGGTTGCTGGCGCCGGTCATTCCGCCTTCGATGCTGTTCGTGATCTATGGCGTGCTGGCGCAATTGCCCATCGGCGATCTGTTCATCGCGGGCATCATCCCCGGCCTGATCATGGCGGGTTCGTTCTTTATCGTCGTGGCGCTGATCGGGCTCAGCCAGCAGTTTCCCAAGGGCGACTGGATGACCATGCCGCAGGCGCTGCGCGCCCTGCGCGACGCCCTGCCCGCCTTTCTGATCCCGCTGGCCATTGTCGGCGGCATCCTTTTCGGCATCGCCACCCCCACCGAAAGTGCCGCCGTCGCCTCGCTGATCGCCTTTGGCGTGGGCTGGCTGGTGTATCGCGAGATCCATATCCGCGATCTGGGCGCCATGTTCGCGCGCACCGCCACCAATTCCTCGCTGGTGATCTTCATGATCGCGGCGGCCAATGTGTTCGGCTGGGTGGTGATCTACGAGGAACTGCCGCAAAAACTGGCGGCGTTTCTGTCCACCGTCACCTCGGATCCGTTCACCTTTCTGCTGATCGTCAACCTGTGCCTGCTCTTTGTGGGCATGCTGATCGACGGCATCGCGGCGCTAATCCTGATCACGCCGATCCTGCTGCCGATCGCGATGAACAGCTATGGCATCAGCCCCTATCAGTTCGGCGTGGTGATCAGCCTGAACCTGGTGCTGGGCCTGCTGACGCCGCCGGTGGGGGTGGGCCTGTACATCGCCTCGGCCATGTCCGGGGTGCGCCCCTTTACCATCTTCACCGCCCTCTGGCCGTTCCTGCTGGCGGTGGCGGTGGTGCTGGTGATGCTGAGCTATTTCCCGATCCTGAGCACCGCGTTGATCTGACCCTCCCCGATAGCGGCAGCACCCGTCAGGGCATCAGCACCTGCGCGCGCGCGAAACTGGCATTGTCGGCGCTCAGATCGTCATAGATCAGTTCGACATCAATCTGCGCCACCGAGCCCGAAGGGAAACTGCGGAATGGCAGCCCGTCGCTGTCGATGATCGCATTGGGCGCGGCGGTTTCGGCATGGCAGGGCGGCAGGGGCCAGATCTCGGGCGCGGCCCCGTTGATCGAGACCGACATCTGCGCCAGCCCACAGCGCCAGGACCACAGATGCGTGACATAGAGCAGGTCCTGCCCGTTATAGTCGCGCAGCGCCACCCAGTTGCCGCGCGTGGCATTCAGGATCGGCTTCACCTCGGTCGCGGTGGTGAACTTGCCGCTGGGCACCTGCGGCTCGGCGACCAGTTGGGGCGCGGGCGTCAGAAAGGCCGGGGTCGCGGGAGCCTCGGCCTTGGGTTCGGGCGTCAGGAAGGCAGGGGCCGCCGGCGCCTCGGCCGGGGCCGTGACAGCGGCGCTTTCGGTTGGCGTCGGCGCCTTGCCCTCGCCCTGGGACGACTGCGCCGCGCCGGCGATGAGGAACAGCAGAATATCGAGCATCTGGAACGGGCCTTTCAAAATCAGTTGGCGGGAAATCCGGGCTTTTGGCGCCCGGCCCCTGCCCCTATACTACGTCAAAACAGGGGCGCCGCATCACCAAATCCGGCGGCGGGCAGAGATGGCAAAACAACAGGTCGCGAAAACGACGGGGCGCAGACCCTTCAATATCGTGGTGGTGGGTCAGAACAACCGCCTGCAATACGAGGCGGTGCTGTTTGCCGCCTCGCTGCGCCATTCGACACCCGATTTTGACGGCCGCCTGTTCGTCGCACACCCGCAGCCCGGCCCCAAATGGGACGAGGACCCAAGCATCCAGAGCGACGAGCTGCGCGCCGCGCTCGACATGCTGGGGGCCGAGCTTTTGCCGTTTGACAACAAGGTGTTCGGCCAGACCTATCCGCATGGCAACAAGATCGAGGCGCTGCTGGCCCTGCCCGAGGGCGAACCCTTTGTGTTTTTCGACACCGATACGCTGATCACCGGCGACCTGATGTCGGTGCCCTTCGATTTCAGCCGCCCGACCGCCTCTCTGAAACGCGAGGGCACCTGGCCCCAGCCCACTCTCTATGGTCCCGGCTATACCGAGATCTGGCGGGCGCTCTACACCCGGTTCGGGCTGGATTTCGAAAGCTCGCTGGATTTCGATCAGCCAGACGAATACTGGCGGCGCTATCTCTATTTCAACGCCGGTTTCTTCTATTACGAATGCCCCCACAAGTTCGGGCACCGGTTTCTGACCTATGCCCGCTCGATCCGCGATACCCCCCTGCCCGAACTGGTGTGCCAAAGCCTCAATCCCTGGCTCGACCAGGTGGCGCTGCCGCTGGTGATCCACTCGTTTGGCGGCGGGCGCGACAGCCTGCCCGAGGGGCTGTTGGACGGAACCGTCAGCTGCCACTATCGCCTGTTCCCGCTGCTCTACGCCCGTGAGGCGGACCACGTGGTCAAGGTGCTGGAAGAGGTCTGCGCACCCAACAAGATCAAGAAAGTGCTGAAGAATTACGAACCGCTGAAGAAGATGGTCTATCAGGGCAAGGGGGAGAAGATCCGCGAGATGTTCGACCGTGAGAACCTGCCGCACAAGGAACAGGCGATCCGCAACCGGATCAAATCCAAGGGACTGTGGCTGCGCTAGAATGCGGCCCCTGGCGGCGGATGGCGCGATGTCATGGTGCCGGGGAACCTGTTATGGTACCGCCTCCCTGGCTTGAACAGGGGACCTCTGGATCCACAATCCAGCGCTCTAACCAACTGAGCTAAGGCGGCACCGTGAGGGGCGATGTACCCAACCGGGTTGCGGATTGCAAGAGGGTCAGAGCGTAATTTTCCAGCTTTGTTCGACCAGGTCGACGCCAAAGGAATGGACCGGTTTGCTGTCGACCAACTGCCAGCCGGTGGCCGCGTAAAGGGCACAGGCGGCACGGTGGCTTTCATGTGTCCAGAGTTGCATTTCCAGATAGCCCTTGTCGCGCGCAAAGCCCATGCAGGTGTCGATCAGACGCCGGCCAAGGCCCCGCCCCCGTGCCTCGGGTACCAGCAGGAACAGTCGCAGCTTGGCGGTGGTCTCGTCCAGCCCGACGCAGAAGATGCTGCCCAGCCGCCGACCATCCGCCTCGGCGACCCAGCCTTGATCGCGATCGGGGTCGTGATTGGCGATGAAATCGTCGACGATACGCGCCACCAGCGGCGCGAAACTGTCGTCAAACCCCTCGTCCTGCGCATAGAGCGTGCCATGCCGCTCGACCAGCCAAGGGGCGTCTTCGGGACGAAAGGGGCGCAGGGTGATCGTGTCCATGGGGTATCAGACCCCGGAACCGGCTTGATTCTCAACCCGGCCCGGTCTAGTCCGGCAGCAGTTTTCCCGGAGGACGAGATGGGCATCAATACCGAACGCGATATCGAGGCGAATCTTCAGATCGGCCCGACCGATGCCGGGATGGTGCGGCTCTTTGTCGAGGCGCACGGGGTCGAGGTGCCTATGGATTTCGATCCCGAAGAGGCCGAGGAAATCGCGGACGAAATCCGCGCCGCCGCGCAGGCCGCCCGGCTGATGTCCAAACGCTGAGGCGGCGCCGGAAAACGACACGTTTTCCGGACCGTTTTCCGGTGCGGAAAACGGTGCTGGCCGCGCTCGACGCGCTTTATTCGAAAATGCCGTGGCCCTCGGGGTCGCGCAGCGCCTGCAGGCGCCGCGCCGCGTGGGTGGCGAATTTCTGGATCAGTACCTTGCGTCGGGCCGGGGCCAACTTTTGCTCCGGCGCCATGCGCACGATCTCGGCGTCATAGGCATCGGCGATCAGCAATCCGCTTTCTGACGGCAGCAATTCGGCCGGAAACTCCACATCCACCGCCCAGAAATAGCGGTCACACCACTCCAGATACCCCTGCCATTTCGAATCCGCCTGAAAATCGGCGCGGCTCGACTTGCATTCGACCACCCAGATCTCGCCCTTGGGGCCCAGCCCCATCACATCGACACGCAGCCCGCGGGCGGGCACGAACTCTTCGACCGAGACGAATCCATGCGCCCTGAGGTGTCGTGAAACGCCGCGCGCCAGCCGCTGTCCGGGTTGCAAATCCAGTGTCATGGCAACATGGTGAACAATAGGTGAACAAAATTCAAGCCCGTTCCCGTCATCTGCCCCCTTGCGGGCGGTAGCGGTGCGCCCTACCTATGGGAGCGGCGGGTTCTGCCCTTCTCGTGACAGGTAGCATTCCGGTGGCCTTAAACATTTCCGAGGGGGCTGGCTCTGTTCAGGTCCTGGCCTGATTACCTGGCGCCCACCTGTATATACAGGTCCTCGGGAATCGAACCGCACGGTCGACACTTGGTGGTTCCCGCCGCATACCACCCGATGACCCGGGATCAGCCCCGCTGTGCGGGCGCTTCCTGCCGGGCCGGCACCGGGCGCAGGTCGGACACCTTGCTGCCACCGCGCGGCGGCGCGTCGTCCTCGGCCAGGCTCATGATCTTCCAGGCGAATTGCACCCCGGCAAAGACGATCCCGTTCATGAACCACAACATGAACACGGCAAGCAGCGCCGAATCGGACCGGGCGATCAACCCCCGGAGCCCGGCGATATCGAGCCACAGAAGACCCGCGATGAACACCGCCGATATCGCGAAACCAACCAGAACCTGGGTGACGTAGAGACGGATCAGACGGGGCATGGTCTTACTCCTTGTTGTTTCTTCTCATCTTAGCGCAGAATGATCTGAAAGGCAGGGTATCCCAGCGGATCTGCGACAATATATGCCGGAGACGGAATGCGAAATCTCACCGAGTTTGCGCTCGATCTTTTGGAAAGCCTCTCGCACATCTTCGACGACGACGCCCGCTGGGAGCACACGGTCGCCCGTCTGAACGAGTTTGGCTTCAAGGCGCTGAACATGGGGCAGTTCACCCCCAAATCCGGAATCCTGCACTGGGCGCGCAGCTCGATGGCGCCAAACTGGCTCAAGATCTATTCCGAAGGGGGCTATTCGGATGCCGATCTGGTGCTGGCACAAGCCGTTCAGGGGCCCGAAAGTCTCTATATCGATTCGAACCGCCGTTTGCAGGAAAGCAACTCGGACACCGCCATGGCGCTCTATTCCGGGCTGCTCGAACATGGCTATCGCCATGTCTTCAGCCTGATCGTGCCCTGCCCCGGCAATCTGGCGACGCTGGTGGCTCTGTTCACCGATCACCCCGAAGCCGAGGCCTGGATGACCGAACAATCGGCCGGAATGCGTATTTTGGCAACAGTCATCGGCACCAATCTGGGGCCCGGAACCGAACATGGCCTGTCGCCGGGCCAGGATCTGGCCCCAATCCTGGGCACAACCACCCCCCTGTCGCGCCGCGAGCGCGAGGCGCTGCATCTGCTGGCAGACGGATTGCGCAATGAACAGATCGCCACTGCGATGGAGATCAGCGAAATCACCGTGCGGATGCACCTGAAATCGGCCCGCGACAAGCTGCGTGCGCCGACGCGCGAAGCAGCGCTGGTAAGAGCCGTCAAGATGGGGTTGCTCAGTGGCCAGACCTATCGGAACAGATAGGTTTCTTTGTTGATCGGCTTGCGCTAGCGTCCCGGAGCCGGGCTCCTGTCGTGAGTGGTGGCCCCGGTGAATTTCATCCAGATATTTCACTATGCGGCGGCGGTTTCGTCCCATGGACGGCCGCCGCCGGTTTCCCTATTTCGACCCAGACAGAAGCGGGGCTGCGAGAGCCTCAGAACGCGTCCGGGCGTGCCTCTCGGGCCATGTGATCCAGCACCGCGTTCACGAAACTGGTCTCACGCCCCTCGGGAAAAAACGCGCGCGCGATATCGACGAATTCGGTGATCACCACCTTGGGCGGGGTGTCGTTCTGGCTCAACTCGGCCCCAGCGGCGCGAAACAATGCACGCAGCGTCGGGTCGATCCGCGCGATCGGCCATTTCGCCACCAGCGCGCGGTCTGTCATCTGGTCGATCAGCGCCTGATTGTTGACCGCATCCCCCACCAGCGCGCGGAACAGTTTCGTATCCCCCTCGGCCAGTTCGTCGCCTTCGTAGACGGCGCCGAAACGGTGGTCGACAAACTCGGACACGACGGATTCGACCGTCTGCCCCGAATGCTCCATCTGGAACAGCGCCTGCACGGCATATAGCCGCGCGGCGGATTTCATCTGGCGTTTCCGGTTGACCGGTTTGGGGGTGTCGCTCTGGCTCATGCGGTGCGGGATCCGTTCTTGTCCTCGGCGAGAAGAATGTCCTCCGCATTGGGGCGGAAACCCACATCCTTTCTCGAAGCGCCCCACTTACGTCCGAGCGCGATCAGATGCAAGGCCGCAGCAGCCGCGCCGCCACCCTTGTTCATCGCGGCCGGATCGGCACGCACCTCGGCCTGGGGGCGGTTCTCGACCGTGAGGATGCCGTTGCCGATGCACAGGCCCTGAAGCCCCATCAGCTGGATCGCGCGGCTACTGTCGTTGCAGACGGTGTCGTAATGGGTGGTCTCGCCCCGGATCACGCAGCCAAGCGCCACGTAGCCGTCGAAACTGCTCTGCCGGTCGGCCATGGCGATGGCGGTGGGCACCTCAAGCGCGCCGGGCACCTCGACAAGGTCCCAGCTGCCGCCGACGGCCTCGATCTCGGCCCTGGCGCCGGCAACCAGGTTGTCGGCAATGTCCTTGTAATAGGGCGCCACCACGATCAGCAGTTTCACCGGCTTGTCGAATTCGGCGCGCGGCAGGGTGTAATGGGTCTCGTGTCCGGCCATGTCAGACGTCCTTCATGATGGGGCGGGTGCCGACGATGGAGAGGCCATAGGCATCAAGCCCGAGATACTTGGTTTGCGGCGAGTCGGTGAGCAGGATCAGCTCGTGCAGGCCCATCTTGGACAGGATCTGGGCGCCGAGACCGGTCTGCTTGATAGTGCGCACGCCGTCCTCGTCGCTGGCATAAAGCGCGTTGCGCGGCTGGCGGAACAGGCAGACGACGCCGCGCCCTTCGGCGGCGATCTTCTCCATCGCGCGGGGCAGTTCCTGCGTCGGCTTGGGGCCAAGGCCCAGCACATCGGACGCCTCGTGCAGCGCATGGGTGCGGGTCAGCACCGGCTCGGGGGTCGAGATGTCGCCCTTGACCAGCACCACATGTTCGATGCCGTGGGTCTGGTCGGTAAAGATGCGCATCTCCCACGCGCCACCATATTCCGAGGTGACGGTGCTGCGGGATGTTTCGTCCACCAGATTGTCGTTGCGGGCACGATAGGAGATCAGGTCGCTGATGGTGCCGATCTTCATCCCGTGATGCTCGGCGAAATCGACCAGGTCCGGCAGGCGGGCCATGGTCCCGTCTTCCTTCATGATCTCGCAGATCACGCCAGAGGGGTTCAGCCCGGCCAGACGCGAGATATCGACCGCCGCCTCGGTATGACCGGCGCGCACCAGCACCCCGCCCCGTTTGGCGCGCAGCGGAAAGATATGGCCGGGTGTGGCCAGGCTTGCCATGGTGTTCTGTTCGTTGATCGCGGTGGCGACCGTCAGCGCCCGGTCGGCGGCGGAAATGCCGGTCGACACCCCCTCGCGCGCCTCGATCGAGACGGTGAAGGCGGTTTCGTGGCGAGAAGAGTTGTTGACTGCCATCATCGGCAGGCCCAACCGGTCGATCCGGTCGGCGGTCATCGGCAAGCAGATCAGCCCGCGCCCGTGGGTGGCCATGAAATTGATCGCGGCGGCATCGGCAAACTCGGCGGCGATGCACAGGTCGCCCTCGTTCTCGCGGTCCTCGTGATCGACCAGGATATACATCCGGCCTTTGCGCGCCTCGTCGATGATCTCCTCGATCGGACTGATCGCGTCGCGCAGGCGGGCCTCGACGGGTCCGGGCGTCTCAAAGCTCATGGGGCGGCCTTTCAGCTGTCTTGTCTGCCTGCGCAGATAGACCACCGCGCGCGCGAATGCCAGTGCACAAACGGCAGGCAAGGTGCGGGACGCGGCGTTCAGGCCCGGCTGCGGGGGGTGGATTGGGGGCGCTGCCCCCGGCGCCTGTGGCGCCTCCCCCGGAGTATTTTGGGCGAAATGAAGGGGCGAAGGTCGGCGCTAACCCGCCTGATGGGCGAAATACTCGGCCGAGGGCAGGTATCCGGCCGCGCGCCCGGCGGCGGCCCAGTCGGCCTCGAGCGGGGCGTCACCGATGATCAGCACGCCCGAGGCGGGCAGGCGCTGACTGTGGATCAGACCCTGCACCCGGTCGCGCATCTGCGCCCAGCTGTCGGAAAGATGCGGTGCGCGGTCGGCGGCGGCCAGTACGTGGTTGACCGCCAGCACCGCCTGTGGCGTGGCGGGCGGATGCACCAGGGTCAGACGCGTGGCGCTTTTCACCTGTTCGATCTGACGCGCTTCGGGCGCGGCAATCTCGCCGCCCGAGCCAAAGATGCGCAGCGCGTTGGACGAGAACAGCAGGCCCAGGATATCCTGTCCCGAATACTGCCGCACCTTTGCATAGCTGCGGTAGGTCATGCCTAGCTCGGCGGCTCGGCGCATGCGCATCCGCAAAACCAGCATCGGGATTGCCTCAGGCATCAGCGCCTTTTGCGCCTGCCGCCAGGCATGGGTGCGCCAGAGACGTCCACTCTCCATCGACGGACCCCCATTATGCCCGATTCCGGCCATGGCTCAGAGCGCCTCGGCCAGCCGCGCCACGTAGCGCGCCAACATGTCGATTTCCAGGTTGACCCGGTCACCTACCGCCACGCTGCCCCAGGTGGTCGCCTCTTTGGTATGAGGGATGAAGTTGATGCCGAATTCGGCCCCCTCGACCGCATTCACGGTCAGCGAGGTTCCGTTCAGCGCCACAGACCCTTTGGGTGCGATGAAACGGGCCAGTTCAGCGGGTGCACGCAGGGTGACGCGGGTGCTGTCGCCCTCGTCGGCGATGGCCACAACCTCGGCCACACCGTCCACATGGCCCGACACGATATGGCCGCCCAGCTCGTCGCCCACCTTGAGCGCGCGTTCGAGGTTCAGCCGCTTGCCGACCGTCCAGCGGCCCAGATTGGTCTTGGACACGGTCTCGGCGCTGATCTCGACATCGTACCAGTCCTCTCCCAACGCGATCACGGTCAGGCAGACCCCGTCGCTGGCGATAGAGGCGCCGATGTCGATGCCCGAGGTGTCGTACCCGGTGCGAATGCGCGCGCGAAGATCGCCGCGCTGTTCCAGCTCGACCACGGTGCCGATATCTGTGACGATGCCCGTAAACATGGTTCTTACCTTTGCTGTGCCATTCCTGCACCGAGGTAACGCCCTGCCACGCGCGCGGCAAGCCCCCCGCTTGCCCGCCTGCCCCACCCGGGTCATAGTTTCGCCCGATTGGCCGGTCAGGATGGCGGTCACGCCCGAAAACCGGGCAGCGTTAACTAGGAAAGGCACAAGTATGCCAGAGCCGACCCAAACCAGGCGGGTCTTTCTGTTCCTCCAAGGGCCACATGGGCCCTTTTTCCATGCGCTCGGCCGTATGCTGCGCGCGGCGGGGGCCGAGGTCTGGCGGGTCGGGTTCAACGCAGGCGACCGGGCATTCTGGTTCCATCCGCCAAGCTTCATCCCCTACAAGGGCGCGCATGAGGACTGGCCTCAAGCGTTTGAGAACCTGCTTGAGCGCAAGGGCGTCACCGATATTGTCCTTTACGGTGATACAAGGCCCATACATGCCAGCGCAGTTGCGGCGGCCAAGGCGCGCGGACTGGGTGTGCATGTGTTCGAGGAAGGCTATCTGCGCCCCTATTGGGTTACTTACGAGCGCGAGGGCTCGAATGGCAACTCGCGCCTGATGGACATGACGCTGGAGGACATGCGCGCGGCACTGGCGCTGTCGGATCTGGAAACGCCGCTGCCGCCGTCCCATTGGGGCGACATGCGCCAGCATATCTTCTATGGCGCGCTGTATCACTGGTTCGTCATGTTCACCAATCAGGGCTATCGCCGGTTCAAGCCGCATCGCGATCTGCCGGTGACCAAGGAATTCCAGCTATATCTGCAACGGCTGCTGCTGATGCCTGTGCAGGCGGTCGAGCGGATGCTGGCCACCGCGCGTATCCGCAACGGCGGCTTCCCCTATCACCTGGCCCTGTTACAGCTGGAACATGACAGCTCGTTCCAGCAGCATTCGCCCTTTTCCACGATAACCGATTTCCTTGAGGAGATCTTTGTCGGCTTCGCCCGGGGGGCGCCGCAGCATCATCACCTTGTGGTCAAGGCGCATCCGCTGGAAAACGGCCGTGTGCCGCTCAGGCGCGAGTTGCGCCGGTTGGCCCGCCAGCACGGGCTGGAGGGGCGAGTGCACTATGTGCGCGGCGGCAAGCTGGCGCAGCTGTTGAACGATGCGCGCAGCGCGGTCACGGTGAATTCCACCGCCGGCCAGCAGGTGCTCTGGCGCGGCATTCCGCTCAAGGTGTTTGGCCGCGCGGTCTATGACAAGCCTGAATTTGTCTCGACCCAACCTGCGTCAGAGTTCTTTTCCGCCGCCAACCGACCCGATGCCCGCGCCTACAAGGAATACCGCCGGTATCTGCTAGAGACCAGCCAGCTGCCCGGCGGGTTCTATTCGCGCAAGGGACGCCGCCAGTTGCTGCGCCAAGTGGTCGACATGATGCTGTCGCCGGACGATCCCTATGATGCGCTGAAATCAGGCAAAGCGGCACCACGGCAACAGTTGCGTCTGGTGAACTGACAATGGGTACTGCCGGGACTGGATTTTTCATCCGGATTCCGATAGTTTGACAAAAAAACCGAGGCAGAAACATATAAGGTCGAGGAGACCGAGCAGTGAAACTGATCCCCGTCCGCTGGGCGAAGCCCGTTCTCGTGCTGGCTGCGATGTCTGTCGCGGCCTCTTGCTCGTTGCCCAAAGTGGGGCCGAACAAACGGCAAATCTTCGCCGGTTCCGTCCAGCAGGAAGGCGACGCCTTTATCGTTGCCGTGAACGATCGCGTCACCCGTGCCACCGCTGTGGTTCCGGCGCTGGGTTTCTCGGACTCGTTCAAGAACGCCTCCCCGTTGACGTCGGACACGATCCGACCCGGTGACGTGCTGGGGCTGACGGTTTGGGAAAACGTCGATGACGGCCTTTTGGCCAGCGAAGCAACCAACGCCACCATCCTGGAAGAGGTGCAGGTGGACAGCGCCGGCTTTATCTTTGTTCCTTATGCCGGTCGCCTGCGCGCCTCGGGCAACACGCCCGACCAGTTGCGCGAGGTGATCACCTCCAGGCTTGAAGAGCAGACCCCCGACCCGCAGGTGCAGGTGCGCCGTGTTGCCGGCGACGGCTCGACAGTCTCGCTGACAGGTGCGGTCGGCGGTCAGGGGATCTATCCGATCGAACGCCCCACCCGTACGCTGTCGACCATGCTGGCCCAGGCAGGTGGCGTAACCATCCAACCCGATATCGCCGAAGTCACCGTTATCCGCGGCAACCAGCAGGGCAAGGTCTGGTATCAGGACCTGTTCAATCACCCCGAACTGGACATCGCCCTGCGCGGCGGCGACCGCATCCTGGTCGAGGAAGACACCCGATCGTTCACCGCGTTGGGTGCCACGAACACCCAGGCCCGCGTGCCATTTGAGACACAGGACCTGTCGGCGCTCGAGGCAATTGCTCAAGTGGGTGGCCTGATTTCCGCCGCCTCGGACCCGACCGGCGTTTTCGTCTTCCGCAACGAACCGGCCGAGATCGCTGGCCAGGTGCTGGGCCGCGACGACCTGCAAGGCGCTCAGCGCATGGTTTATGTCCTAAACCTGACCGAGCCCAACGGGTTGTTCACCGCACGTGACTTCGTGATCCGGGACGAGGATACGCTCTATGTTACCGAGGCGCCGTATGCCCAGTGGACCAAGACGATCTCGCTCATTTCCGGCGGCCTAACCCCGCTTGCTAACCTGCAGACGATCACCGGCGGCTGACGCATGTCGCCCAATGGCATGAACCGGGCAGCCGGGGGCGAGCGCTCCCGGCTGTTCGTTTATAACGGCGGCTTTCTGACCCAGCGCCGCCTGCGCCGGATTCTGTCGTTAACAGGCTACGACATCCGGCTGGGACTGCCGTCCGAGGGCGATCTGGTCGGTATCTGGGGCAACAGCCCCACCGCCCATCGAGGCCTTACCGTGGCCGCGCGCCACGCGGCGCCTCTGTTGAGGGTCGAGGATGCCTTTCTGCGCTCGCTCTTTCCCGGTCGCGCGGGTGAGCCACCCTTGGGTCTGCTGCTGGACCGGGCGGGCGTGCACTTCGACTCCGCCGCGCCCTGCGACCTCGAACAACTGCTGGCCACCCACCCGCTGGACGATACCGCCCTGTTGAACCGGGCACGCGATGCCATGGCCCGTATCCGCGAAAACCACCTCAGCAAATATTCCGCCACCGATCCCGGCCTGACCCCACCCGAGCCGGGCTATGTGCTGGTGGTCGACCAGACGCACGGCGACGCCTCGGTCACCGCAAGCGGCGGCAATGACGCGCTGTTCCGCGAGATGCTGGTCTTTGCGCAAGAGGAACACCCCGGCGCCCGAGTGCTGATCAAGACCCATCCCGAAACCGCCGCCGGGTTCCGCCCCGGTTACTACGGCGACACGGATGTCAGCACGCGGGTCAGCCTCTACGACGCCCCGATCAGCCCCTGGACCCTGCTCGACGGCGCGGTGGGAGTCTACACCCTGTCCTCGCAACTGGGGTTCGAGGCGATCCTGGCCGGGCACAAACCGCGCGTCTTTGGCCAGCCCTTTTACGCGGGCTGGGGATTGAGCCTGGACGAACACCCGGTGCCCCGCCGCGAGCGCCGCCTGACGCGCGCGCAGCTCTTTGCCGCCGCGATGATCCTTTATCCCACCTGGTACGACCCGTTCGGCGACAAGCTTTGCGAGCTGGAAACCGTGCTCGACACGCTAGAGGCGCAGTCCCGCGCCTGGCGGCAGGATCGGGCGGGATGGACTGCCGGCGGCATGCGCCTGTGGAAACGCAAACCCCTGAAACGCATGTTCGGACGCTTTGGCCCGATCAGCTTTACCGACACGCCCGTTGACGGGGATCCGCGCCCGCATATGGTCTGGGCCGCGCGCGCCGCGACCAGGGACAGCGTCACACGGGTCGAAGACGGCTTTCTGCGCTCGCGCGGGCTGGGGGCGCAACTGGTGCCGCCGCTGTCCCTGGTCACCGATGACAGGGGCATCTATTACGACCCGACCCGCCCCAGCGCATTGGAGAGCCTGATCACCAACCGCGCCGAGCTGCGCGCCGACCAGCGCCAACGGGCCGAGGCGCTGATCCGTACGCTCACCACCGCGCGCATCAGCAAATACAACCTCGGCGGCACCCTGCCCGACCTGCCTCCCGGCCACCGCATCCTAGTACCCGGCCAGGTCGAGGATGATGCCTCGATCCTGACCGGCACCGGAGAGATATGCGGCAATCTGGACCTGTTGCGCAGCGTCCGCGCCGCCCATCCCCAGGCGGTGATCGTCTACAAGCCACACCCCGATGTCGAGGCAGGGCTGCGCGTCGGCGGCATCGACCCGGGCACGCTGGCCGATGTGGTCGCGACCCAAGCCGACCCGATGCAGCTTCTAGATCAGGTGAACGAGGTCTGGACGCTGACTTCGCTGTTGGGGTTCGAAGCACTCTTGCGTGGCCTGCCGGTGACTACTCTAGGTGCGCCATTCTACGCCGGCTGGGGTCTCACCCGTGACCTAGGCACCATCCCCGCCCGGCGCCGGGCCCGGCCGGACCTGGCCGGCCTCGTCCATGCCGCGCTGATCGACTATCCGCGCTACTGGGATCCGCGTACCGGCCAGCCTTGCCCGGTCGAGGTCGCCACCCAACGCCTCGCCTCTGGCACCATCCCCCACCCCGGGCCCGCCAATCGGCTGCTGTCAAAGCTGCAAGGCCTGTTGGCCACCCATGCACATCTGTGGCGCTGAAACCCGCATCCTTGCGAGCGTGACCGGTCGGAATTGAGTATTTACAACCAGAAAGAAGCAGCAGTCCCTTCACTTTGCTCCAAATACTCCCGCCGGAGGCATTCGTCCGCGCAACAGGATCCATCCCTCGAAAACCCGCGTTGCCGCGCCACAAAGCCCAGGATAAAGCGCGCCGAAGGCGCTCAATGGGATCAAGGCCCACCTATTGGCGTTGCCAGCGGTGCAGGATGTCGGCGCCGATGGCGCGGGCCTCGATCAGGTCGAACCGGGCCGCCTCTGACAGCTGCTCCAACCCCAGCACGCCCACGGCGGGCAGGCCCTCGGCCCCGATCGCGATACCCGCGGTAAAGCCCACCAGTTCATCGACCAGATCGGCCGCCAACAGAGAGGCGGCAAGCGAAGCGCCGCCTTCGCAGAACACACGCGTGAGCCCCTGCGCACCCAGTTGCCGCATCAGGTCGGTCGCGCTGATCTGGCCGGCCTCAACCGCGCAGGGGAGCAACCGGGCACCTGTGCCCTCCCAGGCACGGGCGCGGTCGCCATCCACGCCGGGCCCATGGCAGAGCCAGACCGGCACCTGCCGCGCGGTCCGGGCCAGTTGGCTCATCAGCGGCAGGTCGAGATAGCGCGACATCACCACCCGCACCGGCTGTTGCGCCACGCCCATGTCGCGCACGGTCAGCGAGGGGTCGTCTGATCGCGCCGTCCCGGCCCCCACCAGCACTGCATCGTGCCGGGCGCGCATGGCATGCACCGCGCGCCGCGCCTCGGGGCCGGTAATCCATTGGCTCTCGCCCGAGGCGGTGGCAATGCGACCGTCAAAACTACTTGCCAATTTCAGAGTGACCCAGGGTCGGCCGAGCTCGGTTTTCAGGAAGAAGCCCGCAAGATCGCGCGCCGCCTCGGCTTCGCCGATGCCGACCGATACTTCGATCCCGGCCTCGCGCAGCATCTCAAACCCGTTCCCCGCCACGCGGGGATCGCTGTCCTCGACCGCGGCAACCACCCGCGCCACGCCGGAGGCGATCAGTGCCTCGGCGCAGGGTGGCGTCTTGCCGTGATGGGCGCAGGGTTCAAGCGTGACATAGGCGGTGGCGCCACGTGCCGCCACGCCCGCCTGGGCCAAAGCCACCACCTCGGCATGGGGTCGCCCGCCAGGCTGGGTCCAGCCCCGCCCGACGATCCGGCCATCGTTGACGATGACACAGCCCACCGCCGGGTTGGGCCAGCAGACACCCTGCCCACGCCGGCCCAGCGACAGGGCCAGCGCCATGTAACGCGCGTCAGACATGCTCACTCTTCGGTTGGCGGGCTTGGCGGGCGCAACTCGTGGACGAAGTCCTCGAAATCATCTGCCGCCTGGAAGTTCTTGTAAACGCTGGCAAATCGCACATAGGCAACGGTGTCGATCCGGGCCAGAGCTTCCATCACGATCTCGCCGATCTTCTTCGACGGGATGTCGGTTTCCCCCATGCTTTCAAGCCGCCGCACGATGCCGGAAATCATCTGGTCGATCCGCTCGGGGTCGATCGGGCGTTTCTGCATCGAGATGCGGATCGAGCGTTCCAGCTTGTCGCGGTCGAAATCTTCGCGTTTACCGCTGGACTTGATCACCACCAAATCGCGCAGTTGAACCCGCTCGTAGGTCGTGAATCGGCCGCCGCAAGCGGGGCAAAACCGGCGTCGGCGGATCGAGACATGATCCTCTGCCGGGCGTGAATCCTTGACCTGAGTGTCGATATTTCCGCAAAACGGGCAGCGCATCCGCCGTCTCCTCGTCCGTTAATCCGCCTCTTTTGTGAACGCTTCGGCTCACTTATCCACAACTATAGGACCAACGCTAGGATTTGGGTAGAGGAGATTTGCAGCCCCAACATAATGGGCGGCAAGCGTCAGGCGAAATGGGCGGCGACCCGGCGGTCATGGGGCGCGTGGCGGTGTTCGACCAGATAGATACCCTGCCAGGTGCCCAGCATAGGCACCCCCGCCCGCACCGGAATGCCCAGCGATACCGGCATCAGCGCCGCCTTGATATGGGCAGGCATGTCATCGGGGCCTTCGTAAGTATGGCGCAGATAGGCCATCGACGGGTGATCCGCGGGCGGCACCAGCCGGTCGAAAAAGGCGGTCAGATCGCCCTGCACCTCGGGGTCGGCGTTTTCCTGGATCAGCAGCGAGCACGATGTATGCCGCACCAGGAGTGTCAACAGCCCGTCGCCCTGCCCGGCCAGCCAGCGGCTTACCTCGTCGGTAAACTCGTAAAGGCCCGCCCCCCGGGTCGCGATCGAAAACTCGGTCAGCACGGCACCTGCGCCCATGGCCTCAGGGCCGCACGGGGCCGAATTCGCAATAGCTGTTGCCCTGATTGACGGTCATGTTGTCGCCGACCTTGAGCCCGGTGCGGATGGTGGTCAGCTCGTTTTCCAGCGGTGTCACGCCCACCGCCTCGGGCGTCATCGAGAACTGCACCGCCGTCTTGCGCCCGGTGGTGACACTGGGCCCGCGCCCGCGCACCAGATAGATACGGTCATTCCAGCCCGCGCCCAACGCGCGCCGGGCATATTCCGAGGCCGCGCACCAGAAATCGCCGACCCGCTGCTTGCCGCGCGGAACAACCTCGAACACCGCGTCATTGACCGGCAGAACCCGGTGCCCCATTCGCGTGGTCAACGCCTGGGCCTGAGCGCCAGCCCCGAGAAACACCGCAAGGGCGAGAATCTTTGTCAGTCCGGTCATGGTCTCAATCCGTTTTGCCTATAAGCCCTATCTAGGGCGCATCCGCTGTCAGAGACAGGGGAGAGCACGCAAAAATTGCCCGATCGCATGGATTTGCCGCAGGCCGTCGAGACAGGCTCGGAGTTCCTGGCCCCACTGATGAAACAGGGGCGCTGCCCCTCTGGGGCCCTTGGCCCCATTCACCCCGGGATATTTCGGGCAAGAGGAAGGGGAATGCATGCTCTGTCGCAAAAGAGAGACACGTCCGACCAAGCGTTGCGACAGAGGCAACTGCACAGGATTGGCAGACGGCGTTGCGCTCTGTTCATGTCGTGCAAGCCGCGTCCCAAAAGAAAACGCCCCCTTGCGGGGGCGCCTTGATCACTGGTCCAGAAAGCTGCGCAGCTTGCGCGAGCGGCTGGGGTGTTTCAGTTTCCTGAGCGCCTTGGCCTCGATCTGGCGGATACGCTCGCGGGTGACGCTGAACTGCTGGCCGACCTCTTCCAGCGTGTGGTCGGTGTTCATGCCGATGCCGAACCGCATCCGCAGCACCCGTTCCTCGCGCGGGGTGAGCGAGGCCAGCACGCGGGTCGTGGTTTCCTTGAGGTTTTCCTGAATGGCGCTGTCCAGCGGCAGCACGGCATTCTTGTCCTCGATGAAATCGCCCAGCTGGCTGTCTTCCTCGTCGCCGATCGGGGTTTCGAGGCTGATCGGCTCCTTGGCGATCTTCATCACCTTGCGGACCTTTTCGAGCGGCATTTGCAGCTTTTCGGCCAGTTCCTCGGGCGTCGGTTCGCGACCGATCTCGTGCAGCATCTGGCGCCCGGTGCGCACCAGCTTGTTGATCGTTTCGATCATGTGCACCGGGATACGGATGGTGCGGGCCTGATCGGCGATGGAACGGGTGATCGCCTGCCGGATCCACCAGGTCGCATAGGTCGAGAACTTGTAGCCCCGGCGATACTCGAACTTGTCCACGGCCTTCATCAGGCCGATGTTGCCTTCCTGGATCAGGTCCAGGAACTGCAGGCCGCGGTTGGTGTATTTCTTGGCAATCGAGATCACCAGGCGCAGGTTGGCCTCAACCATTTCCTTTTTCGCCTGACGGGCCTCTTTCTCGCCCTTCTGGACCTGCTGCACGATGCGGCGGAATTCAGAGATATCCAGACCCACATACTGACCCACCTGGGCCATGTCGGCGCGCAGCTCCTCAACCTTGTCGGACGAGCGTTCGATGAACATCTGCCAACCGCGACCGGGCTTTTCGGCCATTTCCGCCAGCCAGTTCGGGTCCAGCTCACGCCCGCGATAGGCGTCGACGAACTCGCGCCGGTTGATGCGCGCCTGGTCGGCCAGCTTGACCATCGAACTGTCGATCGACATCACCCGCTTGTTGATGCCGTAGAGCTGGTCGATCAGCGCCTCGATCCGGTTGTTGTGCAGGTGCAGTTCGTTCACCAGCAGCACGATTTCCGAGCGCAGCGACTGATAGGTCGCCTCGTCCGTGGCGCTGAAGGAGCCGTCTTCGTTCAGCGTGGCCGAGATACGGCTGTCCTGCATCTCGCTCAGCTGTGCGTAATCCGACGAGATTCGCTCGAGCGTGATCAGCACCTTGTCCTTGAGCGCGGCCTCCATCGCGGCCAGCGACATGTTGGCCTGATCGTCCTCGTCATCGTCATCCTCGGTGACAATCGGGTTGCCGTCGGCGTCGTATTCCGGCGTTTCCTCGCGCTGCGGCTTGACCGCTTGCACCGCGCTGGTTGCGACCACCGGTTCGTCATCCTCGTCATCCAACTGGTTGCCGAAAGTGGCCTCCAGGTCGATCACGTCGCGCAGCAGGATGTCCTCGGACAGAAGTTCGTCATGCCAGATGGTGATCGCCTGAAAGGTCAGCGGGCTTTCGCACAGCCCGGCGATCATCGTATTCCGGCCGGCCTCGATCCGCTTGGCGATCGCAATCTCGCCCTCGCGGCTGAGCAGTTCGACCGAACCCATCTCGCGCAGATACATGCGCACCGGGTCATCGGTGCGGTCAAGCTTTTCAGTCTGGGCGCCGGCCAGCGCAACTTCGCGGTTGCTTTCGGTGGTGATGAGGTCGGTCGAGCCCTTCTGCTCTTCCTCTTCGGCCTCTTCATCCTCGATGATATTGATGCCCATCTCGGAGAGCATCGACATCACATCCTCGATCTGCTCGGAACTCACCTGATCAGGCGGCAGCACCTGGTTGAGCTGATCGTAGGTGATATAGCCCTTTTCGCGGGCCTCGGCGATCATCTTCTTGACTTGGGCCTGGCTCATGTCGAGCGAGACTTCGTCTTCCTGGTCTTCGGGCTTCTGGTCTTCGGCGGTGTCCTTGGCGGCCATTCAGTGCTCCTGCAGGGATGGGCGATTCGTGTGAGCCGAATCATTAGTGCTCAGAATTGATTCGGCCACCCGTTTACCGGTTTTATTTTGCCTTTTCCTTAGGAAAACGCGCTAGCGGCGTTTCCGGCGAAAATCGATTCCCGCCATGATCGCGTCAAAGGCCTCGCGTTCGTCGCGCTTGATTCGCGCGCCATTGTCGGCCACGTCGAACAGCGCCTTGTCCTCGTTCTGGCTGCGCGCGGCGCGCTGTTTCTCTTCGGCGGCCTGTGCAACGCGCCAGGTCAGCGACTCGTCGGCATCTTCGGCGATGTCCTCTCGGGCCTCCTCGATCTCGGCGTCATACCCCCTCAGCGCCTGGAGTTTTGCGAGTTCCTCGGCAAGCGTCATTTCCGCCAGCTCAACATCGCCCGGCCTGCGCACACAGGGGATAATCTGGACATGGCGCAGCGCGTAGAGGTTTTCAAGGGCCTCGGGGCCGAGATTGTCGTCAATCCGGTCGCGCAGCCCCTGCGGGTCGTCAATCCCGATGCGCAGTGCCAGATCGCGCAGCATCGCCAGGTCGGGATCGCGGCAGTCGAGCCGTTCCAGCGCGTGTTCGAACCGCACGATCACCTCAGGTGTGGCAATGGCGGCGGCGAGGATCACCGTCTCGCGCAGCCGGATCTGCGCCGCGTCGTCGGAGCTGGCCAAGAGCGAGGCCCGCGTGCCCGGCGTGGCCGCAACCGGCGCCGCCTTCCATGTACCGCGCGGCTGCCAGGGCTGTTTCGGGCCGCGCTGTGGCCGGAACAGCTGCCAGCGCAGGTCCTTGATCTCCTGCCCGTAATGGGCGCGGATCGAGGGGTCGCGGATCAGCTTGATCTTGTCGCGCAGTGCCTTGTCCAGCGCCGCCTTGCGCTCGGGGCTGTCGAACACGCGGCCTTCGGTCTCGCGCTGCCACAAGAGCTGCACCATGGGCCGGGCCTGATCCAGCACGTTTTGCATGGCTGCGGGTCCCTCGGCGCGAATCAGGTCGTCGGGGTCCTTCCCCTCGGGCATTATTGCAAAGCGAACCGATTTACCCGCCTCGAGCAGCGGCAATGCCAGATCGACCACCCGCAGCGCGGCACGCAGGCCCGCCGTGTCACCATCCAGCGCCACGATCGGTTCGTCCGCGATACGCCAGATCATCTGCAACTGGTGTTCGGTGACGGCCGTGCCCAGCGGCGCCACGGCGGCACCGAACCCGGCCTCGGCCAGCGCGATCACGTCCATATAGCCCTCGGCCACGATCAGCGGCTGGCCCTGCCCCGCCGCCGTACGGGCGGGGCCGTGGTTGAACAGGCTGCGGCCCTTGTCGAAAAGCGCGGTTTCGGGCGAGTTCAGGTATTTGGCATTGTCCTTGGGATCCATCGCCCGGCCGCCAAAGGCGATGCAGCGCCCGCGCGCGTCCCGGATCGGGAACATGATCCGGTTGCGGAAGGTGTCATAGGGCTTGCCACCCTTGGTCGAGGGTTTGGCCAGCCCTGCGCCGGTGATCAACTCCTCGCCCACGCCTTTGCCGCGCAGGTGGTCCCACAACCCCTGCCAGCCATCGGGGGCAAAGCCGATCTCCCAGCGCTCCAGCGCCTGTGCGCTGAGACCACGCCGGGCCAGATAGTCGCGCGCCGCCGCGCCGCCGCCGGCGCTCAGGTTCAGGCGGAAAAACCGTACCGCCTGTTCCATCACCTCGGCCAGCTGGCTGCGGTGGTCCTGTTTCTCCTGTGCCTTGGGGTCGCGCGCGGGCATGGTCATACCCGCCTCGCGGGCCAGGATCTCGACCGCTTCCATGAAGCCGACATTCTCGGTTTCCTGCACGAATTTCAGCGCGTCGCCCTTGGCCTGACAGCCGAAGCAGTAATAGAACCCCTTGCGGTCATCCACATGGAACGAGGCGGTCTTTTCGTGGTGGAACGGGCAAGGCGCCCACATGTCGCCCTTGCCCTGGTTCGACTTGCGCATGTCCCACATGACCTTGCGCCCGACAACCTGTGTCAGGCTCAGGCGGTTTCGCAGCTCGTCCAGAAATCCGGGGGGCAGTGACATGGGACCACGATGGCAGAAAGCGCAAGGCGCGCCAAGCGGGCGGCGCGCCTTTTCCACAGCGAAGACGGCCCGTCAGGGCCGGACAAGCGCGCCTATTGCTTCAGGCACAGTTCCAGCCAGGCCGCCGACAGGTCCTGTTCACGCACATCGCGCATCTTCTGCTGATAGACCCAGGGCGCGATCAGCGGGATGGCGGCATTATAGTTCGCGGGCCAGGTCGGGTTGGTGGCGGCCACGGCGGCGGGCACGTCGCGTTCCTTGACCCGGTCCAGCCGCGCCTGCTGGATCGCGGCCACCACATCGGCCTGATACTGGCAGCTTTCCTGCTTGGTTTCCGCCGCCGCCAGCGGCGAGGCCGCAAGCAGCGCAACAAGGGCGTAACGGTACATGGGTCGTCTCCCGGGATTCGAAGGTTCCCCGGACCTTACCCGCGCGCGGCCACCGCTTCCATCGCCGATTTCAGGTCATGCAGCAGGGTTTGCGCCATCGAGCGGAACACCATCAGCAGAAATCCGCCAGTCTCGAGCCGGGTGACCGAGCCTGCCATATGCCCGATCCGGCAACGTGCCGTGGCGCCCGGACCAAATCCGGGCGCGCGCAGATCGACCGGCACCAGCCGCGCCAGAACCGCCTCGGCGCCGGTGCCGTCAAGACGCACCACCGTCCAGGCATCCGACTGATCGACCAGCACACCCGGCCCGGCCAGCGCCGCATCCGGCGCGGCGCCGGTCAGCAGCACGCTGTCATGGCCGAACCAGATCGCGCGCGCATCGCCCGCCGCCGTGGCCCGGCCCGCGCCGGGCCAGTCCAGCCCATGCGCCGCGCCCAGCGCCCCGGCCAGTGCCGCCCCCTGCCCCTTGCGCGGCGACAGTGCTGTCATCGGACCCAGGTCCACCTCGCTCACCGTCATGCCGCCGATGCTCAGCGGCAATTGCCCCGCACAGGGCGTCTTTGCGAACAACCTATCCACGCATCCGCCCTCCCTCGGGGTCATAGAAGACCGGGCTGACCACCTCGCAATAGGTGGTCACTCCGCGCAGCCCGTCGACCATCTTGACGATCTCTCCGATCCGCTCGGGCCCATCGGCCAGAAAGCCCAACCCGATCATGCGGCCCTGAACCGGCGAATGGCAAACCGAGGTCACATAACCCTGATCATGCTCGCGCCGGGCGGCATCCTCTTGCCGATAGAGATGCGCGCCCGCCAGCAGCTTGCCCTCGGCGGCGATGGGTTTCAGCCCCACCAGACGCTCGCGCCCCGGCTCCTCCAGCCCCGGACGCTGCGCCATGGTCTTGCCGATACAATCCTTTTTGGCCGAAACCATGCCGCCCATGCCGATGTCATAAGCGGTGACGCGGCCATGGATCTCGGCATGGGTGATGAAGCCTTTCTCGATCCGCAGCACGTTCAGCGCCTCCATCCCGTAGGCACCGCCGCCCAGCGCCTCGGCGCGACGGACCAGCAAGTCGAAGAGGCTGGCGCCATAGCGCGCGGGCACGGCGATCTCGTATCCTTCCTCGCCCGAGAACGAGATCCGGAACAACCGCCCACCAACGCCCAGCAACGACACCGCACCGCAGGACATGAAGGGCCAGTCCGCCGGATCGACCGGCGTGTCGAGCAGCCCGTTCAGCAGCTCGCGCGCCCTGGGACCGGCAACGGCGAATTGCGCCCATTGCTCGGTCACCGAACACAACGACACGTCCCATTCGGGATGCAGGCCCTGGGTCACGAATTCCAGATGCGCCATCACCTGCCCGGCGGCGGCGGTGGTGGTGGTCATCAGGTAGTGATCCTCGCCCAGCCGCGCGGTGGTGCCGTCATCCATCACATGACCGTCCTCGCGCAGCATCAGCCCATAGCGCACGCGCCCGACCTTCAGTGTCGAGAACATGTTGGTATAGACGAAATCCAGCAACCGCGCCGCGTCCGCCCCCTGGATGTCGATCTTGCCCAGGGTCGAGACATCGGCCACCCCCACCGCGTTGCGCACGTAACCCACCTCGCGGTCGCAGCTCTGTTGCCAGTCGGTCTCGCCCGCCTGCGGGAAATAGCTGGGACGGTACCACAGACCGGCCTCGATCATCGGTGCGCCGCGTGACAGGGTGGCAGCATGCGAGGTGGTAAAGCGCTCGGGCTGGAACCCCTTGCCCTCGCCCCCTGCGCCCAGCGCCGCGATGGCAATCGGGCTGTAGGGCGGGCGAAAGGTGGTGGTGCCGGTCTCGGGGATGCCGCGCCCGGTGGCATCGGCCAGCACCGCCAGCGCCGCCACGTTCGAGTTCTTGCCCTGATCGGTCGCCATGCCCTGCGTCGTATAGCGCTTCATATGCTCGACCGAGCGGAAGTTCTCGACCGCCGCCTGTTTCACATCCTTGACGGTGACATCGTTCTGAAAATCGAGCCAGGCCCGCCCGCGCCCCGGCACCGCCCAGAGCGGCTCCAGAGCATAGGGCGTCTCTTCGGCCTTGGGCAGTGTACCCTGATCCGCCTTGAGCCCCAGCGCGTTCAGTGCCTCGGACGCCGCCTCGGCCCCTTCGCGCAGACAGGCCATGGTCGAAAAGGCACCGTTGCAGGCGCCTGCCGCGCGCAGGCCGGGCACCATGCCCGCCACCGGCACAAAGGCTGCAATGTCGCGGCGCCATTCGGGCCGCCCGTTCATATGGCAGGTCAGGTGCAGGCTGGGGTTCCAGCCGCCCGACATGGCCAGGCAGTCGGTGGCAATCCGTTCTTCGCCACCGGGATCGCGGATGGTGATCCGCTCCAGCCCCTGCCGCCCGCCGCTGCCGCAGACCTGACCGCCCCGGATCATCCGCACCCCATTGAGGCGCGGCGCGTCATGACGGCTGTCGATCAGGGCCGCCACATGTACCCCCGCCGCCAGCAGGTCGCGCACGGTGCGATGGGCATCGTCATTGTTGCCAAACACGGTGACGGCGCGGCCCGGGCTAACGCCCCAGCGGTTCAGATAAGCACGCACCGCGCCGGCGGTCATGATGCCGGGCCGGTCATTGTCGGCAAAGGCGATGGGGCGCTCCAGCGCGCCCGCTGCCAGCACCGCGCGCCGCGCCACGATACGCCAGAAACATTCCAGCGGTGCACCCGCGCCCCAGTCGGCGCGGTGATGCGAGACCCGCTCTAGCGCTGCATAGGTGCCCTGATCATAGGCCCCGGCAACGGTGGTGCGCGTCATCAGACGCACATTCTCCATCCCGCGCAGCTCGGCCAGCGCCTCTTCGGCCCAGACCGCCCCCGGCTTGCCGTCGATCTCATAGGTCTCGGCCAAAAGGCGCCCGCCCATGCGCGCGTCCTCGTCGGCCAGGATCACATCGGCCCCGGCGCGGCCCGCCACCAGCGCCGCCATCAGCCCCGCAGGCCCGGCGCCGATCACCAGCAGATCACAAAAGGCAAAGGCGCGCTCATAACGGTCGGAATTATCCTGCCCCGACAAGGCGCCCAGCCCGGCGGCGCGGCGGATCACCGGCTCATACAGCTTCTCCCAGAAGCTGCGCGGCCACATGAAGGTCTTGTAATAGAACCCCGCCCCCAGGAACGGCGCCGCCAGGTCGTTGACCGCCATCAGGTCAAAGCTCAGCGAAGGCCAGCGGTTCTGGCTCCGCGCCTCCATCCCCTCGTATATCTCCTGCACCGTGGCGCGCACATTGGGGTCCTGCCGCCTGTCGCGCCCCACCGTAACCAGCGCGTTGGGTTCCTCGCTGCCCGCCGTCAGAATGCCGCGCGGGCGGTGATACTTGAACGAACGCCCGACCAGCCGCACGTCATTGGCCAGCAAGGCCGAGGCCAGCGTGTCGCCCTGATACCCGCTGTAGCCCACCCCGTCGAAGGTGAACGAGACCGGCCTGTTCCGGTCGATCAGCCCCTTGCCCTGAACCCTCATCGCCGTGCCTCCGAGGCCAGTTCGCAGCCCAGCACCTCATGGGTCAGCGTGTTGCGGGTGACCACCAGCCAGGCGCCACAGCCAAAATGGTGATGCCACAGGTCGCGGGTCTCCCCGGCCGGGTTCTCGCGCAGATGCACATAATCGTCCCAGGCCTCGGCCCCTGCCTCGGGCACCGGACGCTCCAGCGCCAGCGCGTGGCCCTTATAGGAAAACTCGCGGCTGTCGCGGTCGCCGCAATGCGGACAGGTGATCCTCATCGCCGTCCCCCACTCTTCATTCCGCCAAAAATACTCATGTCCGGCCTCTCCCCCCTCAATGCAGGTTGTGTTGAGAGCCGGTGCCCTCTTCATCCAGGATCCCGCGCCCGGTGCGGAAGCGGTCCAGCCTGAACCGTGTTGCCGCCGGGTGGTACTGGTCCGTTGCCAAGAGATGCGCGAACACGTTGCCCGAGGCCGGCACCGCCTTGAACCCGCCATAGTTCCAGCCGCAATTGACATAGAGCCCGTCGATAGGCGTGCGGTCGATGATGGGAGAGCCATCGGGCGACATGTCCATGATGCCGCCCCAGCTGCGCAGCACGCGCGCCTTGCCGATCATCGGCATCAGCGCCATGCCCGCCTCCATCACGTGCTCGACCGTGGGCAGGTTGCCGCGCGCCGCGTAAGAGGCATAGAAATCCAGGTCACCGCCAAAGACCAGCCCACCCTTGTCGGACTGGCTGATATAGAAATGGCCCATGCCAAAGGTGATCACATGGTCGATCACCGGCTTTAGACCCTCGGTGACAAAGGCCTGGAGGATATGGCTCTCGATCGGCAGGCGCATGCCCGCCATCGCCGCCACCTGGCTGGAACGGCCCGCCGCCACCATCGCCACTTTCTTGGCCCGGATCGGGCCGCGCACCGTCTGCACGCCGGTGACCCGCCCGTTCTCGACGTCGATCCCCGTCACCTCGCAATTCTGGATCAGGTCGACGCCGCGACTGTCCGCCCCCCGCGCATAGCCCCAGGCCACCGCGTCATGACGCGCGGTGCCGCCGCGCGGGTGATAGAGCGCACCGTAAAGCGGAAAACGCTGGTCGTCGAAATTGAGGAAGGGCACCTTGGCGCGCAGTTCCTCGCGCCCCAGCAGGATGGCATCGTCGCCCTGGCTCAGCATCATGTTGCCACGCCGCGCCGCCGCATCGCGCTGGCCGTCGGAATGGAACAGGTTCAGGATGCCGCGCTGCGAATGCATCACGTTATAGTTCAGGTCCTCTTCCAGACCCTCCCACAGTTTCAGCGAGTGCGAGTAGAATTCGGAATTGCCCTGAAGGAAGTAATTGGCCCGCACGATGGTGGTGTTTCGGCCAATGTTGCCGCCGCCGATATAGCCGCGCTCCAGCACCGCCACATTGGTCAGCCCGTGATCGCGCGCCAGGTAATAGGCGGTGCTCAGCCCGTGGCCGCCGCCGCCGATGATGACCAGGTCATATTCCGGTTTGGGCGCCGGGTCGCGCCAATGCGGCCGCCAGCCCTTGTTGCCGGTCAGCCCCTCCTTCAACACCCGAAGGCCCGAAAACCGCATCGCCGTCTCTCCTTGCCGACCTGGTATCGCTGTCATAACGAGTAGCACCGATGAGCGCGGTCTCAAGACCGTAATCGACAGAGACTGGTCTGTCCGCGACTAATCCTGTCGCCGGCACGACATGAATTCAGACCCTGATCGCGCAAAAAAGGGGCGCCCGGTTGCCCGCACGCCCCGCGTCTTCGATGCCGCGCCCCGCCTCAGAGGCCCTTGGCGCGATAGCTCTTGGCCACCCGGTCGATCGAGACCAGATAGGCGGCGGTGCGCAGATCCTCGACATCGCTCCGCTCATGCCAGACATCGCGCATGGCCTGATAGGCGATGCGCATGGTGTCATCGAGACCCGAGCGCACCAGTTCCAGTTCATCGGCGCCGCGCAGGTATTTCTCCTTGAACTGCGGCGTCATCGACCAGGCATCGCCCAGATAACGGTCGAGCCGTTCCAGCTCGTCCACCACCAGCTGGTGGCGCGCCTCTTCCTGGCGGCGTTGCATGCGGCCGAACCGGATATGGCTAAGGTTCTTGACCCACTCGAAATAGGACACCGTCACACCGCCCGCGTTGGCATACATGTCGGGAATGATCACGCATCCCTTCTTGCGCAGGATCTCGTCGGCACCGGCGGTGACCGGGCCGTTGGCGGCCTCGATGATCAGCGGCGCCTTGATCCGGTCGGCATTGTTGAGGTTGATCACCCCCTCCAGCGCCGCCGGGATCAGGATGTCGCACTCCTCTTCCAGCACCTTGGGGCCATCGGTCACATGAGTGCCGTCCGGGAAACCGGTAACGCCACCGTGCTTGACGATCCAGTTATGCACCGCCTCGACATCCAGCCCCTCGTCGCTGACCAGGGCGCCGTCACGTTCGATGATGCCGGTGATCAGGCACCCATCCTCTTCACTAAGGAACTTGGCCGCGTGATAGCCCACATTGCCCAGGCCCTGTACGATCACTCGTTTACCATCAAGCTTGCCTGACAATCCCGACTTCCCGACGCCGATGCTGTCACGGAAGAACTCCTGCAAGGCGTATTGCACGCCGCGCCCGGTGGCCTCGACCCGGCCATGGATGCCGCCCGCATTCAGCGGCTTGCCGGTGACACAGGCGCGCGCGTTGATGTCGGTGGTGTTCATGCGCGCATACTGGTCGGCGATCCAGGCCATCTCGCGCTCGCCCGTGCCCATGTCGGGGGCAGGCACGTTCTGGGACGGGTTGATCAGGTCGCGCTTGGCAAGCTCATAGGCAAAGCGTCGGGTGATCTGTTCCAGCTCGTGCTCTTCGTATTGCCGCGGGTCGATACGCAACCCCCCTTTCGAACCGCCAAAGGGCGCCTCGACCAGGGCACATTTATAGGTCATCAGCGCCGCCAGCGCCTCGACCTCGTCCTGATTCACCGCCATCGCATAGCGGATACCACCCTTGACCGGTTCCATATGCTCGGAATGGACCGAGCGATAACCCACGAACGTCTGGATCTGGCCACGCAGGCGCACCCCGAACCGGACCGTGTATGTGGCGTTGCATACCCTGATCTTCTCTTCCAGTCCCGGTGGCAGGTCCATCAGGGCAACCGCCCTGTTGAACATCATATCCACGCTTTCTCGGAAACTGGGTTCGTTCTTGCGGGTCATTAAACCAAAATCCTCCATGACCTTCTCCGACTCGGATGATGACACCTTGTCGCAGGCAACATATGACGCCTCGTCACAGGAGTGCGACATTTTTAATCGCTTGAAGAATCTGAATTCAGGGGGAACGGCGATTCTGGGGGACAGTTCCAGGGCATTGTCGGCCACAGGGAAACAAAGTCCGAACATTTGACTGCGTTGTCTTTAACACGCGGTTAACATTCACCCTTTCGGGCGATTTACGCCCCAATCCTGCCATCTTCTCAAGGCAAAACAGTGAATTGGAACTGTATTCTCCGGCTGGGGTTCTGCCGGAAAGGTAGGTGGACAATGTTCAATACGCAGATCAGCATCGACACGGTGTCGCGTCGTATCCGCACCAGGCTCAAGGCGCATCTCGGGAACTTCGCTCGCGAAGAAGACGGTTTGATGACGGTCCTCGCATTGTTCCTGTTTCTTGCCTTGGTTGGTGCGACCGGCATCGGTGTGGACCTGATGCGCTATGAACAAAAGCGAGCGTCCCTGCAGTATACGATGGACCGCGCGGTTCTGGCCGCGGCCGACCTCGACCAACTGGTTGCACCCGAAACCGTGGTTCGCAGCTACCTGGAGAAAGCGGGCTTGCTGGAATACCTTTCCAGCATCACGGTTGAGGAAGGCCTTGGCTTCCGAAAGGTGTCCGCCACCGCAACCGCCGACTTGCCGACCCATTTCATGAAGCTCTCGGGCTACGACAGCCTGACGATCCCCGCGGCCAGCACCGCAGAGGAGAGCATCGGCAACGTGGAAATCTCGCTGGTGCTCGATGTTTCGGGCTCAATGAACAGCAACAGCCGGCTCTACAACCTCAAGATCGCGGCCAAGGAGTTTGTCGATCACATGCTGTCGGCGACCGAACCTGGAGCCGTGTCGATTTCGATCATCCCCTATGCATCTCAGGTCAACGCTGGCCCCGATATCCTGCCCTACTACAATGTCAGCGAGGAACATACCTACTCGCATTGCGTGAATTTCATCGATGACGAGTTCAGCCAGCCCGGCCTGTCGCGTGTAACGCCGCTGGAGCGGACGATGCATTTCGATCCGTTCACCTATTCCAAGGATCCGATTCAGACCCCGGTCTGCCCCGTGCGCAACAGCACCGCGATCTTGCCGTTCACCAACAACCAGACCGTTCTGAACACCTATATCGACGGGATGAGCGGTCGCGGAAACACCTCGATCGATATCGGGACCAAATGGGGTGTCGTAATGCTGGATCCGAACACGCAAAGCGTGATTAACGGATTGATCGCAGACGACAAGGTGCCCGCGATCTTCTCCGGCCGGCCCAGCGCTTATGACTCTGGCGATGTTCTCAAAGTGCTGATCGTGATGTCCGACGGCGAGAACACCGACCAGTACATGCTGAACCCGTCGCTGCGCACCGGCCTGTCGCCGGTCTGGTACAACGTAGCCGAAGACGTGATCAGCGGCTCGCCCGACAACAACAGTACCAATGCGTTCAGCGTCTACCACGACAATGGTGGTAACAACTATTACTGGCCGGACCAGAACCGCTGGTCGGATCATCCCTATGGCAACGGCCAGAGCGAGGCATGCGAATATACCTCAGGCGGCTATTACAGCTGCGCGATGAAGGACGAGCCCGGCGAAGCAGTCCAGCTGACCTATGCCGAGCTCTTCAATAAGGTATCGCTGGCCTACAACGCGTACTACAACTTTGAGTTCACAAGCAGTGCCTGGGGTGAATGGTACAGCGCAGCCTTTACCAAGAAGGAAGCATCGGCCAAGGACCAGCGGACCGACCACATCTGTGACGCGGCCAAGGACGAAGGTGTGATCGTCTATACGGTCGGTTTCGAGGCCCCATATAGCGGTCGCCGGGTGCTCAAGCGCTGCGCAAGCTCGGACAGCCACTACTATGACGCCGAAGGGCTGGAAATCAGTGACGCATTTACCTCGATCGCCTCGTCGATCCGCAAGCTGAGGCTGACACAATGATACGGCATTTGGGCAATTTCCTGCGCCGGTTCCGCAATCGCGAAGACGGCAACGCAACAGTCGAATTCGTTATCGTATTCCCTGCAGTCATCGGTGTGATGCTTGCCGGGGTCGAACTGACATTCATGACGCTGAACCACGCAATGCTGGAACGCGCTGTGGATGTGGTGGTACGTGACCTGCGTCTCAACACCGGGTCCAATCCCGGCCATAACGAGCTGAAGAACAGGATCTGCGACAAGGCGGTCTTTATCCGCCAGTGCAGCACCAACCTCAAGCTCGAGATGGTTCGTCAGGATCCCTATGCCGGCATCACCTTGCCTGCCGTTCCCGACTGTACCGACCTTTCCGAAGAGACGCGCCCCGTGCGACAATTCGAAAATGGCCAGGCAAACGAACTGATGGTCCTGCGGGCCTGCGCCAAGATCAACCCGATCTTCCCGACTTCAACCCTGGGAGCCGCCTTGGCCAATGACGAAGGCCAATACGCCCTGACGGCCATGTCCGTCTTTGTGCAGGAGCCGTTGTAAAGCCATGTCCATGTCTCGCATATTGAACTCGCTGCGTCTGTTCCGCCGGAACGAGGAAGGCTCGGTCGCGGTCGAAGCGTTGCTGACGGTACCGATCCTGTTCTGGACCATCATGATCGGCTACACTTACTTCGATGGCTACCGCGAGGCAGCTTCGAACGTGAAGGCCGCCTATACGATCGGCGACCTTATCTCGCGAGAGACGCGGACCATCGACGACGCCTACATCGATTCAATGGTCGAACTGTTTGAACGCATGGTGCAGGATACCGACGGCCTCCAAGTCCGTATCTCGCTGTTGCGTTACGAGAGAAAGCGTGATCGGCATCGGGTACGCTGGTCGGCCAATCGCGGTTTTCCCGAAAGGTTGAGCAACGCCAATGTTGGGTCCATCAGTTCCCGATTGCCGCCGATGTCGGACCAGGACACGCTGATCCTGGTCGAGACCAGAAACGTCTACAGATCGCCTTTCCGGGTCGGGCTGGATGACACCGACATGGAAACGTTTATCTTTACCCGGCCCCGTTTCACCAACGAGATCGCCGGCAGCGTCTGACGCTTAGCGCGGCAAGGTTCCATCGCGTTCCGCCATCATGGCCGAGAGCATCTCGGCCATGAATTTCGTCTGCGATCCGGGGGTGACGCCGCCGATGCCGATCCGGCGGCCCATCCGCCACCAGAGGCCCGGCTGCCAGGTGCGCCCGCCCGGCACCGAGGTACGCAGCAGGAACCCGTTCGACGGCTTGAAGGCAAAGACGCCCCGGTCCAGCGCCTCGATATCGGCGATGCGGGCGATCACGGTGCCGTCACTGCCGCGCAGCTCGGTCGCAGTCATTTCGACCCGACCCGCCGTCGCCTGGAACATGCGCTGCGCCAGCCACAGCGTCAGCGCCCCCAGCACGATCAGAAAGACCTGCCAAACCACCGCCGGCGGCGTTACGACCGCCACATAAATCAGCAGCCCGCCCAATACCGTCAGCACCACCAGCGCCATCCAGCGCCGGGGCGCCGATGCCTCGATCGTTGCCAAAACCTCGTCCTGCATCTGGTGTCGCCCTCTTGTTCGTTGCGCCTGCATAGCCGATTGCGCGGGCGCCGAACAGGCATCTTGCCCTACCCACAAACCCCGAGTTAGCGTGACGCCCATGAGCTATCCCGCCAACCGGCCCGACCGCACCCGTCCGACCGATGCCGCCGCCGGGATCGAAACCACCGAGGCGTTCGAGCGCTTTTCCCAGCGCAACGACGTGTTCACCCGCGCCATGTGGGATCCGTCGGTTCGGTCGAAACAGACGGATGCCTTCTTTGCCTCTTATCGGATGGAGGCGGCACCGCGCCGGGGCGATGGGTTCACACAGCGTGATTTCGCGCTGCGCAACGCCGCCTGGCTGATCTCGGATGTTGTCACCAACCGCTTTGCCGCCGAGGGGCGGCGCGAGGGGTTCCAGGCCCCGATCAGCTATGACACCCCGGTGGCGCCGCAACAGGTCGCGATCGACGATCCCGCCGCCATGAGCGCCGAGATCAAACGCGTCGCCCGCTTCTTTGGTGCCGATCTGTGCGGCGTGACCGAGCTGGACGAACGCTGGCACTATACCGCCCGCGTCGATACCCGCGACATGAGCGAGGCACCACTCGGCCTGCCCAATGGGCTGACCTCGGTCATCGTGCTGGGCCACGAGATGGAGCGCGACCTGGTGGCCACCTACCCCTCGGCCTTGGCCGGGGCCGCCACCGGGCGCGAATACAGCCACGAGGCGGCAGTGGTGATGCAGCTGGCCGCCTATATCCGCAATCTGGGATACGAGGCCGTGGCCTCGATGAACGACACCGGACTGGTGATCCCCTATGCGGTCAAGGCGGGCCTGGGCGAATATGCCCGCAACCAGATGGTGATCACGCCGGAATTCGGCCCCCGGCTGCGGTTCTCCAAGGTGTTCACCAACCTGCCACTGGCCCATGATGTGCCGCGCCCACGGGGTGTGCGCGCCTTTTGCGACATCTGCACGGCCTGCGCCGATGCCTGCCCGGTCAAGGCTCTGCCCTATGGGCCGCCTTCGGATGTGGCGCCGAATGTCTCGGCCATCCAGGGCGTGCGCAAATGGACCTCGGATGCCGAGAAATGTTTCGGCTTCTGGGCCAAGCTCGCCTCGGATTGCGCGATCTGCATGCGGGTCTGCCCGTTCAACCGCGACTATGCGCGGCGACGCAACCGGTTGTGGCTGCGGCTCGCGCTGTCGCCGCTGCGCCACCTGGCGCTGCGGCTGGCGCGTGGGCACGGCAAGCGGCGCAAACCTGCGGAATGGTGGGCCGGGACCTGAACCTGACACTCCGTCGGCTGTGCACCGCTGCACAAGCCCGGTGGCGCGACGCGGAATTGCCTTGGCAACGGCGCCCCCTATCTTAACACCAGCTTTCACAGCCCAAGCGAGACCCCACCATGTCCATTCGTCCCATCCTTGAAACCCGCCGCGCCACCCCAGCGCTCGAAGGCGCCGGGGTCAAGCTGCACCGCGCCTTTGGCTTTCAGGACCCGACCGAGCTGGACCCGTTCCTGCTGTTTGACGATTTCCGCAATGAGCATCCTCAGGATTATTTGCGCGGCTTTCCCTGGCATCCCCATCGTGGCATCGAGACCATCACCTATGTGCTGGCCGGCACGGTGGAGCACGGGGATTCGCTGGGCAATACCGGCACGCTGGGTGCGGGCGACGTGCAGTGGATGACCGCCGGGTCGGGCATCCTGCATCAGGAGATGCCCAAGGGCAATCCGCAGGGCCAGATGCATGGCTTTCAGCTTTGGGGCAACCTGCCCGCCAGCCAGAAGATGACGGCGCCGCGCTACCAGGATGTGCGCGGCAGCGAGATCCCCGAGGTGATCGACGATGACGGCACAAGGGTGCGGGTGATCGTTGGCAGCTTCTGGGGCAAGACCGGTCCGGTGGACGGCATCGCCGCCGATCCGCAATATCTCGATATCTTCGTCCCGGCGGGGGTGAAGAAGACGTTCCGGATCGACACCTATCGCCGCGCCTTTGCCTATGTGTTCGAAGGGGCCGGCGCCTTTGCCGATGCCTCGGCGCCAACCGGTGTGCTGCTGGAAAAGGAAGTGGCGGGCGAAGAGCTCAATATCCGCGACCTGTCGGGCGACCGCACCCTGATCCGCTTCGGCACCGGCGACGAGGTGACGGTGCAGGCCGGGCCGCAGGGGATACGCTTTCTGTTGATCTCGGGCGCGCCGATCGCCGAGCCGGTGGCCTGGCACGGGCCGATCGTGATGAACACGCAGGAAGAGCTGATGCAGGCCATGCGCGATCTGCGCAACGGCACCTTCATTCGCCCCGCGCATTGAGGCGCGCGGAATTCTGCAAGAATTCCGACCCGGAAAACATCTGTTTTCCGGGTCGTTTTCCGGATCGGAAAACGACTAGGCCGCCACCGCCTTGCGGACCATGTCCCAATAGATGCCTTCCACCTGGTCAAGCGACAGCCGCCCCTCGGCCCGGTACCAGGTATTGACCCCGTTCAGCATCGCGATCACCGCCAGGGTCGCGATCTTGGTATCGGGCACCGCAAAGGCACCTTCCTCCACCCCGGCGCGCAGGATCGCCTCGAGATCGTCCTCATACCGCCGCCGCAATCCTTCGATGGTTGCGAAATTCTCGGGCGTCAGGTTGCGCAGCTCCATATAGGCGATGAACACTTCGTCCGGCCGGTTCAGGTGGAAGCGGATGTGAAACCCCACGAAATCACGCAACCGGGTCAGCGCATCCCCGCGTACCCGGTGCTGGCGCGCCGACAGGAGTTCGTCCATATGCCGGTGCATCAGCCCGAACAGCAGGCTCTGCTTGTCCGGCGTGTAATTGTAGAGCGCGCCCGCCTGCACACCCACCTCTCCGGCGATCTGGCGCATCGACACGGCGGCGAAACCGTGCCGCGCAAACAGCCTGAGCGCCGCGTCCTGAATGCGCGGGCCGGTGATATCGGAATGGGAACCTTGGGTACGTGCCATATGGCCACGCTATCTGAACATATGTTCAGATAAAAGCCCCGCTTGCGCAGGTTCCGACAATTTACGACAAAAGGGACACCCTTCAACAGGTCCGGTGGCCGCATGCCTAGATCCGCATTTCTTTCTCTTTTGCTGCTGGCGGCGGCCTGCACACAGGTGCCCGAGTTGAACGAGCGGATCAGCCCTGATCTGCGCAAAGCGGGGTTTCCCAAACTGGTGCCACTGGACGAGGCTCTTGGCCCGCCCGCCGACCCCGAGGGAGAGGCCCTGGCGGTTCAGAAGTCCCTCGAAGCGCGTCGCGACGCATTGGCCCAGCGCGCCCGGCGCCTGCAAGAGGCGACCGACCAAGACACCTCGCAGAGCGAGACCGAATAACACGCCCGACGATTGCACGCCCGCCCCGAACGGGCTAAGGCACGCGGCAAGGGACCGGTCCGGCAGGACCGGTCCAGGCACGAGCAGAAAGGACGAACAGCATGAAACCGGCATTGCGGCTTGGGATCGCGGGATTGGGAACCGTGGGCGTCGGCGTTGTGCGCATCATCCGCCGTCAGGCCGATCTGCTTGAGGCGCGTACCGGACGCCGGATCCAGATCGTGGCCGTCTCGGCCCGCGATGCGGGCAAGGACCGGGGCATCAACCTGTCCTCTTACGCCTGGGAGACCGACCCGGTCGCCCTCGCCCGCCGCGACGATGTCGATGTGTTCGTCGAATTGATGGGGGGCGAGAACGGCCCCGCCAAGGCCTCGATCGAGGCCGCGCTGGCAACCGGCAAGGACGTGGTCACCGCCAACAAGGCACTGCTGGCCATCCATGGCCAGGCGCTGGCCGAGCAGGCCGAGACCGCAGGCCGTGTGATCCGGTTCGAGGCCGCCGTCGCCGGCGGCATCCCGGTGATCAAGGCCTTGACCGAAGGGCTGGCCGGCAACGAGATCACCCGCGTGATGGGGGTCATGAACGGCACCTGCAACTATATCCTGACCCGCATGGAATCGCAGCGCAAAGGCTATAACGCGCTGTTTCAGGAATGCGCCGAACTGGGCTATCTCGAGGCCGACCCGACGCTGGATGTGGGCGGGATCGACGCGGCGCACAAACTGGCGCTGCTGGCCGCCATCGCCTTTGGCACCAAACCGCATTTCGACGGGATCGACATCGAGGGGATCGAGCGGATCAACCTCGAAGACATCGCCTATGCCGCCGACATGGGCTATCGCATCAAGCTGTTGGGTGTGGCCCAGCGCAGCGGGCGCGGGCTGGAACAGCGGATGCGGCCCTGTCTGGTGCCGGCGGACTCGCCGCTTGGTCAGCTCGAAGGCGGCACCAACATGGTGGTGATCGAGGGCGACGCGGTCGAACAGATCGTATTGCGCGGCCCCGGCGCGGGCGAAGGCCCCACCGCCAGCGCCGTGCTGGGTGATATCTGCGATATCGCGCGCGGCTTCCGCCTGCCGGTATTCGGACAGCCCGCCCACACGCTGGCCGAGGCCGACAGCGCGCAATCGAACTCTCCGGCGCCCTATTACCTGCGTCTGCTGCTGCCCGATCGTCCGGGCGCGCTGGCCAAGGTGGCCGCCGCGCTGGGCGATGCCGGGGTCAGCATCAACCGGATGCGCCAGACCGGCCATGACAGCGCCGAGGCGCCGGTGGTGATCGTCACTCACAAGACCCAGCGCGCCGATCTGGACGCCGCGCTGGACGCCATGACGGCGACGGGTGTTCTGGCCGCCGAACCGGTGGCGCTGAGGATCGAGGCGGTCTGACCCGCCCGAACCGTTTTCGCAAACATGCTTGTGGACTCCCGCCGCGCTGCGTTAGAGGGTCAATAAGCCCATCTGCAAGGAACTATTCATGTCCGCCATGCCCGAATTTCATGACCGTATGCTTTCCCTGGGCCTTGCCCGCGTGGCTGAACAGGCAGCGCTGGCCTCGGCCTCGCTGATTGGACGCGGCGATGAGAAGGCCGCCGACCAGGCCGCGGTGAACGCCATGCGCGAACAGCTGAACCTGCTCGACATCGCCGGTGTGGTGGTGATCGGCGAAGGCGAACGCGACGAGGCGCCGATGCTGTATATCGGCGAGGAAGTGGGCACCGGCAACGGTCCGGGCGTCGATATCGCGCTCGACCCGCTGGAAGGCACCACGCTAACCGCCAAGGACATGCCCAACGCGCTGACCGTGATCGCCATGGGACCGCGCGGCTCGATGCTGCACGCGCCCGACGTCTATATGGACAAGCTGGCGATCGGTCCGGGCTATGCCGACGGCGTCGTGTCGCTCGACATGTCGCCGCGCGAACGGGTCGAGGCGCTGGCAGCGGCCAAGGGCTGCAAGCCGTCGGACATCACCGTCTGTATCCTGGAACGTCCGCGCCACGAGACGATGATTGCCGAGGTGCGCGAAACCGGCGCTTCGATCCGGCTGATCACCGATGGCGATGTGGCGGGCGTAATGCATTGCGCCGAGGCCGAGACCACCGGCATCGACATGTATATGGGCTCGGGCGGTGCGCCCGAGGGGGTTCTGGCCGCGGCAGCGCTGAAATGCATGGGAGGGCAGATCTTTGGCCGGCTCCTGTTCCGCAACGATGACGAGCGTGGCCGCGCCGCCAAGGCCGGCATCACCGATCTGGACCGCGTCTATACCCGCGACGAGATGGTGACGCAGGACGTGATCTTTGCCGCCACCGGCGTGACCGGCGGATCGCTGTTGCCGCGCATCAAGCGCGAGCCGGGTTGGGTCGAGACCACGACGCTGCTGATGCGGTCCAAGACCGGCTCGGTGCGGCGGATGAGCTATCGTTCCCCGGTCTGAGCCTTTGGCGGGGGATGCGGCTGGCGCCGCAGCCTCCGGCGGGAGTATTTGAGGCGAAATGAAGGGCCGGGTCCGGGGCGGGTCCGGCCTTTGCGCATGAGGTGAGTGGTGAGTTATCTGGGCATCGAACAGTCCCTGAGCGGGCGGCGCTGGGTCGGCCCCGATCTGGAGACCGAGCGGGCGGCGCAGATGATGCGGCAGCAGACCGACCTGCCGCAGGCGGTGTGCCAGGTGCTGGCCCGGCGCGGGGTCCCGGCGATCGAGGCGCGCGGCTTCCTTGACCCCAAGCTCAAGGAACTGCTGCCCGATCCGCGCAAGCTGAAGGATATGGAAATCGCGGCGACACGGTTCCTGGCCGCGGTTGCCGGGCGCCAGCGGATCGCGGTCTTTGCCGATTACGACGTGGATGGCGGCAGTTCAGCGGCGCTGCTGATCTGCTGGCTGCGCGAGATGGGGCAGACCGCGACGCTTTACGTGCCCGACCGCATCGACGAGGGCTATGGCCCCAACGAGGCGGCGATGGCGGATCTGGCCCGCAGCCATGACCTGATCGTCTGTGTCGATTGCGGCACGCTGAGCCATGGCCCGATCGCCGCCGCCAAAGGCGCCGATGTCATCGTGCTGGACCACCATCTGGGGGCTGAGACCCTGCCCGACTGCGTGGCGGTGGTGAACCCCAACCGACAGGACGAGAGCGGCGATCTGGGCTATTTCTGCGCCGCCGGCGTGGTGTTCCTGATGCTGGTCGAGGCGGGCCGCCAGCTGCGCACGCGTGGGCAACGCGGGCCCGACCTGATGGCGATGCTCGACCTGGTGGCACTGGCCACGGTGGCCGATGTGGCGCCGCTGGTCGAGGCGAACCGGGCGCTGGTGCGCCAGGGGCTGAAGGTGATGGCACAGAGGCAGCGGCCCGGTCTGGTGGCGCTGGCCGATATCGCCCGCATGGACGCCATGCCCAACACCTATCATCTGGGCTTTCTGCTGGGGCCGCGCGTCAATGCCGGGGGCCGGATCGGGCAGGCCGATCTGGGCGCCCGCCTGCTCGGCACCGACAGCATGAGCGAGGCGCAGGCGCTGGCCGAGCGGCTGGACCTGCTCAATACCGAGCGGCGCGATATCGAGGCCGCCGTACGCGCCGCCGCGCTGGATCAGGCCGAAACCCGCGGGCTGGAGGCGCCGCTGGTCTGGGCGGCGGGAGAGGGCTGGCATCCGGGCGTGGTGGGCATCGTCGCCTCGCGCCTCAAGGATGCCGCCAACCGGCCCGCCATCGTCATCGGTTTCGACGGCGACGAGGGCAAGGGCTCGGGCCGCTCGGTGGCGGGTGTCGATCTGGGCGCGGCGATCCAACGGCTGGCATCCGAGGGGCTGCTGGTCAAGGGCGGCGGGCACAAGATGGCGGCCGGGCTGACCGTGCTGCGCGACCGGCTGGAACCGGCGATGGAGCGGCTGTCGGAGCTGCTGGCCAAACAGGGCGCCGGACGGGGCGGACCGGCGGATATGCGGCTGGACGGCGTGCTGATGCCGGGCGCGGCCACGGTCGAGCTGCTGGAACAGATCGAACTGGCAGGCCCCTATGGCGCCGGCGCCCCTGCCCCGCGCTTTGCCCTGCCCGACCTGCAAATCCGCTTTGCCAAGCGCGTCGGCGCCTCGCATCTGAAACTGTCGCTGGCCGACGGAATGGGCGGCGGGCTGGACGCAATCTTGTTTGGCGCCTTCGATGGCGAGATCGGCCCGATACTGGAAAACCACGGCGGCGCCCGGTTCCATTTCGCCGGACGGCTCGAGATCAATTCCTGGGGCGGCAGGCAGAGCGTGCAAATGCGCATAGACGATGTTGCGCTTGTCTGACCTATTGAAATAAGGTTCCTTTTCTACCTTCTCAGAAAACTTTCGCGATTGGTGTTTTTTCCGCTTGCGGGGGCGATGGCGACACCATACAAGGCGCCCCACAAGCCAGCGTGGCCCGTTCGTCTATCGGTTAGGACGCCAGGTTTTCAACCTGGAAAGAGGGGTTCGATTCCCCTACGGGCTGCCACTTTCCCGACCCTGTCATGCCTAGGAGCCCTCTCGCCACCAGCGCGATCTCCTTCGAACCCAACAGGACCGTGATAGGGGCTGGCACTTTTGCATGTGATGGCTTACCTCCAAATCTCGGAAAGGAAGCCCGCGACATGCCTATCAAAATCCCCGCACATCTGCCCGCCTATGACATTCTGACCCGCGAGGGGGTCATGGTCATGTCCGAGGATCAGGCCGCGCGCCAGGACATCCGCCCGCTGCGGATCGGGCTTTTGAACCTGATGCCCAAGAAGATCCAGACCGAGACCCAGTTTGCCCGGCTGATCGGCGCCACGCCGCTCCAGATCGAACTGAGCCTGATCCGGATGACCGAGCATCAGACCAAAACCACCGCCACCGAGCATATGGAAGAGTTCTATCGCCCCTTTCAGGAGGTACGCGACGAGAAATTCGACGGGCTGATCATCACCGGTGCCCCGATCGAACATCTGGAGTTTTCGGACGTCACCTATTGGGATGAATTGCGCGAGGTGTTTGCCTGGACCCAGACCAACGTGCATTCCACATTCGGCGTCTGCTGGGGCGGGATGGCGATGATCAACCATTTCCACGGCATCCGCAAACATATGCTGGACCACAAGGCATTCGGTTGTTTCCGGCACCGCAATCTGGACCCGGCCTCGCCCTATCTGCGCGGTTTCTCGGATGATTTCGTGATCCCGGTCAGCCGCTGGACCGAGATGAAACAGGCCGAGATCGACGCGGTGCCCGAGTTGGTCACCCTGCTGGGCAGCGACGAGGTCGGCCCCTGCCTGGTGGCCGATCCGGGGCATCGCGCGCTCTATATCTTCAACCATTTCGAATATGACAGCGACACGCTGAAACAGGAATATGACCGTGACGTCGCGGGCGGCACCGCGATCAACGTGCCGATCAACTATTATCCCGACGACGATCCCTCGCGGCGGCCGCTCAACCGCTGGCGCAGCCATGCGCATCTGCTCTATGGCAACTGGATCAGCGAGATCTACGAGACAACGCCCTATGACATGGCGCGGATCGGGTTGGAATCCACCGACCTGCGGGGCTGAGTGGTCATGCGGGTGCTGCTGATCCTTTTGCTGTTGGCGGCGGGGTTCTGGGCGCTGACCCTGTGGCGCGCCGCCCGGCACGAGGCACGCGCTCAGGCCAGCCATCCCCCACAGGGCCAGTTTGTCACCGTGGACGGGACGCGCATCCATGCCGAGGTGATGGGCAGCGGCCCGGAACTGGTGATGATTCACGGCTCGAACGGCAATACCCGCGATCTGAGCTTTGTGCTGGCGCCGATCCTTGCCGGGCATTTCCGCGTCATCCTGCTGGACCGGCCCGGGCTGGGCTATTCCGATCCCGCCCCCGCCGGGTCCGAGGATATCGCCGGTCAGGCGCAACTGTTGATGCGGGCGGCGGTGCAGCTGGGCGCCGAACGCCCCATCGTGCTGGGCCACAGCTATGGCGGCGCGGTGGCACTGGCCTGGGCGGTGCATCACCCCGACCGGCTGGCGGCGCTGGTACCGGTGGCCGCCGCGTCGAACCCCTGGACCACGCCGCTGGACCTGCTCTACCGGATCACCTCGACCCGGCTGGGCGCGGCGGTGGCGGTGCCGCTGATCACCGCCTATGTGCCTGACAGCTATGTCGCCCGCGCGCTGGACGACGTGTTCGCGCCGCAACCGGCCCCCGCGGGCTATGACGCGCATTTCGGCCCCGGCCTGTCCCTGCGCCGCGGCTCGCTCAGGGCCAATGCGCGACACCGAGCCAGCCTGTTGGAGGAAATCAAGGCGCTGCATCCGCGATATCGCGACATCGCGGTGCCCACCGAGATCGTGCATGGAACCGAAGATGACACGGTGAATTTCAACCTGCATTCGCGCACCCTGTCGCGGCAAATCCCCGGCGCGGTGCTGACCGCCCTGCCCGGCATTGGCCACATGCCCCAGCATGTGGCGGCCGAGACAGTTGCCGAGGCGGTCCTGCGCGCCGCGACACGTGCGGGTTTGCGTTAATAGCCAACAGCTTCCATATTGAACCCAAACGGCAGCACAAGGGAGCGCGGGCAAATGACAGGCGCGGCAACAGGCGAGATTTCCCGCTATTTCAACGACAAGGCACCAAAGGACATCCGCCGCGCCATCGAGAAGGCGGACAAGGACGATATCCTGAGCGCCAGCTATCCCTATGACGCGGAGATGTCGTCGAAAGCCTACCGGTCCGAGATGGAGGCCCTGCAGGTCGAACTGGTCAAGCTTCAGGCCTGGATCAAGCAGAGCGGCGCCCGCGTCGCCATCCTGTTCGAGGGGCGCGACGCCGCCGGAAAGGGCGGCACCATCAAGCGGTTCCGCGAGAACCTGAACCCGCGCGGCGCACGTGTGGTGGCGCTGGCGAAACCAACCGAGGCCGAACGCAGCCAATGGTATTTCCAGCGCTACATCCAGCATCTGCCCTCGGCGGGGGAATTGGTGTTCTACGACCGCAGCTGGTACAATCGCGGCGTGGTCGAACATGTGTTCGGCTGGTGCAGCGAGGACGAGCGCGAACGCTTCTTTCGCCAGGTTCTGCCCTTTGAACATGACCTGACCGATGACGGCATCCACCTGTTCAAGTTCTGGCTGAACGTGGGCCGCGCCGAACAGCTACGCCGGTTCCACGACCGCGAACGCGACCCGCTGAAACAGTGGAAGCTAAGCCCGGTGGACATCGCCGGGCTGGACAAATGGGACGCCTATTCCGCCGCCATCTCGGAAACCCTGACCCGCAGCCACTCCGACAAGGCGCCCTGGACCGTGATCCGCTCGGACGACAAGAAACGCGCGCGGCTGGCGGCGATCCGCGCCGTGCTGGCGGGCATCGACTATGACAACAAGGACCGGGACGCGGTCGGCCAGCCCGATGCGGCCATCTGCGGAGGCCCCGACATCTGGAATGCGTAAGCAGGGCTATCATCACGGCAATCTGAAACAGGCGCTGATCGACGCGGCGCTGGAGTTGATTCGCGCCAAGGGCCCGACCGGCTTCACCCTGTCCGAGGCCGCCAAGACCGCCGGGGTCACCCCCGCCGCGGTCTATCGCCATTTCGACGGGCGCGAAGAGCTGATCGCCGAGGCCGCCCGCCAGGGGTTCGAGATCTTTGCCGACCTGATGCAATATGCCTATGACAAGGGCCAGCCCTCGGCGCTGGCCGCGTTCGAAGCGACAGGCCGCGCCTATCTGGCCTTTGCCCGCAAGCATCCGGGCCATTACATCGCCATGTTCGAAAGCGGCATCTCGGTCAATCGCAGCCCGGAACTGGCCGCCGCCGCCAATCGCGCCAAAGCCGTGCTGGAACAGGCCGCCGCCGATCTGAGCGACCACATTCCCCCCGAAAAACGCCCGCCCGCAGCCATGGTCTCGGCCCATATCTGGGCGATGAGCCATGGCGTGGTCGAGCTCTATGCCCGCAATGCCGGCGCCACCGCCCCCTTTGCGCCCGAGGATCTGCTGGAGTCCGGGGTCGGAATCTATCTGCGCGGGCTGGGTCTGATCGCGCCCGATTGACAAAGCCCCTTGCCTCGGTTGGGGTGTCCCGCTACCCAGACAGGGTGATTGCCGGAGTAAACTTGCCGTGAGCCATTCGATTTCCAACACCACACTTGTTCGCCGCGACCGCCTGCGCCAACTGCAACAACGGGAGAAAGCCTGGTTCGACCTGGAATTCCTCAAGGCGATGGCGCCCGAGGATCGCAGCCGCTGCATCGACCTGTTGGACCAATCGAAATCGCAACTGCGCCAGGACCTGTTCGCGCTGTGCCAGACCGGGTTCAAGGAGGGCGGTTTCTTTGTCGAATTCGGCGCCACCGACGGGATCGAGCTGAACAATTCCTACCTGCTGGAGACCGGCTTCGGCTGGAGCGGCATCCTCGCCGAACCGGCACGCGGCTGGCATGCCGCGCTCAAGGCCAACCGCACCGCCACCATCGAAACCCGCTGCGTCTGGCACACATCGGGCGAAACGCTGGGCTTTACCGAGGCGCCGCGCGGCGAGAACTCGGGCATCTCGACCTTCGTCAAATCCTCGCGCCGCATCCGCGGCCAGAACTACAAGGTCGAAACGATCTCGCTGATCGAGCTGCTGGAAACCCACAAGGCGCCCGCGCATATCGACTATATCTCGATCGACACCGAGGGCAGCGAGTTCGACATCCTCAATGCCTTCGACTTCGACCGCTGGACATTCGGGGTGATGACAGTGGAACACAACCACGCCCCCCAGCGCGAGGACATCCACACCCTGCTGACCTCGAAAGGCTATCGCCGGGTGCTGCCGGACATCTCGCGCTTTGACGACTGGTACCTGCGCGAGGGGTGAGACCACCCTTTTCCGATTAGGGCTGAGGGCGCGCAGGTTCTCGCGCGATCCTGCGTTTTTGGCAAAGCGTCGCGTTTCACGCGTCGTCAGCGTGGCTGCCAGGGACCGTGCGCCATCAGGCTGCTTCGAACAGGTGCACCTGGCGATGATCGGAAAACGGTCGTTCGCTGACTGCGCCTTATTCCAATGCCGAGCGGGACGAAGTCTCTGTTAAGCGTTTGTATATGACCGAAGCGTCAGATCAAATGACGACATCCTCACGGTTCTCGCTGATCCCCCCAGTTCAACCAGGCAGCGTCCTCGGGCGATAGGAGCGAAGCGCAACGTTCATAATAGCGTGCGAGTTCCTTGTCATTAAGGCGGCCTTCCCACTTGTTGGATGTGCCGGACGCAAAGAACTTCGCTTGGTCCACGAAGGGCGAATCTTTGTGAAAGCGTCTTTCGCTGTCTTCGGCGACCTTGCGCATATTGGCAAACGTATTCGCCTCTGTCAGCGCAGTCAGAGTTTCCGGTGTCAGAGCGATTTCCAGAATTCGGGCAAGCCGTGCAATCTGTCCGCGCAGGTCTTTGCTCAGATCAGCATAATGGAAGAAATGCACGTTTCCCTTCCCCTCACGCGCTTTGGCCTGCTGGTAGTGATGTATAATGGAGTGCACAGTCAGATCATCTGTGCCCGATCCGGTCAGTGGTCCCTCAACAAACCTGCTGAAACCTGCCGGGATATCGTCCGGGAACATCTCTAGAAGAGGGCCCCCATCTTTCATGTTCTCAACGTGGCTTCGAAATGAGAAATGGGCATCGACTGGGTGACGATACACAACGATATAGGTTGGCTCTGAAGCATATGAGATGCCGTCCATGGGCGTATGGCTTTTGAGGCAGCGCCGACGCGTCAGGCTGGCTTGTTTTGCGGCGATTGCTTTTCGGTCGCGAAATCCGCAATCGAGCCAAGGCGCTTCGTCTCTGTTGCCGGCATCCGGAACGACCCTGCCATGTATCAGCATCATGACGATATTCAACGTCCATGTCGTGCCGCATTTAGGGGGCGTACAAACAATCACATCGTTGGGCCGCAGCTGAAATTCATCCCATATGTCGGTATTCGTGACCGGGCCGAGATAATCGCGGAGACGTTCTGTTTGGACTGTCTGCATTTGGCTTTCCCCTCACCGGTAACTCCACGTTAGCTGACCATCATCCAACAACAAAGCAGTTTGACCGTCAGTGAGGCGAGGCAAGAAATGTCGGCTATTGGCTCAAACCAGACCTGTGCTGCACAGAGATCACATGACCGGTCTCGGCCGTTTCATGGTTCTGCAATGCCTCTCCCTGCACATCGCTTGTTGCCGAATGGCACCGACCAAGGCCTCGATCGGCTCAGCAATGCAAAGCCACTAACCCCCACATCCCACAACGAAAAAGGCCGCGCATTGCGCGGCCTTTTCCATGTTCTGGGTCCGAAGCTTAGCGCTTCGAGAACTGGAACGAACGGCGGGCTTTGCGCTTGCCGTATTTCTTACGCTCGACCACGCGGCTGTCGCGGGTCAGGAAGCCGGCGGCCTTGAGCGCGCCACGCAGCGAGGGATCGTAGAGTTGCAGCGCCTTCGAGATGCCGTGCTTGACCGCGCCGGCCTGACCGGTCAGGCCGCCGCCCTTGACGGTTGCCATCACGTCGAACTGGCCTTCGACACCGGCCACCTGGAACGGCTGGCGCAGGATCAGCTGCAGAACGGGACGCGCGAAATAGGCGTCCTGGTCCTTGCCATTGACGACGACCTTGCCCGAACCCGGCTTGATCCAGACACGGGCGACCGCATCTTTCCGCTTGCCGGTGGCATAGGAGCGGCCCAGCTCGTCGCGAACGGGTTCGCGCGGCTCGTCTGCGGCCACGGTTTCGAGGCCTGCGACGGCGCTCAGCTCTTCGAGAGTGTTGATCTGATCAGCCATCGGTTTCAGCTCCGGGTGTTTTTCTTGTTCATGGACTTGACGTCCAGAACTTCGGGGGCCTGGGCTTCATGCGGGTGCTCGGTCCCGGCATAGATGCGCAGGTTGGTCATCTGCTGACGCGACAGGCGGTTGCCCGGCAGCATGCGCTTGACGGCCTGATAGACCACGCGCTCGGGGTGTGCCCCCTCGAGGATCTGCTGCTTGGTGCGCGACTTGATGCCGCCCGGGTGGCCGGTGTGCCAGTAGAAGTGCTCTTCGCGCTTCTTGCCGGTGATCTGCACCTTGTCGGCATTGATGACGATGACGTTGTCGCCCATATCCATATGCGGAGTGAACGAGGCCTTGTGCTTGCCACGCAGGCGCATGGCGACGATCGAGGCGAGGCGGCCCAGAACGACACCCTCGGCGTCGATCAGGATCCACTTCTTGTCGATGTCTGCAGGAGTTGCAGAGAAGGTTTTCATGGCAGGATGGTCCTGTTTGATGTGAAAGACCGGCCGCAACGACCGGTCCTAATCCGATGGGCGGTTTCTAAGGAGATGTATGGGGCGGGTCAAGCGCATGTTGCGCGATTTAATAAAGCGAAAACAATCGTTTGCAAAATAGGTATTATTTTACCCCAATAAAATCAGACACTGATCTGCTCGGGCGGGTTATCCAGCAGCGCGCGCAACCGCATCATCGCGGCCTCGAACCGCTCCAGCGAGACATGGGCGTTCATCGCGATGCGCACCGCATTGGGCGCGCGCCCGTCGCGCAGGGCAAACTCGTCGGCCGAACGCACCTGCACCCCTGCCCGCTCGGCGGCGCGGGTAAAGGCGGCCGAGCGCCATCCCGATGGCAGCCGCAACCAGACAAAAGGCACCGCCGAATCCCAGACCAGGTCGAACCCGCCCAGCGTGTTGACCGTGACGCGCACATATTCAGCCATGCGTTGCTGGACCGCGCGGGCCAGATCGCGGGCGCGCGGGTCGCTCAGCATCAGCCGGGTCAGTTCCGCCAGCGGTTGGGCCAGGCCGAAATAGCCATATTCGGCCGAGCGGCGCAGCCCCGCGCTCTGCCCTTCGGGGGCAATGGCGAACCCCACCCGCAGCGCCGGGGTCAGTGTCTTTGAGATGGACGAGACATGCCAGCCCCGCTCGGGCGCCAAGGCGCGATAGCTGGGCGCCTGAGGCTCTCCCATCCGGTAACAATCGTCCTCGATGATTTGCAGGTCATGCTTGCGGGCGACCTCGACCACCTCCTTGCGGCGCTCCAGCGGCGAGCGGCAGCCGGTCGGGTTCTGCACCTCGGGTGAGACGCAGATCGCCTGCGCCGGGGTCTGGCGCGCGGCCAGGTCCAGCGACATCGGGTCAATGCCCCATTTGTCCATCCGCACCCCGATCACGTCGGCCCGCATCAGCTCTGCCGCGCGCCGGAACCCGGCATAGGACAGGTCCTCGACCAGAACCACCGGTTTGGGCCCCTTGAACACGGTCTGGAACACCACGCACAGCCCGCTTTGTCCGCCATGGGTCAACACGATATCATCCGCCGTCAGCGGCCCCAGAGGCAGATCGGACATCCAGTCCGCCACCGCCTGGCGCACCCCGGCATAGGCATCGCGGGTGGGATAGTTCAGGAACATCGCGGGATCACCCTGCGCCACCTTGTGCAGGCATTCCCGGATCAGCGCCACCTGCCCCATATCGGCCAGGCGCGGGCTGAACAGGCTGACATTGTTGTCGTTCCGCTCATCCAGAAGATAGAGCTGCCGCGACCAGACATCATCCAGCACCGGACGCTTCGGCGGCGCCACGAATGTGCCGCGCCCCACTTCGGCATTCAGCAACCCCTCGTCGGTCAGGATCGTATAGGCCCGCGCCACGGTTCCGGGGGTAATGCCCAGTTTATAGGCAAGCTCCCGCACCGGCGGCAGTTTCACCCCAACCTCCAGGTCCTTGGCATCAATCGCTTTTCGGATGACGTCGGCAACCAGCGTGTACTTGGCGCCTTTGGCCTGCGGCAAGGAGTCGGGCCAAATTGTACCCATTACAATCTTTCCTTTGATCTTGGGACAATTTCGAATGTATCAAGCACATGTACCAAGTAAATTCAACTTGTGTCAATACAATTTTTGAAAGGACCCATGTCATGACCCGCATGATGCATTCGCCCGCTCTGATGCTGCTGAACGCCAGCCCCCGGCTGCCGCTGATCGCCGCTCTTGCCGTGCGTTTCGCCGCGACCGTGACCACATGGGAACAACGTCGGCGAACCCGGCTCAATCTGGGCAAGCTCGACGATCACCTGCTGCGCGATGTGGGCCTGACCCGACAGGCCGCCCGCGACGAAGCCGCCCGCCGCTTCTGGCAGGGCTGAGACGGAATCCCCAGTCCCTTCATTGGGACCTCTTCACTGGCCGGGGCTTGCCCCGGCCTTTTTTCGTCTCACCCGAACTGCGCGGCAGCGGACCCCTGCGGCGGGATCGAATAGGTCATGCTGGCCCGCGCCACGGGCTTGTCGGAGCCTTCGGAGAACATAAGGATATCGCCCACCGCCAGTGACCGGCCCAGTTTCAGCAGGCGACATTGCGCGATCATCTGGGTATTGCCCTCGGGCTTGCGCATGAAATCCATCGAACAGCTGGTGGTCACTGCCAGCGCCTGCCGCCCCAGCCGCGCCAGCACCATCGCATAGACGCAGACATCGGCCAGCGCGAACATCGACGGCCCCGAGATGGTGCCGCCCGGACGCAAATGCCGCTCGGCGGTCAACAGCCGCATGGTGATCGTGTCCTCGGTCAGGTTGTCGATGGCGAAATCCTCGCGCACCTGCGGGAATACCTCGGTCAGGTATTGCGACAATTCCTCCCGGTTCAGTGCCAACGCCATGCTTTCCCTCCTCGTCTCCTGCGCCTAGAGTTGCCCCGAGTTTGGCAGGGAGGGCAAGATGGCAATTCTGGAACGTCGCGACACGGGGGCGGTTGCCCATCTGACCATGAACGCGCCCGAACGGCTGAACGCACTCAGCGACGAGATGCTGGCGGCGCTTCAGGCCGAGTTCGACGCGCTGCGCGACGACGCGGGCATCCGCGCGGTGATCCTGTCCGGCGCGGGCAAGGCGTTTTGCGCGGGCCACGACCTGAAACAGATGACCGCCGGGCGTCAGGCTGAGGATGGCGGCAAGGCCTATTTCAAGGATCTATTCGACCGCTGTGCCCGGATGATGATGACCATCCAGTCGCTGCCCCAGCCGGTGATCGCCCAGGCCCATGGCATCGCCACTGCTGCCGGCTGCCAGTTGGTCGCGACCTGCGACATGGCCGTCGCCGCCGAGGGCACCCGGTTCGGGGTCAATGGCGTCAATATCGGCCTGTTCTGCTCGACCCCGATGGTCGCACTCAGCCGCAATATCCCCCGCAAGCAGGCGTTCGAGATGTTGACCACCGGTCAATTCATCGAGGCCAGCCGGGCCGCAGACCTGGGGCTGGTCAACCGGGTGGTGCCCGCCGCCGATCTCGAGGCCGAAACCCGCGCCCTGGCCGATACCGTGGCGGGCAAGCTGGGCGCGGCAGTGCGGATCGGCAAGGAGGCATTTTATCGCCAGCAGCTTCTGCCGCTGGACCAGGCCTATGCCTATACCGGCGAGGTGATGGTGGAAAACATGCTCTATCGCGACACCGCCGAAGGAATCGCCGCCTTTATCGAGAAGCGCGACCCCGATTGGCGCCAGTAATCGGATCATCGCACCAATCCACGGGAATTGTTTCCAAATTTGCGCTTTCAATCGGGGCAACACTGTGGCAAAGCTGGGGCAAGGTAAATGCCTTGACGACTTTTGGGTCGCCGTGGGCGGAAGGTCCCTCCTAGCCGGCTCTCTCTCCGGCGTTGACATTCCCGCAGCGGCGACCCCAAAAATCTCCCCTCTCTGATCCGCCACAATTGCTGCGCTGGCCAAGCGTGTGACGTATTTTTCCGTTGACAGCGCCTTGGACAGGCGAAAGCGGGCCACACTCGATCATTGCACCGCGCCGCGCCCTGCCCTATGTGGCAGATCATGACAGACAGATTGCATATCGTGGGCGGCGGCATGGCCGGATCCGAGGCCGCCTGGCAGGCGGCACAGCAGGGTATCGACGTGGTGATCCACGAGATGCGCCCCACCGTCGGCACCTTCGCGCATCAGACCGGCAACCTGGCCGAGATGGTCTGTTCGAACTCGTTCCGCTCGGACGATGACGAGCAGAACGCCGTGGGCCTGCTCCACTGGGAGATGCGCGCGGCCGGTGGGCTGATCATGTCCGCCGCCGATGCCCACCGCCTGCCCGCAGGCGGTGCGCTGGCGGTGGATCGCGACCCGTTTGCAGAGACCGTGACCGCCCGGCTGCACGCCCATCCCCGCGTCTCGGTCACCGCCGAGGAAGTGACCGAACTGCCCCGTGACGGGCATTGGATCTTTGCCACCGGCCCGCTGACCTCGCCCGCGCTTGGCGCCGCCATCCAGGCCGAGACCGGGGCCGAGGCGCTGGCCTTTTTCGACGCCATCGCGCCCATCGTCTATGCCGAGACAATCGACATGTCGCGCGCCTGGATGCAGTCGCGCTACGACAAGGGCGAGACCGAGGAAGAGCGTACCGCCTATCTGAACTGCCCGATGGACCGCGACCAGTACGAGGCCTTCATCGATGCGTTGCTGGCCGCCGACAAGACCGAGTTTCACGAGGGCGAGACCGCGACCTATTTCGACGGCTGCCTGCCGATCGAGGTGATGGCCGAACGAGGCCGCGAAACCCTGCGCCACGGCCCGATGAAGCCGGTTGGCCTGACCAATCCGCACCAGCCCGACGTCAAACCCCATGCGGTGGTGCAGCTGCGCCGCGACAATGCGCTGGGTACGCTCTATAATATCGTGGGCTTTCAAACTAAGATGAAATACGGCGCCCAAACCGCTGTTTTCAAGACAATTCCCGGCCTCGAAGAAGCCAGCTTTGCGCGTCTGGGCGGCATCCATCGCAACACCTTCCTGAATTCGCCGACCCTGCTGGATGCGCAGATGCGGCTGAAATCACGCCCCAATATCCGCTTTGCCGGGCAGATCACCGGGGTCGAGGGCTATGTGGAAAGTGCGGCCATGGGCCTTTTGGCCGGGCGGCTGGCCGCGGCCGAGATCCAGGGCCGCACCCTGCCCGAGGTGCCGCAAGACAGCGCCATGGGCGCGCTGATCCACCACATCACCGGCGGCGCCGAAGCCAAGACCTTTCAGCCGATGAACGTCAATTTCGGCCTGTTCCGCCCGGTCGACGGGCTGAAAGGCGGCCGCAGGGGCCGCAAAGACCGCTACAAAGCCTATACCGACCGCGCCAAGGAGGCCTGGTCCGCTTGGCTAACCGAGGCTGAGAACAAGTAAACATCATGCGCTTTCGAATTGAAAAGACATGACTTTTACCACCCGCTTTGCACCATCCCCCACCGGCCCGCTGCATCTGGGTCATGCCTATTCGGCAATCCTGGCCCATGACATGGCGCGCGCCGCTGGTGGCCGGTTCCTGTTGCGGATGGAGGATACCGACCTGCAACGCAGCAAACCGGAATGGGATGCGCAGATCATTGACGACCTGACCTGGCTGGGCCTCACCTGGGACGGAGCCGTCCTGCGCCAGTCGGAGCAGCTTTCCTCATACGACTTTGCCCTGCGCGCGCTTGCCGATCTGAACCTGCTCTATCCCTGCTCGTGCAGCCGCAGCCAGATACAGGCCGCGCTGGCCGCCCCGCAAGAGGGCGTCACGCATGAGGTCTATCCCGGCCTCTGCAAACACCGCCCCATGGCAAGCCGACAGGACGGCGACGCGCTGCGCCTGCATCTGGACCGGGCCTTGGCATTGTTTGACGGCGCCTATCCGCAATTCACCGAAACCGGCCCCCGCCATGCCGGGAGCCATCGGATCGACCCGGAACAGGCCATGGCCCGGATCGGCGATGTCGTCCTGTCCCGCAAGGGCGAGGATATTGTCGCCTATTTCCTCGCCTCGGCGCTGGATGATGTGGCGCAAGGCATCACCCATGTGATCCGGGGCGAGGACCTGTTCGACTTCACCGCGATCCAGGTAATCCTGATGGCGCTTCTCGACCTGCCGATCCCGATCTACCACCACCATCGCCTGATCCGCGACGACAACGGCAAACGGCTGGCCAAGCGCGACGATGCCCGCGCCATCGCAAAGTACCGAGCCGAGGGCGCCAGCCCCGCCGAGATCCGCACCATGGTCGGGCTCTGAGCCTCAGACCATAGGCGTCATCAGTTCGACCTCTTCGCCCTCACGAACAGCGGTATAGAAACAGCTGCGCCGGTTGGTGTGACAGGCCGGGCCGGTCTGGCGCACCGTGACCAGCACGCAATCGCGATCGCAATCGACGCGGAAATCCACCAGTTCCTGCACATGGCCCGAGCTTTCGCCCTTGACCCAGAAGCTTTGCCGCGAGCGCGACCAATAGGTCACCCGCCCGCTTTCCAGCGTGCGCGCCACGGCCTGGGCATTCATCCACGCCATCATCAGAACCTCACCCGTGGCGGCATCCTGCGCGATGGCCGGAATCAGCCCAGCAGCGTCATACTTTAGTGTCGAAGGGTCGAAGGACATGGCCAAAAACCTTTTGCATCCGGATTTTCGCCCACTATGTATGGGGAACAGCCAACGAGGGAAAGCCATGTCCGGCGAGACCGATCTGATCAAGCTTTATTCCGGCCGCATCCTGGCACTGGCGGCGGATATCCCGCATCTCGAGCGGCTGGACAGCCCCGACGCCACCGTCAAGAAACGCTCGCCGCTTTGCGGGTCCACCGTGACGGTGGACGTGAAGCTGCGCGACGGGCGTATCGACCAGTTCGGCCAGGACGTGAAAGCCTGTGCGCTGGGTCAGGCCGCCGCCGCCGTGGTGGGCGCCGCCGTGATCGGCACCACTCGCGCCCAGATCGAGGCCGCGCGCGACCAGCTCAAGGCGATGTTGAAACAGGACGGGCCGGTGCCCGACGCCCCTTTTGACGGGCTCGAAGTGCTGATCCCTGCGCGCGATTACAAGAACCGCCACGCCTCGATCCTGCTGACGCTGGAGGCCACCGCCGAGGCTCTGGAGCAGGCCGAACGCGCCAACTGCGCCTGACCGGATCAGGGGGCGCTGCCCCCGTCGCCACAGGCGACTCCCCCGGAGTATTTCCGGCGGAATGAAGATACCGGTACTGCTGCTTCTTTCTGGTCCCAAATACTCCGGAGCGCGAGGCGGAGCCTCGCAAAAAAACCGCCGCTCCTCCCGGGCAGGAGGGCGGCGGCAGGTTGTGCGGGTCTCGTATGGGGTCCGGTCCGCGACGCCATAGGCCGAGGCGTGGCCCAGGAAGGGTCTTGGGATAGGCAGGTCACCCTTGCATCGAATGGGACAGGATGCGCGCGGAAACCGGGTACGAGATCGCAGGCAGAAACGGTCAGAACGTGCCGGGCAGCAGCAGAGCCGCAACCAGCATCACCACCAACGAGGCGGCCCCGGCGGCATCCTGCAACAGGGTATGCTGCGAGCGGCTCAGGACGGTCTTGATCTGGGTCAGCATCGGCTCTCTCCTCCGGGTGTCGGTTAATCCTTTGTTGACCTTTTGTTCTCATATCTCGCCGAGTCGGTAAAGAACTTTTTGAGAACATTTGTGAACTTTTAGGGGGAGGCGGGCTCAACCCACTGAAATCAAACGGATCGCCTGATCCTGCTTCATCAGCCACAGCAGGATGCGGGCGGCGCGGCCGCGCTCACCGCTCAGTTCCGGGTCCTGGGCCAAAAGCGCGCGGGCATCCGTCTGCGCCGTCGCCATCAGCGCGGTATGCCGTTCCAGGTCGGCGATGCGAAACTTCGGCAGGCCCGATTGCGCGGTGCCGATCAGGTCGCCGGCGCCGCGCATATCCAGATCGGTCTCGGCGATGCGGAACCCATCCTCGGTCTCGCGCAGCACCTCAAGCCGGCGGCGCCCGCCCTCGGTCAGAGGCGGCTGATACATCAGCAGGCAGGTCGAGGCCGCCTCGCCCCGCCCCACCCGGCCGCGCAGCTGGTGCAGCTGGGCAAGGCCGAATATCTCGGCCCGTTCGATCACCATGATGGTGGCATTGGGCACGTTCACCCCCACCTCGATCACCGTTGTGGCGACCAGAACCTGGGTCTCGCCCGCCTGGAACGCGGCCATGGCGGCGTCTTTTTCGGCGGGCGGCATCTGGCCATGGACCAGCCCGACCACGCCCTCGCCCAGAACGGCGCGCAGGCGTTTGAACCGGTCCTCGGCGGCGGTCAGATCGCTGACCTCGGATTCGTCCACCAGCGGGCAGACCCAGTAACATTGCCGCCCCTCGGCGATGGCGCGGCGCAGGTGGTCAATCACCTCGTCCATCCGCTCGGTGCTGATCACGGCTGTGCGGATCGGTTTGCGGCCGGGCGGTTTCTCGTCCAGCACCGAGACATCCATGTCGCCATATTGCGCCAGCGCCAGGCTGCGCGGGATCGGCGTGGCGGTCATCACCAGCACGTCGGCGCCCATCCCCTTTTCCGCCAGTTCCATCCGCTGGCGGACCCCGAACCGGTGCTGTTCATCGACGATGGCCAACCGCAGATCGGCAAATTCCACATCCGCCTGAAACACCGCATGGGTTCCGACCAGGATCGAGATATCGCCGCGTTTCAGCGCCGCAAGCTTGGCGCGCCTCTCGGCCCCCTTGTCGCGACCAGTGAGCAGTTCAAGCACCACGCCCGCCTCTTCGGCCAGCGGGCGCAACCCTTCGAGGTGCTGGCGGGCGAGGATCTCGGTGGGCGCCATCATCACCCCCTGCCCGCCCGCCTCGACCGCGACCAGCAGCGCCATGAAGGCCACCAGCGTCTTGCCCGCCCCCACATCGCCCTGCAACAGCCGGTTCATCCGCGCGGGCGCGGCCATGTCGGCGGCGATCTCCTCGATCGCGCGGGCCTGGGCGTTGGTGGGGCGATACGGCAGGCTGGCCAACACCCGCGATTGCAGCGCGCCGGTCGCCACGCTGGAGATACCGCGCGCCTTGCGCTCGCGCCGCCGCGCCAGCGCAAGGGTCATCTGATGGGCAAAGAGTTCATCATAAGCCAGCCGCATCCGCGCCGGAGAGGTCGCCGCCACATCGTCCAGACCCTGCGGTTCATGGGCGGCGCGCATGGCCTCGGCCCAACCCGACCAACCCTCGCGCGCGCGCAGGGCCGGGTCGATCCACTCGCCCAGATCGGGCAGACGCGCCAGTGCCGAACGCGCCGCCTTATAGGCGGTTTTCTGGCTGATCCCCTGGGTCAGCGGATAGACCGGTTCGAATTCCGGGATATCGCCCGCCTCGGCCACCGGCAGGATGTGGTCGGGATGAACCATGTTGGCCATACCATCGAACAGCTCGACCTTGCCCGACACGACGCGGCGCGCCCCTTCGGGCAGCACCTTTTTCAGGTAATCGCCGCGGGCGTGAAAGAAGACCAACTGGAAATCGGTCTGCGAATCCTCGACAAAGATACGATAGGCGCCGCCGCGCCCGCGGGCCGGACGATGGGCGCCAACCGTCACCTCGACCGTCAGCGTCGCGGGTAGATCGGCACCCCGGATCGTGTCGCGCCGGCGCCGGTCGACGACGGAATAAGGCAGCGAAAACAACAGGTCACGCGGGGTTTCCACATCCAGATGTGCAAACAGCTGCGCCGTCTTGGGCCCCACCCCTTCGAGCGTCTCCAGACCCGCGAACAGCGGGAAAAGCTGTTCTGGCCGCCCGCTCATAGCCCCTCGATCAGCGTCAGCCAGCCGTCCTCGTCCAGGGTTTCGATCCCAAGGCTCTGGGCGGTCTTGAGCTTGGAACCCGCGCCGGGCCCCGCCACCAGCAGATCGGTTTTCTTGCTGACCGAGCCGGCCACCTTTGCCCCCAGCGCCTCGGCCCGCGCCTTGGCCTCGGCCCTGGTCATCTTTTCCAGCGAGCCGGTAAAGACCACAGTCTTGCCCGCGACCGGGCTGTCGCGCGCGGGCGCATCGGGGGGGATCACCGTCAGATGCGCAGTCAGCCGGTCAAAGGCGGCGCGTTCGTCTGTATTGGCAAAGGCATCCGACAGCGAAAGGCCCAGCGTGGCGCCGATCCCGTCGACCCCGATCAGGTCGGCCCATGCGGCAGCGGCCTCTGGCGGCACCTCTTGCGCAGAAATCACGGCGGCGCGGGTGTCGCTGATGCGGGCGCGGCGCCCCTCGGCCTGTGCCTGCTGGCGCTCCTGCTCTTCGGCGGTATCGGCGGCGCGATGGGCCAGCGCGGCGGGCCGCGCGGTATCAAGGGCGGCGGCCATCGCCGCCCAATCGCGGTAATGCAGCGCCAGATCCTTGGCGCCCACCTCGCCCACATGACGGATGCCCAGGGCAAAGATCAGCCGGGCCAGCGGAATGCGGCGCTTGTCGTCGATGGCCTGAAACAGGTTGGTTGCCGATTTCTCACCCCAGCCCTCGCGGTTCTTCAGCTGTTGCAGCCCCTCGCCATAGCGGCTGCGCAGTTCGAAGATATCGGCGGGCTCACGGATCCAGCCATCGGCGTGAAACTGCTCTACCTGCTTGGCGCCCAGCCCCTCGATGTCAAAGGCAGCGCGGCTGACGAAATGCTTGAGCTTTTCCACCGCCTGCGCCGGGCAGATCACGCCCCCGGTACAGCGGCGCACGGCATCGCCTTCCTCGCGAATGGCGGGGCTGCCGCATTCGGGACATTGCGTCGGGAAATCAAAGGGCTGCGCATCCTCCGGCCGCTTGCTCAGATCGACATCGGCGATTTTCGGGATCACGTCACCGGCGCGATAGACCTGCACCCAGTCGCCGACGCGAATATCCTTGCCGTCGCGAATCTCCTGCCCCCGGCTGTCGCGCCCGGCGATGTAATCCTCGTTATGCAGGGTGGCGTTCGACACCACCACACCACCCACGGTGACCGGGGTGAGTCGCGCCACCGGGCTGAGCGCACCGGTGCGGCCCACCTGAATGTCGATCGCCTCAAGCCGGGTCCAGGCCAGTTCGGCGGGAAATTTATGCGCAATCGCCCAGCGTGGCGTGGTCGAGCGGAAGCCGAGCCGCGCCTGCAGCCCCAGATCGTCCAGCTTGTAGACCACACCGTCGATGTCATAACCCAGCGTCGCACGCTGTGCCTCGATATCGCGATAATGCGCGATCATGGCACCCAGATCGTCGCAACGGCGGGTCAGCGGATTGGTCTGAAAACCAAGGCTGGCCAGCCGCTCGATGGCCTGCATCTGCGTTTCCGCCAACGGTTCCGAGAGTTCGCCCCAGGAATAGGCGAAGAAACGCAAAGGCCGCGCCCGGGTGATCGCGGCGTCGAGTTGGCGCAGCGACCCGGCGGCGGCATTGCGGGGATTGGCAAAGAGCTTGCCGCCCTCGGCCTCTTGCCGTGTGTTGAGGGCAGCGAAATCCGCATGGCTCATATAGACCTCGCCGCGCACCTCCAGCACCTCGGGCGCGCCCTCGATCCGGGCCGGGATATCGGCGATGGTGCGGGCATTGGCGGTGACATTCTCGCCCACCTCGCCATCGCCTCGGGTCGCCGCCTGCACCAGCACGCCCTGCTCATAGCGCAGCGACAGGGACAAACCGTCGATCTTGGGCTCGGCGGTATAGGCCAGTGGCGCATCGGTATCGAGGCCCAGATATTTGCGGATCGAGCGATCAAAATCGGTGACGTCCTCATCGTCGAAGGCATTGCCCAGCGACATCATCCGCACCGCATGGGTGACCTTGGAGAAGCCCTCACCCGGACGGGCGCCCACCTGCTCGCTGGGGCTGTCGGCGCGTTTGAGATGGGGGAATTGCGCCTCGATCTTGGCATTGCGCTGTTTCAGCGCGTCATACTCCGCATCGGAAATCTCGGGCGTGTCCTGGGTGTGATACGCCAGATTGGCCTGCGCCAGCAAACCGGCCAGCCGTTCCAGCTCCTGCGCGGCTTCAGCCTCGGTCATTTTTTCGATGGGTTCTGAAACTGTCATGGCCCTGCCCGGTCTGTCTGGTCTTTGCGACCAGTGATAGGGCGAGGCCATGGTCAGGTCCAGATCAGTCTGCGTGAGTGGTGGTGCCGCGCTGGACTCGCGACTGGCTGTTCAGGCGTTGACCGCGATCCGGGGATCGGGCAACCCGTCGGCCTGAGGATCGCGCAGCACATAGCCCCGCCCCCAGACCGTTTCGATGTAATTCTCTCCTCCGGTTGCATTGCTCAACTTCTTGCGAAGCTTGCAAATGAACACGTCGATAATCTTCAATTCGGGTTCGTCCATGCCGCCATAGAGATGGTTCAGGAACATCTCCTTGGTCAGGGTCGTGCCCTTGCGCAGCGACAGCAGTTCGAGCATCTGATATTCCTTGCCGGTCAGATGCACCGGCTGGCCCTCGACCTCGACCGTCTTGGCATCAAGATTGACGGAGATCTTGCCGGTGCGGATCACCGACTGCGAATGACCCTTGGAGCGGCGGATGATCGCGTGAATGCGCGCGACCAGTTCCTCGCGATGGAAGGGTTTGGTCAGGTAGTCGTCGGCGCCAAAGCCGAAGCCCTTGATCTTGCTTTCTGTATCGTCGACGCCGGACAGGATCAGGATGGGGGTTTCGATCCGCGACATGCGCAACTGACGCAGTACCTCATGCCCGTTCATGTCGGGCAGATTGATGTCGAGCAGGATCAGGTCGTAGTCGTAAAGCTTCGCCAGGTCGATGCCTTCTTCGCCGAGATCGGTCGCATAGACGTTCAGATTGGCATGGGTCAGCATCAGCTCGATGCTTTTCGACGTCGTCGGATCATCCTCGACTAAAAGTATGCGCATCTCAGTTCTCCGCCTTAAACGCTATTCCGTACTGGAATTAACCGTGACGAATAAAGGTTAATCTGCCGTTACCGATATTCACATCATGCATTTTCAACCTACAGTTGTCGATACTTTTTTAGCGCAGTCACCTTCAATGCATCTTTCCCGTGTTCGGCCAGGGCCGAAACCCAGCTGTTGAATTCCTCATCACTCAGGCCATAGATCTGTTTGGCCTCTGTCAGCGTGATCAGCCCATAGATCACGCCCCGCACCACCGCGATCTTGCGCGATGCGACCCAGCGGCGCGTATTTGCCGGGGGCAAATCCGCGCGCGTCATGATAGAGCCATCCGGCAACGTGACAGATCGGGGGCCTTCAACCTTTCGCAAGAACATCACCTATCCCTTCTTGTGTCAGGGTAACCTTGGCGACAGCCTACTTAATGCCGGGTGAAACCGCCCCTTGAGAGTAGTTCGGATTTTCCTATATTCTGCCGGTCTTCCTTAATCGTCAGGAGCTGCCCCGATGGCGCTGGACACCGAAACGCCACTGAACACGCTTGGCTTTGCCAAACCGCCCTCTGAAACGCGGGTGGTCGTTGCCATGTCGGGCGGCGTAGACAGTTCGGTCGTGGCCGCCTATCTGGCCGACCAGGGTTATGACGTGGTGGGCGTCACCTTGCAGCTTTACGATCACGGCGCGGCCCTGGCCAAGAAAGGCGCCTGTTGCGCCGGGATCGACATCCATGACGCCCGCCGCGTCGCCGAAGAGCGCGGTTTTCCCCATTACGTGCTGGATTACGAGAACATCTTCAAGGATGCGGTAATCGACGAGTTTGCCGACAGCTATCTGGCCGGGGCCACACCGGTTCCCTGCATCCGCTGCAATGAACGGGTGAAGTTCAAGGACCTGCTGGAAACCGCCCGCGATCTCGAGGCCGACTGCATGGCCACCGGCCATTACATCCAGCGCAAGATGGGGCCGAACGGGCCAGAGCTGCATTGCGCCGAGGATGCCAACCGCGACCAGTCCTATTTCCTGTTCTCGACCACGCCGGAACAGCTCGACTATCTGCGCTTTCCGCTGGGCCACCTGCCGTCAAAGGACGCGACCCGCGAAATGGCGGCGCAATACGGTCTGGCCGTGGCCGACAAGCCCGACAGCCAGGACATCTGTTTCGTGCCCAACGGCAACTATGCCAGCGTGATCGAAAAACTGCGCCCCGGCGCTGCTGAGCCGGGCGAGATCGTGCATGCCGATGGCCGCGTGCTGGGCAGCCACGAGGGCGTCATCCACTACACGATCGGCCAGCGCCGCGGTCTGGGCATCGGTGGCCTCAGCGATCCGCTTTATGTGGTGCGTCTGGATGTGGACAAGAAACAGGTTGTCGTCGGACCCAAGGAGATGCTGGCCACCCGCACCATCCCGGTCCGCGAGATCAACTGGCTGGGGGATGAACCTTTCACATCGCGCCCCGAATGGCACCTGTCGGTCAAGGTCCGCTCGACCCGCCCGCCGCGCGAAGCGATCGTGCGCCCGATCAGCGAGACCGAGGCCGAGGTGGACCTGCTGACGCCCGAAGAAGGTGTGTCGCCCGGACAGGCCTGCGTGTTCTACGAAAGCGACGGCAGCCGCATCTTTGGCGGCGGCTGGATCTGGCGTGGGTATTGAGACGCTTCAGACCCCGCGCCTGACGCTCTGCCCGATGCGGGCAGAGCATGCCGCTGATCTGCATGCCTTTTTCTCCGACCCGCAGGCGATGCGGTTCTTTGGCGATCTCCACACCGATCTGGCACAGACCGAACGCTGGGTCGCCGGGACGCTGGCGGAACCGCCGGAAAGATGCCGCGAATACGTGCTGCTTCAGGGCGACGAGGCAATCGGCAAGGCGGGGCTGTGGGCCGTGCCCGAGCTTGGTTTCTTTCTGCGACGCGACCGCTGGGGCCAGGGGCTGATGCGCGAGGCCTTGAGCGCGCTGATACCGCATCTCTTCGACACCATGCCCCTCGACCATATCCGGGCCGATGTCGACCCGCGCAACGCGGCCTCGCTGGGGTTGTTGCACCACCTTGGATTTGTCGAAACCCACCGCGCCAGCCGGACGATCCAGATCGGCGGGGAGTGGGCCGACAGCGTCTATCTCAGGCTTTCCCGCCCGGATCAGACCAGATCGGTGCCGGTGTTGGACAGGACATAAACACCCGCGCCCAGCATGACCCAGGGCGCCAGTGACTCCAGCCGGGCGGCCCAGCGGCCCAGCCCCCGGCGCAGGCCGCCAGCGGCGAAGCCGCCCATGCCGAGGGCCAGCGCAGCGCCCGAGGCCCCCGTCAGCCCGGCCCGGCGAAAGGCCGGGGCCGAATCCGCCAAGAGCGGCGCCAGCACCGAGAAACTGTCGAGCGACAGGCCCAGAAACAGGACCGCGGTGGCCACAAGGCTGCGCTGCTCCAGAACCTGCTGTTCCACCTTGTCCTGTCCGCGCCATTGTGCGGCGATGCCGTGCAGGCCCAGTGCCAACGGCACCAGCCCCAGATAGCCGACCCAATCGAGTGGCAGACCACCCAACCCCAGCGCCACGGCAAGCGCCGCGCTCAGAACCACGGCCTGTGCCAGCAAATAGCCGCCTACGGCGGTGCGCGGCCCCGTGGCCACCACAAGCGCCAGCAGCAGCGCCAGATTATCCAGATTGGTCAGGATCTGCGCCAGTGCCGCCGACGCGGCAAAGCCCAAAAGCGCGCTCACCCCGGCAACCGGTCCAGCACCGCCTGCGCCGCGCGCAGCCCCGGTGGGGTGCCGCCCCGGCCCAGCCGCTCCATCGTCAGGCGCATCGCCGCATCCTGCGCGGCAGGGTCGGCATGCACCGCCGCCAGCCGTGCGGCGATGTTTTCGGGCGTGCAGGCGGGGCCCAGGCATTCCGGCACCACCCGTGTCTCGCTGACCAGATTGACCAGCGTCACCGTGTCGATGGTCACCATCCGCTCGGCGATCTTCTGGGTCAGCCAGTTCACCTTGTAGGCGATCACCATCGGTGTGCCCGCCGCCGCCAGTTCCAGCGACACGGTGCCCGATGCCGCCAGCGCCAGATCGGCGGCGGCAAAGGCCGCGCGCTTGCGCACAGCGGCCTGTGCAGGCGCCAGCCCGCGCGGATCGACCAGCACCGGCGCACCCGGCCAATCCGCCACATGCTGCGCCACCTGATCGGCCACATGCGGCACCACCGGCACCACCACCCGCATATCGGGATGCTCCGGCAAAAACCTTTTGAGTGCCGCGCCAAAGACGGGCGCCAGACGCTCCACCTCGCCCCGCCGCGATCCGGGCAGCGCCAGGAGCAGCGGCGCGTCGCCAAGCCCCAGTTCCTCGCGCAGCGCCGCGATCTCGGCGCCGCTCGCCTCGGGCTCTCCCACCACCGGGTGACCTACGAAATCGCATTCCATTCCGGCGCGCTCCATATAGGGCGGCTCAAACGGCAACAGCGCCAGCACGTGGTCGATCACCTTGGCCATCTTGTCCGCCCGCCCGGGCCGCCAGGCCCAGACGCTGGGCGCCACGTAATGCACGGTGCGGATGTCGCTGGCCTCTTTGACCAGCCGCGCCACCCGCAGGCTGAAATCGGGGCTGTCGATGGTGATCATCACATCGGGACGCATCTCCAGCGCCGCTTGTGCGGTCTCGGCGATGCGGCGTTTGAGATGGAAATACTTTGGCAGCACCTCGACAAGTCCCATGATCGAAAGCTCGGCCATGGGAAAGCGGCTGGTCAGCCCCTCCGCCTCCATCGCGGGCCCACCGACCCCGGCAAACTGCACATCGGGACAGAGCTGACGCAGGCCCGCCATCAGCGCCCCGCCCAGACGGTCGCCCGAAGGTTCACCCGCAAGGATGAAGACGCGCATCAGGCGTCCGGTCCCGCAACAAACAGGAAAAGCCCCAGCCGGTCACATTCCGCGATCACCCGGTCACGCTCCAGCACGATGACGCCGCCCGCCGCGATCACCAGCCCCGAGAGACCCGCCACCACGGCGGCGGTAACGGTATCGGGGCCGATCGTGGGCAGGTCCGCGCGCCGGTCCTGATCGGGTTTCGGTGCCTTGTAGAGGACGCCACCGCCCGCATCGGGACGCTGGCCAAGGGTTCCCAGCATCCAATTGGTGCCGAACACGCTTTCGACCGCCAGAGCCTGTCCGCGATGGACCACACAGGCCTGACCGATATCGGCGGCCGACATTGCGGCCACGATCTCGGCGCCGCGCTTGGCATCCGCCAAATCCGCAGGTTCAGGCTGCGCCTTGGTCGGGCATCCGGGGGGCATCAGCAGATCGGGAGCGATTTCATGGGCTGCGCGCACCGCCAATCCGGCGCTTTCGAATATCCCCATCACCGCCCTCAGCGCGCCATCGTCGCCCGAGGTCAGCGCCTGCTGGATCACCGGCACCAGCGGCAGCGTGGCCGCGTCGATCCGGGACGGATCGACCGCAGGCCGCCCCACCGCGCCCGCAAGGCAGATCTCGGTCACACCGCGTGCCTTGAGTTGCTCCACCAACGAGCCCAGATGCTCGATCGGGAACGGGATATCGACCGCGAGCCGTTCCGGTACAAAGCCCTCCATCGCGCAGATCAGCGGCGGCTCGGACAGGCGGGCAACCAGTTCCTCGGGCAGCGCCCCGGTCCCTGCGATCAACGCCAGCATGTCACTTGCCCGGCGTCAGGAAGGAACGGTCGGTCTGGCCCAGGATGAACTCGGCAATCTCGCGAACATAGGCGCTGTCGAACTCCTCGCCCATGCGGCGGGCGCGGTCCTGAAAGGTCCCCTCGCCCTGGGCCAGCATCTGAAAGGCGGCGCGCAGCTGGGTGATATCGGCCCGCGCCACGCCGCGCCGTTTCAGCCCGATCAGGTTCAGACCGTCCAGTTCACCACGCGGCGCCTGCACCAGGCCATAGGGGATCACGTCATTGGCCACCATGGTCAGCGCGCCGATGATGGCGCCGCGCCCGACCCGGACCCATTGATGCAGGCCCGAGATACCACCGATAATCACGTCGTCCGCGACGACACAATGGCCCGCCGCGCCGGCATGGTTGACCATGATCACCCGGTTACCCAGCTGACAATCATGCGCCACATGGCAGCCCGCCATCAACAGGCAGTCGTCCCCGATCCGGGTGACGCCGCCACCCCCGGCGGTGCCAGCGTTCACGGTCACATGTTCGCGAATGCGGTTGCGGGCGCCGATTACGACGCTGGTTTCCTCGCCGCCGAACTTCTTGTCCTGCGGGATCTCGCCGATCACCGCAAAGCTGAAGATCACCGTGTCCTCGCCCACGGTGGTGTCACCGGTGACAACCACATGGCTCTTCAACTCGACCCGGTCGCCCAGAACCACCTTTGGCCCCACGATGCAGAACGGACCGATCACGCAATCGGCGCCGATCTGCGCGCCCTCTTCGATGATGGCGCTGGGATGGATCTGGCTCATGTGCTTTTCTCTCCGGTCAGGTCCACATAGGCCGAGAATTCGGCCTGTGCCGCCACCTCTCCATCCACGGTGGCAGTGCCACGGAACTTGAAGATCTTGCCGCCCATCTTGCCGCGCAGGGTCTCAACATGCATCTTCATGACATCGCCCGGCACCACTTTGCGGCGGAATTTGCAGTTGTCGATATTCATGAAATAGATCAGCAACTCGCTGTCGACGATATCCATGCCGACCCCCAACATCACACCGGCGGTCTGGGCCATCGCCTCGACAATGGTGACGCCGGGCATGATCGGGGTGCCGGGGAAATGGCCCTGGAAATGCGGCTCGTTCATGGTGACGTTCTTGATCCCAACGGCCGAACTGTAACCGTCGATCTCGACAACCTTGTCCACCAGCAGAAACGGATAGCGGTGCGGCAGGATCCGCTGGATCAGCTGGATATCGGCGCTCTTGGTCTCGGTGGTCATGCTGCACTGTTCCTGTTCTTGTCGGTCTTGATCCGGGATTAGCAAGACTGGCCGCAATCGGCAAGCAAGCGCAAACAGGCGCTAATCCCGACGCAGGGCGCTGCCGTCGCCGATGGCCGCGTCGATGCGGCTGATCGCGATGGCCGTGATATCGGTGGTGTCGAGGCTGAGGAATACTGTCGAGCGCTCCAGGATCACGCTGGCGCCGGTGTCGCGCATCAGCGCCGCAAGGATCGGCCGGGCCAGTTCGACAAATGTGGCGCGGGCCTCTTCGCCGCGCGCCTCCAGCGCCTGCCGCTTTGCGGTCTGGTTCTCGCGATGGGCCTGCACCTTGACGTCAAAGGCTTCGGCCAGCACCCGGAACGCCTGCGGCTCCAGCTCGGTCCGGCGCTGGGTCAACTCCTGCTCCTCGCGGCTCAACTCGGCCACGATCCGCTCGTTCTCGGCCGCCAGCAGCGCGCCTTCGGCCTCGATCTCGTCGATGATGCGGCGGCCATAGGCGGATTTCACGAACAGGATCTCGCTCGAGATGGTCAGCACCTCGTGGCGCGGCAGGCCCAACTGTTGCGCGGAGGCATCCAAAGGCAGCGCCAGAAACAGCAGCAGGGCCCCCAAGAGGCCCCGCATTGCCTGCCCTGTGTGCCAAGGCCGCATGCCGTGATCAGAACCGCGCCTGAATGGTCAGGTCGAAGGACTGTTCCTTGTCAAAGGTCTCTTTCTTGAGCGCCTTGGAGAAGTTGAAGCGCAGCGGACCAAAGGCGGTGGTCCAGAGCAGCGAGAAGCCGATCACGTGTCGGAACGAGCCATCGGCGCCGACGATCGTACCTCCGGCGGTGTTGACATCACTCAGGTCCCAGACATTGCCGACGTCGTAGAACACGCCGCCACGCAGGCCCAGTTCCTCGGGCAAGCCCAGCGGGAATTCCGCCTCGAACCGGGCCACTGCATAATAGTTGCCGCCAATCGCGTCATCGACCCCGTTGGACAGGTCGCGCGGGCCGACACCCGCAGGCTCAAATCCGCGGAAGGTGTTCGGACCGATCACGAAACGGTCGACCGCACGGCTAAACCCGCTGCCCTGCCAGCTGAACGCACCCACGTCCAGCGAAGCGCGAAGGGTGATCTCTTCGTGCCATACCCGGGTCTGCGCGATGGCCTTGGCCGAAGTCTTGATATATTCGTTGTCGCCGCCCAGACCGGCCGCATCGACGCCGACCTCGAACAACACGCCCGCATTGGGGTTCAGGCCACCGATCCGGCTGTCATAGGTATAGGTCAGCCCCAACGCGCTGGATGATTTCTTGCCCTGCGCGATTTCGCTTGCGATCACCGCGCCGCTGACCGTGGTCGCGGTCCGCTGCACCATCTCGCTGGCCTCCCAGCGATAGCGCAGTTGCAGGGTCGACAACTCGCCCAAGCGGAAGGTCAGACCCGGCGCAAAGAAGGCTCGCTCGGTATCATAGCTGGCAAAGCTGGAATTGGTGTTCGCCACGCCGAGGTCGATGTCAAAGCGCAGGTCGCGCCCCAGCAATTGCGGCTCGGTGAACGAGAGCACATATTGCTCGGCATCCTGCGCGGTCGACAGGGTCAGGCCCAGCCGCTGGCCGCGACCCAGCCAGTTGTCCTCGGTCAGGCCGATGGCCACACCGAAACCGTCCGAGACCGAGTAGCTGCCGCCGAAGCTGAGCGAGCCGGTCGGCTTTTCCTCGACATCCACATCGACGATGACCTGCGCCGGGGTCGATCCCTCGCGGGTTTCCACGTTGGCATCGGCAAAGAAGCCCAGCGCACGGATGCGCTCGGCGCTTTCACGGATTTCGCGCGGGTTGAACGGGTCACCCTCGACGGTGCGGAACTGGCGGCGGATAACCCTGTCCAGTGTGGTTGTGTTGCCTTCGATGTCGATGCGCTCGACAAAGATGCGCGGGCCTTTGACCAGCGCAAATTCGATATCCAGAGTTTGGTCCCTGTCGTTTCGCGTTATGCGCGGTTCGACCCGCAGGAAATCGACCCCGTTCTTGAGGCCCAAACGCTCCATGCGGGCGATCGAGTTTTCCACCAGGCTGGGTGAATAGACCACGCCCGGCTTGATCTTGAGCACCTCCTGATAAGCCGGCGCCGCGACCCCCGGAATTTCGCTGACCGTAGTGATCTTGCCAAAGGAAAACTGCTGCCCTTCGGTTACATCCATAACCAGGAAGAAGGCGTCACGCTCGCGGGTGAATTCGACATTGGCGCTGTTGACGCGGAAATCCACATGGCCACGCGACAGGTAGAAATCGCGCAGCACCTGCTTATCGAATTCGATCCGGTCCGCAATGAATGTGTCCGACCGGATAAAGGTGCGCAGGATCCCGGCCTGCTTGGTCTCAAGCACCCGGCGCAGCCGCCGATCCGAGAAGGCGCGGTTGCCCACAAAGCTCACGCGCTCGATCTCGATCGTGTCGCCTTCGGAGATCTCAAAGACCAGATCGACGCGGTTGTCGCTGCGACGGATGATGCGCGGCACCACGGTGGCGGCGACGCGGCCCTGGGTCGAATAGATCTCGGCGATGGTGGCTGCGTCGCGCTCGGCCTGCTCGGGTGTGAAAACGCGGCGCGACTGCGAGCCGATGGCGCCTTCGAGCGTCTCGTCCTTTACCCGGCGGTTCCCCTCGAAATTGATCCGGTTGATGGTCGGATGCTCAACCACCTTGACCACCAGAGTATTGCCTTGCGGAATCAGCTCGACTGTCTCGAAAACGCCACTGTCAAGCAAACGCTGATAGGCATCGTTGAGCCCCCCGGCCGAGATCGTCTTGCCCCGTTCGATTCCCATCCGGGCGACGATGGTCGAGGTCTCGATACGCTGGTTTCCATCGACCTGAACGGTATTAAATCGGTAATCCTGCGCCTGCGCGTCCTGCGGCAGGGCAGAAAAGGTCATTGCTGTGACAAGAAAAATTGCGGAGACGGAGTTCAACAACATATGGCGGCTGGAAATGCCCGTACCGCAGTATGTACCTGCGCCTGTCCCGTTATGCATCTTTTTTCAACCCAGTTTGCAGCAGTCTTTCGTCTGTCAGTACCGGGATTGACCGGGGTTGTCAAAAGCCCAAAACGAAAGACGCGGCCTTGGCGGCCGCGTCTTGAACTCGAAGTCAGGAGTGCGCGTTAGAGGCTACCCAGAAACGCCCCCAGAAACAGCGCTGCCACGATTGCGCCCACAAACAGGATACGATCCCAGTTGAGCTGCATCACCAGGCCAAGACCACGATACGATTGTTGCAAGACATGCATCTTTCACGCTCCTGCTAGTTTCCCAAGTCCCGCTCAGGTTAGCCCCCGAATGTGGCGAGACTTGGGCGCATTCACGCTTTGTTGAGAATTGTCGTCTCGTCAGCAGAACAGATCGTTACTGAGCGAGAACAGCATCAGCGACAGGATGAGGGTGATCCCCAGCGCCATCAGCACCCGCAGCACATTGTCGCTGGGCGGTTTGCCGGCCACCGCCTCGTAGGCATAGAACACCAGATGGCCACCATCCAGCGCCGGGATCGGGAACAGGTTAAGCAGCCCCACCGCCGTCGACAACACCGCGATGAAAGCGATGAAGCTTTGCGCGCCCTGGCTGGCCACCGCGCCCGAGGCCTGGGCGATGCCCACCGGACCCGAGATGTTGCAGGTGGAAATCTGCCCCGCGATCATGTGCCAGAGCCCCGAGAGCGAGGAGTAGACGATATCGCCGGTACGGCTGACCCCGGTGGCCAGCGCCGCCAGCGGGCCGGGCGTTTCGGTCGCCGGGTCAAAGGCCTGACCGCTGGCCACACCGATCCGCCAGTTGGTCTCGTACCCACCTTCGGGCGTGGGGCTGTCGGTGCGGCGTGGCACCAGCAGCAGCTGGAGCATCTCGCCCTCGCGCCAGACATCCAGCAGCAGCGGCTTGCCGTCCGACCCCTCGACGATGTCCTTGAGTTGACGGAAGGCCACGATCGCTTCGCCGTCGATGGCCCGGATCACGTCGCCCGAGCGTAGCCCGGCATCCTGCGCCGCGCTGCGCGGCACCACAGAACCGACCAGCGCCGGGAAGAACTGCGGTCCGGTCGCCGTAACCTCTGCCCCGTCGCGCATCACGGAGTATTCAAGCTGCGCCGCCAGCGGCAGCGCGCCTTCGAAATCGCGCCAGGCGGCGCCTTCCTCGGCATCGCTGGCGAAATCCGGCTCCGGCAGCGGCACGCCGCCCACCGACAGGATGGTATCGCCGGGGCGCAGGCTGGTCTCGACACCGGGCAGATCGCGGATCTCGGCCACGGTCAGCGGCTCGACCGGGGCGCCGCGGGTCATGAAGATGACCGCGAACACCAGGATCGACATCACGAAATTGAACAGCGGTCCCGCCGCCACGGTCGCCGCCCGCGCCCAAAGCGGCGCGCCATGCATGGTGCGGCGCAGGTCATCGGGATTGCGGCGATAGATCTCGGCCATGCTCTCGCCATCCTTGCCCGAGGCGGCATTGGCATCGCCCATAAACTTGACGTAGCCACCAAAAGGCAGCAGCGCAATCTGCCAGCGGGTGCCGCGCCGGTCCACGCGGCTCCACAACACCGGGCCAAACCCGATCGAGAACACCTCGGCATGGATGCCGGACCAGCGCCCGACGATGTAATGGCCATATTCATGCACCGCGACGATGACCGACAAGGCCACCACAAAGGCCGCGATAGTATAGAGAAGGCTGCCGAATTGCGGGATCAGTCCAATAACGTCCAAAATCTTACCCTGCTCGTTTTGCCAATGCGGCGTCGACCCTTTGACGCGCCAGATGGTCTGTTTGGGTCACAGTATCAAGGGTCATTGGGGCATCAATGAGGCCAGGATCGGACTCAAACCGGTCCAGAACGACCTCGACCAGATGCGCCATGTCCAGAAAGCCGATGCGCCCGGCGATGAAATGATCCAGCGCGCGTTCCTTGGCGGCGTTGAACACCGCGCCCGACAGCCCACCCCGCGCCATCACCCTGCGCGCCAGCCGCAGGGCGGGATAGCGGGCATCGTCCGGGGCGCGGAAATTGAGCTGCCCCAGCGCCGCAAGATCAAGCCGCGCCACCGGCAGGTCGCGCCTTTCGGGCCAGTGCAGCGCATAGCCGATGGCATGCCGCATGTCAGGCGCGCCCAGATGCGCCATCAGCGCACCATCGCGAAAGCCAACCAGCGCATGCACCATGGATTCGGGATGTACGATGACCTCGATCCGTTCCGGGTCGATCCCGAAAAACTCCCGAGTTTCAATGACCTCCAGCGCCTTGTTGAACATGGACGCGCTATCGATGGTTATGCGCTGGCCCATGTCCCAGTTGGGGTGCTGGGCGGCTTCCTGGGCAGTGGCCCCGGCCAGCCGTTCCAGCGGCCAGTCGCGGAAGGCCCCGCCCGAGGCCGTGATGACGATCCGTTCGACCGCCGCCATGTCCTCGCCCACCAGCGCCTGGAACACCGCCGAATGCTCGCTGTCCACCGGCAGCAGCCGGGCGCCATGGCGACGCGCGGTTTCTAGCACCAAAGGCCCCGCGCAAACCAGCGTTTCCTTGTTGGCCAGCGCCAGCGTGGCACCCTGCTCCAGCGCCGCCAGACCGGGCGCCAGCCCCGCCGCGCCGACAATGGCCGACATCACCCAATCCGCCGGGCGCGCACCCGCCTCGATCAGGGCCGCCGGACCCGCCGCCGCCTCGACCCCGCTACCGGCCAGCGCGGCGCGCAGATCATGCAGACGCTCGGGAAAGGCGGTCACCGCCACATCGGCACGCAGCCGCCGGGCATCCTCGGCCAGTCGCCCGATATTGGCGCCACCGCTCAGCGCCACCACATCATAAGCGTCGGGATCGCGGGCGATCAGGTCAATGGTGTTCTGCCCGATGGAACCGGTGGCCCCGAAGATCGAGACCCTGCGCGCAGACCCCGCTTGCATCACAGGCCCCCAAGCGTGCGCAGCAGCCCGGCCAGCAGGACAAACACCGCCGCCCCCATCATCCCGTCAAACCGGTCGAGAAAGCCGCCATGACCGGGGATCAGGTTGGAGCTGTCCTTGACCCCCATTTTCCGTTTCAGCGCGCTTTCAGCGATATCACCCGCCTGGCTGGCCATCGAGGCCAGCACCGACAGCACCAGCAGGCTGGCGCCCAGCCCCGCATATATAGCGAAGCCACCGCCAATCAGCGCGGCAGCGGCCCAGCCGCCCGCGGTCCCCGACCAGGTCTTTTTCGGGCTGACGCGCGGCCAGAACTTCGGCCCGCCGATCATCTTGCCCACGAAGTACCCCGCCACGTCGGTGGCAACCACCACCAGCACCAGCCACAGCATCCAGTCGAGGCCCATGACCTCGCGGATCCAGATGAAACCAAGCCCGGCAAAGGCGATCCAGAGCGCGAAGACCGCGTAAAGCCCCTTGTATCGGGTCACCTGCCCGGCGCCCACCAGCGCCGGTGCCACCAGCACCGGCAGCCGGTAAAGCGGCGGAAGGTGATAGGCCAGCAGCACCGCAAATCCGGTCAGCAGCGCCATCTGCACCGCCGCCCCACCCCGTTCGGGCGCGATCATCCGCATCAGTTCCCACACCATCAGGCCCGTCACCACAGCGATGAAGCTTTCGAACCACAGACCGCCCAGCCACAGCTCGACCCCGGCCACGGCGGCCAGCACCACGGCGGACCCCACCCGGGCGGTCAGGTCGGACCAGCGCCCCTCGCTCATGCCTTGACCGCGCCGAACCTGCGGTCGCGGCTCCCATAGCTTTGGCAGAGCCGGGCCAGCTCCTCGGCGGTGAAATCGGGCCAGAGCGTGTCGATGAATTCGTATTCGGAATAGGCCGACTGCCAGAGCAGAAAGTTCGAAATCCGCGCCTCGCCGCTGGTGCGGATCACCAGGTCGGGATCGGGCAGCACGCGGGTGTCGAGGTAGCGCGGCAGCGTCTCCTCGTCCACATCCTCGGGTTTCAGCCGCCCCTCGGCCACATCGCGGGCCAGACGGCGGGTGGCGCGGGCCACCTCGTCACGGCCACCATAGTTGAGCGCGATGGTCAGATGCACGCTGTCATTCTCGCGGGTTTGCTCTTCGAGCGTGTCCATCAGCGCGATCAGCTTGGCATCCAGCCGCACCCGGTCGCCGATGAAGCGCACGCGGACCCCGCGCGCATGCAGCGCCCGGGTCTCCTTGGCGATGTAGCGACGAAAGAGGCTCATCAGCCCGGCCACCTCGACCTGGGTCCGTTTCCAGTTCTCGGTCGAAAAGGCGAATATGGTCAGATACTTGATGCCCAAGTCGGGACAGGCCTCGACCACCTCGCGCACGCGGCGGGCGCCGGCATGGTGGCCGAACAGGCGCGGACGGCCCCGTGCCTGGGCCCAGCGGCCATTGCCGTCCATGATGATGGCGACGTGACGCGGGCCGGGGCCGTGCGCGGGAGCGGGGTCATGGGCCATCTGGTGCGGCTCAGACCTGCATGATTTCGGCTTGCTTGGTCTCAAGCGCGCCGTCGACCGCCTTGATCATCTTGTCGGTCAGTTCCTGCACCTCGGCCTCCCAGAACTTCTGATCGTCCTCGGACATGCCGTCGGCCTTGGCCTTCTTGATCTGGTCCATGCCGTCGCGACGCACGTTGCGGATGGCGACGCGGGCATGTTCGGCATATTGGCCGGCGACCTTGGTCAGCTCGCGGCGGCGTTCCTCGTTCAGCTCGGGGATCGGCAGCATGATGATGGTACCGTTGAGCTGCGGGTTGATGCCCAGCCCGCTTTCGCGGATCGCCTTCTCGACCTTGCCCACCATCGACTTGTCCCAGACATTGATGGTGACCATGCGCGGCTCGGGTACGTTGACGGTGCCGATCTGGTTGATCGGGGTCATCTGTCCATAGGCCTCGACCTGGATCGGCTCCAGCATCGAGCCCGAGGCGCGACCGGTGCGCAGCGAGGCGAATTCGGTCTTGAGGTTGGCCATGGCGCCATCCATGCGGCGCTTGAGATCGTCGGTGTCGAGTTCGAAATCGTCAGACATGCTGCTCTCTCCTCTGCTTGAGGTCCTGTTTCTTGGGTCTTAAGCCATCCAGATTGGGTTGTATAGCAATCTTGGCCCGCCCCCTTTGGCCAGATGCCCGACCGCTGTGGTCAGCCCTGCACCTTGGTATAGGTGCCCTCGCCCGCCAGGATGCCGCGGAAACCGCCCGGCTCGTCCAGTGAAAAGACGATCAGCGGCAGGTTGTTGTCGCGCGCCAGCGCGATGGCCGAGGCATCCATCACCTTGAGCCGCTTGGCCAGCACCTCGTCATAGCTGATCTCGTCATAACGCTCTGCGTCATCATGCAGCGCGGGGTCCTTGTCATAAACTCCGTCGACTCCATTCTTGCCCATGAAGATCGCCTCGCAGGCCATTTCATTGGCGCGCAGGGTGGCGGCGGTGTCGGTGGTGAAATAGGGGTTGCCGGTGCCGGCGGCAAAGATGCAGACCCGCTTTTTCTCGAGGTGGCGCACGGCGCGGCGGCGGATATAGGGTTCGGCCACTTCGTCCATCCGAATGGCCGAGATCACCCGGGTAAATACGCCCAGCCCTTCGAGCGCGGCCTGCATTCCCAGCGCGTTCATCACCGTGGCGAGCATCCCCATATAGTCGGCGGTTGTGCGCTCCATCCCCTGGGCGGCGCCGCTGAGGCCGCGAAAGATGTTGCCGCCACCGATCACCATGCAGATCTCGACCCCCATGTCATGCACGGTTTTGACCTCTTCGGCGATCCGCTTGACGGTGGGCGGGTGCAGGCCGAATCCCTGATCCCCCATCAGCGCCTCGCCCGAGATCTTCAGCATCACGCGCTTGTACCTGGTTTGCGAGGGATCGGACGGGGTTTCGGGGGATGTGGACGAGGTCATGTTGCGCTCCGCTTTGGCACCGGTCTATTTTCCGGCGCAAAATGGAGGAAAACCCCGATGGGTTCAATGCGGCATGGCCCCTGTCGGGCAAATGAGATGAACCGGGGCGCGCGACCATGGCTGTAGGCCCCGCCCTGCCCCCGATCCCCGAGGGCGTACCGGTGCTGATCGCGGGGCCGACCGCCTCGGGCAAATCGGCGCTGGCGCTGGAGATTGCCGAGCGGTTCGGGGGCGTTATCGTCAACGCCGATGCCAGCCAGGTCTATAACTGCTGGCGCGCGATCAGCGCGCGGCCCTCGCCAGAGGAGGAGGCACGCGCGCCGCATCGCCTCTATGGGCATCTGCCCTATGATGCGCCCTATTCCGCCGGGCACTGGCTGCGCGAGGTGACACCGCTGCTGGACGGCCCGGACCGGCCGATCATCGTGGGCGGTACCGGGCTCTACTTTACCGCGCTGACCGAAGGCATGGCCGAGATCCCCGCCACCCCGCCCGATATCCGGGCCGAAGCGGATGCACTGCCCCTCGATACGCTGCTGGCGGGGATCGACCCGGCCACCGCCGCCGGGCTGGACCGGATGAACCGGGCGCGCGTTCAGCGCGCCTGGGAGGTCGAGCGCGCCACCGGGCGGGCGCTGCATCTGTGGCAGGCAGACACGCCACCACCCCCACTGCCGCTGGCGCGCACGGTGCCGCTGGTGCTTGAGGTGGACAAGCTGTGGCTGTGGGACCGCATCGCGCGCCGGTTCGACCAGATGCTGGACGAGGGCGCGCTGGCAGAGGTGGCCGCGATGGCCGACCGATACGACCCGGCCCTGCCCGCCTTCAAGGCGATCGGCGTGCCCGAGCTGATGGCGCATCTGCGCGGCGAGATCACGCTGGACGCGGCGCGCGAACGTGCCAGTATCGCCACACGCCAATATGCCAAGCGGCAACGCAGCTGGTTCCGCGCCCGCATGGGCAATTGGCATCGCCTGCCCGTAAACGGCTGAGCGGTTGGCATTGACCACAAGCGCTGGCAGGATCGCATGTCATGGCCCATGACCCCGCCGAGATAGCAGATATCCGCCTGTCGACCCTGGCGCAGCTGATGCCGCTGGGGCGCTGGCAGGTGCAGCTGGCGCATGACCGGGGCCACCACCTGCTGCTGTGGATCACCCGTGGTCAGGGCACCGGGCTGTTGGATGGCGGACGGATCGGGTTCGGCGCCCATAACGCGCTGTTCGTGCCGGCGCGCCACCTGATGGCGCTGGACATTGGGCGCGGCTGTCTGGGGCAGGCGCTGCTGATCCCAGGGACCAGCGCGATCCCGCTGCCGGCGCGACCGCTGCTGCTGCGCATCCGCGCGGCGGCGGATCAGGTCGAGCTGACCGGCCTGCTCGACGCGCTGGCGCGCGAGCAGAGCGGCACAAGGGCGCTCGGCGCAACCGCGATGGAAAGCTGGGCGCAGCTAGCGGCGATCTGGCTGCGCCGACAGAGCGATCACGACGACCTGCCCCGCCCCAGCGACCGCGCCCGCGACCTGACGCGCCGCTATGGCGCGCGTTTGGTTCAGGCCTTTGACAGTGGCGCCACCGTGGCCGAGCATGCCGCCGCTATCGACGTCTCGCCTGCCCATCTGACCCGCCTGTGCATGACCGCCACCGGGTTGGGCGCGGCCGAGCTGTTACACCAGAGGCTGGAGCACGCCGCGCGCGGGCTGATCTGCACCAGCCCGGCCAACCTAGGCGATATCGCACGGCACCTTGGATTCGCCAGCTCGGCGGTTTTTGGCCGCTTTATCCGTCGCCGCACCGGACTCACCCCGAGGGCGCTGCGCCGCAACAACCACCCCAAATAGACACTCCTGTCCATTTTTGCTGAATATATGAAGGTTTTCGACATACCGATGTCGCTTTTTGGCCAAGATGTGACGAAACCAATCATTGACGCAGGCGGGAATCTATTGCGGAATAGGCGCATGGGGACGCCAGAATTCCATCGGACGGCAACAGACCCGCAGCAGCGCAGCAGGCGCCACACGGGCCGCAGACCGACCGCTAATCGAAAAAAGTCACAGGGAGACTTTCATGACCACACACGAAACCCGCCAGCAGCCGGTACACTGGGCTGCCGAAATGCATGCGCAGGAGTTCCGCGACGGCAAGCTGAGCCGCCGTGAGTTCCTGACCCGCGCCACCGGTCTGGGTGTCAGCGCCGCCGCAGCCTATGGGCTGATCGGTCTGACCGCGCCGACCCCTGCTGTCGCCTCCGAAGCCAAGCAGGGCGGTACCCTGCGCGTGCAGATGAGCGTGCGCGAACTGAAGGATCCGCGTACCTACGACTGGTCCGAACTGGGCAACGAAACCCGTGGCACCATGGAATATCTGGTCGAGTACAACTCGGACGGGACCTTCCGCGGCATCCTGCTGGAAAGCTGGGAGATCAACGACGACGCCACCGTCTATACCCTGAACGTCCGCAAGGGCGTCACCTGGAACAACGGCGAAGACTTCACTGCCGATGACGTGGCGCGCAACATCGCCCGCTGGTGTGACAAGAGCTCGGAAACCAACTCGATGGCGGGCCGTTTCGCCACCCTGATCGACGCCGACAGCGGCCAGGCGATCGACGGCGCGATCGAAGTGGTCGACAGCCACACCGTGCGCCTGAACCTGCCCAATTCTGACATCTCGCTGATCGCGGGCATGTCGGACTATCCGGCGGCCATCGTGCACAGCAGCTTCAGCGAAAGCGACCTGACCAACAATGTGGGCACCGGCCCCTATGTGATCGAAGAGCTGGAAGTGGGCGTGAAATGCGTTCTGGCCCGCAACGAGAACCACACCTGGTGGGGCGAGGCGGTGTTTGGCCGCCCGGCGCTGGATCGGATCGAGTATATCGACTATGGCACCGACCCGTCGGCCTGGCTGTCGGCACTGGAATCCGACGAAGTGGACATGCTGCACGAATCCGTCGGTGAATTCATTGACGTGATGGATGGCCTGGGCTATGCCAAGTCCGAAGTGGTGACCATGAGCACCGTGGTGGTTCGGCCCAACCAGCTGGCCGAAATTGACGGCAAGAAACCCTATGCCGACAAGCGCGTGCGTCAGGCCATCTCGCTGGCCGTGGACAACGCGGTCTGCTTGGAACTGGGCTATGGCGGGCGCGGCGCTCCAGCCGAAAACCACCATGTCGGCCCGAGCCACCCGGAATATGCCGAGCTGCCCGCGCGCAAGCACGATCCGGCCGCGGCAAAGGCCCTGATGGAAGAAGCCGGGATGATGGATTTCGAACACGAGATCCATTCGATCGACGACGACTGGCGCCGCAACACCACCGATGCTGTGGCCGCGCAGCTCCGCGATGCGGGCTTCAAGGTCAAGCGGACGGTTCTGCCCGGCTCGACCTTCTGGAACGACTGGACCAAGTATCCGTTCAGCTCGACCAACTGGAACCACCGTCCGCTGGGCGTGCAAATCTGGGCACTGGCCTATCGTTCGGGCGAGGCCTGGAACGAGTTCGGCTGGGCCAACCCCGAGTTCGACGCCATCCTGGCCGAGGCGCTGGCGCTGGCCGATGCCGACAAGCGGCGCGAGGTGGTGGCCAGGGGCGAGGCCCTGATCCAGGAGGAAGGCGTGACCATCCAGCCCTATTGGCGCGCGCTCTACCGTCACATGAAAGAGGGTCTGGTGGGCACCGATATGCACATCGCCTTTGAACACCACCACTACAAGTGGGGCTGGGCGGCCTGATCGGCCACCGCCCGATATCGACCGGAGCGCGCCTTTGGGCGCGCTCCTCCAGCCGCAGCATTGCCCCGCGCCCCGTGCCGGGGTGAAGACGCCGACACCAAGGGCGCGAGAGCTGCGGACCAGCCTGACCAACAGGGGCTAACATGGGACTTTTCATTCTCCGGCGGTTCGGGGTGATGCTGCTGACGGCATTGTGCCTGACCTTCGTGGTCTTCTTCCTCACGAACCTCTATCCGAACCTCGAAAAACTGGCGAAAACCCAGGGCAACCAGCGGATGAGCGACGAGCAGGTGCAAACCTGGCTCGACAATCGCGGTTACAGCGACCCGCTGCTCACCAAATACGGCCGCTGGCTGGGCGTGATGCCGGGCTTTACCAAGACCCTGAATGACGGTCAGTTCGTCGGAACCTGCGTGCGCCCCGGGCAAACCCCGGAAGAGACGCCGCGGTTTTGCGGTATCGTTCAGGGCGACTGGGGGTATTCGACACGGTTCAAGGCCGATGTGGACGAGATCATCTGGAAACGGCTGGGCAACACGCTTTACCTGATGATGTGGGTCATGATCCTGATGGTGCCCTCTGCCCTGCTCGTGGGTGTGCTGGCAGGGATGCGCGAGGGGTCGCGCACCGACCGGTCACTGTCGACCTTCTCGATCCTCAGCACGGCAACGCCGGAATATGTCTCGGGCGTGATCTTCATCGCGGTCTTCACCTCGTCGACGGTGGGGCTGAAATGGTTCAAGGGCACCGCAACCCAGGCGATGGAGCAGCCGACGTTCGAAAATTTCTTCCTGCCGGTGTTGACTATCGCGCTCTATGGCATGGGCTATATCGCGCGGATGACGCGCGCCTCGATGACCGAGGTGATGACGGCGCAATACATCCGCACTGCGCGGCTCAAGGGCGTGTCCTTCCCCAATATCGTGATCAAGCACGCGCTGAGAAACGCGCTGATCGCTCCTTTTACAGTGATCATGCTGCAATTCCCCTGGCTGCTCAACGGTGTCGTCATCGTCGAGAGCCTGTTCAACTACAAGGGCTTCGGCTGGGTTCTGGTCGAGGCGGCGGGCAATAACGACATCCAGCTCTTGCTGGCGGTATCGGTGGTTTCGGTCTTCGTGGTTCTGATCACGCAGCTGATCTCGGATATCGGCTATGTCTACCTCAACCCGCGCATCCGCATTTCGTAAGGGAGGAACGGAACATGGAACCTCTCGGTATATTCGAAATCATCATCCGCGTGCTGTATCAGCTGTCATCGGTCTGGATCGCGCTCTTGTTGCTCTTTGCCCTGTCGATCGCCTTCAAGCGGCGGCTGGGCCTTTATGGCAAGCTGTTTGACAGTCCGATCGGCATGATCGGCTTTGGCCTGGTGATGTTCTGGGTCTTTGTCGGCATCTTTGGCGCCATGGACCTGATCATCACGCATGACCCGCTGAGCCAGGTCTCGGGCATGAAGAACAAGGTGCCCGGCACACCGCTGGCCGGCGCGGGTGAAGGTGACTATGCTTGGTATCTGCTGGGCGGCGACAATCTGGCGCGTGACGTGTTCAGCCGGGTGGTCAAGGGCGCCTGGATCGTGGTGCAGATCGCACCGCTGGCCACGCTCTTTGCCTTTATGGTCGGGATCACCCTGGGCCTGCCGGCCGGATATTACGGCGGTCGGCTGGACACGTTCCTGTCCTTCCTCGCCAACCTGATCCTGGCCTTTCCGGTCATCCTGCTGTTCTACCTGCTGGTCACACCCGAGATCGTGGCAACCGGCCTGCCCACCATGATGGCCATCGTGCTGTTCATGTTCCCGATCATCTTTCTGGGCGTGCTGCTGAACTCGCGCTACCGTACCCAGCCCGCGTTCCGCACGCCGCTGCTGATCGGGGTGCTGGGGTTCGCGCTGTGGCTCTATCTGGCGCTGATTTCGGAGAACGGCTATCTGGTGCGCAGCATTCCGGGCCTGCCCTCGGTGCTCGACCCGTTCGACATTCCGGGCGGCATCCTGGTGGTCTTTGTCTCGGTGGTCTTCGTCAACTCGCCCACGGTGTTCCGTATCGTGCGGGGCCTGGCGATGGACATCAAGACACGCGACTATGTCGCCGCCGCCCAGACCCGCGGCGAAGGCCCCTGGTACATCATGCTGTGGGAGATCCTGCCCAATGCGCGTGGGCCGCTGATCGTCGATTTCTGTCTGCGCATCGGCTATACCACCATCCTTTTGGGCACGCTGGGCTTCTTTGGCCTGGGTCTGCCGCCGGAAAGCCCGGACTGGGGCAGCACGATCAACGAGGGGCGCAAGCTGTTGTCGATCTACCTGCACCCGGCCCTGCCGCCGGCGCTGGCGCTGCTGTCGCTGGTTCTGGGTCTGAACCTCTTGGCGGACGGGTTGCGCGAAGAAAGCCTGAAGGACTGACGTGATCAAAGCCGGGGGGCCAGCCCCCCGGACCCCCCGGGATATTTGGAGCAAGAGGAAGAAGGCTTTCTTTCCGCTCCGACAGGGAGACAAGAACATGAGCAAGATGGCGGAATATGACGGTCCGATCCTGGAGATCGACAAACTGTCGATTTCTTTTTTCACCCGGCTGCGGGAAATTCCCGCGGTGATGGATTTCTCTGTCAGCGTGCAGCCCGGCGAGGCGGTGGGGCTGGTGGGCGAATCCGGCTGCGGCAAATCCACCGTGGCGCTGGGGGTGATGCAGGACCTGGGCAAGAACGGCCGCATCGTGGGCGGCACCATCAAGTTCAAGGGCCGCGACCTGGCCGAGATGAGCGCCGACGAATTGCGCGACATTCGCGGCAACGAGATCGCGATGATCTATCAGGAGCCGATGGCCAGCCTGAACCCGGCGATGAAGATCGGCAAACAGCTGATGGAAGTGCCGATGATCCACGAAGGCGTGTCCGCAGAAGAGGCGCGCAAACGGGCGCTGGAAGTGGTGACCGATGTGCGCCTGCCCGACCCCGAGCGGATGCTCAACAGCTATCCCCACCAGCTGTCGGGCGGCCAGCAGCAGCGCATCGTCATCGCCATGGCGCTGATGTCGAAACCGGCGCTGCTGATCCTGGACGAGCCCACCACCGCGCTTGATGTGACGGTCGAGGCCGCCGTGGTCGCGCTGGTCAAGGATCTGGGCAAGAAATACGGCACCTCGATGCTGTTCATCAGCCACAACCTGGGCCTGGTGCTGGAGACCTGCGACCGGCTTTGCGTCATGTATTCCGGCGAGGCGGTCGAGCGCGGCTCGATCAAGGATGTGTTCGACGAGATGCAGCACCCCTATACCCAGGCGCTGTTCCGTTCGATCCCGCTGCCCGGCGCCGACAAGAACAGCCGCCCGCTGGTGGCCATTCCCGGCAACTTCCCCCTGCCGCACGAGCGCCCGCCCGGCTGCAACTTCGGGCCGCGCTGCGACTATTTCGAGGCCGGGCGCTGCGATGCGCAGGACATACTGATGGAGGCGGTGCCGGGCAATGACCGTCATCACACCCGCTGTCTGAAGTTCCGCGAGATCGACTGGAACGCGCCGATTGCCCTGGGCGAACAGAAGGCAAAGGCGCAGGTTGGCGATGTGGTCCTGAAGATGGACAACCTCAAGAAATATTACGAGGTGGCCGCGAATGCCCTGTTCGGCGGCGGTGAAAAGAAGGTGGTCAAGGCCAACGAGACCCTGTCCTTCGAGGCGCGCGAATCCGAAACCCTGGCCATCGTCGGCGAATCGGGCTGCGGCAAGTCCACCTTTGCCAAGGTGCTGATGGGGTTGGAAACCGCCACCGACGGGCAAATCCTGCTCGATAATCGCAACATCGAACAGATCCCGATCGAGGCGCGCGACACCAAGACCGTGTCGGATGTGCAGATGGTGTTCCAGAACCCGTTCGACACGCTCAACCCCTCGATGACCGTGGGTCGCCAGATCATCCGCGCGCTGGAGATCTTTGGCATCGGCAAGAACGATGGCGAGCGGCAACAGCGGATGCTGGAACTGCTCGATCTGGTGAAACTGCCGCGCGCCTTTGCCGAGCGGATGCCGCGACAGCTGTCGGGCGGCCAGAAACAGCGCGTCGGCATCGCCCGCGCCTTTGCCGGCGGTGCCCGCATCGTGGTGGCGGACGAGCCGGTCTCGGCGCTGGACGTGTCGGTGCAGGCGGCGGTGACCGACCTGTTGATGGAGATCCAGCGCGAGCAGAAGACGACGCTGCTGTTCATCAGCCATGACTTGTCGATCGTGCGCTATCTCAGCGACCGGGTGATGGTAATGTATCTGGGCCATGTGGTCGAGCTGGGCACCACCGATCAGGTGTTCAGCCCGCCCTACCACCCCTATACCGAGGCACTGCTGAGCGCGGTGCCGATCGCCGACACCTCGGTGATCAAGGAACATATCGTGCTCGAAGGCGACATCCCCTCGGCGATGAACCCGCCGCCGGGCTGCCCGTTCCAAACCCGCTGCCGCTGGAAATCCGAAGTGCCGGGCGGCCTGTGCGACAAGGACGTGCCTCCAGTGCGCCAACTGGGCGACGGCCATCAGGTGAAATGCCACCTGAGCGACGATGTGCTGGCCAGAATGGGCCCCGTGATCAAGATCGCCGCAGAATAGGCAGAAACACGAAACCCGCAGCCTTCGGCCTGCGGGTTTTCTCGAATAGCGGGGCTGTGACGGCGCCCTGTACGAGACAGCGTGCCTCAGCTGCCCCAGATCACCTTAACGTAATTCTTGGTCTCTTCATAAGGCGGGACACCGCCGTATTTCTCCACCGCTTCGGGGCCGGCATTATAGGCCGCCAGCGCCAGGCGCCACGATTTGAACTTGCGGTATTGCCGCGACAGATAGCGCGCGCCGCCGTCAAGGTTCTGATAGGGAATACCCGGATCAACCCCCAATGCCCGTGCGGTCCCCGGCATCAGTTGGGCCAGGCCCATCGCACCCTTGTGCGATTTGGCATGCGGATTCCAGCCGCTTTCCTGCTGCACCAGTCGCAGAAACAGATCCTCGGGGATATTGTGGCGCCGGGCCGCGTCGCGGGCCATTTGCAGGTATTCGCCCTTGTACTTGCCAGCGTATCTGCGGGTCGAAGTGCGCTCGGCGCTCGGCGGTTGCAGGCGCGAGGAGCTTTCGTATTGGCTCGCAGCCCTGGTATCCAGTAGTCGCGCCTGTTTCTGGAACAGGTCGCGCCGGTTCTTGGTCGAAAACATATCGGCACTCGCAGGCAGGCCCGACAGGGCAACCGCGGCCACCATGAAACCGGAAAAGAGTCTGCGCATTGGAAATAACCTGTCCGTAACCCCTTGCCGGCAACTATAGCTGGTTTGGCGGTGAAGAAAACCCTGCCTGCACGCTGGCGCGGATCAGGCGAATAGAGCTACCGGTTTCCCTCTGCCTGCGCGCGCGTGTAGGGTCTGTCGGGACGGGTCGGCAAGATTCGGGCCGATCACAACACAAGATGTAACAAGAACAGGAGACGGGGAACCCATGGCTGGCTCGGTCAACAAAGTCATTCTGGTGGGAAATCTGGGCCGCGACCCCGAGGTGCGGACATTTCAGAACGGGGGCAAGGTGTGCAACCTGCGCATCGCCACTTCTGAAACCTGGAAGGATCGCAATACGGGCGAACGGCGCGAACGGACCGAATGGCATTCGGTCGCCATCTTCAACGAAGGTCTGGTCCGCGTCGCCGAACAATATCTGCGCAAGGGTTCCAAGGTCTATCTGGAGGGCCAGTTGCAGACGCGCAAATGGCAGGACCAGTCCGGCCAGGACCGCTACTCCACCGAGGTGGTGTTGCAGGGCTTCGGCTCGACGCTGGTGATGCTTGACGGGCGCAGCGAAGGCGGAAGCGGCGGCGGCGGCTATGGCGGTGGTCAGGGCGGCGGTTACGGCGGCGGCTATGACAGCGGGCCTGCGGGCGACCCCTATGGCGGCCCCTCGGGCGGCGGCAATCAGGGCGGCGGGCGTGGTCCGGCCTCGGGCGGCATCGACGACGACGAGATCCCGTTCTAGACCCGGAGGCATATCATGACATGGTCCTTCACCATCGGCCGTCTCTTTGGCTCGGAACTGAAGGTCCATGTCACCTTCTTTCTGCTCATCGCCTGGATCGGCATCTCGGCCTATCAGATGGGCGGCTGGCCCAGCGCCGTGGAAAACACCGGTTTTGTGCTGGCGCTGTTTGCCTGTGTGGTGGCGCATGAATATGGTCACGCCCTGACCGCGCGCCGCTATGGCATCCGCACCCCCGATATCACCTTGCTGCCCATCGGCGGGCTGGCCCGGCTGGACAAGATGCCCGAGAAGCCGGGGCAAGAGATCGTGGTGGCGCTGGCCGGTCCGGCGGTTAATGTGGCGATCTGGGCCGCCCTCACCCTTGTCGGTGTCGATACCCGGTTCGAAACGCTGACCGCCATCGACAGCGCCGAGCCCGATTTCCTGGGCCGGTTGGCGATGGTCAACCTGTTCCTGGCGGTGTTCAACCTGATCCCGGCCTTTCCGATGGATGGCGGGCGCGTCCTGCGCGCAGCGCTCAGCCTGACGATGGACCGGGTGCGCGCCACCCGCATCGCTGCCGCCGCCGGGCAGCTGGTGGCGCTGCTCTTTGGCTTTGCCGGGCTCAGCGGCGGCAACCCGGTACTGGTGCTGATCGCGGTCTTTGTCTTTATCGCCGCCAATGCCGAGGCGCAGGATGTCGCCATGCGCGCGGTGACCCGCCGCCTGCTGGCGCGCGACGCGATGATCACCCGCTTCGAGACGCTGGGCCCCGCCGACACGCTGGCCACCGCCGCGCAGGCGGTGCTGCACACCACCCAGCATGAATTTCCGGTGCTGGATGGGGACGGGCACCTTTTGGGATTTGTGACACGGGCACGGCTGTTCGCCGCGCTGGCCTCGGATCATCCACGTTCGGATTCGGCGGAAACCGTGATGGAGCGTGACATCCCGCAGGTGCCGCTCGCCAGCGGGTTGGAGACGGTGCTGGATGCCCTCTACCAGGGGGCGCCTGCGGTCGCCGTTACCACGACTGATGGGCGGATGCTGGGTTATGTCACCCGCGAGAACGTGGGCGAGCTGATGGTGATACAGGGGCGATAATCGCCCCCTTTTCAGCAGCTTGCCAGCGCATCCTCAAGCACGGACAGCACCGCCGCGCGCGGCACGTCCGAGGTGACGAAGGCCTGCCCGATGCCGCGCGCCAGGATAAAGCGCAACTGGCCATCCACCACCTTCTTGTCCTGTGCCATCAGGTCGACCAACGCCGCTGCACCCGGCAGATCGCCGGGGATATCGGACAGATCGGTCTTCATCCCCATCGCCTTGAGATGCGCGCGCACCCGGCTTGGGTCCTCTTGCGAGCAAAGCCCCAACCGCGCCGAGAGTTCGAACGCCAGCGCGCAGCCGATCGCCACCCCCTCGCCATGCAGCAGACGGTCGGAATAGCCGGTCGCCGCCTCGAGCGCATGGCAAAAGGTATGGCCGAGGTTCAACAGCGCCCGGTCGCCCTGTTCGGTCTCGTCGCGGGCGACGATATCGGCCTTCATCTGAACCGAGCGGGTCACCGCCTCGACCCGGGCGGCCATGTCACCAGCGGCCAGCGCCGGTCCCTGCCCTTCGAGCCAGTCAAAGAACGCCGCATCGCCCAGCAGCCCGTATTTCACCACCTCGCCATAGCCGGCAAGGAAATCGCGCGCCGTCAGTGTGCCCAGCACCGACGTATCGGCCAGCACCAGCGAGGGCTGGTGAAAGGCGCCGATCAGGTTCTTGCCGTGGGTGGCGTTGATACCGGTCTTGCCGCCCACCGAACTGTCCACCTGCGCCAGAAGCGAGGTCGGGATCTGCACGAACCGCACGCCCCGGCGCAGAATGGCGGCGGCAAAGCCCGCCAGATCGCCGATCACGCCACCGCCAAAGGCCACAACGATATCGTTGCGCTCGACCTTCTCGGCCAACAGCCAGTCGACCGCGCGTTCCAGATGCGGCCAGCTTTTGGTGGCCTCGCCCGGCGGCAGCGCCAGCGCCTGCATCGTGATCCCGCCGGCGGCCAGACCTTCGCGCAGCGCCTCCAGATGCAGGCTTGCCACCGTCTCGTCGGTCAGCACGCAGACCCGGCGCCGTTTCAGCAGAGGCGCAATGCGCGCGCCTGCCTCGGCCATCAGGCCCGGTCCGATTTCCACATCATAGCTGCGCGCCCCCAGCGCGACATGCACCGTGTTCATCATGTCAGCTCAGTTCCAATACATCCTTGCGCGTTGCCAGCGCCGCGATCACCCGGTCGACCATCTGCTCGATCGAGGTTTCACCATCCGAAATCACGCAGAGATCGGCCTCGGAGTAAAGCGGCACCCGCGCCTCATAAAGCGCGCGCAAGGTCGCACGCGGATCGGCGGTGCGCAGCAGCGGACGGGTGTCCTTATGCCGGACCCGATTCCACAGCACCGACAGATCGGCCTTGAGCCAGACCGACACGCCACGCTCGGAGATCATCCGGCGATTCGCCTCGGCCAGAAAGGCGCCGCCACCGGTGGACAGCACGCAGGGCGCCCCCTTCAGCAGCCGCCCGATGACCTGGCTCTCTCGGTCGCGAAAGAATGCCTCGCCATCACGCTCGAAAATCTCGGGGATCGACATGTTTGCGGCATTTTCGATCTCGGCGTCGCTGTCCAGAAAAGGCACTCCCAGCCGCTGTGCCAAGGCCCGGCCCACGGCGGTTTTACCCGCCCCCATCATGCCAACCATGACGACGGTCTTGTGCAGCGCGGCGGCGCGACCATCTTCTGTTTTGGCCGAGTTATGCTCAATTTTGCTCATTGTCCTCTGAATGACGTGATCTTGTGAAAAAGGCCAGTTATAACTTGGGCAAAAGAACGAAAGAGGCAGCGTCAAATCATGGGTCGTTTGGTCAAATTTCTGGTCTATGTCGTGTGTCTCGGTGCTGTCGCGCTGATCGGATATGCCTATCTGGGCCCGTTCTTCGGGGTTGATTTCTCGGCACCACAGACCGAACAGCGCCTGCCGGTGGTGTTGGATGCGGACTAGGGATGGGACTATCCCGAAACGCATCAGGCTGGCCGCGCTTCTGGCCTGTCTACCGATTGCGGGACTGGCCCAGCAAGAGCCGCTGTCAGTGATCGACTGGCTGGCCAACCCGGCCCCCGGCACCTTGCCTGGCACCGCTCTGCTGGAGCCGCCTGTAACCCAGAGCGGGCTGACACCGCAGATCGAGGTCACCCCGCTCGAGGCGTTGCCAATGCCGCTGGGGCTGGTCTCGACCAAGCTGACCGGCCTGCCGCTGGACCTGTGGCAGGGCAGCGACCCGGTGTTGCTGGCCGAGCGGCTGATGCGGGTGCCGGTGCGCGACAATCCGGCGATGCAGACCCTGCTTTATACCCTGCTGCTGTCCGAGACCCGCCCCCCCTATGCCAGCCCGCAGGCCGCGGAAACGATGCTGCTGGCGCGGGTCGACCGTCTGATGCAGCTCGGCGCGGTGGACCCGGCGCAGGCGCTGATCCAGCTGGCGGGTCCCACCGCCTCGCAAGAACGGTTTCGGCGCTGGTTCGACGCGACCCTGCTGACCGGGGACGAGGACAGCAGTTGCGCCGCGCTGGCCGCCAGCCCGCATCTGGCGACCGATTACGGCGCGCTGATCTTTTGCACCGCGCGTCGGGGAGACTGGACCTCGGCGGCGCTGACGCTGGAGACCGCGCATGCGCTGGAGCTGCTGCCGCCCGAAACGCTGTCGCTGCTCGACCGGTTCCTTAGCCCCGAGATTTTCGAGGACCTGCCGCCGCCCCCGGCCCCCGCGCGCCCCGACCCGCTGACCTTTCGCCTGTTCGAGGCGATCGGCGAGCCGCTGAACACGTCTGGCCTGCCACGTGCCTTTGCCAATGCCGACCTGCGCGATCTGGCCGGCTGGAAGGCCCAGCTGGAGGCCGCCGAACGTCTGACCCGCATCGGCGCGCTGACACCCAACCAGCTGTTGGGCCTCTATACCCAGCGCAGCCCGGCCGCTTCGGGCGGTATCTGGGACCGGGTCGAGGCGGTGCAGCAATTCGAAACAGCCTTGCAAAGCGGCAGCGCCGAAGCGGTGGCCAAGACCCTGCCCATCGCCTGGGCAGCGATGCGGCAGGCACGGCTCGAAGTGCCCTTTGCACAACTCTTTGCCGAAGCGCTCCCCGTGCTGGACGCACCCGAGGCCGCCGCACTCGCCTGGCGCATCCGGCTGTTGTCTCCGGGTTATGAAACGGCGGCGCATGACCCCGCTGATATCAGCGGCGACCGCGCCTTTCTTGCCGCGCTGGCGCGCGGCGTTCCCGGTTCGGTCGCCCCGCCCTCGCCCCAGGCCGGGGCCATCGCGGACGGGTTCGACAGTTCCACCGCCCTGCCCCCCGAAATGGAGGCGATGTTGAGCGACGGTCATCTGGGCGAAGCGATTCTCGAAGCGATGGACCGGTTCGGCAGCGGCGCCATGGGCAATCATGACGATCTGGGCGTCGCGCTGGCCCTGTTCCGCCGTGTCGGGCTGGAGGACACCGCGCGGCGCGCCGCGCTGCAACTGATGCTGCTGACGCGGAGTTGACCGATGTCCACAGCCCCTGCCCATCCGCATCAATGGATCTCGACCTTTCTCAACGCGCAGGCGGCCGAACTGGGGGCCGCAAACAACACGCTTCTGGCCTATGGCCGCGATCTCAAGGATTTCATCGAATGGCTGGAGCGGCGCGGCGCCACGCTGGGCGGGGCCGACCGCGATACGGTCGAGGCCTATCTGGTCGATTGCGACGCGCAAGGACTGGCCCGCGCGACCCGCGCGCGGCGGCTCTCGGCAATCAAGCAGCTTTACCGTTTCGCCTTTGACGAAGGTTGGCGCGCGGACAACCCCGCCATCCAGATCAAGGGACCCGGGCGGCTGAAATCGTTGCCCAAGACGCTTGAGGTGGTCGAGGTCGACCGCCTGCTGGAGGCCGCCCGCCAGACCGGCCGCACCAGCGCCGACCGGCTGCGCAATACCTGTCTGATGGAGCTTCTCTATGCCACTGGCATGCGGGTCAGCGAACTGGTCTCGCTGCCCGCGTCGGCCGCGCGGGGCGATCCGCGCATGCTGCTGGTGCGCGGCAAGGGCGGCAAGGAACGCATGGTGCCTTTGTCGCCGCCCGCCCGCGCGGCTCTGGCCGCCTGGCTGACCGTGCGCGACGCCGCCGAAGAGGACGGCGCCCGGCGCGGCAGCGCCCGCTCGCAGCATCTGTTTCCCTCGCGCGGGAAATCGGGGCATCTGACCCGGCACCGGTTTTACCTGCTGATCAAGGAACTGGCCGTCGCCGGCGGCGTCTCGCCCGACAAGGTCACCCCGCATACGCTGCGCCACGCCTTTGCCACCCATCTGCTGGCCAATGGCGCCGATCTGCGCACCATCCAGACACTGCTGGGCCATGCCGATGTCTCGACCACCGAGATTTACACCCATGTTCTGGACGCAAGGCTGGCCGAACTGGTGCTGGATCACCACCCGCTGGCCCGCGACGACAAGGACAAGAGCGACTGAACCCTTGATCGCGCCCCCCGCCGACCCCATAACGGATGACAGCGAAACAAGTTTTCAGGACCGATGGACCCCTCTGCCTCCGCGCTCGACAGCGCCTTCTGGATCACGACCGGCGCGATCCTGTTCCTGCTCATTCTCTCCGGCTTCTTCTCGGGGTCTGAAACCGCGCTGACCGCCGCCTCGCGCGGCAAGCTGCGCAGCCAGGCCGACCGGGGATCAAGCGGTGCCGAAAAGGCACTCAAGATCACCGAGAACAACGAAAAGCTGATCGGTTCGGTCCTGCTTGGCAACAATATCGTCAACATCCTGTCGGCCTCTCTGGCCACCGCGCTGTTCACGCGGATGTTCGGGGAAAGCGGCGTGGCCCTGGCCACCATCGTGATGACGATGCTGGTCCTGATCTTTGCCGAGGTGCTGCCCAAGACATACGCCATCACCAATGCCGAAAAGGCCGCCGCCGCCGTCGCCCCGATCATCGGCGTGGTGGTGATGCTGTTTTCACCGATCGTGGCCCTGGTCCGGGTTCTGGTGCGGGGGGTTCTGCGCCTCTTTGGCGTTCAGATCGACCCCGACAGCCATATCATGGCGGTGCGCGAGGAGATCGCCGGCGCGCTCTATCTCGGCCATTCCGAGGGCGTGGTCGAAAAAGAGGACCGCGACCGTATCCTGGGCGCGCTCGACCTGGCCGAGCGCACGGTCGAGGAAATCATGCTGCATCGCTCGAATATCGTGATGCTGGATGCCGATGCCGAGCCCGAAACCATTCTGGAACACTGCCTGCAAAGCCCCCATACCCGCCTGCCCGTCTATCGCGGCGAGCCCGAGAACATCATCGGCGTGGTGCATGCCAAGGACCTGTTCCGCGCCATGTATGCCCAGGTTGGCGGCAGCGAGGGTCACACCGCGCGGCTCAAGGATTTCGACATCACCCGGGTCGCCAACGCGCCCTATTTCGTGCCCGAGACCACAACACTCGATGACCAGATGCGCGCCTTCTTGCGCATCCGCAGCCATTTCGCGCTGGTGGTGGACGAATACGGCTCGTTGCGCGGGCTGATCACGCTCGAGGATATTCTCGAAGAGATCGTGGGCGAGATCACCGATGAATTCGACCCCGATGCCGAGATGCCGGTGACCCGTGGCGACGATGGCCAGTTCCTGGTCGAGGGCGCCATGACCATCCGCGACGTGAACCGGGCGATGGACTGGTCGCTGCCCGATGACGAGGCCAATACGGTCGCCGGACTGGTCATTCACGAGGCACAGATGATCCCGACCGTGGGTCAGGTCTTTGCCTTTCATGGCTTCCGCTTCGAGGTGACGGGCCGCGAGGGCAACCGGATCACCGGGCTCAAGATCCGCCCGCTATGACCCGCGCGGGCCGGATCCGGGGCTGGTTCGACGCTGTTGTCCTCGATCTGGGCCGGCAGATGCGCTGGTCGTTCCTGCCGCCGCTGATGGTCTATTTCGCGGCGGGCGCGCAGGGGCTGACCGCCGTTGTCGGCACGTTCTTCGTCAAGGAATACCTGGATGTCTCGGCGGCCTTCATCGCCGGGCTTGCCTTCTGGGCCGGGCTGCCCTGGGCGCTGAAGATGCCGCTGGGCCATCTGGTCGACCTGATCTGGCGCTGGAAGGCCTGGCTGATCTATCTGGGCGCGGCGCTGATCGCGGCCAGTTTCGCCATCATGTACGGGCTGGCAACCCGGGCCGACTGGATGCCGGTCATCATGTCAGTGACCGCCTGGTACGTGCTGGCGGTGATCCTGGCGCCCTGCGGCTATGTGGTGCAGGACGCGGTTGCCGATGCCATGTCGGTCGAGGCGGTGCCGCGCCACGATGCGCAAGGCGCCGAGTTGTCGCCCGAGGTGCAGCGTGCCCAGCACACCACCATGCAGACACTGGGACGCTTCGCCCTGATCGGCGGCGCCAGCGCGGTCGCCGCCCTGAACATCGTTCTGTTCGACGGGATCGAAACGCTGGCCCCGGCCGAGAAAGCCGCCCGCTATGGGCATATTTATGCGCTTGCCCTTCTGATCCCCTGTATCTCGATCTCGGGCGTGCTGCTGGCCGGCTGGCAGAAACGGAAGGCCATCGCGCGGCTGATCGCAGGCGGAATGGACCGGGTGCGCGCGCTGGCCGCATTCGACCCCGAGGGCGAGAAGGTGCGGCTGAACCACTGGTATTTCACCGGCGGCGCCATCTTTGTCGCGATGACGCTGACCGTCGGGCTGATGGACCTGCCGTTTTCGCAAGAGATCGTCTTTGCCGGATCGATGGCCATCGTGCTGACCCTGATGCGGCAACTGGTGCGCAATCTGGATCAGGCGCATGCACGCGCGCTGATCGGCACCGCGATCATCGTCTTCATGTTCCGCGCCATGCCGCTGAACGGTGCGGCCTCGACCTGGTTCGATATCGACGTGCTGGGCTTTGACCAGCAATTCCTGTCGCTCTTGTATCTCATCACCTCGGTTCTGACCCTGGTGGGCATGGTGGTGCTGCGGCCGATGATCGCCTCGCGCACCATCGCCGATATCGTGATCCTGCTGACGCTGGCGGCGGGGGTGCTGTCGCTGCCTGGTATCGGTCTTTACTACGGGGTGCATCACTGGACCGCCGCCATGACCGGCGGCATTGTCGACGCGCGGTTCATCGCAATCGTCAACACGGCGGTGGAATCGCCGCTGGGTCAGGTGGCGATGATCCCGATGCTGGCCTGGATCGCGCGCAATGCGCCCACCAACCTCAAGGCAACGTTCTTTGCGGTCATGGCCTCATTCACCAATCTGGCCTTGTCGGCCTCGAGCCTTGGGACCAAGTACCTCAACCAGATCTATACCGTCACCCGCGAGGTCCGCGCCGAGGACGGCACGGTGACGGTTCCGGCGGATTACACGCAGCTTGGCTATCTGCTGATGACCGTGGCCGCAATCACCGTGATTGTCCCCCTGCTCACCGTCTGGCTGGTGCAGCAGAGCCGGTTCAAGAGCCGCGACTAGCGCGTTCCAGCCGGTCACGGTCTTCGGCCGCGCTCAACCCAGCGAGCCCCCGCGCCAGGCTGCGCGCGGCAGAACGGCGGGCAGCTTGTTCCAGTTCACCCTCGCTGCGCATGCCTATCGCCGCCAGCGCCCGCTGCAGCGCAAGTTGCACCTCGATATTGGTGGCGCCGTCGCGGGCGATCCTGTCAAAGGTTTCGGCAAACAGGGCATCGGGCGGAAGCGGCCGCAACCAGACGCGGTCGCAAGCCGGGCTTTTGTCGTTCTGCTCGCCATTTGCCAGCAGCACCAGAGAGGACAGCCGGTCGATCACGGTGATCGCCGTCGATGGATCGTTGATCCCAGGCGACAGCGCCCGGCAGGCCATGTCGCCCAGTACCGACAGGCCGAACAGCGGGTCCTGCACGAATGTGCGCGCGCCCTCGATCGCAAAGGCGCGGCAGGCGTCCCCGGCGACCTCTGCGTCCAGATCGCTGCAAGCGAACCGGGCCAGTTCCTGCCCCTCCTGCACGTAATCGCCGACATAAACAGTGACATAGACCCGGGTTTCGGCCCTTTGGGCCAGCTCTTGCAGCATCTCGACAAAGATCTGCTGGACATATCCGGGCTGCGGCGCCCGCAGGACCTGCCCGTCCTCGGGCAGCTCCGTCTCCTCGGTGAGCGCGTGTGCCCCGTAACAAGGCGTCTTTGCCAGCGCCTGCAGCGACACCGCCGCACGACGTTCGACCTGGGCCAGGGTCTCGCCGAAACTGCCCAGATCCTCCAGATGCGCGATCCAGCGGATGATCGACACCACGATCAGGGCAATGACCAGCATCGTCATCGCAAACAGCGCCACGCTTTCCTGTTCGCCAAAGATCGGCGTGCGCCGCAGCACCATGCCCGACATGGCAAACAGATAGGCCCCGACAAAGACGGCAAGGATCGAATGGGTGGCGGTATCGTCCTTGAGGATCACATGGGTGCGCGGCCCCCATTGCGACCAGGCCGCGCGATGGGCGCCGGTCATCACCGTCAGTGAAAAGGTGGTCACCGCCAGCATGCTGGTCGCCAGCGTCGCCAGGATCGGGTCCACTGCTGCCGCCCCGATCCGGTCGGCCAGCCCCGGCGGGATCAGATCACCCAAAAGCGCCGCCAACGGGACCGACAACAGGCTGAGCGCGGCGATCAGGATGATCCGCACATAGAGCAGCCGCAGCATGCGCCGGGCAATATTCAGGAGTTTATCTCGCAAATCGCCCTCTCGAACCGGCTGCACATTTCATTTGCGACACATCCCGTCGCAGAGCGACAAGAACCCGCGCCATATCTGCCCTGACTGATAGGTCAGACCTGTCCCTAGACTAGCGGAGACTGAAATGAAAACCACCACCCGAGTGGCCGTCATCGGCGGCGGTGTTGTCGGCTGTTCCGTCCTTTATCACCTGACCAAGCTGGGCTGGTCTGACGTGATGCTGATCGAGCGGTCCGAACTGACCTCGGGCTCGACCTGGCATGCGGCGGGCGGCTTTCACACGCTGAACGGCGATACAAACATGGCCGCGCTTCAGGGCTATACCATCCGGCTCTACAAGGAGTTGGAAGAGATCACCGGCATGTCCTGCGGGCTGCACCATGTGGGCGGCATCACGCTGGCGGACAATCGCGACCGGTTCGACATGCTGCTGGCCGAACGGGCCAAACACCGGTTCATGGGGCTGGAAACCGAGATTGTCGGCCCCGAAGAGATCGCCAAGATCGCCCCCATCACAAATCTGGATGGCATCATCGGCGCGCTCTACGACCCACTCGACGGGCATCTGGACCCCTCCGGCACCACCCATGCCTATGCCAAGGCCGCCCGCATGGGCGGCGCCACCATCGAAACCCACTGCATGGTGCGCGAGACCAACCAGCGCCCGGACGGCACCTGGGACGTGGTAACCGACAAGGGCACCATCCACGCCGAACATGTGGTCAACGCAGGTGGCCTCTGGGCGCGCGAGGTCGGCGCGATGGCGGGCGTCTATTTCCCGCTGCACCCGATGGAACACCAATACATCGTCACCGACGACATTCCCGAAATCTATGAGCGCGGCAGCGAACACCCGCATGTGATGGACCCCGCCGGCGAAAGCTATCTGCGGCAAGAGGGGCGCGGGCTGTGCATCGGGTTCTATGAACAGCCCTGCAAGCCCTGGGCGGTGGACGGCACGCCCTGGACCTTCGGTCACGAATTGCTGCCCGACGACTTTGACAAGATCGAGGAAAGCATTGAATTCGCTTACAAACGCTTTCCTGTTCTGGCCAGTGCCGGGGTCAAGTCGGTCATTCACGGCCCCTTCACCTTTGCCCCCGATGGCAACCCGCTGGTGGGGCCGGTGCCGGGCATGCGCAACTATTGGTCGGCCTGCGGGGTGATGGCGGGGTTCAGCCAAGGCGGCGGTGTCGGCCTGACGCTGGCGCAATGGATGATCGAGGGCGAACCCGAGCGCGACGTGACCGCGCTGGACGTGGCCCGGTTCGGCCGCTGGATCAGCCCCGGCTATACCCGACCCAAGGTGATCGAGAACTATCAGAAACGGTTCAGCGTGTCATATCCGAACGAGGAACTGCCTGCTGCGCGTCCCAACCGCACCACGCCGATGTATGATATCTTTTCCGACATGGGCGCGGTCTGGGGCCAGCAATTCGGGCTGGAGGTTGCCAATTACTATGCCCAAGGCGACGAGCCGACCTATGAAACCCCCTCCTTCCGCCGCTCGGACGCGTTTGCGGCCACCGGCCGCGAGGTGCGCGGTGTGCGTCAAGGCGTGGGCATCAACGAGGTCCACAACTTCGGCAAATACATGGTGACAGGCCCGCGCGCGCGCGCCTGGCTCGACCGGATCATGGCGGGTCGCATCCCGGCGCCTGGGCGGCTGTCACTGACGCCGATGCTGAGCGCCAAGGGCAAGCTGATCGGGGATTTCACCGTTTCCTGCCTGAGCGAGACCGAGTTTCAGCTGACCGCCTCCTACGGGTCGCAGGATTATCACATGCGCTGGTTCCAGCAACATCAGGAGGACAGTGTAACCATCGAAAATATCAGCGATAAACGTAACGGATTCCAGATTGCCGGGCCAAAGGCACGGGCGGTTCTGGCCGCTTGCACCCGCGACGATGTTGACAGCCTGCGCTTCATGGATGTGCGGCGGATGGTGGTGGGCATGACCGACTGTATCGTGCAGCGGGTCAGCTATACCGGCGATCTGGGCTATGAGATCTATTGCGATCCAATGGCGCAGCGCCAGCTGTGGTGGACCCTTTGGCAGGCCGGTCAGGACCACGGCATGATCCCCTTTGGCATGCGCGCGATGATGAGCCTGCGGCTGGACAAGTTCTTTGGCTCGTGGCTGCGGGAGTTCTCTCCCGACTATACCGCCGCCGAAACCGGGCTGGACCGGTTCATCGCCTTCAAGAAAGAGGCGGATTTCATCGGCCGCGCGGCCGCCGAGGCGGAGCGCGCCGCAGGCCCTGCCCGCCGGCTCTGCGCCTTCGAAGTCGACGCCGACGGCGCCGATGTCAATGCCTACGAGCCGATCTGGCTGGAGGGCGCGGTGGTGGGCTTCTGCACATCGGGCGGCTATTCGCATCACGCGGGTAAATCGGTCGCACTGGGTTTTCTGCCGGTCGAGCGCATCGCCGATGGGCTTGAGGTCGAGATCGAGATCCTGGGCCAGATGCGCCCCGCGCGGGTGATCAGCCAGCCGCTTTTTGACGCGGATGGTGCGCGCATGCGCGGGTGACAACTCCCGCGCCAGCAGCCAGAGTTGCGGCATGAAGCCGATTCCCATCCTGTTGCTGGCCGCGGGCCGGTCCCGTCGCATGGGCGGGGCCGACAAGCTGATGCAAGAGATCGACGGCATGCCGCTGCTGCGCCGGACCGCCTTGCGGGCGCTGAAAGTGGCACCGGTGATCGTGGCCGTGCCGCCGGCACCGCATCCGCGCCATGACGCGCTGGCGGGGTTGCCCGTTGATATCGTCGAAGTACCCGATGCCGACGAGGGCATGAATGCCAGCCTGCGCCGCGCAGTTTCGGCGTTGCCGGACGAGACGCCCGCAGCCATGGTTCTGCTTGCCGACCTGCCCGACCTGACCAGTGACGACCTGACGCTGGTACTGGGCGCCATAGATTTTTCGACGAAAAATCTCATCTGGCGCGGGGCGACCGCATCGGGACATCCCGGCCATCCCGTTGTGTTTCAAAGGGCCTTGTTCCCCGCGCTTCTGGAACTGACCGGCGATACCGGGGCGCAATCGGTGGTACAGGCGCATCGCGACCGGCTGGTGCTGGTCCCGTTGCCGGGCGCGCATGCCCGCACCGATCTGGACACGCCCGAGGCCTGGGCCGACTGGCGCGCGAAACGGCAATAGGCGAGGCGCGAAAACCGCGCCCCGCCCTGCCCGCGCGCCCCGAGACCGCGCGGTTCAAGCTGCATATTCGGGGAGGCCGAAGCCCGCTGTTACATCAGCAGGCGGGCTTCGTGTTTCTTCAGCGACCGGCGCGCGGCGGCATAGGCCTCGACGCCCTCGCGGGTCTTCAGCTCGGGGAACAGCTCGAGCAGTTCGTCGCGCTGTGCATCGGCAAGACCGGCGAGCGACAGATCGCCCGGCTGGAAGCTCTCGGTCCAGGCCCCGTCCGACAGCACCACTTCGTGCTGGTCGAACATGAAGTGGATATAGGTCACTTCCGAGATCTCGACGATGTCGACCCCTTCGAGCCCGATCAGGTGCTTGGCCGCGACCAGAACCTCGCGCTCTTCGAAGTAGAGCGCCGTCTTGTCATTGGCCACCAGGATCCGGTGGTTCGGACTGACGATCATGTCCCGCTCGGGCAGGCCGCCACCCAGCGCGCCCTGACGGATCAGGACCGGGTTCAGATGACCGGCACGGGCCAGTTCTGCTCCGGTCAGCGTGCGGGCGCCGACCCAGCGGATTTCCTGGATACCGTTGTCGCGGGTGATCACCCGGTCGCCAACCTGCAACTCCTCGACCAGGCGCTCGCCCTTGGGGGTCGCGATCCTGGTGCCCGGCGTGAAGCAAGGCAGAATGACCGTCTCGATTTCGCTGAACGTGCTGGTTCCCGTCTCGGCGCCAGCCGCATCGAAATAGCGCACGGTGCCCGCCTCGGGGTCCCCTGCGTCATATTCGACGGTGACCGAGCCACCCGGAGCAGCCGCATTGGTCAGGTCGAGCACATCCTCGTCCAGCCCGTCGGCATCCTCACCGCCGATGATGATCTCGCCCTGACCGACATTGACGAACCGGTCGTCGCCAAAGCCACCGCCGAGGATATCGCCGCCATCGTCGGGGTTCTCGTTGCTGCCGGACAGGGTATCGTCGCCTTCGCCGCCGAACACGATGTCGCGCCCCGCGCCCCCGTCAAGCGAGTCGTTACCGGCACCGCCGTCGATGGCGTCGCCACCTTCTTCGCCGAACACGGTGTCGTTGCCGTCGCCAGCAAACACCACATCGGTGTCCAGACCGCTGTAGACGAGATCGTCACCGGCACCGGCCAGCACCACATCCTGCTCGTCAACCAGCGGCGGCACGGCGTCGTCGCCATCCACCAGGTCGCCATCCGGATCGCCGGTGTAGCCCAGATCGATGGTATCGTTACCTGCGGTGCCTTCGACCACACCGTCGATGCCTGCGATCGGGAAGGTCGGAGCACCACCCGGACCAACCGGCCCCTGCGGATCGCCGATCACCAGCACATTCTCGATCTCCGAGAACTCGGCAGTGCCTGCCACGGTCAGATCGGGGTTGTAATAGGTGATGGTGCCGGATTCGCCGGTCGGATCGGTTGGGTCATAGTTGACCACGGCCAGGCCCGTAGCGATCGCCACGTCCATGTCGTTGCCGCCTTCACCGCCTTCGATCGTGTCACCGATCCCGGCTCCGATGGTGTCGGCATCATCGCCGCCGAACAGACGGTCGGCTTCGGTGCCTCCCAGGATCACGTCATCGCCGCTGCCGCCGTGGATCTCGTCCTCGCCATGACGTCCCAGCAGGGTGTCATTGCCGTCGCCGCCTTCGATGCTGTCCTGGTCAATCCCGCCATCGACCAGGTCGTCGCCCGCACCACCCAGGATGGTGTCGTTGTCGTCCTGACCATAGAGCGTATCATTGCCGTCGCCGCCGTCGATGAAATCGAGCCCGTTGGTGGTCTCGGGATCGGCGGGGCCATCGGTGCCATCGTCGCGGATGTTGAGATTGTCCGGGAAGCGCGGGTCGAGACCGCCATAAACCACGTCGTCGCCGGTACCGGCCAGGATCGAGTCCGCGCCCTCGCCGCCCACGATCATGTCGGCGCCGTCGCCACCCTCGATGGTGTCGTCATCCAGGCCGCCGTCGATCGTGTCGTTGCCGCCACCGCCGGTGATCCGGTCGGTGTCGTCCCCGGTGAGGATCATGTCATTGCCTTCGCCGCCATCGACGGTGTCGCGGTCATCGTCGACAACCGGATCCGCCGGAACCGCGGGCAGGCCGTTATACGAGGGGAAGCCGCGATCGGGCAGATTGCCCGACAGGCTGCCCGAGGTGTCGATCACATCGTCACCATCGCCGCCCTCGACGCTGTCATTTCCGTCACCGCCGGTCAGCGTGTCGTCGCCCCCCTGACCGATCAGCGTATCGTCGCCGTCACCGCCGGTCAGGCTGTCATTGCCGTCCACGCCTGTATCAGTGTTCGGAACGTCGAAGTAAACGTCGGTAACACTGATCTCGCTAGGGTTCGGACCACTTTGGCCATGTTCGATCGTCAGGCGAGCAACCGGTCCCGGAATGGTGACCAAGATCGAGAAGTTCGAATTGTTGGGATCGGCATAACCGCCGTCGCCGGTCGCCGTTTCATTGCCGGCTACACTGTCTGTGTCGCTTTCAGTGACACGCAACCCACCGGCGATATTCACCGTGATCGGGTCGCCGTTGACGTCAAATGCCTGAACCGTCGCCTGGCCGTCACCGTCGATATCGTTGATCCGGAAGGACACGTTGGTCACGGCTTCCGAGAATTCCAGCTGATAGGTGCCGGTGTTCGCCTGGCCATTCAGTTCGGACTCCAGCGCGCTGTCGTCAGTGGCCGCCGGACCATTGGTGTCGATATTGCCGACAAACTGTTCCTGCGTGGCGAATTCGGTGGTGACACCCGTGTCAGCATTTAGCACCGAGAAAGTGACATCGACGCCGCCTGTGGTCTGGGTAAAGCCGCCGCTGAGATCGTCTTGATCATCAATCGCGCCTCCATCATCGGGATCAGGCGCACGGAACCATTCAAACACCTCCCGAGTGCTACCGCCAGCACCGCCTCCTGGCGCGTTGTCGTCGCCGATCAGCAGGTCGTCGCCGGCCTCACCATTGACCGTGTCGTTGCCGCTGCCGGCATAGACAGTGTCGTCGCCCTCACCCGCGTCGATGCTGTCATCGCCGGCACCGCCGTCGACCACATCGTCATCGGGACCATGGGTCGGGTCGATCGCGTCGCCGCCGTCGATCACGTCCCCCTCGGGGTCGCCGGTATAGCCCAGGTCGATGGTGTCGTTGCCCGGGGTGCCGTCGACGATCCCATTGGGTTGGCCGATCACCGGCGCATCCAGCACCGCCACATAGTCGATGCCGCCAAAAAAGTTCTGGTCGAATTCGCCATCGGTCGCCTCGCGGGCACCGATGGCAAAGCTCTGTTCGTCACCGGTCGTGACATCCAGCGTCATGCCGGTCTGGTCACTGGACACGGTGGTCTCGGTCCCCTGGGTCTCGTTCACCACGCGCATGTCCAGGCCGTTGTCGGACCAGGCGTAGGTGACGGTGACGATATCGCCGATGCTATAGAAATTGGCGCCGGTGCTGAGGATCTCTTCGACCCCGTTCGAGCGGTGCAGAACCTCAACCATGCCGTCGTTAGTGACGCGCACCTCGAAATATCCGCTGTCGGCCCCTGCGGTGGTGCCGGCGCCATCATCGACATTGCCGGAGTCCTCGACACCGCGGCTGACCACCGTGTAGGGGCCATCGCCCGGATGACCGAAGACGCGGAACGATGTGATCACCGACCCTTCCTCGAGGTCAAATTGGTCATCATCACCATCGTTTACGTCCATGCGCTCATCAGGATGGCCGGTATACATCCACCCCGCACTGAAATCGGGGCCATTCACGGGTGTACCATCCTGCGCGATACCGTCCCCAAGGCCGGTGTCGCTGGTTTCCGCGCCGGGGCGGAAATCCCACAGACCAATCAGGTTGGCCGAATACGGATTGTCAAAATTGTTCGCCATACCAATCTCCTTCCCGGCACACCTGCACCGATACGCGTCCCCACGCGAAATCCTACGTTAACGGGACGATGACTGGTCCAATCGCGACCACACCTCTTGCGAACCCGAGCGGGTGGAGAAAGCTGGCGCAAAGCAAGACTGCCTTGTTTCGGCACGCGATGGCGCACCGATTATTCCCTCGCCACAAACGACCAATGCAGCCGTTGCGCGAACGCGCATCCTTCTCACGTCTTCAAGACGCCAAGTTGTGCGGTCGCCCCCGTGACCAACAGACATCGCCCCCCCCAGTTGGGCTGCATTCATGATTAGCGGAGCCTTGGAGACGGACAAAGCGAAAAAGGGTCCAAAATTTGCCCCATTCCGCCAACGCGACCAACTCTGCCCCGACATAGCTGCAATCGAACTCTCTCCTGGGTTGATTGCTGTTTCCATTATAAAAACTTCTCCCTTCGCGAAGAATCGCGCCCTCCCCCATTTTCCTCAACTTTGAAAGAAAATCGTGCGATCGCGCTTCGGGCATTTGTTTCTGTTTTCAGAACAATCTGCCGTCATCCGCATACGGCTCTCTAGCCTTGGGAAGCGCCTTGATTTTGCCACAATTGACAGCGGCGAGGTGTCCAATACTAGCTCACGGCGTGGTTCTTTGAAAGAACGGGAACAATCCAAAGCCGGCAATGATCGAATCAAGTTCAAGTTGTTCAGACATTTCGCGCAAACATGTTTGTGGAGGATCAGTCTCAGGGGGGTACGAATTAACTTTTCTTAATCCCCGGCTCAGCCCGGCCTCAGAATGCGCCGCTATCTCTGTCTCGAACCCGGCCCGGACCGGACCAGAGACAGGAGACCAAGATGAGCATCCGCATGTCCCGCAAACTGACCCCCTCGCTGCCCGCCTGGGCTGCCGCCCCTGCCCTGGGTGCGCTGCTGCTGACCAGCGCGACCCTGCCCGTCAGCGCCGACGAGGCGCTGGCCGATCTGGTCGAACAGGTCGCCCCCAGCGTGGTCACCGTGCTGGCCAGCCAGGACGCCGCACCGCGCCCGACCGGCGCGCAGCCTTCGCCCTTCGAAGGCACCCCGTTCGAGGAGTTCTTTCACCAGTTCGGCGGCCCGCGCGGCATGCCGATGCCCGATAGCGGCCCGCGCCAGGGGCTCGGCTCGGGCTTCATCCTCGACACCGAGGGCTATATCGTCACCAACAATCACGTGGTGGACGGCGCCGACCGGGTCACTGTCCGCCTCAGCGATGACCGTGAGTTCACAGCCCAGGTGGTCGGCACCGACCCGCTGACCGATCTGGCGCTGCTGCGGATCGAGGCGGGCGAGGCGCTGCCCGCCGTCACGTTGGGTGACAGCGACGCGATCCGAGTGGGCGAGGATGTGGTGGCCGTGGGCAACCCCTTTGGCCTCAGCTCGACCGTGACCACCGGCATCGTCTCGGCCAAGGGGCGCAATATCTCGGACGGACCCTATGCCGAGTTCATCCAGACCGACGCCGCCATCAACAAGGGCAATTCGGGCGGACCGCTGTTCAACATGGCGGGCGAGGTCGTGGGCGTGAACTCGGTGATCTATTCGCCCTCGGGTGGGTCGGTCGGCCTGGGCTTTGCCGTCACCTCGAACATCGTTGATCACGTGATTTCGGACCTGCGCGAAGACGGTCGGGTCGATCGCGGCTGGCTGGGCGTGTCGATCCAGAACCTTGGCGCCGATATCGCCGCCGCGCTGGGCCTTGACGGGACCTCCGGTGCGCTGGTGTCCGAGGTCGTGGCCGATGGCCCCTCGGACGGCACCCTGCGCCCCGGTGACGTGATCGTCGCCTTCGAGGGCAAACCGGTGCGCAGCAGCGCCGACCTGCCCCGGCTGGTGGGCGCGACCGAATCCGGAACCCGCGCCAGTATCCGGGTGATGCGCGATGGCAAGGCGCAGGATATCACCGTCACCATCGGCACCCATCAGCCCAGCGCCGAGGTGATCCCCGCCAGCGCCGACGGCCCGGCCGACGCGCCCGGCCTCGGCCTGACCGTCTCGCCGTTGAGCGAAGAGGCCCGCAAGGGCGCCGGGCTGGACAGCGACACCGGCGGCGTGCTGATCACCGATATCGCGCCCGACGGCCCCGCCGCCCGCGCCGGCCTGCGACCCGGCGACGTGATCCTGCGGCTGGGCGGCGCCGACACCGCCAGCCCGGCGGCGCTGAAACAGGCGCTGGAAAGTGAAAAGACCGATCCGGCGCTGATGCTGATCAACCGCGGCGGCAACCAGATCTTTCTCGCGGTCAAGATCACCTGACCGACAGGTCGCTGACCCGGCCGTGCCCCCGCACGCCGGGTCTGGATCCGGGCCATGTTATGTGCCTTTCGGTCCCGGATCTGCCGGGCGCGTCCCATCCGCGCCCGGCACGTGCATTTGCCGCCTCGCCCCTGTATATCCATCGGAAAAGAGGACCATTGAGATGAGCCGACGTGTGCTGATCGTCGAGGATGACCCCGAAACGCGCGACTTCCTCGCAAAGGGTTTTGCCGAGGAGGGCTTTGCCGTGGAATGTGCCGCAGACGGGCGCGATGGCCTTTATCACGCCACCGATGGCGGCTTTGACGCGATGGTGCTGGACCGGATGTTGCCCGGGCTTGACGGGCTGGCGCTGATCAAGTCGGTCCGCGCCGCAGGGCTGAACACCCCGGTCATCATGCTGACGGCGATGAGCGCGGTGGACGAGCGCGTCAAGGGGCTGCGCGCGGGCGCCGACGACTATCTGGTCAAACCCTTCTCGTTTCAGGAGCTGCTGGCCCGGGTCGAGGCGCTGCTGCGCCGCCCGCAGGACACGCAAGAGGCCACGACGCTGACCTGTCGCGATCTGGAGATGGACCTGATGCGCCGCAAGGTGACCCGCGCCGGGCGCGAGATCACCCTGACCCCGCGCGAATTCCAGATCCTCGAATTCTTCCTGCGCCGCAAGAACCGGGTGATCACCCGCACAATGCTGCTGGAGGGGGTCTGGGATTACCATTTCGACCCCAACACCAATATCGTGGACGTGCATATCTCGAAGCTGCGGCGCCAGATCGACGAGGGCGCCGAGGTGCCGCTGATCACCACCGTACGCGGTGCGGGCTACATGATCTCCGATGGCTAAGCCGCTGGTCCTGATGCGAAATGCCCGCACCCGGCTGGTGCTGCTCAGCATGGTGCTGAGCACGGCGATGACGGTGGCGGTGCTGGCACTGGTCTATGTCACCGCCAACCGAACCATCGCGGGCGAGACCCGCTCGGTCGTGACTGCCGAACTGGCCGGGCTGGCGGATGAATATCAACGACTGGGTGTCATCGGCCTGCTGACCGCGATCGAGCGGCGCAGCCAGGACGCCAGCGAGCGCGATGCCCTCTACCTGCTGACCGATCGCGGAGGTGCGGTGCTGGCGGGCAATCTGGTGCGCTGGCCGCCCGGCGTGACGGCGGGCAGCGGCTGGATCGAACTGGATCTGATCCGCACCGAATCCGGTGAAAGCGTGCCGGTCTCGGCCGCCTCGATCCGCCTGCCCGGCGGCGAGGGGCTGCTGGTGGGGCGCGACGCCTCGGCCCGGCGGCAATTCGACCGGGTGCTGCTGCGCTCGGTCGGGCTGGCGTTGTTGGCGGCGCTAGCGCTCAGCCTGCTGACCGGCTGGCTGCTGACGCGGCTGGTGTTCTCGCGACTCAAGGACATCTCGCGCACCGCCGGAGAGATCGTCTCGGGCGATCTCGGCCGCCGCATCCCGCTGCGCGGCACCGGGGACGAGTTCGACCGCATGGCGGCAACCCTGAACGAGATGCTCGACCGGATCGAGGAACTGGTGGGCCATCTGCGCACCACCTCGAATTCCATCGCCCATGACCTGCGCTCCCCCCTGTCGCGGCTGCGCCAGCGGGTCGAGACGCTGACCGACCCCGACCGCGAGCCCGACGAGCGCGGCGCCGACGGCGCCCGCGCCCTGGCCGAGGTGGACCACCTGTTGCGGGTCTTTTCGCAACTGACCGAGATCTCGCGCGCCGAGGCGGGGCTGGGGCGCGAGGAATTCGAGCCGGTGGATCTGGCCGCGCTGGCCCGCAATCTGGGCGAGTTCTATGAACCGCTCGCCGCCGAGACCGGCGTGACCCTGACGGTCGAGGCCGGCGCGGCGACCCTGCCCGGCCACCCGGCCCTGCTGGCGCAGGCCCTGTCCAACCTGCTCGACAACGCGCTGCGTTATGCGCCCGCGGGCAGCACGGTCTCGCTGACCGTGACTGAAACCGGATCGAACATAGTGCTGGCTGTGCGCGACCAGGGTCCCGGCGTCCCCGAAGAGGACCTCTCCCGCCTGGCCGAACCCTTCGTCACGCTCGACCCGTCGCGCACGGGCGGTAATTCGGGCCTGGGCCTGGCGCTGGTCGCCGCCATTGCCCGCATGCATGGCGGCAGCTTCGAGGCCGAAAACCGCGCGCCGGGGCTGGAGGCACGTTTGATCCTGCCGCGCGGCGCCTGAGCCGACGCCACCCGCTTACAGGCGCGCGGGCAGCTCCGCATAGCCATGAAACCGGATGCGCCCGCCGGGCACACGGCCGTCCAGCAACTGGTAGTCGGGAAACCGCTCCAGCAGCCGGCCCAGTGCGATCCGCCCTTCGAGCCGCGCCAGCGTCAGCCCGACACAGACATGCGGCCCGCCTGCAAAGGCCAGATGCCGGTTCGGCTTGCGCGCGATGTCGAACCGGGTCGGATCGTCGAACACCGCCGGATCGCGATTGGCCGCCCCGATGCACAGATGCAGGTTGGTCCCCTTGGGCAGGCGAAGCCCGTCCAGCTCGATCTCGGCGGTGGTCTCGCGATTGCCCAACTGGTTGGGCGAACGGAAGCGCAGAATCTCTTCGACCGCCGAGGGCAGCAGCGCCGGATCGGCCAGCAGCCGGGCGCGTTCCTCGGGGTAGTCATGCAACAGCGCCAGTCCGTTGCCGATCAGGTTCGAGGTGGTCTCGTGACCGGCATTCAGGATGAAGATACAGTTTTGCAGCAGCTCGATTTCCGACAACTGCTGATCAGCGCCCTCGCCTCGAATGAGCCGGGTCAGCACATCGGTTTCCGGGTCACCCGGTTTTGCGCGGCGCCGCGCCACCAGATCCTCGAGATAGGTCTTGAACTCGGTCACAGCCCGCTGGCCCTGCGCCAGCTGCTCGGCGCTCAGCTTTGGTTCCAGCGCGCCCAGGATGATCAGCGACCAGTCGCGCAGCGGCCCGCGCTCGTTCATCGGCACATCCAGCAGGTTGCCGATGATCTGGATCGGAATGGTCGAGGCGAAATCGGCGATCAGGTCCACCCGGTCGCGCCCGGCCATTGCGTCCAGCAGGTGATCCACCGTCTCGATCAGCCCCGGTTCCATCCGCGCGATGGCGCGCGGTGTCAGCGCCGAGGTCATGATCTTGCGCACCCGCGTGTGCAGCGGCGGGTCGTTGAACACAAGCGAGGTGGTGTGATGTTCGAACAGCGGCGAGCCGACCCCGAACTTGGGACCAAAGGCCGCCTTCTTGTCCGAGGAATAGAGCGTGGTGTCACGATAGATGCGGTCCAGATCCGCATGCCGGCTGAGCAGCACCGACCCGTCCGGCTGCGCCAACACCGGCGCATGGGCCAAGAGCGCATCATAAAAGGGAAACGGATCCTCCAGAAACCCGGGAGGCGGCGCCGTCAAATCCAGGGTTTCGATCTCCGATACCGTCACAGCTTCGCTCATTCCGTGCCTCCCTGTGGCCCACCCGGCCACGCCCTGCTCCAGCCGGTCAGCGCCCGGGCACTATCCTCGTCCGATCGCTTCAACCGTCGGGGCGAAACCCGCTCGTCCCGGCGCAACTCCGCATCCGAAGCCAGCACCGGACGGTCGAGCTCCTGACGCGACAACAAGATACCCTGCGCTCCGGTCGACCCACGCACACGATAAAGATGCACCTGTTCCCAATCCAGATGCCCGCCTGCGGCGAGGGCGCGCAGGTCGGCCACGAAATTGTGGCATTGCACGTTTTCGACCAGCAACACATGGTCGCGCGCCTGCCGTACCATGTTGGCCAGCGCCACGAAGTGACTGACCGCTGTGTGGATATGCATGATCACTGCCTGGCTATAGACCAGGTCCGCACGCGGCCATTGGTGGGAGAACGGCATGGTGATATCCTGCACCCCAAGCCGGCCCGCCAGTTCCGGATGGCGCGATAGCGCCAAGCTTAGCTGAGTATGCCCCCGATCACCACCGGTCACCCTGATACCGGGAAAGAGCCGCGCCGCATGCGCCACATGATCGCCACCGCCGCAGCCCACCTCGTGAACCGACTCAGGCGCAAGCTGCCCGATGGTCTCAAGGATCAACTGCACATTGGGATGCAGCGCCTCTCCCTGCACCGCGACCTGCCCGCTCACGGCATCGAAACTCAGGTCCCCCTCGCCCGAAATCGCCTTGTACAGCGGTTCCACGTCGCCTTTCAGGCGCCGCTCGTAACTGTCGGCGGTATAGGACTCCCAATCGAAATCGTCGTCATAAAACCTGCGCGACTTGTAAAAAAGCCGTTTCAACATCCGCATATCTCCCCTCACGAAACCGTGAGTATCGCGCCGCCGCCCTCCGGACAAGTTTCGATGACAGGTCAGCGACCCAGAGCTATGGTGCCGCCATGACCGATCCCGTTTCCTCGATCCGCAATCTCGGCCCCGCCATGGACGAAGCCTGTGCCCGTGCCGGTATCCACTCGGCCGAAGAACTGCGCGCGCTGGGCGCCGATGCGGCCTATGCCCGGCTGTTGGCCGCTGGCAGCAAGCCGCATTTCATCGGCTACTATGTGCTGGTGATGGGACTGCAAGGCCGCCCCTGGAACGATTGCAAGGGCAAGGAAAAGGCCGAGCTGCGCGTCCGTTTCGACGCGATCAAGGCGGCGACCAAACCCGCCCCGGCCAGCAAACTGGTGGCAGAACTCGACGCACTGGGCGTCCGCGTCCGCCCCGAGGATCTGCGCCCGCAATCCTGACGCAGATCTGCTCTTTCCTCTTGCCGCAAATATCCCGGGGGAATCGCGCCCATGGCGCGATGGGGGCAGCGCCCCCTCCCCGCGTAATGAAAAAGCCGCCCTCGAAACCGGGGCGGCTTTTCCTGTTCGTTCAGGTCCGGTGACCGGTGGCTCAGCCGACCAGTTCGATACCCGAGAAGAAATAGGCGATCTCGACAGCGGCGGTTTCCGGCGCGTCCGAGCCGTGCACCGAGTTCTCGCCGACCGACTCGGCGAACTCGGCACGGATGGTGCCGGGGGCCGCGTCGGCGGGGTTGGTGGCGCCCATCACTTCGCGGTTCTTGGCAATGGCGTTCTCGCCTTCCAGCACCTGCACCACGACCGGAGCCGAGGACATGAATTCGCACAGTTCATCATAGAACGGGCGCGCTGCGTGCACTTCGTAGAACTTGCCAGCCTGTTCCTTGGTCATGTGGATGCGCTTCTGCGCGACGATGCGCAGGCCGGCGTCCTCGAACTTGGCGTTGATCTTGCCGGTCAGGTTGCGGCGGGTTGCATCGGGCTTGATGATCGAAAAGGTGCGTTCCAGTGCCATCGGGGCTCTCCTTGAATCTGGCGGCGCGCCTTTCGCGCCGGATGTATCGCGCGCCGCCTATCATGATGGAACGCACAAGGAAAGTGCCATGATGGCAAATCCGGACCCGGATACGGGGATTGTCGGGTCAGGTCTCGGTCAGAGGGTCACGCAGGTCGACCCAGCGTGTGTAGAGCGCGGCGACAAGGCTGAGCAGGCTGGCGGCCAGCATCAGCCCCAGAACGGCATAGGGCGCGTTCTGGGCATTCACGACCACACCCGTTGCCGTGGTCAGCGCCGCCCCCAGCGCCACGGTCAGCGCGCCAGACAGGCCCGAGGCGCTGCCAGCCAGATGCGGGCGCACCGACATCAGACCGGCATTGGCATTGGCCAGCGTCAGCCCGTTGCCAAAGCCCACGAAAATGGCCGAGGCAAAGAATACCCAGACCGATCCCAGACCGACAAGAAACAGCACCAGCCCCAACAGCGGCCCCAGGCTCGCCACCCAGCGCCCGGCCACGATCAGCGGCATCAGCCCCACACGCGGCGCGATGCGCCCGGTGACGAAGTTGCCTGCCATGAAACCCAGGGTGATGATACCGATCCCAAGGCCCAGCATCGCCGGGCTTAGGTCGAACGCAGCCGCCGCGACCATGGGCGCTCCGGTGATGAAGGCGTAAAAGCCCCCCACCGAGAAGGCGGCACACAGGCTGTAGCCCCAGAACCGGCGTGATCCGAACAGCTCGGGGTATTGCCGCATCTGTGCCCCGAAGGTGGCCGAGCGGTTCTGGTTGGTTTCGCCCATATCCGCCCAGACGAGCGCCAGCATCGCAAACCCCAAGGCGGCATAGAGAACGAACCCGGCCCGCCAGCCAAACAGGCTCTCCAGCACGCCGCCCAGCATCGGCCCCAGCATCGGCGCCAGCGCCATCGCCATCGACAATTGCCCCAGCCGCGCCGCCGCCTGTGACGGCGGGTAGAGATCGCGCAGCGCCGCCCGCGGCAGGACCTGCCCCGCGATCACCGCGCCCTGCACCATCCGGAACCCGAGAAAGACCCAGATATTCTCGGCCAGCGCGCATCCGACCGAGGCCAGCGCGAAAACACCCATCGACCACAACAGAACCGGACGCCGCCCATAGCGGTCGGACAAGGGGCCCATGATCAGCTGCAACACCCCGGTAACGATCAGGTATCCCGCGATCGACAGGTTCGCCAGCGCATAGTCCACCCCGAAATCCGAGGCGATATGCGCCAGCGAGGGCAGGAACATGTTCAATGTCAGGACCGCCAGCGCGGTGGCAAGAACAAGCGTGATCAGATGCGGCGGGTTGGTGGCGGGACGCATGGGCGGGATCCGGCGGATGGGGCGGTCTCTCTGCGCTATCACGGTCGCGTGCGCCTGACCATCCCGACAACGGGCCCAAGCCGCTGGCGGCCCCTTCACCTGTCTGTTATGAGCGCGCCCATGTTGAGGATCGATAACATCACTTACGCGGTCGAGGGCCGGCCGCTGTTCGACGGCGCCAGCGCCGTCATCCCCGATGGCCACAAGGTCGGACTGGTGGGCCGCAACGGCACCGGCAAGACCACGCTCTTTCGCCTGATCCGGGGCGAACTGGCGCTCGAGACCGGCGAGATTGCCCTGCCCCGCCGCGCCCGCATCGGCGGCGTCGCGCAAGAGGCGCCCGCCTCGGACGTGTCTTTGCTCGACACGGTTCTGGCCGCCGATACCGAACGGGGCGCGCTGATGGCCGAGGCCGAAACCGCCACCGACCCCACCCGCATCGCCGAGGTGCAGACCCGTCTGGCCGATATCGACGCCTGGAGCGCGCCGGCGCGCGCCGCCTCGATCCTCAAGGGGCTCGGGTTCGACGATGACGAACAGCTCAAACCCTGCTCCGATTTCTCGGGCGGCTGGCGGATGCGGGTGGCGCTGGCGGCGGTGCTGTTTTCACAGCCCGACCTGCTGCTGCTCGATGAACCGACCAACTATCTCGACCTCGAAGGGGCGCTGTGGCTGGAGAGCTATCTGGCGAAATACCCCCATACGGTGATCATCATCAGCCACGACCGCGGGCTGTTGAACCGTGCCGTCGGCGCGATCCTGCATCTCGAGGATCGCAAACTGACCCTCTATCAGGGGCCCTATGACCAGTTCGCCCGCCAGCGGGCCGAAAACCTCGCTCAGGCCCAGGCGATGGCCAAGAAGCAGGAGGCGCGCCGCGCGCATCTGCAATCTTATGTCGACCGCTTCCGGTACAAGGCGGACAAGGCCAAGCAGGCACAGTCGCGTCTGAAGGCGCTGGCCCGGATGCAGCCGATCAGCAGCCCGCAAGAGGCCGCGCTGCGTGCCTTCACCTTTCCCAAGCCCGAGGAAATGTCGCCCCCGATCATCCATCTCGAAGGCGGGGTTACGGGCTATGGCGAAACCGAGGTTCTGAAACGGCTGAACCTGCGCATCGATCAGGATGACCGGATTGCGCTGTTGGGCAAGAACGGTCAGGGCAAATCCACCCTGTCGAAACTGCTCTCGGACCGGCTGCCGCTGATGGCGGGGCGGATGACCCGCTCGCCCAAGCTGCGCATTGGCTATTTCGCCCAGCATCAGGTCGACGAGCTTTACGTTGATGAAACCCCGCTCGACCACCTGCGCCGCCTGCGCCCGGGCGAGGCCCCGGCTAAATGGCGGGCGCGGCTGGCGGGCTTCGGCCTTGGCCCCGAACAGGCGGAAACAGCGGTGGGGCGGCTTTCGGGCGGACAAAAGGCGCGACTGAGCCTGCTGATCGCCACGCTTGATGCGCCGCACATGCTGATCCTCGACGAGCCGACCAACCACCTCGATATCGAAAGCCGCGAGGCGCTGGTCGAGGCGCTGACCGATTATACCGGCGCGGTGATCCTGGTCAGCCACGACATGCACCTGCTCAGCCTTGTGGCCGACCGGCTGTGGCTGGTCTCGGACGGGTCGGTGAAACCCTTCGAGGGCGATCTTGAGGCCTATCGCGACTTCCTTCTGGCGCGCGACAAGCCGGAACCAGCCAAACCGGCCGAGGCCAAGCCCAAGCGCGCCAGTCGCGACACGGTTCTGGCACTGCGGGCCGAGCTGCGCAAATGCGAGGAACGGGTCGAGAAGCTGTCCGAGATGCACGACAAACTCGCCGCCAAGCTGGCCGATCCCGCGCTATACGCCGATGACAAGGTCGCTGATCTCGAAGTCTGGAACCGCAAATATGCGGAACTGAAAGACGCGATGGAGCGGGCCGAGACCCTGTGGATGGACGCGCAGGAGAAGCTCGACGCGGCGCAGGCGACATGATCGTCCGGCAGGCAGAGGCAGCGGATGCCGCCGCGATGAGCGCGGTATTGCAACCGATCCTGACCGGCTGGAACAGTGCCCGCCGGGGCGATGCGGCGACCGTTCTGGGCCATTACATCGCCCATCCCGACCGGCTGAGCTGTGCCGTGGCCTGCGAGGGCGCGCACATCCTGGGCTTTCAGTCGCTGAAAGTCGCGCGCGCCCGGAACGATTATGACCTGCCCGCCGGCTGGGGCATCATCGGCACCTATGTGGCGGGCGATGCGGGCCGCCGGGGCATCGGGCGGGCGCTGTTTGGTGAAACACTAGCCGCGGCACGCCGCGCCGGGCTGGCCCATATCGACGCCACCATCGGCGCCAGCAACCCACAGGGTTTGGCCTATTACACCGCTTTGGGTTTTCAGACCTGGCGCGCGCTTGACGGCGCCGTGGGCAAGCGGTTCGACCTGACCGCGCCCCAGCAGACGGAGGGGACATGATCGACACCGCCTTTCTGATCACCGCCTTCACCACGCTTTTCGTGGTGATCGACCCGCCGGGCCAGACGCCGATCTTCATGGCGCTGACCCAGGGCATGGACAGCCGCACCAAACGCGCCATCGCGCTGCGCGCCTGCCTGACGGCGGCGGGGATCCTCGCCATGTTCGCGGCCTTTGGCGAAGCGGTGCTGGGCTTTGTCGGCATCTCGATGCCCGCCTTTCGCGTCGCGGGCGGCGTTCTTCTGTTCCTCACCGCGCTCGACATGCTGTTCGAGCGGCGCACCAAGCGGCGCGAGGACCGGGCCGAGGCCGAGGAGCACGCCGACCCCTCGGTGTTCCCGCTGGGCATTCCGCTGATCGCCGGTCCCGGCTCGATCGCCACCATGATCCTCTTGGCGGGACAGCATCCGGGCGCCGAGGGGCTGGCCACGGTGATCGGGGTGATGCTGGCGGTGCTGGCGGTAGTGCTCTTCCTTTATCTGATCTCCGGCCTCCTGGGGCGACTTCTGGGCAAGACCGGGCTGAACGTGGTCACCCGCCTGTTGGGCATGCTGCTGGCGGCGCTGGCGGTGCAATTCATCCTCGACGGGCTCAGGGCCTTTGGCTTTGCCGGCTGACACCCCATATCGGGAGAATACCCACAGGAAAGGCCCGCCATGGTCGCTGACGATTTCGCCCGCCTGATCTATCTGATGCTGCTTGTCGCGGCGCTGTTGTTCTGGTTCATCAGCCAGCGACGCGCCAGCCTGGGCAAAGCGATGCAGATGGCGATGGCCTGGGTTTTCATCTTTGTCGGCGTGATCGCGATGGTGGGCCTGTGGGACGACATTCGCGGCACGGTAGCTGGCACGCCACGCATCTCGGTCAGCGACAACCGGGTCGAGATCCCGCGCAGCCCGGACGGCCACTATTATGCAACCCTTTTTGTCGAGGACAAACCGCTGCGCTTTCTGGTCGATACCGGCGCCAGCCAGGTGGTGCTGAGCCATGCGGATGCCGAACGGTTGGGCATCGACACATCCGCGCTCAACTATTTCGGGCGCGCCTATACCGCCAATGGCGAGGTGCGCACCGCGCCGGTGAAACTGGGCCAGGTGCAGCTGGGCGGGTTCACCGATCAGGGCGTCACCGCCTGGGTCAACGAGGGCGACATGGCCGAATCGCTGCTGGGCATGGACTATCTGCAACGGTTCAGCAGTATCCAGATCGCGGGTGGGACACTGGTTCTGAGCCGCTGAAACGCTGTGGGACGGTCTTAATCGTTGACCGCGCGGGGCCAGATGCCGCCAAATGGGTGATATCCATGAAGGGAGGCCACTCATGTCCAACCAGCAATGGCAGTTGAGCGGGTCGATGCCCGAACGCTACGAGGAATTTCTTGTTCCCGTCATTTTCACCCCCTGGGCGCAAGAGCTGCTGTCGCGCGCGGCGTTGTCCGAGGGCGCGGAACTGCTCGATCTGGCCTGTGGCACCGGCATCGTTGCCCGTATGGCGGCAACACGGGGGGTGCGGGTTTGCGGGGCGGACCATAATCCAGGAATGCTGGCGCAGGCCGAAACACAGTCCGCCGGGCAAAACATCACCTATCGCCAGGCCGATGCCGCCGGCCTGCCCTTTGACGCGGGGCGGTTCGATGCGGTGATCTGTCAGCAGGGGCTTCAGTTCTTTCCCGACAAGCCGGGTGCGGTGGCCGAATGTTTCAGGGTCCTGCGCCCCGGCGGCAAGGCGGTATTCTGCATGGCGCGCGGGCTTGAGGAAAACCCGCTTATGCGGGCACAGGTCAAGGCATTCGCCGTTCATTTGGACGCGGACGAGGCAAACGCGATCCGCGCGGTTTGCGGATTTGCCGACCCGGAGGAAACAGGTGCCTTGTTTACGGATGCCGGGTTCGACCCGGTCTCGGTCCAGGCGGTCACGCTCGAGCTGAATGCCAGGGACGCGGGCGCCTTTGTCAATGGGCTGATGGCCGCGACTCCCGCCAGCGAGCGGATCGCCGCCCTGTCACCAGAGGCGCGTGCAGCATTGCATTCCGATATCCTCGCCGGGTTCGGCTCTTGCCACCACGGCAAGGCCCTGCGCTTTCCGCATGTGCCCAACGTGGTGGTGGCGGCAAAACCCGCATGATACCGGCGCAGGTGTCGCGGGCGGACCATCCCGCGCCGCAACCGGTGCTGCAACCTGAGGCCGGACCGGCAAGGATCGCGCGCAGTGACCCGCCGGAGACAAACCACCATGGCTGAAACCTCGCTGATCTTTCCGGCCCAGGAATACCGGCGCCGTATCGGCGCCTTGCAGGCAGAAATGGAGCAGGGCGGCCATGACGCGCTGATCCTGACCTCGCCTGCGGATGTGTTCTATGTCACCGGATTCCTGACTCGGTTCTGGGAAAGCCCGGCGCGACCGTGGTTCCTGTTGATCCCCCGCGCGGGCGATCCGGTGGCGGTGATCCCGGCCATCGGCGCCGATCTGATGGGCCGCACCTGGATCACCGACATTCGCACCTGGGACGCGCCCGACCCTGTCGATGACGGGGTCAGTCTGCTGGCCGAGTCGCTGGCCACCATGGTGCCCGCAAACGGCGCCATCGGTCTGCCGATGGGGCTGGAAACCCATCTGCGGATGCCGCTGGGCGACTATCTGCGTCTGGCCGACCGGTTGGCGCCGCGCCGCATGACGAACGCCACCGCCGTGGTGCAGCGCGTGCGCGAGATCAAGTCCGAAGCCGAGATCGACAAGATCCGCGCGATCTGTTCCATCGCCTCGGACACGTTCGACAACGTGCACGACTTCGCGCGCGGCGGCGAGCCGCTGGACCGGGTGTTCCGCGCCTTTCAGGCGATGCTTCTGGACCATGGCGCCGACTGGGTCAGCTATGTGGCCGGTGGTGCCGGTCCGGGTGGTTATGGCGACGTGATCTCTCCCGCCGATGCCCGCCCGCTGGCCTCCGGCGATATCCTGATGCTGGATACCGGTGCGGTGAAGGACGGCTATTTCTGCGACTTCGACCGCAACTATGCCATCGGCCCTGCCCCGGATGACGCCCGCCGCGCCCATGCCGCCCTCCATGCCGCGACCGAGGACGCGCTGGCGCAGCTGCGCCCCGGCATGCTGGCCCGCGACGCCCATCGCATCCTGACCGAGGGCCTGCGCAAACGCGGCGCGCAGCCGGGCGGCGGTCGGCTGGGCCACGGGCTGGGTCTGACGCTGACGGAATGGCCCTCGTTCACACCCAAGGACACGACCGAGCTGCGCGCCGGCATGGTGCTGACGCTGGAACCGGGCGCCGAGATTGCACCGGGCCGCATTCTGGTACACGAGGAAAACATCGTCTTGCGCGACAGCGGGCCCGAATTGCTCAGCCGCCGCGCCCCCGCCGATCTGCCGGAGTTGCCCGCATGAGCCATTTTCCCTACCAATTGACCACCCCGATTGGCAGCGCCGCCACGCTGGGACTGATCGTGTTGCAGGCCGACGAGACGGTCGAGCAGGATTTCCAGCGCCTTTTCGCGGCCCCCGATCAGGCGCTCTATGTCACCCGCATCCCCTCGGGCGCGGACGTGACGCCCGAGACCCTGCGCCAGATGGAACGCGACCTGCCGCACGCGGCCAGCCTGCTGCCGCCCTCGGTGGCGTTCTCGACGGTGGGCTATGCCTGCACCTCGGGCGCCACGATGATCGGGCCGGACCGGGTGGCCGAGCTGATCCGGGGCGCCTGCGACACACAGGCCAGCACCGATCCGCTGACCGCGGCGCGCGCGGCGCTGCGTGCGTTGGGCATCACCCGTCTGGGCATCGTGTCGCCCTATGTCGCCTCGGTGGCCGAACCGGTGCGGCACGCCTTGGGCGCGGCCGGGGTCGAGACGCCAGAAACCCTCAGCTTCGGCGAGTCGAGCGAGGCGCGTGTGGCGCGGATCGACCCGGCCTCGATCCGGGCGGCGGCGCTGGAACTGGGGCGGCGCGGCGGTCTGGACGGGCTGTTCCTGAGCTGCACCAACCTGCGCACGCTGGATGTGATCGACGAGATCGAGGCAGAGCTGGGCATTCCGGTGGTCAGTTCCAACCTGGCGCTGGCCTGGCACATGGCGACGCAGGCCGGGCTGGCCCTGCCGCACGCGCCGGGGCGGCTGATGCGGCAGCTGGCGGGCTGAGGCCCCGCCTCAGGCCCGGTCGAACGCCGCCAGCATCGCCGCGCGCAGCCGCGCCACATCGGCATCGACCGGCGCGGTAGGGTCGCAGACAAAGGGCTCCAGCACCTCGACCCGGATCACCCCGCCTTGGGGCAGGAATCGGCCACGCGGCAACAGGCGGTCCGAGGCGTGGATGACGATGGGCCGGATGCTGCGGCCACTGTCGCGCGCCGCCAGAACCGCGCCCGCCTTGAACGGGCCAAGCGACTCGCCGCGCGCGCGGGTGCCCTCGGGGAACAGCACCACCGAGCGGCGGGCGGGCATTTCGCGCACCGCCGCGCCCAGCGTCTCCATCGCCAGGCTGCCGTTCTTGCGGTCGATCTCGACCAGACCGGCGCCGGTGAAACCGGTGCGCAGCAGCGGGTGGCGGCAGAGTTCCTTCTTGGCGGCAAAGGTGAACCATTTCGCATCCGGCACCGCGTCCATCAGCGCGAACCCGTCCAGATGGCTGCGATGGTTGATCACGATGATGCTGTCGCGATCCTGTGCTAGCGCGGCGCGCTCGGCCTCGGTGATCTCGACCCGGATGCCCAGCAACCACAACAGCCGCGAACAGGCGCGCTTGACCAGCCGCCAATACCAGCCGCGAAACCCGCGCCGCCGGGCGCAAAGCAGCGGCACGAAGGCGATGAACAGGAAATAGAACGGCCCGATCAGGACCAGCACCACACGCTTGATCAGCCGGACCGGCGCGGAGGCGGTCGCCGCGTTGCGGGAAACGGAGGTATCGGTCATCTGGCCCTGCCATCGGTTCAGGCCCCGGCGGGGCGATTGGGCCATGACAACAGATTGCTTGCGCACCGACGGGCCAGTGTCACAACCTGCACTGGGCGCCTTGGACCGCGACAGGCGCGACCCTGCCCCTATCGGTCAGTTCCCCGCAGATATCAATGAAAAACAGACCATGCGGTCCGGCAGGCTCAGCCGCCCGCCTCAGCCTTCTTCTCCCACCGGCCCGATTCCTCGGACCAGTATTGCGCCGCGCAGCCCGCCGATGTCAGCGCCCGCCACTGGCCGCGCGCGGCCTCGACCGCCTGCGGATCGGTGCCGTCGAACAGGATACAGACCCGCTCCAGCGTGGCGACCTCCTCTGCGGTGACCGAGGCGCCATCAATGCTCATCACGCAGCGCGCGCCATTGGGCGCATCCGCGCCGGTGGTCAGCAGCACCGGCTGGTCGGCGTCATGGGCGCCCCCCGCCAGCCCATGCGGCAGGAACCCGTCATCGGGCCCCAGCCACAGCTTTTCGTCCAGCCAACCCAGCCGCCCCGGATCGGTCCCCCTCACCGCCACCCGCCAGCCCGCGCCCAGTGCCTTGGTCAGCAGCACCGGCAAAGTCGCCTCGAGCGGATTGCGGGTCAGGTGATAGAAATAGGCGGCCCCCATCGGATCACTCTGCCAGCCGGTCCACCAGACGGTTCAGCGCCAGCACGCCCCAGCCTGTGGCACCCTTGGGCGCCATGTCGGTCTCGGCGGTGACCGAGGCGACCCCGGCGATGTCGAGATGGATCCAGGGCGTGCCCTCCTGCACGAAGCGGGCCAGGAACTGCGCCGCGGTGATCGAGCCCGCCGGGCGCCCGCCCACGTTCTTCATGTCGGCGATGCGCGATTTCAGCATATCGTCATAGGCCTGACCAAGCGGCATCCGCCAGGCGCCCTCGCCCTCTTCGCCCGCCGATTTCAGAAAGGCGTTGCACAGCGTGTCGTCGTTCGAGAAGACGCCGGCATTCTCGTGGCCCAGCCCGATGATGATCGCACCGGTCAGGGTGGCAAGGTCGATCATGCCGACGGGCTTGAACCGCTCCTGCGCGTACCACATCACGTCGCACAGCACGAGCCGCCCCTCGGCATCGGTGTTGATGATCTCGACCGTGTCGCCTTTCATGGATTTCACCACGTCGCCCGGCCGGGTGGCCCGGCCCGAGGGCATGTTTTCAACCAGGCCCACCAGGCCCACCACATTGGCCTTGGCCTTGCGCAGCGCCAGCGCCCGCATGGTGCCCGCGACCACACCGGCGCCGCCCATGTCCATGGTCATGTCTTCCATCCCGGCGGCGGGTTTCAGCGAGATGCCACCGGTGTCGAACACCACGCCCTTGCCCACCAGCGCCAGCGGGGCGGCCTCCTTGTGGCCGCCCTTCCAGTGCATCACCACCACCTTCGACGGGCTGTCCGAGCCCTGCCCGACGCTGAGCAGCGTGCGCATGCCCAGTTTGGCCAACTCGTCCTCCTCCAGCACCTCGACCTCCAGCCCCAGCGCCTCCATCTCCTTGAGGCGGTTGGCAAATTCCGTGGTGGTCAGCACGTTTGCCGGTTCGTTGACCAGATCGCGGGTCATGTGCACACCCTCGGCCAGGCCCGCCAGCGGCGCATAGGCGGTGGCGACCTCCTCGGCCTTGGTGTGGGCGATGGTGACCGAGGCATCAGCAGCCTCGGCAGCCTCATCCTCGGGTTTGGATTTATGAGCGGTGAAATCATAGGCGCGCAGGGCGATGCCCAGCGCCAGCTGCTCGGCCCGGACCTGACCGCCCGCCATCAGCAACAGCGGCTTGCCGCCCGCCAGCTTGGCCAGTGCCGCGCCCCCCTTGCGGGCGGTCAGCGCATCGGCGCGGCGCGGCAGCACCAGCACATCCAGCGCCTCGGCGGCCATGCCCGCAGGCCAGGCCAGCGACACCACCTGCCCCGGTTTCACCTTGGCGAACCGGTCGCTTTCGACCAGCCGCGCCAGCGCCCCGCGCGTCAGCCGGTTGGCCCGGCGAGCGCCCGGATCAAGTTTGCCCTCGGGCGGCACGATCACCGCAACGCGTCCGGTCGCGGTGGCCATCGCGTCCAGGTCGGGCATCTCGAAACGGATCGGGGTGGGGCTGGTCATTCGGTCTCTCCTCAACATCTGTCCGCCTAGAGGTAGCCTGCCCACCGCATCTTGGCCAGATAGCAGTTTTCCCCGCCGATCAATTGCATTAAGGTCCGGCCCAATCGACAGACCGTTCCGGGGGTATCGCAGTGTCACGATACGGCAGAGTGCCGCTGTTGCCGCTTCGCGCGCGCCTTGACGCGACACAGTCGAATTTCACTATGCGCCCGTTTCCTGACCGGGGTGCAGCATGATTCTGGACCGCTACTTCGCCCGCCGCTTCATCCAGAGTTTTCTGGTGATTGGGCTGGTGTTCCTAGGGCTGGTCCTTTTGATCGACCTGATCGAACAGCTCCGCCGCTTCGAGGGATTCGATGTCGGCATTGGCCAGCTTCTTGGGCTGACCCTGCTGAACGCCCCTGCCGCGATCAGCGAGATCCTGCCGCTGTTGATGATCCTGTCGACCATCGTGCTGTTTGTCGGACTGGCCCGCAGCTCCGAACTGGTGGTGACCCGCGCCATCGGGCGCTCGGGGATCCGGGCGCTGGTCGGGCCGGTGCTGGTGGCGATGGTGATCGGGGTGCTGGCGGTGACCACGCTGAACCCCATCGTGGCCGCGACCGCCGTTCGGTATCAGAGCCTTGCCGACACCTATCGCAACGGCGGCCCGTCGGTGCTATCGCTCAGCGAAGAAGGGTTGTGGCTGCGCCAGGGCGATAGCAGCGGCCAGTCGGTGATCCATGCCACCGGCTTTGGTGGCGACGGGGTGACCCTCTTTGACGTGACCATCCTCAGCTTTGGCCCCGAGGGCAGCGCCCAGCGGCGCACCATCGCCGAAAGCGCCCAGTTGCAGGAAGGCAAATGGCTGCTGAACAAGGCCAAGGTCTGGCCCCTGAAGGTGGGACAGAACCCCGAGGCCAACGCCGTCTATCACGACCGGATCGAGATGCCGACTTCGCTGACGCAAGAGCGTATCCGCGACAGTCTGGGCCGGCGCGAGACGGTGTCAATCTATGACCTGCCCCAGACCATCGAACAGCTGCAACAGGCGGGCTTTTCGACCAAGCGGCACAAGGTCTGGTTGCAGGTCGAGCTGGCCCGACCGCTGTTTCTGGTGTCGATGGTGCTGGTGGGCGCGGCCTTTACCATGCGCCATACGCGTTTCGGCGGCACCGGGCTGGCGGTTCTGTCGGCGGTGTTGCTGGGCTTTACCCTCTATTTCACCCGCAACTTCGCGCAGATACTGGGCGAGAACGGGCAAATCCCCGTGGCGCTGGCCGCCTGGGCGCCGCCGGTGGCGGCGATCCTGCTGACCTTTGGCCTCTTGCTGCATGCGGAGGACGGCTGATGCGGGCGCTGCTTTCCACCCTGTTGTCTGGCGTCGCCTGCCTGCATCTGGCGGGCGCCGCCACCGCCCAGACATTGCCCCCTGTGCCCGCGGAACAGACCGAGGTGCAGCCCGCGATCCTTGTGGCCGACAGCGTCTTCATCACGCCAGAGCGGCAATTGATCGCCGAGGGCAATGTCGAGGCGTTCCAGGGCGATATCCGCCTGCAGGCCCAAAAGATCACCTTTGACAGACAGTCGGGACAGCTGAGCATCGAGGGACCGATCCGCATCGACCAGGGCGGTCGGGCGACGGTGCTGGCGGATGCCGCCCAGCTGGACAAGACCCTGCAAGACGGCCTGTTGACCGGCGCGCGCATGGTATTCGATCAACAGCTGCAACTGGCCGCGCTGCAAATGACGCGCGTGGGCGGGCGCTATACCCAGCTTTACAAGACCTCGGTCACCTCGTGCCATGTCTGCGAGAACGGCAAGCCGCCGCTCTGGCAGATCCGGGCACAGAAAGTGGTCCACGACCAGCTTGAACAACAGCTCTATTTCGAGGGCGCGCAATTCCGGGTGCTGGATGTACCGGTGTTCTACTTTCCGGCCATGCGCTTGCCCGACCCGAACCTGAAACGCGCGACCGGGTTCCTGATCCCGTCGATCCGAACCACCTCGCAGCTGGGCACCGGGATCAAGGTACCGTATTTCTTTCGCCTGGGCGACCACCGCGACCTGACGGTTTCTCCCTATGTCTCGTCCAAGACAAAGACGCTCGACCTGCGCTATCGCCAGGCCTTTGCCCGCGGCCGGATCGAGATCGATGGCGCCTATACCCGCGACGACCTGATCCCGGGCGAGGATCGCGGCTATGTCTTTGCCACCGGCCAGTTCGACCTGCGCGACGATTACAAGCTGAAGCTTGGGGTACAGGCCGTCTCGGACAACGGCTATCTGGCCGATTACGGCCTGCCCGAATACGACCGACTGCGCAGCGAGATCTCGATCGAACGGTTCCGCCGCGACAGCGCCTTTCGCATCGGGCTGATCCATTACGAGACCCTGCGCGACAGCGAGATCGAGGACGAGATCCCCACGGAGATCTTCGACATCAATGCCGAGAAACGGTATTTCCCGACCGGCCTTGGCGGCGAGGTGCGTCTTGCCTTTGACGGCCATGCGCATCAGCGCCAATCCTCGGCCAATGTTGTCGGGCGCGATATCGCGCGGGCGACGCTGGATGCGGAATGGCTGCGCAGCTGGACCTTTGCCAGCGGGCTGCGCGCCGATTGGCGCATGGGTGTCGCGGTCGACGATTACCGGGTCTGGGACGATTCCAACTATGCCAGCGGCACCCTGCGCAGCGCCCCGCGCGCCGCGCTGACCCTGCGCTATCCGATGATCTATCGCGGCACCACCGGCACCCATTTCCTGGAACCCATTGCGCAACTGGGCTGGAGCGACGTGTCCGGCGCGCCACTCCCCAATGGCGAGAGCAATTTTGTCGAGTTCGATCAGGGCAACCTGCTGGCGCTGTCTCGTTTTCCCGCCAACGATCAGCGCGAGGAAGGCAAGCGCGCGGTGTTCGGCCTGAACTGGGCGCGCTTCTCGCCCTCGGGCTGGCAGGCCTTTGCGACCGTTGGCCAAGTGTTCCGCAGCACGTCGGATCCTCGGTTCTCCAAATCTTCGGGTTTGGGTGGCACCGCCTCGGACCTGCTATTGGCCGGCCAGATCACCCTGCCCCAGGGTCTGGGCCTGACCGCACGCGGCCTGCTTGACGGTTCGCTCAACTTCTCCAAGGTCGAGGTGCGCGGCAGCTGGACGGATGACCGCACCAGCGTCAGCGGCAGCTATCTGTGGCTGGGCCGGGATCTGGCCGAGAACCGGGCGCTGGCGGTGTCCGAGTTCTGGTTCGACGGCAGCTACAAGGTGAACCCCTATTGGACCGCCTCTGCCAATATCCGCTACGATATCGAGGATTCGCGTGCCACCCGTGCCGGCATCGGATTTGCCTATCAAAACGAATGTGTCACGGTTAACATTTCGGTCAATCGCCGCTACACCTCTTCGACAAGTGTTGAGCCGTCGACCGATTTCGGATTTACCATCGCCCTCAGCGGCTTTGCCGTGGAGAGCGCAAACAAAGAATACAGGCGATCATGCAGCAAAACCTGACCACCCTGTCCCGCTCCCTGGCCCGCATGCTGGGCGCCGCCGCGCTGACCCTGACGCTGGCCGGTGGCCCCGTTGCGGCGCAAAGCCTGTTCAGCCCGGCGATCCGCGTCAATCAGGGCGTGATCACCCATTTCGAGCTGGAACAGCGCATCCGCCTGATGGAGGTGCTGCGCATCCCGGGCGATCCGCAGAAAGATGCCCGCCGCTCGCTGATCGAGGAAGCGCTCAAGATGCAGGCGGTCGAAGAGGCCGGCATCGAGGTGGCCCCCGAGGACGTGCAACTGGGCATCGACGATTTCGCCGCCCGCGCGCGCCTGTCGACCGACGAGTTCCTGGCGGCGCTCGCGAACGAGGGCGTCTCGGCCGAAACCGTGCGCGATTTCGTCAGCAAGCAGATGGCCTGGCGCGACTATGTCAGCGCCCGCTTCCTGGCCCGCGCCCGCCCCACTCCGGACGAGATCGACCGGGCGCTGGGCCTGGGTGGCGGTGGCGGACTGCAGGTGCTGCTCTCCGAGATCATCATTCCGCTTACTCCCCAGACCGTGGATCAGGTCGACGAGGTAGCCCAGCAGATCGCCGCGCTGACCAGCTACGAGGCCTTCTCAAGCGCCGCGGCCCAGGTCTCGGCAGCCGAAACGCGCGAGAATGGCGGCCGCATGCCCTGGATCCCGCTGGCGCAACTGCCCCCGGCCTTGCAACCGGTGATACTGGAACTTGAACCAGGCGAGATTTCGTCTCCGATCACCCTGCCTAACGCAGTGGCGCTGTTCCAGATGCGCGGTCTACGCGAAGCGGCGGTAGGCACCCCCCGCTATGCCGTGATCGACTATGCCGCCTATCGGATGGCGGGTGGGCGCAGCCCCGAGACGCTGAAGGCAGCAACAGGGCTGCGCCAGCGCGTCGATACTTGCGACGACCTCTATGGCGTAGCCAAGGGCCAGCCGGTCGAGGTGCTGGACAGGATCAGTGCGAAACCGTCAGAGATACCGCAGGATATCGCGCTGGAACTGGCGAAGCTCGACCCGGGCGAAACTTCGATTGCGCTGACCCGCAACAATGGCCAGACCCTGTTGTTTCTGATGATGTGCAACCGCACCCGCGATCTGGGCGGCGATGCCTCGCGCGAGGATGTGGCCAACGCCCTGACACAGCAACGCCTGCAAACCCTGGCCGAGAGTCTCGTGGAACAGCTGCGCGCCGACGCCATCATCACCGAGGAATAGGGCCATGCGCCCGATTGCGCTCAGCTGCGGCGAACCGGCGGGGATCGGCCCGGAACTGGCCGCCGCCGCGTGGGCGGCGCTGCGCGCGGACTGTCCCTTTGCCTGGATCGGCGACCCGTCGCATCTGCCCGCCGAGACACCGGTGGCCCTGCTTGACGACCCGGCGCAGGCGGTAGCGGCCTCCGCCCATGCCCTGCCGGTGCTGCCGCTGCCCTTTGCCGCCCCAAGCCAGCCCGGACGCCCCGATCCGCGCAACGCCGCCGGTGTGATCGCAGCCATCGAACGCGCCGTGGCGCTTGTGCAATCGGGCGCCTGCTCGGCGCTCTGTACCGCCCCCATCCACAAGAAGGCACTGATCGACGGCGCAGCCTTTGCCCATCCCGGTCATACCGAATTCCTCGCCGCGCTCGCGGGGTGTGGCCGGGTGGTGATGATGCTGGCCAGCGATCAGCTGCGTGTGGTGCCCGCCACCATCCATATTGCCCTGTCCGAGGTCCCCCGCACGCTGACCCCGGCACTGCTGCGCGAAACGATCGAAATCACCGCCGCCGGGTTGCGTGAGCGGTTCGCCATCGCCCATCCCCGGATCGCTGTGGCCGGACTGAACCCGCACGCGGGCGAAGGCGGCGCCATGGGGCGCGAAGAAATCGACTGGATCGCCCCGCTGCTGCAAGAAATCACGGGCGATTTCACGCTCACCGGGCCGCATCCCGCCGACACCCTGTTCCACGCCGCCGCCCGCACCCGCTATGACGCGGCCGTGTGCATGTATCACGACCAGGCGTTGATCCCGATCAAAACGCTCGATTTCGACCGGGGTGTAAACGTGACGCTGGGCCTGCCCTTCATCCGCACCTCGCCCGATCACGGCACCGCCTTCGATATCGCCGGTAAAGGCATCGCCAACCCGACCAGCCTGATCGCGGCACTGAAACTGGCCCAGCGCATGGCCACAAGCGGCTAGCTTCTTCATTCCGCGCCAAATACTCCCGCCGGAGGCGGAAAACATCTGGCACTCCCCCCCTGGCTGCGACTAAACCCGACACATCATGAGCGCCATCGACACCCTGCCCCCGCTGCGCGAGGTCATCGCCAGCCACCAGCTCTCGGCCCGCAAGTCGCTGGGCCAGAACTTCCTGCTCGACCTCAACCTGACCGCCAAGATCGCGCGGCAGGCGGGGACTCTGTCCGAATGCGACGTGCTGGAGATCGGACCCGGTCCGGGCGGGCTGACCCGAGGCCTGCTGGCCGAGGGCGCACGTCGGGTACTGGCCATCGAAAAGGACCCGCGCTGCCTGCCCGCGCTGGCCGAAATCGCTGCCGCCTATCCGGGCCGGCTCGAGGTGATCAATGGCGATGCGCTCGAGATCGACCCGCTGGCGCATTTGCGCCCACCGATCCGCATCGCCGCCAACCTTCCCTACAATGTGGGCACCGAGTTACTGGTGCGCTGGCTGACCCCGCGCGACTGGCCGCCCTTCTGGCAAAGCCTGACACTGATGTTCCAGCGTGAGGTGGCCGAGCGGATCGTCGCGAAACCGGGGACCAAGGCCTATGGCAGGCTGGCCTTGCTGGCGCAATGGCGCGCCGAGGCGCGCATCGTGATGTCATTGCCGCCCGAGGCCTTCACCCCGCCCCCCAAGGTCTCCAGCGCCGTGGTCCATCTGACCGCCCTGCCGGAACCGCGCTTCCCCGCCGATGCCGCGATCCTCAGCCGCGTGGTCGCCGCCGCCTTCAACCAGCGCCGCAAGATGCTACGCGCGGCGCTCAAGGGACAGGCCCCCGACATAGAGGATCGTCTGATCAGCGCCGGGATCAAACCCACCGAGCGCGCCGAACAGGTCCCGCTCGAAGCCTTCTGCGCGCTGGCGCGGGAATTGGAACGCTGAAACACGCGACACAGAATTTCTCAGAAATTCTGTGTCAGAAAATGGGACATTTTCTGAGCGTTTTCCTTGCAGGAAAACGACTGTCGTGGCCTTTATGCGCATCGCGACAAAAAACGCCGCCTCCGGTCGAGAGACGACGTTTCAAAGTTTCGGCGAACAGGCCCCAGTTCCTATTCGGCGGCCTCGGCGGGGCCACCCGGTTGTGGATCGGGCGCATCGCCCTCGCCTGCGGCGGGTTTGCGGCTACGCGGGCGGCGCGGTGCTTTCTTCTTGGGTTGATCCGCGCCCTCATCGGACGCGGCCGCGGCCTCTTCCGACCGCGGGGCGCGGCGCTTGCGACCTTCGCCCTTGCTTTCCGGGGTTTCGACCAGGCCGCTGACATCATCAGAGCTTTCGTCTGAACCAAGGTCGAATACATCGGGCTGCGGAGCACTGGACGGATCGGCCACCGCCACGGCGGGCGCGTTGTCGCGCTCCTGACGTTCGGCGCGCTCACGGTCGCGTTCCGCCTGCCGTTCGCGGTTCTGGCGTTCCTGCTCTTCGCGGCGGGCGTCGATCTCGCGCTGTGCCTCGCTCAGCAGACGCAGGTAATGCTCGGCATGCTGCTGAAAGTTCTCGGCAGCCACCCGGTCATTGGCCAGCTGCGCATCGCGCGCCAACTGATTGTATTTCTCGATGATCTGCTGCGGGGTGCCACGCACCTTGCCCTCGGGGCCCGAGCTGTCGAATACGCGATTGACGACATTGCCGCCAGAGGGCCGGTTGCGGTTGTTCTTCGACCGCGAACGGGATTTGGACGATCTCATATGTTTAACGTCAGCCTTGTTGGTCTTTGCCGATGAACCCGTTCGACGCCGCTTGCGGTTGGTGTTGCCGGACATCGACTTTTTGGGCTTGCTGTCGGGGATGCGCCAAGAGGGGCATCAAGTGCCGCGACGCCCTTGAGTAAGCACGTCCCGGCCCGGCAGACAAGGGGTTATGAGTAAAAATATCGGGAATTTGAGGCAAACTGGCACATTTACGCCGCATCCCTGCGGATCATCGTGGCAGATGCGCGGCCACCACCCGGTCACGCCCATCCAGATCCGGAATCACCCTCAGCCCCGAAAGACCCGCAGCCTGAAAGAGGTCCGAGACCGCCCGCGCCTGGGTCGGGCCGATCTCGACCAGCAGCCGGCCGCCGGGCAACAGGTAATCGGGCGCACCCGCGGCGATATGGCGATAGGCGCCCAACCCGTCTCCACCATCGGTCAACGCCAGTTCCGGCTCGTGCTCGCGCACCTCGGGGGCCAGCGCATCCATCTCGCTCAGCGCGATATAGGGCGGGTTGGACACGATCAGATCGAACCGGCCCTCGACCGCCTCGAACCAGTCCGACCGGCGGATATCGGCGCGCGCGCCAACCCGGTGCAGCACCGCATTGGCGCTGGCCTGCAGACAGGCGGCCTCGCTCAGATCGACGCCCAGTCCGGTGGCGCTGGGACGTTCTCCCAGAAGGGTGACCAGGATCGCGCCCGACCCCACACCCAAGTCCAGAACCCGGTCGAACGGGGCACTCAGCGCCGCCTCGATCAGGGTCTCGGTCTCGGGGCGCGGGTCCAGGACCTCGCCCGAGACCTTGAACCGGCGGCCGTAGAAATCGCGCTCGCCCACCAGGTGCGAGACCGGCACCCGTACCGCGCGCAGCGAGATCAGCTGGTCATAGCGCTCGGCGATTTCGGGGGCGAGGTCCTCGGGCGCGATCAGGGTCACGCGGCTGGCCTCGATCCGGGCGGCATGGGCCAGCAGCAGCCGCGCATCGCGGGCCGGATCGGGCACACCGGCGGCGCGCAGCCGGGCGGTGGCGGCAACCATCGCCTTGGCGGCGGTCTGGCCGCTCATTGCCCCATCTCGGCCAACATGCGCGCCTGCCCGTCGGCGATCAGCGCGTCGATCACCTCGTCCAGATCACCCTGCATCACCGCGTCAAGCTTGTAGAGCGTCAGGTTGATGCGATGGTCGGTCATGCGGCCCTGGGGGAAATTATAGGTGCGGATGCGTTCCGACCGGTCCCCCGTCCCCACCTGCGCCGAGCGGCTGGCCGAGCGTTCGCTGTCCAGCCGCTGGCGTTCCAGATCGTAAAGCCGGGTCTTGAGCACCTGCATGGCGATCTCGCGGTTGCGGTGCTGCGATTTCTCGGAACTGGTGACCACGATGCCGCTGGGCAGATGGGTGATGCGGACGGCGGAATCGGTTGTATTCACGTGCTGCCCGCCCGCGCCCGAGGAGCGCATCGTGTCGATGCGGATGTCGCCCGGGTCGATCTGGATATCCACATCCTGCGCCTCGGGCAGCACCGCCACCGTCGCGGCCGAGGTATGGATGCGCCCACCGCTTTCGGTCTCGGGCACGCGTTGCACCCGGTGCACGCCACTCTCGTATTTCAGCCGGGCAAAGACATTCTCGCCGCTGACCCGCGCCACCACTTCCTTGATGCCGCCCAGCTCGGTCTCTTGCAGTTCGATCAGTTCCAGCTTCCAGCCGCGCGCCTCGGCATAGCGTTGATACATGCGCAGCAGGTCGCCCGCGAACAAAGCCGCCTCGTCACCGCCTGTTCCGGGCCGGATTTCCAGCATCGCGGGCCGCGCGTCGGCCTCGTCCTTGGGCAACAGCGCCAGTTGCAGCGCGCGTTCGGCCTCGGGCAGGCGCGCTTTCAGAACCGGCAACTCTTCTTCGGCGAGCGCTTTCATGTCGGGGTCCGACAGCATCTCTTGGGCGTCGGCCATATCGGCGCAGAGCTGTCGCCAGGCGGCAATCTGCTCGACCACCGGGCGCAGGTCGGAATATTCCTTGGCCAGACGCGCGATATCGCCGCCCGAGGCGCCATCGGCCATGGCCGCCTCCAGATACTGGAAGCGCTGGGTTATCTGGTCGAGGCGTTCTTCTGGGATCATTGCGGCGGTGTCCGATATCCGGGGGCTTTGGTCAAGGGGCTGGGCTGTGCTAGCTTAGGGGCATGACACGGATTCTCACCCTGATCCTGCTCATCGCGCCCCCCGCGCTGGCCGATGTCGTCGGCCCCGGCGGCAAGACCATCGACTGTTATTGCACCGACAGCTCCGGCGCGCGGATCGAGCTGGGTGAGACCATCTGCCTAATGGTCGACGGGCGCATGTTCATGGCGCAATGCCAGATGTCGCTGAACGTGCCGATGTGGCGCGAGGTGCAACCCGGCTGCCTGTCTTCGCGCCTTTTACCGCAAAGCCGCCAGCCATTGCTCGACACGCGCGCGGTTTACCCCAAGATCTGAGCGTCCGAACCGGTTGCGCGCATGGATCAGCAACAGGTCCCCCTGTTGCCTGGCGGTGGTGTAATCGGGAAAGCCAAAGACACGGGTGCGGGTGACATAGGTCACCATGCCCTCGGTCACCGAACCGGCCAGCACCCGCGTGCGCGGGGCCGTGCGCGCGATGGCGTCGAACCGGGCCAGACCGTCCGCCCCCGTTTCGACCCGGCGCAGGACGCCGCCCCGCATGTCGCGGTCCGCGGTGACCTGCGGTGCACGGTGCCAGCGCGCCGGGTCCGAAGGGGCCAGCCGGATCCAGGCCAGACCCAGCACCACCAGCGCGATCAGGAACCAGATCAGCATCCGCACCGCTCAGCGCGCCCGCACGCCGGGCAGCACGCAGAGCAGTTCATAAAGCAGGTTGGCCGCCGTCAACGCGGTATTACCCGACGGATCATAGGGCGGAGAGACCTCGACCAGATCGCAGCCGACGATCTTCAGCCCCCTGAGTGCCTGGATCAGTTCCAGCGCCTGCGGCGTGGTCAGCCCGCCAATCTCGGGCGTTCCGGTACCGGGCGCATAAGCGGGGTCCAGACTGTCGATATCATAGGTGACATAGACCGGCCGGTCGCCGATATCGCGGCGGATCTCGTCACCCAGCGGCTTCAGGCTGCGGTGCCACAACTCCCACGCCGGGAAGTGCTGAAACCCCCAGCCCTGCGCCTCGGTAAAGTCGGTGGCAGCATAGCCCGAGCCGCGAATGCCGATCTGATAGGTCTTGTCGGGTTGGATCAGTCCCTCTTCATAAGCGCGGCGGAACACGGTGCCGTGGGTTTCCCGCTCGCCGAACATCTCGTCGTTCACATCCGCATGGGCATCCACATGCACCAGCGCCACCGGGCCATGTCTGGCCGCAATCGCCCGCAGGATCGGCAGGGTGATCGAGTGATCTCCGCCCATCGCCACCGGGATCACGTCATGGGTCAGGATCGCGTCGTAACTTTCCTTGATGATGCGCAAACTGTCGGCCAGTGAAAACGTGTTGATCGCCAGATCGCCGATATCGGCAATCTGTAAGCTGTCAAAGGGCGCCGTCCCGGTCGCCATGTTATAGGGCCGGATCATCGCGCTTTCGGCGCGGATCTGTTTCGGCCCGAACCGCGTGCCCGAACGCCACGAGGTGCCGATATCCATCGGAATGCCCAGAATGGCCACGTCCAGCCCATCCAGCGCCTGCGCCTGCGGCAGCCGCATGAAGGTGTTGGGCCCCGAGAACCGGGCCAGATCGTTGCCGCCGATGGGCTGGTTGTACTCGCTCATGCGCGCCCTCCTGCTCTCCAGGTGCAAGCTTTCCCAGATTTCCGCACAACTGACAATTGCTGAAACAGGGCGGTGCCCGGCCCGCTATGCGCCCTCAAGGCCGATGGCACGGTTGAGCTCGGCCCCGAGATTTGCCGCGCGATAGACCGGGAACGGCACCCGCTGCGACAGGTCCAGATCACGCCGCAGCCATTCGTGATCCTCCAGCTGTTTCAGCGACACCGACAGCGCCCGGTCCGTGATCGGGGACAGGTCGGAGCGGATCGCCGAAAACCGCCTGGGCTGGCCGGTCAGCGCCAGAATCGGCACCGTCCAGCTGCGCCGCAACAAGGCGCCCTCGGCCGCGCCGGGCACGGTGCCAAGCAGCCGGGCCGCCAGCGCGGCGGCCTCCTGCCCGGATGCGGTCAGCCGAAACTCGGGCCGCAGCGGATGGCCATGACCGGGGTTCCGCTCCAGCAACCCAAGCTGCAACAGATGCGCAAGGCTTGCCGCAAAGGCGGTGCGCCCCGCGCCGGTCGCCGCCAGCAGCGGCGCCTGCCGTCCCGCTACGCCCTGATGCAGGTTCGCGAGGATCGGCAGCGACCAGGCCCGTGCGGTCAGCTTGACAAGCAGGTTTATGTCCATAAAGTATAGTTACTATATTTCATTCAAAGGATAAACCCCATGCCCCTCGTCACTTTGGACAGCACGATCACGCTGGCGCTGTCGGTCCGGGACCGCCACGCCAGCGCCGAATGGTATCGCGAGATATTGGGGTTCGAGCTGATCCACCACATCGACGAGGCGGGGTGGAGCGAGATGCGCACCCTGACACCGGGCGTGACCCTGGGCCTGGGCGAACAGGCGGAACCGGCGCCGGGCAACACGGTGCCAGTCTTCGGCGTGGCCGATATCGACACGGCCCGAACCGCAATGGAGGCGGCGGGCATCCGTTTTGACGGCCCGACCGAGACGATCGAGGGCATGGTGAGCACCGCCACCTTCTATGACCCGGACGGCAACGCGCTGATGCTGGCTCAGGACCTGACTGAGAGCGCCTGACCCGCCCCCGCAAACAGGTCGCAGGGGCGGACCGACCGTGTTTCAGCCCGCGGCCGCCCCACAGAGCTTGTTCCACCCAAGCAGGCAGATGATCTGGGTCGCCACATGCGCCCCTGCAATCGCGGTGGCCCCGGTGGTGTCAAAGGGCGGAGAGACCTCGACCACATCCCCGCCCTTGATGTTGATCCCACCCAGGTCGCGCAACATGATCGACGCCTGAAGCGAGGTCAGCCCGCCCCAGACCGGGGTGCCGGTGCCGGGCGCAAAAGCCGGGTCCAGCGCATCGATGTCGAATGTCAGATAGACCGGATTGTCGCCCACGATCTGTCTGACCTTTTTCGCCACCGCCGCCGGGCCGCTCTCCTCGACCTCGCGCGGGTCGATGATGTTGACGCCCAACGTGTCTTCGTTGGTGGTGCGAATCCCGATCTGGACCGAGCGCGCGGGGTCCACCAACCCCATCTTGACCGCCTTGTAGAACATGGTGCCGTGGTCGACGCGGTCCATGTTGTCATCGGGCCAGGTGTCTGTGTGGGCATCGAACTGCACCAACGACATCGGCCCGTATTTCTCGGCATAGGCCTTGAGGATCGGGAAGCTGATATAGTGATCGCCCCCCAGCACGACCGAGGGCACATCCGCCGCCAGAATGGTGCGGATATGCTCGGTCAAGAGGCCCGGAAAGCTTGGCACATCGGCATAATCAAAGGCCAGGTCGCCATAATCCACGATGGCCAGATCGCTCAGCGCCTTGAACGGCCAGCCATAGGGTTCGTCCATGGATTGCAGCGTGCTGGCCTCGCGGATGGCCCGCGGGCCAAGGCGTGTTCCGGGCCGGTTGGTCACCGCCTGGTCGAACGGCACGCCGGTCACCGCGACATCGACGCCGCGCAGGTCCTTGGTATACAGCCGTCGCAGGAAGGAGACCGCCCCCCCGAACGTATTTTCAAAGGACAACCCTTTGAGTTCCGGTACGGTGAACGCCTCGTCCACCGCTGATTTCGCATCTTCTAGAGCCACTTCTGCTTGCTCCTCCTTGGGTTCCCGGCGGGTTGGCGACGCGCGTGAACGTCAAGCCACCGGCTGTGCCTTCTCTACGATCCGTGCAAAGAAGGACGCCCCCACCGGCGCGATCTCGTCGTTGAAATTGTATTTCGGGTGGTGCAGCCCGGCGCTGTCGCCCTGACCGATGAACAGATAGGCGCCCGGCCGCTTTTCCAGCATATAGCTGAAATCCTCGGCCCCCATCTCGCGCCCGCCATCACCCACCACATTGGCCGCGCCCGACACCTCGCGCGCCACCTCGGCGGCAAACTCGGTCTTGGCGGCGTCGTTGACGGTGGCGGGATAGCCCACCACATAGTCCAGCTCTGCGGTCACCCCGTAAGAGGCCGCCTGCCCCGCCACGATCTCCTTCATCCGGCGCATCACCATTTTCTGCACCGCCGGGTCAAAGGTGCGCACAGTGCCGTTCAGATAGGCGGTATCGGGGATCACGTTGTTGACGGTGCCCGCATGGATCTGGGTGACCGAAACCACCAGGTCGTCCAGCGCATAGTGATTGCGGCTGACGATGGTCTGGATCGCCTGTGCGATACCACAGGCCGCCATCACCGGGTCGATGGTCTCATGCGGCATGGCGCCATGGCCACCCCGCCCCTGGATATGGATTTCGAACGTATCCACCGCCGCCATCAGTGGCCCCGGCGTGGTATAGAACGACCCTTCGGCATGACCCGGCGCATTGTGCAGCGCATAGACCTGGGCAATGTCGAACCGGTCGAGGATACCCTCGCGCACCATGATATCGGCGCCACCGCCCTCTTCCTCGGCGGGCTGGAAGATCAGCGCCACCCGACCGCTGAAGTTCCGCGTCTCGGACAGATAGCGCGCCGCGCCCAGCAGCATGGTCGTGTGCCCGTCATGGCCACAAGCATGCATCTTGCCCGGATGGGTCGAGGCATAGTCGGCCCCGGTCTCCTCAGAGATCGGCAGCGCGTCCATGTCTGCCCGCAACCCGATGGTCGGCCCATCGCCCTGCCCGTTGATGATCGCCACGATGCCGGTACTGGCGATACCCTCGTGCATCTCGTCGACACCGAATTCGCGCAACCGCTCGGCCACGAAGGCCGCCGTCTGATGGCAGTCGAATTCCAGTTCGGGGATGGTGTGCAGATGCTGGCGCCAGGCAGTCATGTCGGCGGCAAATTCGGCGATACGGTTGATGACGGGCATGGGGGTGGACTCCGGGGCCTTGCTGCGGGATGGATGCATCTGACACTGGAACGAGGAGCGCCGCAATGCCCGATGACACGCTGATCCACGACCAATCGGCCGGAATCGAGCGCCTGCTGGAGATCATGCGCCGCCTGCGCGATCCCGAAACCGGCTGTCCTTGGGATATCGAACAGGATTTCGCCACTGTCGCCCCCTATACGATCGAAGAGGCCTATGAAGTCGCCGACGCCATCGAGCGCGGCGCCTGGGACGAGTTGAAGGGCGAGTTGGGCGACCTTCTGTTCCAGTCGGTGTTTCACGCCCAGATGGCGGCCGAGGCCGGGCATTTCACCTTTCAGGACGTGGTGCGCACCATGTCCGACAAGATGGTCACCCGCCACCCGCATGTGTTCGGAGACGAGACCCGCGACAAGTCCGCCGAACAACAGACCCGCGACTGGGAGACGATCAAGGCCACTGAGCGGGCAGAGAAGGCGCAGCAAGGCGCGCTCGACGGCGTGGCACTCGGCCTGCCCGCCCTGCTGCGCGCCTTCAAGCTGCAAAAACGCGCCGCCCGTGTGGGATTCGACTGGGGCGATGTGGGTCCGGTGCTCGACAAGATCGCCGAAGAGACCCGCGAACTGGTCGAGGCGCGCGACAGTCTCGATGCGGATGCCATCGAGGACGAGTTCGGCGACCTCCTGTTTGTCCTCGTCAACCTCGGCCGTCACCTCGGCGTCGAGCCAGAGGCCGCCTTGCGCCGCACCAATGCCAAGTTCACCCGCCGTTTCGCCCAGATCGAGGCACGGCTGGCGACACAGGGCAAGACCCCCGAGGACAGCACGCTGGACGAGATGGACGCGCTCTGGAACCGGGTCAAGACCGAGGAAAAAGCCCGCCCCTGACCCTTCATTCCGCCGCAAGTACTCCGGGGGAGCGCCGTCAGGCGCGGGGGCAGCGCCCCCTGCCTGCCTCTGGACAGACGCTTGCGCACCTGTCACCACTGACCCCGACACGACCGGAGACGCCCATGCCCCCCCGCAAGATCATCATTGACACCGACCCCGGCCAGGACGACGCGGTTGCCATCCTGCTGGCATTGGCCAGCCCCGACGAGATCGAGGTGCTGGGCATCACCGCCGTGGCGGGCAACGTGCCGCTGCCCCTGACCGCGAAAAACGCCCGCATCGTCTGCGAACTGGCGGGGCGACCCGATGTGCCCGTCCATGCCGGGTGCGACGCGCCCATCGCGCGCAAGCTGGTCACCGCCGAGCACGTACATGGCAAGACCGGGCTTGATGGCCCCGACCTGCCTGAGCCAACCATGCCGCTGCAAGACGCCCATGCCGTCGATTTCATCATCGACACCCTGCGCGCCCATGCGCCGGGCACGGTGACGCTCTGCCCGCTGGGTCCGCTCACCAATATCGCCACTGCCTTGACCCGTGCCCCCGACATCGTCACCCGCGTGCAGGAAATCGTGCTGATGGGCGGCGCCTATTTCGAGGTGGGCAACATCACCCCCGCGGCCGAATTCAACATCTATGTCGACCCCGAAGCTGCTGATATCGTGTTCAAATCCGGCGCACCCATCGTGGCCATGCCGCTTGATGTCACCCACAAGGCGCTGGTCACCAAGGCGCGCAACGACGCCTTCCGCGCGCTCGACACTCCCGCCGGCATCGCCGTGGCCCAGATGACCGATTTCTTCGAGCGCTTCGACAAGGAGAAATACGGGTCCGAGGGCGCGCCGCTGCACGACCCTTGCGTCACCGCCTATCTTCTCAACCCCGATCTTTTCAGCGGTCGCCACGTCAATGTCACGGTCGAGACCACCTCGGACCTGACCCTCGGCATGACCGTCGCCGACTGGTGGCGGGTCACCGACCGCGCCCCCAACGCGCTTTTCATCGGCGACATAGACGCCGACGGCTTCTTCACGCTGCTGACCGACCGTCTGGCGCGCCTATGAGCGCCGCCCTGCACCTCGCCCGTGCCGAGGATCTCGACCGGCTGACCGCCATGGTCGGCGCCTTTCACGCCGAACAGGGTCTGCATGGGTCTGAGGAGGCCCGCCGCGACGCCCTGCAGCCGTTACTTGAGGGCATTCCGCATGGTTGCGTCTACCTGATCGGCCCCGCCCGCGCGCCGCTCGGCTATGTCATCGTCACCTTCGGCTGGTCGGTCGAATTCGGCGGGCTCGACGGGTTCATCGAAGAGATTTGGCTGCGCCCGGCCGTGCGCGGCCGCGGTATCGCCAGCGAAGTGCTCGGCCAGCTGCCCAAGGCGCTGGCCGCCGCCGGAATGAGGGCCCTCCATCTCGAAGTCGACCGCCGAAACGAAGCTGTCCAGCGGCTCTTCGCCCGTGCCCGTTTCGCCCCCCGCCCGGACGAAATGCTGATGAGCAAGCGCCTTTAAGCGCACAACCCGGGCGCCAGCCGTGGCAAAGACGCGACCCGATACACCGCCGGTCAGCGTTTCCGGCTTCGCGCAACCTGTTCTGCAAGGTCAAGGAAATCCCGCGCCACCAGATCCCAATCACTTTCCGGGCGCAGATCCCGCACCTGTCCCGGCCCATGCTCGCGCGGGCGTGGCACGAAACCGGTCCGCAGCCCCACCCGCCGCGCCGCAGCCAGATCGTCGTTATGCGCGGCGACCATCATCACAGCCTCCGGCGGCAGGCGCAGCGCAGCGCAGGCGGCCAGGTAGACCTCCGGCTGCGGCTTGTATCCTCGCGCGATATCCGCCCCCAGAATGCAATCCCAAGGCAGGTCGGCGTGGCGTGCCAGCCGGGTCATCAGGGCAATCGACCCGTTCGAGCACGGCGCGATGATCACCTCTCTCTTGAGCCGCTCCAGCCCGGCCACCACATCGGGCCAGGGGTCAAGCCGCTCCCAGGCCGCATTCAGGCGCAACCGGTCCGGAACCTCGACCGCAAAGGCATGTGCCACCCGGTCCAGATTCTCCAGATGCAGATCGTCCAGCGCAACATAGCCCCGCGCGCCATCGCGCACCCGCGCCATCGCCGGGTCGTATTCGGCGCGCCAGGCTGTCGCAAAGGCCTCCGCGTCGATATCCGGAAGGTCCGCCGCAACCGCGCGCGCCACCGATCCGCGCCAGTCCACGCAGGTTCCGAACACGTCGAAAATCAGGGCATCTACCATACCGCTTCCGTCACCTGCCACATTTCATGCTAGCATCGGCGCATAGCACATGGAGGATTTCAATGCCCAAAGCCTATATCGTCGCCCATATTCGCGTCCACGATCCCGAAACATTCGAGCGTTTCAAATCCATGTCGGCCCCGGCGATCAAGGACTTCGGCGGCCGGGTTCTTGTTCGCAACCCGAACATCGACCACCGCGAGGGCGCGGCCACCGGAACCTGCATCATCGTCGAATTCGACAGCCTCGAACAGGCCCGTGCCTTCTATGAGTCCGATGCCTATACGGCCGCGCGTCTGGTCCGCGAAGAGGCGGCCGAAACCGATCTGATCATTGCCGAAGGCATCTAGACAGATGGCCGCGCCCGGCAAGGTGCTCATTGGCAAGCACTCTCAAAACGGGTTTCTTTCTGGTCGAAATACTCCGGGGGAGCCGCCCAAAGGGCGGCGGGGGCAGCGCCCCCACCCATTTTTTCGCGAAAAAATGTCCTCAGAAAATCTGCGATTTTCTGGCCGCGCCGTCTCAGCCTCGCAGGATGGAACGACCGGCGTATTCGGCGACCTCGCCCAAGGCTTCCTCGATCCGGATCAGCTGGTTGTACTTGGCCAACCGGTCCGAACGCGCCAGCGAGCCGGTCTTGATCTGACCGCAATTGGTCGCCACAGCCAGATCGGCGATAGTGGCATCCTCGGTCTCGCCCGACCGGTGGCTCATCACGTTGGTATAGCGTGCGCGGTGCGCCATATCGACGGCCCGCAGCGTCTCGGTCAATGATCCGATCTGGTTCACCTTCACCAGCATCGAGTTGGCGCAGCCCTTGGCGATCCCCTCGGCCAGACGCGCCGGGTTGGTCACGAAGAGGTCGTCGCCCACCAGTTGTACCTTGCCGCCCAGACGGTCGGTCAGCGCCTTCCAGCCTGCCCAGTCATCCTCGGCCATGCCATCCTCGATCGAGATGATCGGATAGTCGGCGACCAGGGCCGCCAGATAGTCGACATTCTCTTCGCTCGAGAGGGTTTTCCCTTCGCCAGCAAAGACATAATTGCCATCCTTGAAGTATTCGGTGGCCGCGCAGTCCAGCGCGAGGTGAATATCGTCACCCGGCTTGTAGCCTGCTTTCTCGATGGCCTTCAGGATGAAATCCAGCGCGTCCCGAGTGCTCGACAGGTTCGGCGCAAACCCGCCCTCGTCGCCCACACCGGTCGCCAGACCCGCCGCCGACAGCTCTTTCTTCAGCGTGTGGAACACCTCGGCGCCCATGCGCACGGCGTCGCGGATGTTTTCCGCCGCCACCGGCATGATCATGAATTCCTGGATGTCGATCGGGTTGTCGGCATGTTCGCCGCCATTGATGATATTCATCATCGGCACCGGCAGCACCCGCGCCGAAGTGCCCCCTACATAGCGATAGAGCGGCTGGGTGGTGAAATCCGCCGCCGCCTTGGCCACGGCCAGCGACACGCCCAGGATGGCGTTGGCGCCCAACCGTCCCTTGTTCTCGGTCCCGTCCAGTTCGATCATCGCGGCGTCGATGGCAACCTGCTCGGTCGCGTCAAACCCCACCAGTTCCTCGGCGATTTCGCCATTGACGGCAGCCACCGCCTCCAGCACGCCCTTGCCCAGGTAACGGCTCTTGTCGCCATCGCGGCGTTCCACCGCCTCATAGGCGCCGGTCGACGCGCCCGAGGGCACCGCGGCGCGGCCCATGGTGCCGTCTTCCAGAACCACGTCGACCTCGACGGTCGGATTGCCCCGGCTGTCCAGAATCTCGCGCGCGTGAATGTCGATGATGGTGCTCATGAAATCGGTCCCCGACTCTGCAATTGGATTGCCGCTCTCATAACAGCCGCAGGGCGAAAGTAAACCTCACCTGCTATCGCTAACACGCGCGAAAACGCGCAGTTAGGGCTAACAAATTGCTGTTTGCGCCAACAATCCACCGCGACCGCTCACCCCGCTGCAAAGGCCAGTTCCCGCGCCAGGCGCCGTTCGCGCAGAAAGGTGTAAAGCCCCGAGCCGATGATCAGCGCGCCGCCCGCCAGAGTGGGCCAATCAGGCCGCTCGCCAAACACCAGCACCCCGGCAAGCAGCGAGAACAACAGCCGCGTATAGCGGAACGGCGTCACGACCGAGGCCTCGCCCACCCGCATCGCGGTGACGATGCCGTAATAGCCCAGAACCCCGAACAGGATCGCGCCCGCATAGGGGCCCCAATGACCCGGCTCGACCGGAACCAGCGCAGTCCCTGAGACCAACAGTATCCCGCCCCCGCCAAGGATCAACGCCAGATAGGCCTGGAACGACACCACCGCCGAGGCTACATGCGCGTCGATCCGCCGGGTGATCAGATCGCGCGCCGCCACGCTGATGACCGAGGCCACGACAAGAAGCTGCGCAGGCTGGAACCCGGCCATGCCGGGGCGGATGATCATCAGGACTCCGACAAAGCCAACCGTGATGGCGCTCCAGCGGCGCCAGCCCACCTGTTCACCCAGAAACAGCGCCGCCCCCATCGTCACCACCAGCGGCATCGCCTGGAACACGGCCGCAACGGTGGACAGGTCGACCAGTGACAGAGCCGTGGCAAAGGTGAGCGCGCTTACCGCCTCGGTCGCGGCACGGATCAGCAGCAGGGGCGACCAGGCGGCGCGACTGAACACCCGCTTGCGCGTTGCCGCTGCCATGATCAGGAAGGTGGCGCCGCAGAACACGCCCAGCACCAGCAGGATCTGACCGATCGGCACCGTGACGGACAGTTTCTTGATGAACATGTCCTCGATCGAAAAAGCCGCCATCGCGGCGACAACCAGCAGGATGCCGTTTACGTTGTTCATAGGTCAAGGTCTCTCGCTGGCCGCAAGGGGCCGGGTCCACTTTCAGCCAAAGCGCATGCGCGCGGCCACGGCAAGCGCAATCGCGGCCCCCGTCATCAAAAGACGTGGACTGCCCCATCGCCCCCGGTGATGACGGGGTCACCCACGCCGCGCCTTCCCCTATGTCGATGAACCAATCCGCGCTATGCTAACGGCACGTGATGGCCCCCAATGGATTGGATTTGATATGACCCGACTTCTTTCCTATGCCGCGCTCTGCCTCGTGACCGCCACAACCGCCGAAGCTTGCCCCTGGGCAAGCGGCACCTTTGAATTCAGGGAACACGGCATCTACGGCAATTTCGCGGTCAATGGAGATTGCACCGAGCTGGTCTGGGACCGGCTGAGCAACGCGCCTGAGACCACGGCACTGGAGCGCAGCAAACATGGCTGGGCAGGCAAGCTCGCCAAGGCCGATGTCGAACTGCTGGACAATGGCGAAAACCTGCGGGTGACCGGCACCGGCGGCGCCATGCGTCAGGTCCGGGCCAAACCCGCAGACTGACGTCCCTTCATTTCGCCCAAAATACTCCGGGGGGCCTACAAAATTCGGCGAATTTTGTAGGCTGGGGGCAGCGCCCCCCTCCACCGTCGTCGAAATGCCTAGCCCTTGCGGATCGGCACGCCATATAGCTCCAGCTTGTGCCCCTTGAGACGATAGCCCAGCTTTTCGGCGATCCGTTCCTGAAGGGCCTCGATCTCGGGATCGCAGAACTCGATCACCGCGCCGGAATTCATGTCGATCAGGTGGTCGTGATGGTCGCGCTCGGCGTCCTCGTAGCGCGCCCGCCCGTCGCCGAATTCCAGCCGGTCGAGTATGCCCGCCTCCTCGAACAGTTTCACCGTCCGATAGACCGTGGCGATCGAGATCGCCGCATCCAGAGCCGAGGCGCGGGCATAGAGCTCCTCGACATCGGGGTGATCGTCGCTGTCTTCCAGCACGCGGGCGATGACCCGGCGTTGGCCGGTCATGCGCAGGCCCTTGGCCTCGCAACGGGCGATGATCGGTTGGGACATGGGGGCATCCTGTCTCGGCATTCGGGAATCCCGTTTACATGTTGTTGCGTCACAGGGCCAGCCGCGATTGGCGCAGGGCGGTTGACTTTTGCCGCGTGAACCGCCACATGGGCGCTAACGCCAACGTCCTCTGCCGCGTGAGCAGACAAGATAAGACGTGCGGGGCAAACCCGCCCGGCCCTCAAAGGAAGGGCCGCAACAGGACAGGCGCAACCGTTCCCACATTCACGCATGGGGCAAACCGCTGGACCGGTCCGGGGCATGAGGCTGCCGGATCCGAGGCTCCGCGGACCCGCTCGTGACGCCGTGCCATTTGGGGTGCGGTGCGAAAGGATTTTTGTGAGCGATTTTGACATGATGGGGCTCGATGACGCCCTGGTGAGCCGGCTGACCGCAATGGGCATCACCGAACCGACCCCGATTCAGGCCCGTGCCATCCCCGAGGCGCTGAACGGCCATGACGTGATGGGCCTGGCCCAGACCGGCACCGGCAAGACCGCCGCCTTTGGCGTGCCGCTGGTCACCCTGCTGGGCCGGGTTGGCCGCAAACCGGCGCGCGGCACCGTGCGCGGGCTGGTGCTGGCCCCGACCCGCGAACTGGCGCAACAGATCGCCGAGACGCTGAAGGCGCTGACCGAGGATACGCCACTCAAGGTGGCGATCGTGGTGGGCGGCGTGTCCATCAACCCGCAGATCAAGCGGCTGGAACGCGGCGTGGATATCCTCGTCGCCACCCCGGGCCGCCTGATGGACCTGATGGAGCGCCGCGCCGTCGATCTGGGCAGCTGTTCCTTCCTGGTGCTGGACGAGGCCGACCAGATGCTCGACCTCGGCTTCATCCACGCGCTGCGCAAGATCGCGGCGGTTCTGCCGAAAGAGCGCCAGACCATGCTGTTCTCGGCCACCATGCCCAAGCTGATGAACGAGATCGCGCAGAGCTATCTCAACAGCCCGCGACGGATCGAGGTCTCGCCCCCGGGCAAGGCCGCCGACAAGGTGACACAGGTGGTGCATTTCATCGCCAAGGCGGCCAAGACCGACTTGCTGATCGAATTGCTCGATACCCATCGCGACGAGCGCGCCATCGTGTTCGGCCGTACCAAATGGGGCTGCGAGAAACTGTCGAAGACGTTGGAAAAAGCCGGGTTCGCCACCGCCGCCGTGCATGGCAACAAGAGCCAGGGCCAGCGCGACCGCGCTATCGCCGCTTTCAAATCGGCGGATGTGCGGGTGCTGGTGGCCACCGACGTGGCCGCGCGCGGTCTGGACATCCCCGACGTGAAACATGTCTACAACTATGAACTTCCCAATGTGCCCGATGCCTATGTGCACCGGATCGGCCGCACCGCGCGGGCGGGCAAGGACGGCGCGGCGGTGGCCTTTTGCGCGCCTGACGAGATGGAGGAACTGGCCGCCATCCAAAAGGTGATGAAGGCGTCGATCCCGATCGCCTCGGGTCGCCCCTGGCAACCGATCGAGGATCCGGCCAAACCGGCGGCCCGCAAGGGCCCCGGCGGCAAACCCGGCAAGCCCGGCGGCGGCGGTGCCCGGCGCAACCGGCGCGGCGGCCGTGGCCGCACCGCGCGAAAGGCGGCCTGATCGCGCAGGGTGCCGCCCATCCGGCGGCACCGCCTCCCTCAGGCGCGTGGAATGTCAAACCCCGGCAGCGCCAGTTCAAAGCCTTCGAACCGGAAGCCTGGCGAGACGGTGCAGCTGACCAACGTATATTCACCCGTGCTTCGCGCCGCCTGCCACCAGCCCGACGGCACGATCAGCTGCGGCGCGCCCGCGTTCAGATCGGGCGTCAGCATGTGATCGCTGGCGGGGCCGGTATCGGACTCACTCATCGACAGGACCAGCGGCGCACCGGCATGCCAAAGCCAGATCTCGGTGGCATCGACTCGATGCCAATGGCTGCGCTCGCCCGATTTCAGCAGGAAATAGATGCAGGTGCCACTGGCACGGCCCGGATTCTGTGCAATCCAGGTCTGCCGGTACCAGCCACCCTCGGGGTGCGGTTCCAGCTCCAGTCGGCGGATGATGTCTTCGGCGCGCATATCTGCGGTCATGGGGTCCTCGCTTGGGGCTGGTCTTTTGTTCCGTCCAGCATATCTTGGCCCCATGACAATCGCGATCCCCTTCGACAACAGCTATGCCCGCCTGCCGGGTGGTTTCTATACCGCGCAGGCCCCCCAGCCGGTGCGCGCGCCACGCCTCGTTGCCTTCAACACCGATCTGGCCCGCCTTCTGGGCATCGCCCCCGGCGAGGTCGAGGAGATGGCGCAGGTCTTTGCCGGTAACGCCGTTCCGCAAGGCGCCGAGCCGCTGGCCCAGCTGTATTCCGGGCACCAGTTCGGCAATTACAACCCGCAACTGGGCGACGGGCGCGCGATCCTGTTGGGCGAGGTGCTGGGCAGCGACGGTATCCGCCGCGACATCCAGCTCAAAGGCGCGGGCCGCACGCCTTATTCACGGGGCGGCGACGGACGGGCCTGGCTTGGCCCGGTGCTGCGCGAATATGTGGTGAGCGAGGCTATGGCCGCGTTTGGCATCCCCACCACCCGCGCGCTGGCGGCGGTCGAAACCGGCGAGACGGTGCGGCGCGAGAGCGCCCTGCCCGGCGCGGTGCTGACACGGGTGGCGCAGAGCCATTTGCGGGTGGGCACGTTCCAGGTCTTTGCCGCACGCGGCGAGATTGCGTATCTGAAACGGCTGACGGATTACGCCATCGCCCGCCACTACCCAGAGACCCAAGGGCCTATGGGTCTGCTTGCGGCGGTACGCGATGCCCAGGCGCGGCTGATCGCGGCCTGGATGGGGGTGGGCTTCATCCACGGGGTGATGAATACCGACAACAGCTCGATCGCGGGCGAGACCATCGACTATGGTCCCTGCGCCTTTATGGATACCTATCACCCCGACACGGTCTATTCCTCGATCGACCGCTACGGGCGCTATGCCTATTCCAACCAACCCGATATCGCGGTCTGGAACCTGGCACAGCTGGCGACCGCACTGATCCAGCAGGCCGAGGACAAAGAGGCCGCCGTCGAAGAAGCCACTGAGATCGTGCATGCCATGCCCGCCCTGCTGGAGCGCGAGTGGTTACGCGTCTTTGCCGCCAAGATCGGCATTTCCGCCCCAAGGGAAACGGACAAACCGCTTGTGACCGATCTGCTCACCCGCATGGCACGCGAACAGGCCGATTTCACCAACACGTTCCGCACTCTTGGCAGCGATCGAGCACGCGATCATTTCACCGATCCCGTCGCCTATGACAGCTGGGCCGCGGATTGGCGACAGCGCATCACGCAAGAGGCCGCCCCCGAGGCGGTGATGCGCAGCATCAATCCCGCCTTCATCCCGCGCAATCACCGTATCGAACAGATGATCGCGGCGGCGGTCGAAGGCGACTATACCCTCTTCCAGCGGCTCAACACGGTACTTGCCCGCCCTTACGAGGATCAGCCCGATCATTTCGACCTGACCCGCCCGCCAACGACAAGCGAGATCGTCCCCGCCACGTTCTGCGGAACCTGATCCTTCGTTTCGCTCAAAATACTCCGGGGGGCCTACAAAATTCGACGAATTTTGTAGGCGGGGCAGCGCCCCGATGTCGCAATGCAGGTCATCACGTCTGCGCTACATGTAACAACCCGGTCCCCGAACGGGGACCGGGCCTGAACAGTCAAACCTTGCGCAAGGTTACATGCGCGAGGCGACGTTTTCCCAGTTCACCAGATTGTCGAGGAAGTTCGACAGGTACGCAGGGCGCTTGTTGCGGAAATCAATGTAATAGGAATGCTCCCACACATCACAGCCCAGCAGCGCGGTCTGACCAAAGCAGAGCGGGTTGACGCCGTTCTCGGTCTTGGTCACCGCTAGCGAACCGTCGGCATTCTTGACCAGCCAGCACCAGCCCGAACCGAACTGACCAGCACCTGCGGCGGAAAACTGCGACTTGAACTCGTCGACCGACCCAAAGCTCTCGACCAGCGCCTTTTCCAGTTCGCCCGGCATCGTGCTCTCGCCCGGGCCCATCATTTCCCAGAATTGGTTGTGGTTCCACAGCTGGCTGATGTTGTTGAAGATGCCGTTCTGCGCCACGGCGGTCTTGTTGTAGGTGCCGGTGATGATCTCTTCCATCGACTTCGATTCCCACTCGGTCCCGGCGATCAGCTTGTTGCCGTTGTCGACATAGGCCTTGTGGTGCAAGTCGTGGTGATATTCCAGCGTCTCGGCGCTCATGCCCTTGGAAGCCAGCGCATCATGTGCATAAGGAAGGTCGGGAAGTTCAAAAGCCATCTTGGCCCCCTGTTGAAATTTCTGTTGCGGTCCCAAGGTTACATGCTTCCCGGGCGGGCAGAGGTCAAGGGCCGAGACGGCAAAAGCGGGGTATTGGGCACATGTTCACCGGATTGCGCAAGATGGCCTATCGGGCGCGCGGCTATTATGTGGGCGCGCTGAATGGCGAGCCCTTCCGGCTTGATCCCTATCATTCCAAATTCTGGCGCAAGGCCACGGCGGGCGGATGGGAGCCCGAGACATTTACCGTTTTAGACCAATACCTGTCGCCTGATCGCGACTATGTCGATATCGGCGCCTGGATCGGGCCGACCGTCCTTTATGCCGCGCGCCGGGCGCGCCATGTCTGGTGTTTCGAACCCGATCCGGTGGCGCTGCGCCATCTCTTGTGGAACCTGGAGCTGAACGACATCCGCAATGTCTCGGCATTTGGCGTGGCGCTGTCGGACGGGTTCGGGCTGGCGCGCATGGCCTCGTTCGGGGGCGAGGCTGGGGATTCGATGACCTCACTGCTGGCTTCGGGGGCGCATGGCACAGAGGCTTTGACCATCGGCTGGGGCCAGTTTGCACAGACGGTCGACCTGTCGGGCGTCTCCTTGGTCAAGATGGATGTAGAGGGGGCCGAATTCGGCGTCGTGCCTACACTGACAGACTGGCTGCGCGCCCATCGTCCGGCCTTTTACTTGTCGACCCATGCACCGTTTCTGGAGGAAACGAAGCGCGCACCGGCAATGGCAGAGCTGGTGCGAGATCTGGCATTCTATTCCGAGGCCACCGACGAGACCGGCGCACGCGCCGACCTTATCGCACCCGAGGCACAAACCCGCTTTCGCAGTTTCCTGTTCAGCGGCTGAAGGGGTGGATCAGACGCCCCTTGGGAGCTTCGACCACTCAAAGGATCGTACAGAACACGCCGTCGCTCCAGATATCGCGGACGCAAATCCTCTCCTTTCCAGGCAAATGATCGCTCCGAAAAAAAGCCCGGCCCCCATCAGGGGCCGGGCATCTCAATCGCTGGCGAGAAAGCCGCCGAAGTGCTCAGAACATGCCGACAGCGCTTCCCGGTTGCGCGGCCACTTTCAGCAGCTTGAACACGTAATCGGCGACCGACCGGAAGCAGATGATGCAGAAGCTGCCATCCTCCTCCATCCAGAAGGCACCGGCCACCTGCGCCAGGCGCGAGCGGCGGAAATCGCCGGGGCCGAAGGCGCCCGGGGCGAAATCGACCGGGGCAAGCTTGGCCATCACCTCGCGCGCGTTTGCGCCCGAGACACGGAACATGGCGCGGGCATCCGACACGTCCACCGCCAAGCTGTGGGCGTCGCCCAAGGCCTTGGTCATGGCGGCCAGCTTGTCGCCGACCTCGGCATGGGGCACCAGCACCAGCAGCTCGTCGGGCGACATCCAGCACAGACCGCTTTGACCCGCCACATTGGCGCGGCGCTGGCCGGGCATGTCCTGCCCGGTGGCGCCGGTGGCCGCTGCGATGACCGGTTTCGAAGCCAGATCGCCCCGCAGTGTGATCATGCCTTGCAGGCCGCATTCCTCGACCCGCACGATGCCGTCATAGGCGGCACCCATCAATGCGCTGACAGGTTTAGACATTCTGTTTCGCCCCTTCCTTGTCATAGAAAACCGGGTCCACGATCTTGGCCTTGTAGGTCTTGCCGTCGGTGCCGGGGAATTCGACGATCTCGCCCATCCGGTCCGGCCCGTGCTGGATCAGGCCCATGGCGATGCCACGGCCCAGGTTCGCCGAGTAATAGGTCGAGGTGACCCGCCCGATCATGTTGCGCTGACCATTGGCGTTGACGCCCTCGCCCACCGCATAGGCGCCATCCGGCAGAACCGAGCCGTCGACCGTTTCCAGACCCACCAGTTTCCAGCGGTCGCGGTCGGCCATGTGGCTGCGTTCCTGCGCGCGCTTGCCCAGGTAATCGTCCTTTTTCTTGGACAGAGCCCAGTGCAGCCCCAGATCCTGCGGGATCACGGTGCCGTCGGTCTCGTCCCCGATCATGATGAAGCCCTTTTCGGCGCGCAGGATGTGCAGCGTCTCGGTGCCATAGGGCATGACGCCGAATTCCTTGCCCGCATCCACCAGCGCCTCCCAGAAGGCCAGACCCTGGCTTGCCGGAACCGCGATCTCGTAACTCAACTCGCCCGAGAACGAGATGCGATAGGCCCGCGCGTCGAACTCACCGATCCGCCCGTCGCGCCATTCCATGAAGGGCAGCGCCTCGGCCGACAGGTCCATGCCGCCGCCCGCTTTGGCGTTCAGCTTTTCCAGCACCTTGCGGGCCTTGGGGCCGACCACGGCGATCTGGGCATATTGCTCGGTCACGTTGGCGACATAGACTTTCCAGTCCCACCATTCGGTTTGCAGCCATTCCTCCATGTGACCATGGATGCGCTCGGCGCCGCCGGTGGTGGTGTGACAGAGGAACGTGTCCTCGTCGATCCGCGCCACCACGCCGTCATCGATGAGGAACCCGTTTTCCGAACACATCAGGCCATAGCGGCATTTGCCCGGTTTCAGCGTGCTCATCATGTTGGTGTAGAGCATGTCGAGGAACTTGCCCGCGTCCGGCCCCTTGACGATCAGCTTGCCCAGCGTCGAGGCATCGAGCAGGCCGAGGTTCTCGCGGGTGTTCTTGACCTCGCGATTGACCGCGTCATGCACGCTTTCGCCCGGACGGACATAGGCAAAGGGACGGCGCCACTGGCCGACCGGTTCCCAGTCGGCGCCATTGGCGTTGCTCCAGTCATAGATCGGCGTCTTGCGCACCGGCTGGAACACCTCGCCGCGCGCCTCGCCGCCGATGGCACCCATCGAGATCGGCGTGTAAGGCGGGCGGAAGGTGGTGGTGCCGACCTGCGGGATATCTGCATTCAACGCATCAGCAAGGATCGCCAGGCCGTTGATATTGCTCAACTTGCCCTGATCGGTCGCCATGCCCAGCGTGGTATAGCGCTTGGTATGCTCGACGCTTTCATACCCCTCGCGCGCGGCCAGCTGCACGTCCGAGACCTTCACGTCGTTCTGGAAGTCGAGCCAGGATTTCATCCGCAGCTGCACCTCGGCATTGGCGGGCATCAGCCAGACCGCTTCCATCGCGTTCTCGCCCTCGGCCGCGCCCTCGGGCGCCTTGGTGCGCTTGGGGGCAAAGCCCGCCGCCTTGGCCGCGGCCTTGCCCGCGGCATCGGCGTCGGCCATCACCTGATCCAGCGCCAAGGGGCCATTTGCGGACCCGGCAGCCACCACATAGCCCTTGCCATCAGCGCCCAGCGGCGGGCGGTCGGGATCGGGGCGGAAATGCGCATTGGCGCGGTCCCAGATCAGCTTGCCACCGCAATGGGACCACATATGCACCACCGGCGACCAACCGCCCGACATCGCGACCGCATCGGCCTCGACCTCTTCGCGGGCGCCGCCAACGCCGTCCTGGTTGCAGATCGAGATCTTCCTGACCCGCTTGCCGCCCTTGACCTTGGCAATCGCCTTGCCGGGATCGACCCGGATGCCCAGCGCGCGCGCTTCGTCGGCCAGCGCTCCGCCACCCTCCTTGCGGGCGTCGAGAATGCGCAGCACATCGACTCCGGCCTTTTTCAGGATGATCGCGGTGCGGTAAGCATCGTCATTGTTGGTGGCAACCACCACGCGCTGGCCCGGGGTCACGCCCCAGTTCACCACATAGTCGCGCATCGCGCCCGCCAGCATCACGCCGGGCACATCGTTGCCGGCAAAGGACAGCGGCCGTTCGATGGCTCCGGTGGCGCTGACGATCTGCTTGGCGCGGATCCGCCACAACCGGTGGCGCGGCCCGGGCACGCCGGGCGTATGGTCGGCCACCCGCTCGTATCCCAGCGCATAACCGTGGTCATAGACACCGGCGCCCATGGTGCGGGCGCGCAGGGTGACGTTGTCCATCGCCTCCAGCTCGGCCAGGGTGCGGCTCACCCATTCGTCGGGCGACAGGCCGTCAATGGTGCCGCCATCGACCGGCGCGCGGCCGCCCCAATGGGCGGTCTGCTCAATCAGCAGCACCCGCGCGCCGGAGCTTGCTGCCACCTTGGCTGCCTGCAACCCGGCCACGCCGCCGCCGATCACCAGGATATCGGTATGGACATGGAAATGCTCATAGGTATCGGCATCCACCAGCTCCTTGTTGGGCGCCTTGCCCAGACCGGCCGAGCGGCGGATGATCGGTTCATAGACATGTTTCCAGAACGGCGCCGGGTGGATGAACATCTTGTAGTAAAAGCCCGCCGGCAGAAAGCGCGACAGATAGGTGTTCACCGCCCCGATATCGAAATCGAGGTTCGGCCAATGGTTCTGGCTGGCGGCCTTGAGACCATCGAACAGCTCGGTCGTGGTGGCGCGCTGGTTCGGCTCGAACCGCGTCCCCTCACCCAGACCGACCAGCGCGTTGGGCTCTTCGGCACCGCTGGCCACCACCCCGCGCGGGCGGTGATACTTGAACGAACGGCCCATCATCATCTGGTCGTTGGCCAGCAGCGCCGAGGCGAGCGTATCGCCCTCATACCCGCGCATGGTGGTGCCGTTGAAGGTAAAGGTCACCTGTTTCGAACGGTCGATCAGGCGGCCCTGTTTCGCGAGACGGGTGCTCATCTTACGTGAACCTTTCGCAAGAGAAAGTCATGACAGAGGCGGACATCAGGAGAATTCCCTCCAGCTCCAGCCGGGACGTTTGGCGCTGATCGCGTCGCGGATTTCCTGCGGCGGGCCGCTGACCTGCGCCTTGTAGGTGCCGAACACTTCCAGCGTGGCGGTACAGCGGGCGGCATGGAACCACTTGCCGCAGCCCGAGGCATGGCGCCAGCGTTCCAGATGCACACCCTTGGGGTTTTCACGAGTGAACAGATAGCCATGAAGCTCGTCATCGCTCGAGCCCGGGCCAAAACGCTTCAGATGCGCTTCGCCGCCCGCGGCGAGTTCGGTTTCATCGGCCTCGACCCCGCAATAGGGACAGGTAAGGATCAGCATGTCTTCATCCTTTCGGCGGCAGGCCGGCCGCATGGGCCAGCGAGAATTCGGTCAGTTTTGCGCGCAGCGCGTCGTCTTCAAAGGCGCCGGCGTCCAGCTCCACCATGCCGCCCATCGGGCGGCCGGTGAACGAAAGCGGTTGCGCGCCCAGTTCCAGCGCCGCGCCCTCGCGCGCCTTGCCGGGGCGGTACATGGCGCCGTCGCGGGTGACGCCGCAGACCATGTTGCCATGCAACAGGAAACACAGCCCGCCGAACATCTTCTTTTCGGACAGGCCCGGCTCGACGCCCAGATCGGCGCGCATCGTCTCGGCCAGGGCTTCGGAATAGGCCATCACGCCCCCCTCGCGTCTGCGCGGCGATCAGAGTTTTCGACGAAAACTCTGCACAAGATCTTTCGGAGAAAAATCTTGGTCAATGCGCCACCCCTGCGGCCACGCTCTCGTCGATGAAGCGGCCTTCCTTGAAACGGTCGAGCGAGAAGGCCTCGGCCAGCGGCGAATGGCCCGTTGCCATCAACTGTGCCATGGCCCAGCCCGATCCGGGGATCGCCTTGAACCCGCCAGTGCCCCAGCCGCAGTTGATGAAGCAGCCGCCCAGCGGCGTTTTCGAGATGATGGGCGAGCGGTCGCCGGTCATATCCACGATGCCGCCCCATTGGCGCAGCATCTTGAGCCGGCTGATCATCGGGAAGGTCTCGACCAGGGCGCGCACGGTCTCCTCGATATGGTGGAAGCTGCCGCGCTGGGTAAAGTTGTTGAACCCGTCGGTGCCGCCGCCGATCACCATCTCGCCCTTGTCGGATTGCGACATGTAGCCATGCACCGTGTTGGCCATCACCACCACGTCCATGCAGGGTTTGATCGGCTCGGACACCAGCGCCTGAAGCGCCAGCGCCTCGACCGGCAGGCGGAAGCCCGCCATCTCGGCCAGCTGGCCGGAATGACCCGCCACCACGACGCCCAGCTTGCCGCAGTCGATCGACCCTTTGGTGGTATCGACACCGACGACCTGCCCGCCCTCGCGGCGCACGCCGGTGACCTCGCATTGCTGGATGATGTCCATGCCCATGGCCGAACAGGCCCGCGCATAGCCCCAGGCCACCGCATCGTGACGCGCGGTGCCGCCCCGCTCTTGCCAGAGCGCGCCCAGCACCGGGTAGCGCGGCCCGTGCAGGTTGATGATCGGCACGAGTTCCTTGACGCGCTCGGGGCTGATCCACTCGGTCTTGACCCCTTGCAGCGCGTTGGCGTGCGCGGTGCGCTTGTAGCCGCGGATCTCGTGCTGGGTCTGGGCCAGCATCATCACACCGCGCGGGCTGAACATCACGTTATAGTTCAGGTCCTGGCTCATCGTCTCGTAGAGCGAGCGGGCCTTTTCATAGATCGCCGCCGAAGGATCCTGGAGGTAGTTCGAGCGGATGATGGTGGTGTTGCGCCCGGTATTGCCGCCGCCCAGCCAGCCCTTCTCGATCACGGCCACATTCTGGATGCCGTAATTCTTGCCAAGGTAATAGGCGGTGGCAAGCCCGTGACCGCCAGCGCCGACGATGACGACGTCATAGCGCTTCTTGGGTTCGGGCGAGCGCCAGGCGCGCTCCCATCCGGTGTGATAACGCAGCGCTTCGCGCGCAACGGCAAAGGCGGAATAGTGCTTCATGTGCGAATCCGATCCGGTTCGTGACTTGGTGGCAGATATGCCGTGCCCCCCCAGCATAGCCCCGTCCCGGACCGCCGCAATATTGCGAGATTGCGACATGGCACCGCCTCGCGTCCTTTTGCCCCTTTTTTCAGCGCACAGGCAGGTCTAGATGAAGGGCAACAACGCGGAGCGCTCATGACATTCTGGATCCTCGTCACCCTGATGGCCCTGACCGTGGCGGCGCTGCTGGCGCTGTCGATGCTGCGCGCACGCGCTGCGGCGGAACCGGCGGCGGCCTATGACCTGCGTGTCTATCGCGATCAGCTTGCGGGCGTTGACCGCGATCTGGCGCGCGGCGTGATCGACGCCGCTGATGCCGAGCGCATCCGTACCGAGATCTCGCGCCGCATCCTGGCCGCCGATACCCAGATGCGCGCCGAGGCCGAAGGCGCCGGGCAGTCCCGCCGCAAGGTCGGGCTGGCGGCACTGGTTGGTGCGGTGGTGATCGTGGGCGGCACGATGACGCTCTACTCCCGGCTGGGCGCGCCGGGCTATGGCGACCTGCCGCTGCAACTGCGCCTCGACATTGCGCAAGCCAACCGCACCGACCGCCCCGGCCAGGCCGAGGCCGAAGCCCGTGTGCCACCGCAACCCGCGCTTCAGCTGGAACCGGGCTATGCCGATCTGCTGGAGAAACTGCGCGACACCGTGGCCCAGCGCCCCGACGATATCCAGGGCCATATGCTGTTGGCCCAGCATGAGGCCAATACCGGCAACTTCCAGGCGGCCTATGCCGCCAAGGGACGCGTGATCGCCCTGCTTCAGGGCGATGCCAGTCCGCAGGATTTCACCGAACAGGCCGAATTGATGATCCGCGCCGCCGGCGGCTATGTGTCACCCGAGGCCGAGGCGGTGCTGTTCGAGGCGCTGCGGCGTGACCCGGAATACGGGCCCGCGCGCTATTACTGGGGCACCATGCTGGCCCAGATCGGGCGGCCCGACCTGGCATTCAACACCTGGGCGCGCACGTTGCAGACCGCTCCGGCGGGCACCGCCTGGGGTCAGGCGATCCGCGATCAGATAGGCGAACTGGCGATGCGGGCCGGGGTCAACGACTATACCCCGCCTGCCCCACCGGCCGACACCGCCTCTCTGCCCGGCCCGCGGCGCGAGGATGTCGAAGCCGCCTCCGAGATGGACGCCGAGACCCGGGCTGAGATGATCCGGGGCATGGTGACCCGCCTGTCGACCCGGCTGGCCACCGAAGGCGGAACGCCGCAGGAATGGGGTCGCCTGATCGGCGCCCTTGCCGTGCTGGGCGAAACCGACCGCGCCCGCGCCATCCTGGAGGAGGCGCGTCAGGTCTATGGCGAAAGCGCGGATGCGCTGGTGCTGATCGAAAGCGCCGCGCAAAAGGCGGGGCTGGGCGAATGATCTGCGACACGGTCGAGGAATTCGCCGCCGCCCTGCCGCCGTTCAGTGCGCTGGCCGGGCTTGATCTGGGCGACAAGACCATTGGCGTTGCCGTATCCGACCGGATGCGCGGCGTGGCCACCCCGCTGGAAACCATCCGCCGCAAGAAGTTCGGACTGGATGCCAGCGCCCTGCTGGCAATTGTCGAGCAGCGCGAGATCGCCGGCATCGTTCTGGGCCTGCCCCGCAACATGGATGGCAGCGAGGGGCCGCGCTGTCAGTCGACCCGCGCCTTTGCCCGCAACCTGAGCCGCCTGACCGAGGTTCCGATCACCTTCTGGGACGAGCGCCTGAGCACGGTAGCGGCGGAAAAGGCACTGCTTGAGGCGGATACGACACGAAAGCGTCGCTCAGAGGTGATCGACCACGTCGCAGCGGCCTATATCTTGCAAGGGGCGCTGGATCGCCTGCGCAATCTCTAAGGGGCTTTGGCCGATGTCCGACATGGTCTGGAAACGCAACGAGGTCGACAGCCCCTGCATCCGCATCTGCGTGGTGCACCCGACCGAACGAATCTGCACGGGTTGTTTCCGCACCATCGACGAGATCTCGCGCTGGTCGCGGATGCAGCCCGAAGAGCGTCGCGCGATCATGGAAGAACTGCCAGGCCGCGCACCCCAGCTGCGCAAACGGCGAGGTGGTCGCGCCGCAAGACAGGCGCAGGACTAAGCCGCAGCGCTAGACCTGCGCAACCCAATCTTCGACGCCATTGCGCAGCTCGGGTCGGAAATAGACGATCATGCGACCATCCGGCCCTGCATCGGTTCCGTCTGCCCAAGGCGCGACCCCGTGCAGGCAATGACGGTGCAAGAGATAGGCCTCGCCCGGGCGTGCATGCAGGGCGATTCGAGGGCAGGTTTCGAACACTTCGCGCCGCGCCGCCTGATAGGCCTCGGTCACATCGACCCGGTGCCAGTCCTCAGGCGGGTGTCCCTCCATCGCGCGCGCCAGCGCCGGGCCCAGGATGCGGTGGCTGCCCTCCCACAGGATCAGCGGCGCGGCCTCGGGCGGCGCCTCGGTCAGCGGCAGGCCAAGGATCCAGCCATGCGGCTCGTCGACATGGCGGCGGCGGTCGGGGCCCTCGGGTTTCAACCCGTCCACATGCGCCGCCCCCCGGTTCAGGCGATAGCGAAACGCCGCCTCGCCCTCGCCCCGGCGCGGGCGGGGATAGCCGGGATAGGTCACCGAGACCTGACCGCGATGCAGCGGTAACATGCCCAGGTGACGGGTGATGAAGTCGATCGCCTGGCCCGCCAGCGGCGGACCGTCCCCCACCCGGCCCGTTTCGTCATTGTCCAATGCATCGACGCCGATGAACCAGGTCCCCTCGCAATCGAGCCATTGGGCATGGGCCGGGTCCGTCACCGCCCGCCGCGCGGCGGGCAGCACATGAGCGACCCAGTCCGCCAGCACCGGGTCGAACGGAAACCGCAGCCAGCCCCGGCGCAGAAACGCCTCTACCATCCCAGCGCCTTGCGCAGCATGTTGAGCGCAACCAACGTCAGGAACACCGCAAAGATGCGTTTCAGCGGCTTGGGGTCCATCGCATGGGCCAGTTTCACCCCCCAGGGGGTGGTGATCAGGGTCATGCAGATGACCACGCCAAAGGCCACCAGATTGACCGCCCCCACCGTCAGCGGCGGCCGCTGCGCCGGGTCGATCTGCAAGAACAGGAACCCCAGCACCGAAGGAACCGCGATAATCACGCCAAAGCCCGCGGCGGTGGCGACCGCGCGGTGAATGGGCGTGTTGTAAAGGCTCATCAGAGGCACGCCAAAGCTGCCGCCGCCAATCCCCATCAGTACCGACAGAAAGCCCACCATGGGCGACAGGATCAACCGGCGCGGACCGCCCGGCATCGCCTCGCCCAGCCGCCAATGGGCACGGCCCAGCCCCAGATAGGCGCCGATCACGATCCCCAGCACGCCAAACAGCGCCTGCAACGCGACCGAGCGCAGCGAGGCCGCCACCATCACCCCCAGAACCGCGCCCACCGCGATCCCCGGCCCCCAGCCGCGCAGGATATCCCAATCCACCGCGCCCTTCTTGTTATGGCTCAGGACCGAGCGCAGAGAGGTCACGATGATGGTGGCGAGCGAGGTGGCCAGACACATCTGCATCAACTGCGGCCCGCCATAGCCCAGCGTCTGGAACGCGTAGAAGAAGGCCGGGACCAGCACGATACCGCCCCCCACGCCCAGCAACCCCGCCAGCACCCCGGCCAGCGCACCGATGACGATCAGCAGGGCCAGCATCTGCATCAGCAGCATCATGTCGGGCATCGGTCGGTCTCCGCGCTTTGGTTCTGACAGGGGTACAACGCCAGCGTGGCAAGGAAAAGCGCTCTTGTGGGGCTATGAGCTTGTCCAGGGTCACATGAGTTTGACTGGAGCGTCATCGGCAGACTGCGTATGCAGCGCGAAATGAAGAATGGCCGCTTAGAGCCCAACCGGTGAATCCGGATTTTCTGCTGTGTGCGCTCGCAGCGTGAAATCCACCGAATGAGCGAAACACCTCATACCGCAACGCAGCCGAAGCAGCGGCCATTGATGCGCAGCGCAGCGAAGAAATCTGTGGCATGGAACAGGGTGCGGACTTGTCTGTCATTCATCTTTCGTTCTTCGCTGACGCAGTAACGCTTCTTGCTTGAGGCATGTCTATCGCTGCAATGCTGCCCATGTTGCAGAAGCGATCATTCCAATATGAATTGCACTGATCCTGCGCGGCTCGGTAGCGCGATCCGGAACGGTGTCAAAACACGAGAGAAAGGATACATGCCCACGACAAGTCACGCGCCAAGAGCAGCTTCGATAGTATCAAGGCCAGCGCATCTCATCTCTCCCGATGGCCTGTGCCAACGCCCGGCCTCTCCAGCGTTCAGAGATTGGCGACGGAAACCGCCGGGCGGCGCGCGAACCAGTCTGTCGCGTCTTCTAACTGGGCCGACAGGTTCAGCAGAATATCCTCTCGTGCCAGCGACGTCGCGATCTGCACACCGGCCGGCAGCCCCTCGACCAGGCCGGTGGGCACGGTGATCGCGGGTTGGCCCATCACGTTGAAAGGCGCGGTCGCGTTGAAGCGGCTGAAGAGCTCATCATAGAACCGCCGCGCGCTCCAGTCGGGATGGTTCTGTTCCAGCACGCCCAGCGGAATGGGCGGAGCGGCAAAGGGCGGCAGGATCACGGCATCGTAGCCTGCAAAGAACGCGCCCATCTGGTGACCGGTCATTCCCATGATCTGCACCGCTTCCATCATGTCTACCGCTGACATGGCCTGGCCGTCCTGGATCCCCTTCAATGTGCAGGTTTCGTACACATCCGTGCTGGCCGGAATACCAAAAGCCGTCGTGAGCGTCTGAGAGGCGGCGGCCAGCGTGGCCATCCAGAACCGGTGGTTCGCCCTGTGAACCTGTTCCTGGTCCGGTGGGATGTGGTCGATTTCCTCGACGTTGTGGCCAAGGTCGGCCAGAAGCTTTCCGACGCGAACGACCTCGGCCGAGATACCTGCATCGGTCGGGGCGGTGCCCTGAAAACCGGTTGGCGCGATGGCGATCCTGAGGCCCTGCATCGGGCGCTTAATGCTGTCGCCATAGGGCGTCTGCGGGTTTGCGAAAGGGATGAACGATCCCACCTTGGGGCCTGCAACCAGATCCAGAAGGGCGGCGGCATTCCGCGTCGTGCGGGTGACCGCGAATTCGTGCCCGAGCCCCAGTATGACAAGCTGGGCATCCGGGCCGAGCGGCGTGCGCCCCCGGCTGGGCTTGAGCCCGACAAGCCCGCAACAGGCGGCGGGGATACGGATGGACCCGCCGCCGTCATTGGCATGCGCTACGGGCACAACCCCGGCGGCCACGGCGGCTGAGGCACCACCGCTGGAGCCACCGGTGGTGCGGGACGGATCCCACGGGTTGCGGCTGGGCCCGGTGGCCAGGGACTCGGTCGTGGCGTTGAAACCGTATTCCGGTGTGGTGGTGCGCCCCAGAGTGTTCAGCCCCGCCGCCTTGAACCGCCGCATCAATTCACCATCATGCGGCGCGACATACACGTCGTTGCCCAGCAAACGCGTGCCCATCCCCTGCGGCACCCCCGCCGCCGTCATCATGATATCCTTGATCAGAAAGGGCACCCCGGCGAAAGCGCCGGAACTGTCACCGGCAATGGGCGGCTCGATGGCATCCACCATGAAATTCAGCTGCGGGTTCACGGCGGCAATACCGCGCCGCGTCGGTCAGCTCGTCCGCCGAAACCTCTTTGCGGGCGACCAGTTCGGCCAGTCCCGTGGCGTCATAAGAGGCGTATTCGCTCAGCTTCATGTTCATCTCTCCTGTCTCTGGGTCGAACGTTGTCGTTGCGTGGCGTTAGTCCGAGGCCTCGGCCTGGCCGAGCATTTCGACCATCCGGTCGCGCATGATGAATTTCTGTGGTTTGCCGGTGATGGTCATCGGCAGCTCCGTCACGATGCGGACATGACGGGGCACCTTGAAATGAGCGATTTGCCCCTGGCAATGGGCGCGCACGTCTTCGGCGGTGATCTCGCGACCTGGTTTGGCGACGACCCATGCACAGACCTCTTCGCCCATTCGTGCGTCGGGAATGCCAAAGACCTGGACCTCTTTGATGTCAGGATGGCCGAACAGGAACTCCTCGATCTCGCGCGGATAAACGTTCTCGCCGCCCCGGATGATCATATCCTTGACGCGCCCGGTGATCGTGCAGAACCCTTCCGCGTCCAGAACGGCGAGATCGCCGGTATGCATCCAGCCGTCGCGGATCGCCTCGGCGGTGCGTTCAGGGTCGTCCCAATAGCCCTGCATCACCGAATAGCCGCGCGTGCACAGCTCTCCCTGAACGCCCACGGGCACGGTCTGCCCGGTGTCATCGACGATCTTGACCTCCAAGTGGGGGTGGATCCGACCCACGGTTTCACACCGCTTGTCGGTGCTGTCGTCAACAAAGCTTTGAAAAGACACGGGCGAGGTTTCGGTCATGCCGTAACAGATCGTAACCTCGCCCATGTGCATCCGGTCGTTGACCTGTTTCATCACATCGACCGGACAGGGAGACCCCGCCATGATACCGGTGCGCAGCGACGACAGATCGCGCGGAGTTGCGGACAATTCCTGCAACATCGCCACGAACATGGTCGGCACACCATAAAGCGCCGTGCACCGTTCCGCCTCGACCGTGTCCAGCGTCTGTTCCGGGTCAAAGGCCTCGCCCGGAAACACCATCGTCGCGCCCTTGCTGACCGCCCCCAGCACGCCCATTACCATGCCGAAACAGTGATAGAGCGGCACCGGAATCGCGAGCCTGTCCCGCTCGGTCAGATTGATCCGGTCGGTCACGAACCGCGCGTTGTTGACGATGTTGCGATGCGTCAGCGTGGCCCCCTTGGGTTGGCCCGTCGTGCCCGAGGTGAACTGGATGTTGATCGGATCGTCCGGGTGCAGCACCTTGTCGAGTTCCGGCAGGCGGTCACGGTGTTCAGCGCCACCCTTGCGGGCAATTTCGCCAAACGCCCATTCACCGGATTGCGCCGTGTCATCGCCCATGACGATCACATGCCGCAGTTCGAGGAGCTTCTCTGCCCGCAGCCCGCCCTTCTCGCAATTTGCCAGCTCCGGTGCAAGGGTGCGGATCATCTCCAGATAGTCCGAGGTCTTGAACGCGGGCGCCAGCACCAGCGCCTTGCAGCCCACCTTGTTCAGGGCATATTCCAGTTCGCTCAGGCGATAGGCCGGGTTGATGTTGACGAGGATCACACCGATTCTTGCGGTGGCGAATTGCGTCAGAACCCATTCGATGCGGTTGGGCGACCAGATGCCCAGCCGGTCCCCCTTTTGGAGCCCAAGCGCCAGAAACCCGCAGGCAAGGTCATCCACCGCCTGCGCAAACGCGTCATAGCTTAGGCGCCTATCCGCAAAGATCAGCGCGTCACTCGCTCCGCCGCGCAGAGCAGCCTCGCGCAGCAATTGCGGGATCGTTGCGTCGGTAAGGTCCGGCTGGTGTCCCCCCTTAACATGAGAAAGACCATCCCGGGCAGCCAATACGGCAGCCTCGTTTTGCTTTGCCATCTCCTAAGCCTCCCAAGTTGTTTCGCCGCCGCACAACGACAGCGCGGCACGGGCCGTGTCGATTTCTTCTGGCGCAAGCGCCTCGAGGTCCCGGTCCAATACCACAATATCGGCCTGCATGCCCTGCGCGATCCGGCCCAGGCGGTGTTCATCGAACCCCGCGTATGCGCCACCTGCGGAATAGCCATACAAGGCCTCTGTCAGAGACAGTCGGTTGTCCGGGCAATCCGTGGTCCACCTTTGCCGAGTCATCGCGGCCTTGATGCCGCGCATCGGGTCTATGTCCAACACGGGCCAATCCGACGAAAAGGCAAGCGGGACACCGTCGTTCAAAAGGGCGCGCACCGGAAAGGCCTGCGGCCAGCGCCCCTCGCCAGCTTTGCTACGCCACGGCTCCAGCGGGAAATCCATGGCGCCCGGCGGATGCGGCGGCTGCATGGATGCCACGACGCCCAGTTCGCGCAGGCGATGGGCATCGGCAGGGTGCAAGAGCTCAATATGCTCGACTCTGTGTTGGCTGTCACGTGCGCCATTGGCCCTGCGCGGCCTCGTACCCATCCAGCACGCGCCGGACGGAAGCGTCACCGATAGCATGAACGCTGATTTGCACCCCCCGCCTGTCGGCTTCGATCGCGGCAGCGGCGAAATGCTCGGCCGAATGCAGGGCCTCACCACTCCAACCGGGGCGGTCGGCGTAATCGCCGACCAGAAAACCTGTGCCGCTGTCAATCACCCCGTCCATGAACATCTTGATCCGCCCTGACCGCAACCGGTCAGAGCGATAGGCTTCGTGCATCCAACTGGCCTCGTCCAGCGCGCTCAGCGGTTTTTCCGGCGTCAGGTGAAACAACACTTCGGTGCGGCAGATCAATTCGCCCCGCTCCTCCAGATCACGCAACAAGGCATGCTGATAGAGATTCCTGTCCAAATTGTGGAGGCTGGTGAAGCCGTAAGAGGCGCAGTATTCCAGCCCTTCCTTCATCACGCGAAGATCGTCATCGCGTTGGGCCGCGGTCAACCCGTCACCGGGTTCAAGCCCCATCAACCCGAGGTTTTCCCGCCCGCCGGAAGAGCGTAGCGACAAGACCGGATCAATCGCCGCCTGTTCGTGCAATTCGCCGGTGGCCGTGCCGTCGGAGGCCATGACAATTTCATTGCCCGTGGGCGGGTCGCGCCCTTGCAACACACCCGCACGCTCCAGCGCCGCCGTATTGGCCCAGGCGGTATGATGATCCCCCGCGATCAGGATCAACGGGCGGTCGCGCAGCACCTCATCCAGCAAGTGCCGTGTGGTGGCAACACCATCGCCAAACAGGGTATAATCCGCCGCCTTGCAGATCAGCAGCGCCGCATCGGGGTTGGCCGCCGCATAGGGATGCAACCTGTCCCGCAACGCCGCCGCCCCGCGCACAGTGTCGAGATGCAGCATACGCAGGCCAGCAGCCCCCAGGAAAAGATGCAAATGCGCCTCGACCATGCCGGGCATCACCGTGTTGCCCTGTGCGTCAAAGCGGCGTGTGTCGGGGCCTGCCATCGCCGCGATCTTGTCCCGCCCGCGCACCGCCAGGATTGCCCTGCCCCGCAGGGCGACGGCTTCGGCGCGCGGAGCGGCTGCATTCATGGTCAGCACTCGGCCGTTTTCGATGATGACATCGGCTTTGGTCATGGCTTCGACTCTTCTTCGTTTTTCGAAGCCTTTCGGCCCAGCATTTGGCGAAGCTGCCGCACTGACCCGGCCAGCCCCTTGGGCATCACCACGACAAATACAATCAGCGCTACACCGAGGATGAGATCACGTGCATCGCCCATACCCTTGGAAAATTCGATGATCAGCATCATCGTGCCCGCACCGATGATCGGCCTCCAGGTCGATCCGATGCCGCCGACGACGACCATCGACAACACGAACAGCAGCGTCGAGAAATCGAACAGGCTGGGCCCGGCGGCGCGGAAATGCCCGGCATAGGTCGCCCCGGCCAACCCGTTCAGAAAGGCCGAAATGGCAAAGGCGGCAATCTGGTATTTCCGGCGGTCGATGCCGCGACTGCTGGCATAGCCAACATTGTCGCGGATCGCGCGAAACGCCAGCCCCAGCCGCCCGTGGATGATCACGACGATGCCCAGGATCGTCACCGCAAAGGCCAGCAGAGCGACATAGTAATTCCCCAGAATCCATTTGCCCCGAAGCACTTTTCGGAACCCGAAATCCTCGAACTGCGAGAAACCCGCCGCCCCGCCGAACGTTTGCTGGCAAGAGTTGCGGACCATCGTGAAACACTCGGTCTCGGTGATGATCAGGACATGAACCATTCCAACGATGGCATAGGTCAGCAGGGCAGAATAGGCCCCCGTCAGGCGCAGGCAGGCCAGCCCGATGAAAAACGCAAGGATCGCCGAAACGATGGCTGCCAGCGGCAACGCCGCCCAGATCGAAACACCAAGATAGGAAGTGCTCATGGCGGCGGCATAGGCACCGGTGGCGAAGAACAGCATCTGGGCCAGTGAAAAGACGCCGGCATGCCCCATCAGCAGGTTCCAGTTCATTGCGACCATCGCCCAGAGAAAGAACAGGATAACCTCGCCCAAAAGGTATCGCTGCGTCATGATCAGGGGCAGCGCGGCAAAGCCCGCGACGATCAGCACCGACACCAGAAGATGCCGTTTCAAGGAATGTGACTGGTTCATAGACGCACCACCCTTTCGCGGCCAAACAGCCCTTGTGGCCGCCAGATCAGGAGGAGGATGACCAGCATCAGCATGGTCGGAAACCCGAACCGCCGCCGAAGTAACACCCGATCGCTGCCTCCAGCAGCGCGAGGCCAAAGGCGCAGACACCCGCGCCCCAGACATTGCCCAGCCCGGCGACCACGCAGATCACGAAGGCCTTCAGCAGTGGGTCATCCCCCATCTGCGGCGAAAGCGTCGACTGTGTCGAAATCATCAGCCCCGCGACCCCGGCCAGCATCCCCGCCAGTGCCATGACCTGCAAAAACTCCGTGTCGGCCTTGACCCCCATTAGCATCGCGGCTTCGCGGTTCATCGCCGTCGCCCGGATCGCCCGACCAAAGCGGGTGTTCATCAACAGCCACGCCGTCCCCAGGATCAACGTCAAGGCCACCGCAACATTGGTAAGCGCCTGAAGCGTGATGCTCACGCCGCCAAGCTGGGCAAGGCCCTCGACCCGGACGACCTGCGGATAGAGGTATCCGCCATAGATCTTGATCTCGATGTCCTGCAACACGACCCCAAGCCCTGCGGTCGCGACCATGACGTTCAATCCGAAATCCGGCGTGCCCAGCATGAAGCGCATAATCAGAAGATGCGTCAGCACACCGATCAACGCGCCTGCGACAATCGCGGCCACAAACCCCAGAACCAAGGGCAGTTGAGACGCATTCGCCGCCGAATAGGCGACATAGGCGCCCAGCGTCATGAACAGCCCATAGGTCATGTTGAACATGCCCAACGTGCCAAAGATCAGCGACAGCCCGACCGAGGCCAGCGCATACATCGCGCAAGGGTCACGCCGGTAAAGAAAATCTGGATGAGCACATCAATGGGTCAATGCCCTCCAAGATATGTCTTGAGAATGTCGCCCGAGTCCCGCGCCTCGGCGGCGCTGCCCTGCCAGACGATATGGCCAGCATCCATCAGGCAAAGCCGGTCCGCAAAAGGCATGAGTCGGCTTGGGTTTTCCTCGACCTCCAAAAACGCCTTGCCACGGCTGCGCAACTGGTCCAGCGCGACATAGATCTGTTCGATCACCAGCGGTGCAAGGCCCAGCGACGGCTCGTCCAGCATGATCAGCCGCGCATCCGACATCAGGCCACGCCCGATCTCCACCATGCGCCGTTCGCCCGCAGACAGGCCGCTGGCAAGTTGATTGCGCCGATCCTTCAACTTGGGGAACAGCTGATAGGCATCGGCCAGACGCTGGGCGATCTCGGCCTTGTCCGACGCCAGATAGGCGCCCATCAAAAGGTTGTCCTCCACCGTCATCTCGGTGAAAAGCTGATCGCCTTGCGGAACGTGAAGCAGACCGGCCTCGACGCGCTTTTGCACCGACATCCGGCTGACGTCCTGCCCTTCGAATGTGATCTTGCCTTGGCGAAGAGGAAGGTAGCCGGAAAGTGTTCGCAACAGTGTTGTCTTGCCGTGCCCGTTGGGGCCGGTCAACGCCAGCACGCCTTGCTGTGGAATCTCGATTGAAACGCCGTTTAGCACGGGCCGGTTCAAGTAGCCTGAAACCAGATTTTTACACGATAACAATTGGGTCATGCCGCGCCTCCAAGCCCGGCGCTGCCCAGGTAAACCTCGGCAACGGTCTTGTCATTGGCCAGCCCACCGGGCGTTCGGTCATAGATGATGCGGCCCAGATGCATCATGACTGCGCGGTCCGCGACCGCGGTCAGGAAACGCATGACATGTTCGATGAAAACCAGCGTCATGAAGCGTGATTTGAGCGTGAGCATCAGTTCGATCAATTCATCAATCTCGGGCGGCGTCAGGCCGCCAACGGGTTCGTCCAGCAACAGGATGTCCGGCTCGCTGATCAGGGCCATGGCGATCATCAGTTTCTTTCGCGCGAGGATGGGAATGCCCGCAACCGGTTCCGACGCGATGTCGGCCAGCCCGACCTCTTCCAGAAGCGCCTGTGTTGCCTGGCTGTCGGCCCGCGCCGTCAGCAGCCATCCCCCGGCGCCGCGGCGCCCTAAGGCGCGCGCGGTCAACAGGTTTTCAAACACTGTCATGTTGTCGAACCCGGAATTCAGTTGGAATGTCCGCGCCATGCCAAGCCGGCACAGACGATGCGGGGCAAGACCGGTAATATCCTGACCCTGCAAGCGAATTGTTCCGTCGGTGGTTCGCGTCAGCCCGCTGATCAGATCTGAAAAGTTGTTTTCCCCGCTCCGTTGGGGCCGCCGATGCCGATAACCTCGCCACGGTCGACGGCGAATTCCACCCCGTCGACCGCGGCAAGGGCTCCGTAGCGCTTGGTCACGCCACGGAGCTCGAGGAAGCCATGTGCATCTTCGGCCGTCAAAGCCTCAGCCCTTCAACCAGGGCGGCATCTTGAAGCCGGCCTTCTTGTAGGGCGGCGGGGCGATCAGCACGCCATCTTCCGCCTTGTCGAAGATCTGGCGGAAGATATGCGGCATGCCGAGGCTTGGGTCGTTGATTTCGGTCGGATTGCTCCAGGCCGATTGCGTATCGGCATGGAACGCATCGTCCCCACCGGCCCGCGATAGATCAGCGACCGCAGGCGGTCAGCAACAGCCTTGTTTTGCACATCGTCATAGGGCGCGCCCGGCCCACCGGCGAGAGCGGCGGCAATGGAATAGGCATAAAGCGCCGAATAGGTCTGTCAGCCGCTGGCAGTCGATGACAGATCGCCATGCCGTTCCTTGTAGGCCTTGGCGAAGGCGTCGCCCATTTCATCCTGCAAGGTGCCAAGCACTGTCGCGTAGGTCACACCGACCGAGTTGTCCCCTGCAATGTCGCGGAACGCGGCCAGCGAAGCGCCATATTGCAGATAGACAAGACTGTTCGTCGGGTCGGTCATGAACTGGTTCATGAACAGCGCCTGATCCTGCGGATAGAAGTGCGTGACGACGATCACCACCGGGGGATCGGCGCGCAGCTTGGCCAGGGTCGGTCCCCAGTCGGATACCGGAATGGCCACCGTTTCATTGAGCGAGACATCATAACCATATTCACCGGCCTCATCGCGGATGGCATTGGCGATGTTGACCGAATAGATGCCCGGCCCGGTGATGATCGCGATCATGTCGTTGGGTCGGCTGAATTCTCCATTGTCCTCGATATCCTTGAGGAACTTGAGGAAGCCGCCGCCATACAGCGTCTCGGGCGGATCGTACTGGAAGGTGCCCCAATACCGGTCGGGATCGGATTTCGCCAATTCGTTATGCACGGCCACGGTGTTGGCATGCATCGCGATGATTCCGGCATCGGCGGTCACGTCATGCAACGCGGTGCCGTTTTCCAGGTTATAGCCCGTAATCAGGGCGCTGGCGTTGTCCCGGTCGATCAGCCGCTGGGCGGACTGGATGACAACATCGCCCCCCTTGCTTTGCGTGTCGGCAAAGACCAGCTCGATCGGACGGCCGAGACATCATAGCCGCATGGCAATACGATCAGTTCGGGCGCGAATGCGTCAAGTGCTGGAATGACGATCTGTTCGAAGGCTTCGCGATAGGCGCCCGAACCCGAACCGGGTGGCAGCAGGACGTTGATATTGCTGTTGCCCGCGCCCTTGAGCCCGATACCGCCCGAATCCAGCGGAAAAAGGTTGTCCTGATGTAGCGATATGGTCAGCACGCCGGGATCGTCGAGGAGTATGGCCTCGGTTCCGTTGCCGTGATGCACATCCCAGTCCACAACGGCGATCCGCGTGAGACCATAGGTCTTCTGGACATGCCGAATGCCCAGAGCCGCATTGGCGAAAAGACAGAAGCCCATCGCCGCGATGGCTCCGCCCACTGCCAGGCGCGCAATCTCAAGACTGGCGGGACCAGCCGGGGTCAACTCGCCGGCATCGCCGCCACCCCGTTCGCAGACCGCCGACAGGTGATCGATATGACTCTGCGGGTGGACCGTCCGGATGACTTCGTCCGAAGCGGGTTCCGGCCTGACATGTGAAAGGTGGTCCCACAGACCGGTCGCCAGAACCAGGTTCTGAAGACGACGTTTGGTTTCAGGGTTCTCGAAATGCTCAGCTGGCTGAGCGGTCAGACTGGGGACCATAAACCCGCACCAATTCTGGGTATCATGCCAATAGTAGAGCTCGGATGTGATCAAGGCAGTGTTCCGCGCACAGGTCGTGTTCTTGTGATGCAGAACGCCATCCTCCCTCTGTCGGGCTTTCAGCGGGGAGAAGTTTCAACAATACTACCAGAGGAGTATTGCAGGCGGAAATCTATGGTGATTAGGAATTATTCCAGAACGGAGGACGAAAAGATCCTGCAAGGAAGTTCGAAAGAGTACGAATTCTTCGGTCGCCTGTGTGCCGTGCGAACGATGGACGAGTTCGCACGCGAGGTAGTGCCGTTCTGCCGCGAAGTCTTTTCGACGCAGAGTGTTCTGGTGCTCCGATTCCATCGCGCCGCCACGCCCGAGCCGCTTTTCAGATGGGTTATGGAAAACCGCCTGGAAGTACTGTTCGACCGCGACTACACCCAGTTCGATTATATGCTCGACCCGTTTTACAAGCTGGCCCTTGAAACCGAGAACTGGGTGGCGTGTCCGCTTCGGGAAATCGCGCCGGACCGCTTTGAAACAAGCGAATACTATTCCAAGTATTTCGGGCCGATGGGATTGGTCGACGACATGGGTTTCGTCGCCCGCCTCGATGACGACACTTCGGTGAACTTTTCAATCGGCCGACACTCCGGGAAACGCCGGTTCAGGGCCAGCGAGATCACTCGGTTCAGGGCATTGTCAACCGTGCTCGTGCCAAGCCTGCTATCGGTCCTGATCACGCCTACAAAGCGGGATGCCGATACTCCGATCTCGCTTGAACACCGCTTCTAATGGTTTCCCGGAGCGGAGAAGAACAAATCTCCGTTCGCGAGGCCGAAGTGGCAGCCCTGATCGTGCAGGGCCATTCCAGCCGTGCCGTCGGCTACAAGCTCGGGATATCAAGTAACACGGTCAAGGTGCACCGGCGCAATCTCTACAAGAAATTGAACATTTCATCTCAAAGCGAACTGTTCGGGTTGTTGACCCAAAATGCATGACTGAAAGTCAGGGATCTCGGTAAAGCGTTTCGAGATTGATTTCGGGGGCGGGTCGATCTCGACAATCCGGCGATATCAAAAAGTTACGAGTTCTGCAGAAGATCAGAGAATTTAACCTGCTTCGATGCACAAAAACCGCCTGCCCAGGGAGCGGGTTGTTCGGCAGATCAAATCGGATTGCCCGGCAGGAATTGGTTAAAGGTAGGCAATGCAGAAACGCTCTTTGATCAAAGCAAGGTCAAGTTTGCCGACCTTGTTTTGCCGGGACGTTTCGGCCCAATTCCCCAGGGGAAAACCAGCGGATCAGCTTTGCCTGCGTTTCTCTGACATTCTTCGGGTAGTGCGAAACGCCGCTTGGGCAATGCACCGTATCGCCGGGCCCAAGAGTGTAATGCGCATCACCGATCCTGACCTCAAGCTGTTCTTCGATGGTGTGAAAGGTCTGATCTTCTCATTTGTGATAGTGATCGGGATTGAACGCGCCCGGGGCGATGACGCCGTTGCTGATGACATGTTCGGCGTTCGTCGCGTCCCTGCCAACCACGAGCCTGGTGAACTCGTTCCCGGCCATCATTTAGTTCTTGCTGTTGTTCCGGCCGGTCAAGACGGTTTGTTTTCGCTTTCCGGCCTGCACGCGGTTATCGCTTCATCGCCTTGCGTTCAGGATGCGACAGCTCGAATATCTCTGCCAAGGCGCCCGGCGGCGCGTTTGAATTCGGATCGTGCCACGGCGCGACGGTGCACTTCGTCTGGCCCATCGGCCAACCGCAGCGCGCGTTGCGCGGCATACATCCACGCCAGCGGCGTATCTTCCGACACCCCCGCTCCGCCAAAGGCCTGAATGGCATCGTCGATCACCTTGGCCGCCATGTTGGGTGCGGCGATCTTGATCATCGCGATCTCGTCCTTTGCTGCCTTGTTCCCGACGGCGCCCATCATCCAGGCCGCCTTCAGGCAGATCAGGCGGGTCATCTCAATCTCGAGGCGCGCATTGGCCACGCGTTCCTCCCAAACCGAATGCATGCCGATGGCCTTGCCGAAGGCATTGCGCGTCAGCAGGCGCTCGGTCATCAACTCAAGCGCGCGCTCAGCCGCCCCGATCGAGCGCATGCAGTGGTGAATTCGCCCGGGGCCGAGCCGCCCCTGCGCAATCTCGAAACCGCGACCTTCACCCAGAAGCACGTTGGAAATCGGCACACGCACATCCGTCAGCGAGACCTCCATATGCCCGTGTGGGGCATCGTCATACCCGAAGACCGGCAGATACCGTTCGACAGTCACACCCGGCGTGTCGGCGGGAACCAGAACCATGGATTGCTGGGAGTGAACAGAGGCTTCCGGATCGGTCTTGCCCATCACGATGAAAATCTTGCAGCGCGGATCACCCGCGCCCGACGACCACCACTTGCGCCCGTTAATCACATACTCATCCCCCTCGCGACGGATGTTGCATTCGATGTTGGTTGCGTCAGACGAGGCCACATCGGGCTCTGTCATGAGAAAGCCAGAGCGGATCTCACCATCAAGAAGCGGGCGCAGCCAGCGGGATTTCTGGGCCTCGGTTCCGTAAAGAAAGAGGGTTTCCATGTTGCCGCTGTCCGGTGCGTTGCAATTGAACGCCTCAGGCGCAATGTGGCTGCGGCCTGTCAGCTCGGCCAGTGGCGCGTATTCCAGCACCGACAAGCCAGCACCAAACTCGACATCGGGCAGGAAGAGGTTCCACAGCCCTGCGGAACGGGCCTTGGCCTTCAGGTCTTCGATGATCGGCGGCACGTGCCAACGCGTGGTCGCGGCGCGGTGCTGCTCATGGTAAATCGCTTCGGCGGGGTAGACATGTTCTTCCATGAAGGCCGCAAGGCGTTCCTGAAACTCTTTCGCCTTGGCAGAAGGTGCAAAATCCATTGTGGTCCTCTTTTGTTTCCGGGCAGGGCTCAGCTGCGCGCGGCCAGTTCGGCAAGTTGCATCCGGTCGACCTTATCGACAGGCGTGCGCGGCATCGCGTCGATCACGCTGACCCGCTTGGGCACTTTGAAGTCGGCCAGCCGCGCTTTGCACCAGCCTGTGATGTCGTCACTGGTCAGTGGGGAGGCCAGCTCGACAAAGGCATGCCCTACCTGCCCCCATTGTTCGTCATCGACGCCGAGGACCGCCGCGGCACGGATGGCCGGGTGAGCCTCCAGTGCGATCTCGATCTCGCGCGGATAGACATTGAAGCCGCCGGATTTGTACATCTCCTTGCTGCGCCCGCAAAAGACAAGGTAACCATCGTCACGGATCTTGGCCAGATCGCCCGTATGCAGGAAACCATCGGCGGTGAACGCCGCCGCGCTGGCCTCGACGTTGCCGAGATAGCCCGCAAACGGGTGCGGGTGCCTGATCTGCACTTCACCCTCTTCGCCGTCAAGCAGGGGCTGGCCGCTCTCATCCGCGATCCTCAGCTCCAGCCGAGGGTCGGGTTTGCCGGTGGTGTTGAGCAGGATCTCGACATCCCGCGTCGGCGGCGTGAAGACGATGGGGCCGTTGCTTTCGGTCATCCCGTATTGCTGGGAGAAGACGGCATCCGTCGCATTCAACAGCTTACGCAAAACGGCCTCGTTGATCGGCCCCGCGCCCCAGCTGATCGCCTTGACCGAAGACAAGTCGGACGTTGCAAAATCCGGGTGCTCGACCAGCCGCGCCAACATCGCAGGCACCCCGCTTATGATCGCCAGCTTTTCCTCGAAAGCCGTCTTGAGCGTGGCGCCGGGATCAAATTGCTCGGACAGGATCATCTTGCCGCCCGACGCCATGGCAACGCCGATACCGCTGGCCAGTGCGCCGATATGGTTCACTGGCAGGTCAATCAGCTGTGTCGGCTCGGGCAGGTTGAAGCGGTCAGTGTGCAGCGTGTGCGAACGGAAAGCGAGACCGGCATGGGTGATTAGCGCCCCCTTCGGCTTGCCGGTTGAGCCCGAGGTATAGATCACCACCGACGGGCTGTCCGGTTCGAGCGTTCCGGAGGCCTCGCGCCACCGGCGCAGCACCTCATCGTATTGCAGCTTCTCGGGGAGAGCCTCGGGCGCGAAGGCAGGTGCAAAGCGCAGAACGCTGATACCTAGATCGGTCTCATGACTGGCCAGATCGTCCGCAAGGTCGCGCTTGCCGATGCGGGTCATCGACATTAGCACCTTCACGCCTGCGTCCGCGAGGATTTGCGCCTGCTCGCGGCGCTGATAGCGCGGGTTGATTCCCATCCACGTCGCGCCGATGAGCCAACAGGCAAGCAGCGACAGGATCGCTTCGGGACGGGGTGGAAACAAAGCCGCGACCCGATCGCCCTTCTGCACGCCCTTGGCAAACAGCACCTCTGCTAATGCGGCTGCATGCCCAGCCATGTCGCCAAAGGAGATGCGATGCGCACCAAACACCAGCGCTTCCTTGTCGGCCCCGGCCTCCAGAAACGGCTCCAGGGCATGAAGAAGCGATCTTGGGGGTCTCATGGTCATCCTCGTTTGTATGGCTCTCAGCCCGATTGCGCAGAAAGAAGGGCGTCCAGGTGCGTGTCGATGAAACCGGTCCAGACCTCGCCGCTTCGGAAGGTCGGGTTCGAGGTGATCGCGATCAGGAAATCGCGATTGGTCGCCAACCCCTCGACATGGGTCGCGCGCAAAGCCGCGTTGATCCGTTCCAGTGCCTCGTCGCGACTCTCGCCCCAGGCGATAATCTTGGCGATCATCGGGTCATAGAAAGGGGTAATCGTATCACCCTCGCGCACGCCAGTGTCCACACGGACTCCCTCCAACCCGTCAGGCAAGGAAAACCGCTCCAGCGTTCCAGGGGAAGGCAGGAATTTCTTTTCAGGGTTCTCCGCGTAAAGACGGCACTCGACGGCGTGCCCGTTTGGCGCACGACCTCCCAGGTCGTCGTAGATGTCATCGCCAGCAGCCAGCCGAAGTTGCGCGGCGACAAGATCGGTGCCCGTCACCAGCTCGCTGACCGGATGCTCGACCTGAATGCGGGTGTTCATCTCCAGGAAGAAGAATGCGCCGGTGTCGGCATCAAGCACGAACTCCACAGTGCCCGCGCCACTGTAATTCACCGCGCTCGCCAGTGCGCAGGCAACCTCACCCATGCGAACCACGATCGCGCGGTCAAGCTGGGGCGCGGGGCTTTCCTCGACCACTTTCTGAAAACGCCGCTGGAGCGAGCAATCGCGCTCGTGAAGATGTACGGCGCGGCCATCGCCAAAGCCGAACACCTGTATCTCGATATGCCGCGCGCGGGCGATGAACCGTTCGAGAAAGACCGAGCCGTCACCAAAGCTGCGCGCCGCGGCAGATTGCGTGCGTTCGGCGATCTTACGTAGCTTGGCCGGATCGTCCACGCGCTGCATCCCGATGCCGCCGCCGCCCGCCGTGGCCTTGACCAGAAGGGGAAAGCCGACAGCATCGCCCGCCGCTTCCAGCCCGTCCAATGCTCCCTCGGCAAAGCTCTCGGAACCGGGTAGAACAGGCACACCCGCCTTGATCGCAAGCGCGCGGGCACGGCCCTTGTCGCCCATATCCGCGATGGTGTCGGGTGCGGGGCCGATCCAAGTCAGGCCGGCATCCGCAACGGCGCGGGCAAAGGACGCGCTTTCCGACAGGAACCCATAGCCGGGGTGGATTGCCTCGCCCCCGGTTGCCTGGGCGGCTTCGATCAGTGCCTCGTGTTTGAGATAGCTCTGGGCCGCGGGCGGCGGGCCAAGGCACACGGCCTGATCGGCCATCTCGACATGCAGCGCCCCGGCATCGGCCTCGGAATAGACGGCGACCGTCTCGATCCCAAGCGATCGGGCCGCCCGGATGATACGGCAGGCAATTTCTCCTCGGTTGGCAATCAACAATCGCTTCATGGCGTCCTCACATCCGGAAGGTGCGGCCCTTGGGGCCAAGCTGATCGGCGATCAGTTTCCACGCGTCGTCCAGCCAGTCATTGAGCAGCGCGCGGGTGTCACGCGGGTCGATAATGTCGGGGATGCGAAACTTCTCGGCCGTCAGGAAGGGCGATTCCATGTGGAAGAAATGGCCCTCGATCTCGGCCAGCCGCGCGGCCCTAGCCTCTGGGTCGAGCGCATCGAGCTCCTTCTTGAACGCCGCTTCGGCCCCGCCATCCACCGGGATCGAGCCCCATCGGCCAGAGGGCCAGGCATAATGCAGGTTGATGCCCTGAACCCGGCCGAACGTGCTGCCGGCAAGCCCATAACAGCGCCGTGTGATGATCGCACACCACGGCACCTGGCTTTGCTCGATCGCCATGCAGACACGGACAGAGCCTTTCACCGCACCGCTACGTTCGGCGTCTGGCCCGACGATGGTTCCGGGCTGATCAACCATATGCACAATGGGCAGATGGAACGTGTCACACAGGTCGATGAAGGCTTCCATCTTGGCTGCCGAGGCTTTGGTCATCCCGCCGCCATATTGCATCGGATCGGTGGTGATCACGCCGACTGGGCGCCCACCAAGGCGCGCGAAACATGTAACGATCGAACGACCATAGCCCTTGGTCAGCTCAAAGACCGACCCCTTGTCGAACACCATGTCGAGAATTTTGCGGGATTTGTAGACCTTGCGCTTGTCGCGCGGGATGATCTCGATCAGCGCATCCTCGCGGCGATCCTTGGGATCGTCGCTTTCGATGACGGGCGGCATCTCATAGACGCTCGACGGCAGGTAAGACAGGAACTTGCGCACCATCTCAAAGGCCTCTTCCTCGCTCTTGGCCTCATTGCCCATCACGCCGCTTTCGCGGGTATGGATTTTCGAGCCGCCCAGATCCTCCTTGTCGACCTTGATACCCATGCCGCGTTCCACCACCGGCGGGCCACCGGCAAACACCTGGCTGGTGCCCTTGACCATGACCGAGTAATGCGCGGTGGCCGCCTTAATCGCGCCCAACCCGGCGCAGGGGCCAAGCGCCAGGCCGACAATGGGGATCGTGCCCATCATCCGGGCCAGGTTCCATGTCGGATAGGCCGGCAGCTTCGTCGCGGCGTTCTGGTCCAGGATCTTCACGCTGCCGCCGGCGCTTTCGACTAGCCGGATCAGCGGCATCCGCATCGCCTCGGCGTAGTTCTCGGCATAGATCCACTTCTCGGACACGGTCGCCTCGGACGAGCCGCCCCGGATCGTCCAGTCATCCCCGTCGATCGACACCTTGCGCCCGTCGATCGTGCCCGTGCCGATCACCGCATTGGCGGGCGTGACATCGACAAGGTTGTGATCCTTGTCATAGGTCGCCTTGCCGGTCAGCGCGCCAAGCTCGCGGAAGCTGCCTTCGTCGACCAGCATGTCGATCCGCTCGCGCACGGTCAGCCGGCCGGCATCGTGTTGGCGCTTGACCGCCTCTGGGCCGCCCAATGCCCGGGCGATCTCTCGGCGCCTGTTGATCTCGTCAACTTCCTTTTGCCAGCTCATGGTGCGCTCCGTGATGTCTCGTCATGTCCTGTATCCTCCGAGACTACACAAAATAAGATTGTTGACAATAAGAATGATTTGAAAAGAATGATTCCACCCTCCGCGCGCAGCCGACCGCTCGCGCGTCACTGGATCATGGAGTCAACCTGATGAGCGAAGAAACGATCGAATCCGAAATCGCCGGAACCGTCTGGAAAATCGAGGTGAAGGTCGGCGACACCGTCGAAGAAGAGGACGTTCTGATGATCCTCGAATCCATGAAAATGGAAATTCCCGCCGAAGCCACTTGCGACGGCACGGTTGCCGAAATCCTTGTGCAAGAGGGCGATGGCATTTCCGAGGGACAGGCGCTTGTGCGCATAACGCCGAGCTAATAGAGTCGGCCCGGCTGCATCTCGCAGGCGCAGGGACGCGGAAATGTATCAACAGACCACAGCACTTCACCGTGCCATGCTTGCCTCGCTCCGACCTTCACTGGCCGGAGGCAGCGAGGCCTTGTCGATCTCCGAGCAGATCGCCATGCAGCTCGCCGACGAGATCGTGAACGAGAAATACAACCCCAATGACCGCCTTCAGGAGATCGGAATTTCCGAACGCTACAAGGTCAGCCGTGGCCCCGTGCGCGAGGCGCTGCGCATCCTGGAAAATGCCGGTCTCGTGACAATCGCGCCCAGGCGCGGCGCGATCGTGACGCAGCTGTCCGTTGAAGAGGTTGCCGATGTGTTCGACATCCGCGCCGTCCTGTCCGGGCTGGGCGCGCGGCGGCTTGCCGAGACACGCAGCAAGGACGACATCAAGATGCTGGAGCGTCAGCTTTCCGAGCTCAAGAAGCTCGCCAAGAAGTCAGGTTCCACGGCGGCGGCGGATTACGTTCATGCCGTGGTCGAGTTCGGCCTGTCGATCAGCGAGGCGTCAGGTAACACGCGCCTCAACTCGCTGGTGACGCTGCTGTTCCACCAGACCCTGCGCTATTCGCGCTTGGGCTTGTCCTCGCCCGAGAGGCGCCAGAAGTCCTGCGAGAACTGGGCCGAACTGGTCGATCACATCGCACAGGGCCGTGGCGAGGCCGCCGAACAGACGGCGCGCCGCCTTGTCGAGCAATCCAAGGTTCACGCGATACACCTGCTGAAGGAAGAGACCGACGCGGCGACCGGCTAGATCCGGTAGAACCGTTCGGCCGTCCCGATCAGCATGTCCCGGCGCTCATCCTCGGAAAAGCCCGAGATCACCTCGTCATAGGCGCGCCACAGACGCCCGTAGTCCGACATCAGCTTGTCCACCGGAAAATTCGATCCGAACATGATCCGCGCCGAGCCGAAAGCCTCGATGCAATGCAGCGCAAATGGGCGGATGCTGTCTGTCGTCCAGTTGTTGTCGACCATGCCGAAGCCGCTGATCTTCATCGACACATTCGGAAGTTCGGCCAATCGCGTGACCGCTCTACGCCAGCTTTCGATGCTTGTCTCGTCACGTTCAGCAGGCATCAACGCATGGTCGATCACGACGGGCAGATCAGGCAGGCTTTTGGCGATACCCGTTAGCGCCTCGGCCTGATGGTGGTAAATCTGCGCATCAAAGCTCAGCCCCATGTCGCACAGGCGCCTCAACCCCACGGCCCAGTTCGGGTCGACCAGGTAATCCTGCGGTGCGCGGTTGAGTTTCGGGTCGTCGTGGCGATTCAGCACCTGTCGCACACCGCGAAACCGGCCGCTTTCCGCATGCGCGGCCAGCACATCCGCCACGTCGGGCGCCGAAAGATCTGCATAGCCTACTATCGCCGTCGGCAGGTTCTCCGAGCCGACTTCACCCGCCACGGCATCAAGCCAGCGCGTCTCGCCGATCGGGTTGGAAAAGTCAAAATTGGCCTGGACATGTACCGATTTGACGATGGTCAGGTCCGCATCCCGCGCATCGGCCAGCAAATCGGCGGGCGTGTAGTTGCGCATGATTGCCGCCGTGTCGCCCCAGCCGCGGTCGCCATGGTCTTGGATATACCAGGGATAGTTCGCGCCGTTCAGCTCGACATCCCAAAGGTGATGATGCGCGTCGATGAATTGCATGGTGTCTCCGCAAGATGCGAGGCCCGCCGGGAGGAAGCGGGCCCCGTGTTGATCCGGCTTACAGCGCGCCTGCCTCCTCGAGAAGCCCGATCAGCGCTGTCTGCCCCTGCTCTTCGAGAATGCGGCGTGCGAGCGCCGGATCATAGGTGCCTTTCACCGCAACCCAGGCTTCGACGGCTCCCTTGGACCATTCCGCGAGCTCGGCTTCGGTCGGAACATAGACGGACACCTTGTCCTGCATCGCGGCGATGGCTTCCTCTTGCCACGCCAGGTCATAATTCAGTGCTTCGCTGGCGATGTCGGCGGCCACCTTGTCGATGGCTTCCCTGGCCCAGTCGGGCAGTTCGTCATAGCGCTGTTTGCTCATCATGACCGGGCGACCGCTGTACGAGCTTTCCACGCGCGTGACGAACTTGGTCACCTCATAAAACTTGGCCGCCGAAACGAAGACGTCCTGCAAATACATGCCCTGCACCACGCCGGACTGCAGCCCCTCGTAGAGCGAGGCCCAGGCATAGGGAATGGGCACCGCGCCCCAGCCCTGCACCAGATTGAACTCGGTCGGGCTCTTGGTCACGCGGATCTTGAGTCCCTTGAGATCGGAGGGCACGCGAACCTCGCGCTCGGTGTTGACCACGTTGCGGAAGCCGCCCGATGAAACCGTTGCCAGCACGTGAATGCCCATCTCTTCGGCCGCTTGCTTGGCCAGTTCATCGCTCAGCCAGTCGCGCATGATGGTCTCGGCTTCCTGCTGCCCCTTGAACAGGTAAGGCAGGTTCAAGATGTCGAACGTCTTGCCGAACGCGCCCATGTTTCCGGCCGAAACGGTCGTCATGTCGATCTGGCCTAGACCCAATTGCTCCATGCACGCGGCTTCGCTGCACAGCGCGCCGCGCTGGTGAACCTCTAAATCGATCCGGCCATCCGAATACTTCTCGAGGTTCGGTTCGATCACTTCGGTCAGAAGCTTGCCGAAACCCCACGTCGGCTGGCCGGCCACGCCGAAGACCAGCTTGATCTCGGCTTCGGCCATGGCCGCGCCGGCGGTCAGGGCAGCCAGCGCGCCGCCCAAAAGCGTTGCTTTCATCTTTCCAAGTTTCATTTCATCCTCCTTGTCTTTGGTTTGGCGCGCCCTGTGCGCGCAGCCTTATGGAAATTCCTGATCGTCCATGTGCGGGGCCTCATCCAAGGGACGGAACAGCGACAGGATCGACGCCACCAGAATGCCCACGCCCGTGATCGGCAGGATCATCAGCGGATAGGATTTCGGAAGGTTGCCCAACTCCCAATAGGAGCCGAGAATGCGCGAGGCGGCCTCGTATCCCTTTGTCAACAAGAGCAATCCGAACCCGGCAAAGGCCACGGCCCAGAGCTTGCGGAACCAGCGCCCGTAGTGGGCCGGGATCAGCTGATAGAGCGCCTCCATGGCGATGTTGGAGCGTTCGCGCACCGCGATGATGAGACCGAGGAAAACCATCCAGACATTCGCGAACATGGCCAGCGTATCGCCCCAAAACGGCGGGTTCAGGAACACGGTGCGCATGACGACGGTATAGGCGATGAACGCCACCATCAGCACCAGCATCGCGCCGCAGATCACCGGCAGGATGCGCAGGATGATGAAATCCGCGCCGTCGGATATACGCTTCAGGACAGGCATCTCACAGGAACCCCAACAAAGCCGGAAGAAAGAGCGTCAGCGGCGCCAGAAAGAGCATCAGCAACAGCACCAGTATCTCGACCGCGAGGAACGGCAGCAGGGCCGCAGCGGATTGTTCGAGCCTGCACCCGGCGATGGCCGTGGCGGTGAAATAGCAGACTCCGACAGGCGGCGTGACCGTGCCCAGGAGGAAGCCGACGACGACCACCAACGCGGCCTGGACAGGTTCGTAGCCCGCGGTCTCGCAGGCGGCGACCAGCAAGGGGCCCAACACGATGATATTCGCCGCTGCATCCATGATCATCCCCGCCAGAAGGATCAGGCCCAACAACATGAGCGCGAAGAAGAACGGCGTTTCTGCGAAGCCGAGCAGCCAGTTCTGAAGCATTTCCAGCGCGCCCAGACGGGCCAGCAACCATGTGAACGGCCCCGCGGCCGCGATGATGACGAAGACGGATGCCGACATCCGGACCGTGCGGTTCAGGGCGGCAAGGAACGAGGCTAGGTCTAGATCACGATAAACCACCGTTCCCAGGATCAGCGCCACCAGCGCGGTGATCGCCCCGGCCTCGACCGAACTGAACCAGCCGCCGAAGATGCCGACCACGAGAATGAGCGGCACGCAGAGCGCCAGCGACGCGTCCCAGGCCGCGCTCAAAAACGCGCGGAACGTGAAGGGCTCGTCGCCGCGCTCATGATCCTTGACCTTGGCGATGATCCAGGCGGTCAGCATCAGCAGCAGACCGATCAGGATACCGGGCAGGATGCCGCCCGCGAACAGCGCGCCCACCGACAGGTTGACCGAACTGGCCAGAACGATCATCGCGATGCTGGGCGGGATGATTCCGCCGATCGTCGATCCGATAGCCGTGATCGCGGCGGCATAGGCGGGCGTGTAACCCTTGCGCTTCATGTCAGGGATCATGATCGTGCCGATGGTCGCAGTGTCGGCCACCGCGGATCCGTTCATGCCCGCAAAGAACATGCTGGCCACGATATTGACCTGCGCCAGCCCACCGCGCATCCGCCCCACGATTACGCGGCTCAGACGCATGATCCGTTGGGTCACCGAAGAGCCATTCATCAACTCGCCCGTCAGCATGAAGAACGGCACCGCCACGAGCGGGAAGTGCGCTATGCCCTCGTACATCTGATGTGGAACAGTCAGCAGCGGCGCGGCGTCGGTCAGCAGGATATAGATGGTCGGCATCAGGATCATCGCCAGCGCCACCGGCGCGCCGAGCAGCACAAGCAAGACAAAACAGACCACGAGCAGAACGATTTCCATCTGGCCCAATCCCTCCCCTTTCAACACGTCTCGCGAAGTCTGCGCCTGCCGCTTGCGAAGTGCCTTTGATGAGCCTAAAGTGGAAACATAAAGATTGTCAACAATATTGGCTCAGAGCCCGACCCGCCGGAAACCAACGCGAGGAACCATGATGAAAGCGCTGATCAGCAAGACCCCCGGAGGCCCCGACAGCCTCAGCCTGGAAAACATCGCAAAACCTGTTCCCGGCAAGGGAGAAGTGCGGATCGCCGTCAAGGCGGTCGGACTCAACTTCCCCGATCTTCTGATCATCCGCGACCTCTACCAGTTCAAGCCCCCCCGGCCCTTCGCGCCCGGCTCCGAACTGTCCGGCATCGTCGAGAGCACTGGCGAGGGCGTCACGCAGCTGAAGGCCGGCGACCGGGTTCTGGCCTTCTCAGGCTGGGGCGGACTGGCCGAGCAGGCCGTGGTTCCGGAAAGCAGGGTCTCCAGAATTCCCGACCAGATGTCATTCGAGGACGCCGCGGCCTTCATGATGACCTATGGCACCTCCTATCATGCGCTCAAGGATCGCGCGGGACTTGGTGCGGGGAAAACGCTTCTCGTGCTCGGCGCATCGGGCGGTGTCGGGCTGGCCGCGGTCGAGTTGGGAAAGGTCCTGGGCGCACGCGTGCTGGCGGCGGCATCGTCCGAGGAAAAGCTGCAAACCGCGCTTGATGCCGGGGCCGATGACGGTCTGGTCTATCCGCTGGGTGAGATCAACAAGAAAGAGCTTTCCACGCGCTTCAAGGAGCTGTGCGGCAAATCGGGCGCTGATGTCATCTATGATCCGGTCGGTGGCGACTACTCCGAACCCGCCCTGCGCGCGATCGCCTGGGAGGGACAGTTTCTGGTCGTCGGCTTCCCGGCGGGCATCGCCAAGCTGCCGATGAACCTGCCGCTGCTCAAGGCTTGCAGCGTCACCGGCGTTTTCTGGGGCGCCGCCGTCGAGCGCAATCCCTCGCGGCACGCCGAGGCAACGGCGGAGCTTTTCGACTTTTACGCGGAGGGCAAGGTGAAGCCAAAGGTCGAAGTGATGCAAGGGCTCGAGAACGCCGCAGCTGCGCTCGAGAAGCTGTCGCGGCGTAAGGTGCAGGGCAAGCTCGTCGTCGGCCTGGGCTGAGACGCGATGATGGTAAAGCCCCTGCACGAATTCGACTGCTCCGAGCTCGGCTCCTACCTTGCCGCGCATGTCGAGGGGTTCGGCGCGCTGGACGACATCGAGCGTTTTGGCGGCGGGCAATCCAACCCGACCTACAAGATCACCAGCGGTGCGCGCACTTTTGTTCTGCGCGCCAAGCCCCCGGGCAAACTGCTTGCGTCGGCGCATCAGATCGACCGCGAATACCGCGTGCTACGCGCCCTGTCCGATACACCTGTCCCGGTGCCACAGGTCTATTACCTGAGCGGAGAAGCCAGCCCGCTGGGAACGATGTTCTACGTGATGGAAATGCTCGATGGGCAGATCTTCTGGGACCCTGCCCTGCCAAAGCTGGCGCGTGACCGGCGCGGCGGCGTCTACACGCAACTGACTAGGACGCTCGCCGCCCTACACGATGTCGCCCCGACGCAGATGGGCCTGCGGGACTTCGGTGCTCCAGGTGACTACTTCGCGCGCCAACTGGCACGCTGGACCAAACAATATCGTGCCAGCACCGACGCAGAGAATCCTCTTATCAAACAGCTCATCGAATGGCTCGCGGAGCATCAACCCGAAGATGACGGACAGGTCAGCATCGTGCATGGCGACTTCCGGATCGACAATCTCGTCTTCTCCAAAGACGCCTCCCGCGTGATCGGCATTCTCGACTGGGAACTCAGCACCCTTGGTCATCCGATCGCCGATCTGGCCTATTTCTGCATGTGCCTGCGCCTGCCGCAGTCAGGCCTCGTGAAGGGCCTCGGATCGGCAAATCGCGATGACTTTGGCCTGCCCACCGAAGAGAGCATTGTCGCGCAGTATTGTGTGCAGCGCGGGATCGAGCCGCCAGCGTTCTGGACTTTCGCGCTGGCATTTTCGTTTTTTCGTCTTATCGCCATTGCAACCGGCGTACTGAAGCGCGCCCAGCAAGGGAATGCATCAAACCCCAGGGGAGAGGCAGAGACGAGGCGTGCCATTGAAACGTTGACCAAGCTCGCAGGCGAGGTGATTGCAGGTTAGCGTTCTTGCGAAAATGTCTGGGCAAGACTGACCCCACTAGCCACATGCCAATGCTGTTACTCCGAAATGAAACGGCTTTCCATTTCGACTTCCTGTTGCCGCATGAGCTTCCAGGCTGTTTTCATGTGATCCCTCATGATGGCTCGGGCCTTGTCGGCCTCGCCATTGCGTAGGGCAGCGATCAGTTGCTGTTGGTGGTCGCGCCCCTGTTTCCAAAGCTCGATGTTGGGCGGAGAATAGAGGCGGCGGTAAACCGTCAGATCTGTCAGCAAGTTCACCATGAAGTCGATAACAAACCCGAGAAGTGGGTTTTGAGACTGATTTGCAAGGATAGCGTGAAACCGCAGAGATGCGACATGCTGATCGCGTTCCTCATCAAGCGTTGCCGCGGGTTCGACGTATTCGGCTGTTGTTTTCTCAAGCAGGTCAAGAGTGCTTTGGGACAACTTGCCGGCAAGTGAGGCAGCCAGTTCCGGTTCCAGAGTCAGGCGAAGTTGGTAAATGTCGCCGATGGTCAGGTCCTTGAAATAGAAATAGTTGCCCAATAGAGCCTTGGCGCGCTGTTGGCTGACTTCGTGTACGAAGCTACCGCCGCCGGGCCCGGTGCGGGTCTTGATCAGCCCTTGCGCCTCGAGAATGCGCATCGCCTCGCGGATCGTGCCTTTTGCCATGCCAAAGCGTTCAATCAGCTCGGCCTCGCCGGGAAGGCGATCACCGGCCTGCAACCCCTGCTCCACAACCCAATCCTTGATCGCTTCGGCGACCTGCACGGGGCGGCTGATCTTGGGTTCAGCCTTCGAGCGGGTGGTGGCAGGCGGCAAGTTGATCTTCTCCCATTTCAGTCAGCTTTGGCTCATCGGCTCGGCAAATTTCCGTGGCGCGGGGGCAGCGGCCCGCGAAGGCACAGCCCGGCGGCGGATTGAGCGGATCCGGCAGCTCCGATCCTTTCTGCTCGGGCGCGGTCAGCGGTTTTCCAACCACCGGCGCGCTGTCCGCGAGAAGCCTTGTATAAGGGTGTCGGGGGTTTGCAAAGATATTCTCGGCGCGGCCGATCTCGACCACGGCGCCAAAATACAAGACGATAATCCGATCACTTACGGCCTCGACGACGGCAAGGTCATGGGTGATGAAAAGATAGGTCAGCCCGAATTGCGCCTTCAGGTCCGCCAGCAGGTTCAGCACCTGCGCCTGCACCGACACATCCAGCGCCGAGACCGGCTCATCGAGAATGATGATCCGTGGATTGGCCGCCAGCGCCCGGGCGATACCGATCCGCTGCGCCTGCCCGCCGGAAAACTCGTGCGGGTAGCGGTCAAGAAACTCTTCGCGCAGGTTTACGCTAGCAAAAATCTCGCTGATGCGCTTGTCCCGCTCGGGTTTTTGCATCCGGTAGAGCCGCCTGAGCGGCGCCTCCATCACCTGACATATCGTCTTGCGCGGGTTGAGCGAGCTTTGTGGGTCCTGGAACACATACTGGATCAGCTTGCCGAACTCTGCCGGATCGGCATTGTCCAGCGCGCGCCCCTCGATCTCTATCGAGCCTTCGCTCGGCTCCAATAGCCCCACGAGCATCCGTGCCAAAGTGGATTTTCCGCAGCCAGATTCGCCGACCACGCCGAGCGTCTCGCCGGTGGCCACCTCAAAGCTCATGGGCCGCACCGCACGCACCCCGGGCGGAGCCGGACCGAAGATCGGCTTTTTCAAAGGGAAGGTCTTGGCGAGATTGGTGACTTTGAGCGCGGGCATCAGACGGCCACCTCCGGGTAGAGGCAGCGCACGGCGCGGGGCGCGGTGCCTTTCAGTGTAACATCCCCGGCGCGGCAGTTCTCCTGCGCCTTGTCGCAGCGTGGGGCAAAGGCACAGCCCTCGGGCAGGTTGTCGACTACTGGCGGCAGGCCGGGAATGGCGGCCAATGCGCGCCGCCCGCCCCCCAGCTCGGGCACACAGGCAATCAGGCGTTTGGTGTAGGGATGGGCGGGCGCCTTGAGAACGGCCTGCGTCGGCCCTTCCTCCACAATCCGCCCGGCATACATGACCGCCACCCGGTCACACAGCTGTGCCACGACCCCGAAGTCATGGGTGATGAAGATGATCGCCAGCCCCCGGTCGCGGCGCAGGTCATCCAAGAGCGACAGGATCTGCGCCTGCACGGTGACATCGAGTGCTGTTGTCGGTTCGTCCGCGATAATCACGTCGGGTTCGTTGGCCAACGCCATTGCGATTCCGACCCGCTGGCGCATGCCGCCGGACATTTCGTGCGGGTAATTGTCCACCCGCGCCTCGGCATTGGGGATGCGCACGTCTTGCAAAAGCCGGATGGCACGAGCGCGGGCCTCGGCATTCGAAACCTTGTGATGCGACTGAATCGCCTCGGCCAGTTGCTGGCCGACCCGGTAGAGCGGGTGCAGGGTCGAGAGCGGGTCCTGGAAGATATAGGCCACCCGGTCGCCGCGTTTCTGGCGCAGAGTTTCATAGCGCGCACCGATCAGGTCTTCGCCCTGAAAGCGCACCGCGCCGCCTGTGATCACCCCGGGCGGAGAGGCGACAAGACCCATGACGCTGAGTGCCGTGACGGATTTACCCGAGCCGGATTCACCGATGACACCCAAACATTCACCGGCTTTCACGGCCAACGACACGCCCCCCACGGCCCGGTAAATCCGGTTACCGACATGGAACTGGGTTTCCAGCTCCTGAATGGCCAGAAGGTCATCCGTCTCTTCGGGTATTTCTCCCTGCCGTTCGACCAATGTCGTGGCACGCGGTCGGCTGAGTGCGCCCGAGCGCAGGCGCGGGTCAAGCGCATCGCGAACCCCGTCACCCAGAAGATTGATCGACATGACGATGAGGAAAATCATTGTCCCCGGAACGATCGAGGTATGCGGATGCGAGATCATCGCCGAGCGCGCCTCGCCCAACATCGAGCCCAGATCGGCCTGCGGCGGTTGCGAGCCGAGGCCAAGGAACGATAGGCCCGCCGTTTCAAGGATCATCCATCCCACGGTGGTGGACATGGCAATGACGATGACAGGCAAGACATTGGGCAGCAGTTCGGTCAGGATGATGCGGCCATGCCCCATACCCGCCAGTCGCGCCGCGTCGATGAACTCGCGCCCTGCGAGGCCCACGGTGATGCCCCGGATGTTGCGCGCGAAGAAGGGCACATTGACGGCCGCGACCGCGATCAGCGCGTTCATCAGCCCGGGGCCAAGCGCGGCGACGATGGCAAGCGCCAGCAGGATATAGGGAAACGCCATCAACATATCGACGCCGCGCATGATGATGTTGTCGGTGCGCCCGCCGAAATAGCCCGCGATGATCCCGATGGCCGAGCCGATGGTGGCGGCGATCAGCGCCGCAGCAATACCGATCGCAAGGCTCAGGCGGGTGCCATGGAGCAATCGGCTGAGCAGGTCTCGGCCCAGATGGTCGGTGCCCAGCAGATGCCCCTCGGTGAACGGGCGTTTGAACCGGTCTGCGGTGGCGGTCACATCCGGGTCCTGCAGCGGCAGGAAGGGCGTGAGCAGAACCAGCAGAAGGATCGCGCCGAGCACGACCGCCCCCATGGCGGCCAGACGGTTGCGGAACAGAAGCTTGAGAAAGAGGTTCATGTCTTGATCCTCGGATCAAGCAGGCTTTGCGCCACGTCCACCGCGATGTTGAACAGAACATAGCAGGCGGCCACGAAAACCACACCGCCCTGCACCAACAGGAGATCGCGCTTAAGGATCGCATCAACCAGCATGCGGCCGACCCCGGGCCATTGGAACACGATTTCGATATAGACCGCGCCCGACAGGACAAAGCCTGCCTGAATGCCAAGCACGGGGATGATCGACACCATCGCCGCACGCAAGGCATGGCCCATGATCACGCGCCGTTCGGGCACGCCCTTGGCGCGGGCGGTGCGGATGTAATCCTGGCGCAGCACTTCGAGCATGGCAGAGCGGGAAAGCCGCGCGATGACGCCCGTCGCAACCGCCGCCAGCGCAAGCGCGGGCATGATCAGGTGTTTGAGCAGGTCGGGCAAGTCTCCGCCGCCGTAGATCGCATACATGCCAGACACTGGCAGCCAGCGCAGGTTCACCGCGAAGAGAAGGATCATCATCATGCCAAGAAAAAAGGACGGCACCGAGATGCCGACAAGAACCACGAATGTGATCGCCTTGTCGCCCAAGCCATACTGGCGCGCAGCGGAAACCACCCCAGCAAGGATTCCAAGCAGCGCGCACAGGACAAAAGCGGTGCCCGCCAGGATCATCGTGGCATTGAACCGTTCGAGGATTTCGTCAAGCACGGGCCGGTTGAGCGAGAAGGAACGCCCGAAATCGCCGGTCAGCATATTGCCGAGCCAGATGACGTAACGCTGGACCATTGGCTTGTCGAGGCCAAGGTCGCGGTTCAGCTTTTCTACATTTTCAGGGGTGGCGTATGAGCCAAGGATCGCAGTTGCCGGATCGCCGGGAATGAGCGACATGATCAGGAAAACGATGATCGTGATGCCCAGAAGAACGGGTATGGCCGAGATCAGACGTTTAATTATGTAGCCGCCCATCTGTGCCCCCCGACTGGTTTGTTTCCGGGGCCGGCAACAACCGGCCCCGAAACTACAGGATTAGTTTTTCACGACGCCTTGCAGGTGCAACAGGAACGACGGCTCAAGGCCGAAATTCTCGACCCGGTCACTTGTCACAGCGTTCTGTTTCCAGTTGGCCACGAACACCCAAGGAGCATCTTCCTGCACGATGGTCTGCATCTCGCGGTATAGCCGTGCGCGCTCGTCCTGATCAGTCGCCGTACGGGCCGCTTCAAGCAGTTCGTCCACCTTCGGGTTGGCGTAATAGCCCGAGTTGAAGCCACCTTTGTCGGGCCATGCTTCTGACCGAAGCGCCAGATAGGGCAGCGTGTCCGGATCGTTGGTCATCCATGCCATTTCGGCCATGTCCGCTTTGCCCTCGAGCCCCGGGTTCACCTCGCCCAGGAACGTGTTCCATTCGTAGGTTTCGATCTTCACGTTCAGACCCACGGCCTGAAGATCGGCTTGAATGGCGGTGCCCATGGGCACCGGGTCAAGCATGCCCGAACCACCCTCGGTCACGAAAAAGGTCAGTTCCGCACCCTCGGCACCCGCTTCGGCGATGAGCGCCTTGGCTTTTTCAGGGTCATAGGGATAGGGATCAAGCGCCTCGTTGTAAGCCCAGGCAAAGGCTGGCGGCGTCGGACCTGCGGCAACGGTGGCCGTACCTTCCAGCACGTCGTTGACGATCGCTTCCTTGTTGATCGCGTAGTTCGCAGCCTGGCGCACACGCTTGTCAGCAAACGGGCCTTCCTTGGCGTTCAGGATCAGGAACCACACATGCGGGCCGGCCTGTTCGGCGACGCTGAAGCCATCGCCCTGGAACTGACCCAGCGACGTGGGCGGCACTTCGACCATCATGTCGATGCCGCCTGCTAGCATCTCCGCAACACGGGTGTTGGCGTCGGTGATCGGGCGAAAGACCACGGCCTGCGTGCCCGCCACTTCACCCCAATAGGCGTCATTGCGCTCTACCACGACAGCTTCGTTCGAGCGCCATTCGGCAAACTTGAACGGTCCGGTGCCAGAGGGGTTACGCCCGAACTCCTTGCCATGCGCTTCGACCGCTGCAGGCGAAACCATCAGGCCCGTGGGATAGGCGAGGTTCGACAGGAACGGCGCATATGGTGCGTTGAGCGTGAACTTGACCGTCATGTCGTCGACGGCTTCGGTCTTTTCGACCGCACCGAAGAAAAACGACAGCGGGAATGGCCCCGTGTCGTGGAAAGGGTGATTCTCATCCAGCATCCGGTCGAAGTTGAACTTCACCGCCTCCGCGTTGAAGGGCGTTCCATCGTGGAAGCTGACACCCTCACGCAACGTGAAGGTGTATTCGGTGCCATCCTCGCTGATGTCCCAGCCGGTCGCCAGCGCCGGCTCCACTTCGAGAGTGCCGGATTTGTAGCGGGTCAATCCCTCGTAAACATTCACTAGAATTCGAAAATCATTGACCGCAGTCACGGCTGCCGGGTCCAGCGATTTCGGCTCGGCAATCTGGCCGACGATCAACACACCGGGGGGTGTCTGTGCGCTAGCCGATCCGCTCAGCCCCCCTGCGACAAGCGCCGCCCCGACAGCGGCCATCAGGCCGCGGCGGGACCAGGATAATGGTGTCATCTCTTGTTCTCCCTGTTGATGTTCTGCACTGATAATTATCATGATAAATTGCAATCGTCAATTTATCATGATAAATGAAGAGGGATTGGCTAAGGTGAGACATGACTTTTTCAATTCTTGCACATGACCCCGAAACCGGTGCCATCGGAGGCGCCGCAGCAACCGGCAGCCTCTGCGTCGGCGGTTGGGTGCTTCGCGGTGATCTGAACGCGGGCATGTCCGCAAGCCAGGGCGCGGCACCCTCGACCTTCTGGGGCGAAGAGGTGCTGCAACACCTGCGCGACGGATCGCACCCCGATGACGCGGTAAACCATGTTACGTCCAAAGACAGCGGTCGCGCCTACCGGCAGCTTGCCGCGATGGACCTGCTTGGCAATGCGGCCGCTTTTACCGGTTCGGAAAATCAGGACTTCAAAGGCAGTGTCACATTCGCCAGCGGCATCGCGTCAGGCAACATGCTGGGCGATAACTCGGTTCTTGGAGCGATGACCGAGGCCTTTGTCACTTCGGACCTGACTTTCGAGCGCCGTCTGCTGGCAGCGCTCATAGCGGCCGAGGGTGCGGGAAGCGATTTCCGTGGTCTCTTGTCCGCCGCGATGCTAGTGCTGCATCCTGATCGCCCGCCCGTGACCTTGCGGATCGACTACCATCCCGACAACCCGATCGGCGCTTTGGAACAACTCTATCAGAAAGCCACAACTGGCGACTATGCCGATTGGGCCAGGCAGGTGCCAGTTCTGTCAGACAAGGAGCGTATCCTTGACTGACTGGGGCGCACGGGCCCAGGCAATACTGAAAGACCTCGCGGCCTGCTCGGAAGCCGGGCCGGGCGTGACCCGCCTGCCATTTACGTCCGAACATCGCGCGGCTTGCGATCTGCTCCGGTCACATATGGAAGCGGCAGCCCTGACCGTCACTCTCGACGACGCCGGAACTCTGGTCGGCAGGTACGAAGGCCCGCCGGGCTCGAAAACCCTCTTGATGGGGTCACATCAGGATTCGGTGCGGGAAGGCGGCGCTTATGACGGGATAATGGGAGTCGTGCTCCCTCTTCTGGCGCTTGCAAAACTGCGCGCGGATGCGGTGCATCTGCCGTTTTCCGTCGAGGCGCTTGCCTTTGCGGATGAAGAGGGCGTCCGTTTTCCAACGGCATTGGTCGGATCCCGTGCGCTGGCGGGAACCTTCGACCCAGCGGTGCTGTCGATGCAGGATGCAAAGGGCGTCACCTTGCGCGACGCGATGACCTCTTTTGGATTGAACCCCGACCGGATCGGCGCACTGAGGCGCGACCCCGCAGACGTGATCGGGTTTGTTGAAACACATATCGAGCAGGGTCCGGTTCTTGAAGACGCGGCGCAGGCCATTGGCGTCGTCACCGCGATCTGCGGGATTGAGCGCCACCAGATCGTGGTAACCGGGGAAACTGGCCACGCAGGCACGCTGCCCATGTCCGGGCGTCGCGACGCACTTGTCGTAGCCGCCGCCATCGTCACCGAAGTTGACCGGTTGGGGCAAACCATCCCCGACCTGCGCGCGACTGTCGGTGCGTTATCCGTCGAACCAAACGTCGTTAACGCCGTGCCGCGCCGCGTGACCCTGACTGCCGAATTCCGGTCGCCTGACGACGCGACCCGCCGCAATACCGGCGCAATACTGCACCGGTATGCTCAGGAACTGGCAGCGCAAAAACAGCTGACAATAAAGGCCGAAAGGACGTATTCCCAGGTTGCCCAGCCATGCGACGGCGCGCTGTCCGCGCAGCTGCTCCAAGCCGCCCGGCAGGCCGAAGAGCATAGCCCGCTTCTGCCATCTGGTGCGACCCATGACGCATCTGCCCTGGCCGACCTTTGCCCGATCGCCATGTTGTTTGTCAGGTGCCGTGACGGGGTCAGCCACAAACCCGAAGAATTTGCCTCCGCGGGTGACATGGGTTCGGCGATTGCAGCTCTTGCCGCTTTTTTGCGGACATTGAACCCTCAAACTCACTAGAGCCGGGACCTTTCTAAACTGTATCCCACTGCATGAAGCTACAGGACCAGGCCGGGCCATATGGTTGGTCGACTTACCCCATATCGCGATCGCAGAATTCAATCTGCAGAGTAGGTATATTTGAAGATCCACTGGAAATGACAAGATTGGTGGTCCGGTTCGGTGAAATGTGTGGCATCACCGAAAGGATGCCGCCGCAAATGCAGTGTATTGCTGCAAGAGCATTGGCGTGTCAGCTCAGGACTGTTTCGTCCGCAAACCAGACTTATTGAGTAGACGATGGCCTGGCGCTGGAGCCACGGGGCCGGAGCGAGTTTACGATCGAAAACACAATCCTTGGCAACAGAGGCATTCAGGGCGCATACCTTACCTACAACTAATAAGGGCGGGGTTTCCCCCGCCCTTTTCATCGAAACCTCAGCCAGTTAGCTGAACTTCTTGATCTCGCCCGACTTGAGCCGCGACAGGTAGGAGTCGAGCTCTTTCTTGACGATCGGCATCAGCAGATAGAGTGCGATGATGTTGACAACCGCCATGGCAAAGATCGCCGCATCCGAGAAGTCGATGACCGGGCCCAGGCTGGCCGACGCGCCGATCACCACGAAGATGCAGAAGATCACCTTGAACACCAGTTCCTTGGTCTGGCCTTCGCCGAACAGGAAGGTCCAGGCCTTGAGGCCGTAATAGGACCAGCTGATCATGGTCGAGAAGGCAAACAGGATCACCGCGATGGCCAGGATGTACTTGAAGAACGGGAAGGCCGAGGAGAAGGCCGCCGAAGTCAGAGCCACGCCCTTGTTGCCGTCCACGGTCTGGATGGTGCTTGCGCCCTCGTCCAGCAGGTAGAGGCCGGTATTGGGATCGCTGACCAACTGACCGGTGATGATGATCACCAGCGCGGTCATGGTGCAGATCACCACGGTGTCGATGAACGGTTCCAGCAGCGACACGAAGCCTTCGGTGATCGGCTCCTTGGTGCGCACCGCCGAGTGGGCGATGGCAGCCGAACCCACGCCCGCCTCGTTCGAGAAGGCGGCCCGCTTGAAGCCCTGGATCAGCGCGCCGACCATGCCACCGGCGATGCCCAGCCCGGTAAAGGCGCCGGCAAAGATCTGGCCGAATGCCCAGCCGATCATGTCCGCGTTCATCAGGATGATGACCAGCGCGGTGGCCACATAGAGCACGCCCATGAACGGCACGACCTTTTCGGTCACGCTGGCGATGGATTTCAGGCCGCCGACGATCACGGCAAAGACGATACCGGCAAAGATCAGACCGGTGATCCAGCCCGGGAACTCACCCACAACATTGGTGATCTGCGCATGCGCCTGGTTGGCCTGGAACATGTTGCCGCCACCAAAGGCGCCCAGGATACAGAAGATCGAGAACAGGATGGCCAGGAACTTGCCCGCCGGAATGCCGCGCTCTTCAAAGCCCTTGGTCATGTAATACATCGGGCCGCCCGAAACGGTGCCGTCCGCGTATTCGTTGCGATATTTCACACCAAGCGTACATTCGGTGAATTTCGACGCCATGCCCATCAGGCCGGCGAGGATCATCCAGAAGGTCGCGCCCGGACCGCCAATGCCCACGGCAACGGCCACACCGGCGATGTTGCCCAGACCCACGGTACCCGACAGCGCGGTGGCCAGCGCCTGGAAATGGCTGACCTCGCCCGCGTCATTGGGGTCGGAATAGTCGCCCTTGACCAGCGAGATGGAATGCGGAAACGCCCGGAACTGGATGAACCCGAAATAGAGCGTGAACACCGTGGCGGCGATCACCAGCCACATCACGATCCAGGGAAAGGAAGTGCCGGGAAAGGGGCTGAAGATGAAATTGACGAACCAGCCGGTCGAGCTTGCGAAGATCTGATTGACCTTCTCGTCGATGGACTGGGCCAGGACCGGTGCCGCGCTCAGCATGGCCACGGGCGCGGCCAGTGCCGCGGCTTTGATGGATGTGTTCATGATATCCCTCGTCTGTTGGCCGTTTACGGCACGATCGTGCAAGGCACGGGGGCGCATTGTGCGAGCGTTCCGGCAACCGAGCCGAAAACACGCGCGGCCAGGCCGCTTTCACCCTGACGTGCGATGAAGATTTGTGCCGCACCGCTCTTGGTGGCGATGTCACACAGCGTGTCGGCGACCTGCCCGTAGCGAATCGCGGTCTCGACCTCGACGCCGCTGCTGGCCAGTTCCGCCTTGAGCGGGGCCAGGATCGCGGTTTCAGCGCGCGCCATTTCCTCGGCGCGGCGCTTGTGGCGCTCTTCGATCTCGGTCGGGGTCAGGAACGAGTAGGGCGACCATTCCAGAACATGTGCGACGATGATCGAGGCTCCGCCAGCCTTCGCCCGCTCCATGGCGAAGTCGAGCGCCCTGCGGGACGCCGCGCTGCCGTCGTAGCCGACGACGAATTTGGTTGTCATGTCTTCCTCCCTGGGAATGCTGCGCGTCTTTCTGACGCACTTGTAAAGTACACCACAGATCAGGCGATTTGTTTCGAAAATTCCTTGTCAGTCGGAAAATTTTCGGAAAAAATCCTAATCTGAATGACGAAGTGAGAAAATTTCCGATGGATAGCCTAGACAAGAAGATTCTTTCCGTCTTGCAGCAGGACGGCCAGATCTCGATGTCGGCCCTGTCCGAGCGGATCGGGCTGTCGTTATCGGCGTGTCACCGGCGCGTCAAGCTGATGGAGGCAGAGGGCATCATCCGCAACTATGCCGCCCAGATCGACCGCCAGACCGTGGGGCTGGAGGTGCAGGTCTTTATCGAGGTGAAACTGAATTCGCAACGGCGCGAGGACCTGGAAGCCTTTGAAAAGGCGATCCTGTCGATGCCCGAGATTCTGGAATGTCACATGATCACCGGCGAGTTCGATTTCCTGATCCGGGTCTGTGTGCAGTCCCCCGCCGATTACGAGGCGCTTTACCGCAGCTCGCTGTCGGCCATCCCGGCAGTGTCTCAGATGAAGACGCTGCTCAGCCTGTCGACGGTCAAGGAGTTTCGCGGCTATCACCTGCGCTGACGCCTCCGGGCGTTACCCGTCCCGTCCGGGCTCTGCCGGGTTGCTGGAGAAGAGCGCGATCTTGTTGCCCTGCGGATCACGCAGATAGCCCACATAGAACCGCGGCCCGTAATCGGGACGAAACCCCGGTTGCCCCTCGTCCGCGCCGCCCGCGACAAGGGCCGCGGCATGCAACGCGCGCACCTGCGCCTGATTGCTGGCCTCAAAGGCAACCATGGCCCCGTTACCCGCCGAGGCCGCACCACCGTCAAAGGGCGGTTTGACGTAGAAATCCGGAAAGACAGGGACCTGTCCCGGCGCCACCGGCAGCGCATAGCTGAGACCCTCGGGGCCCTCTTTCAGACCATAGCCCAGCGCCGGCAGGAAGGCCGAATAGAACCGTTTCGCGGCAGCGATGTCATCGGCGCCAACGGTGACATAGGCAATCATTGCATCCTCCCTTTTCCCAAGGTCGCGGCGCTTACCCGGTGACCTGTTCCAGCGCCGCCTCGACCAGCTCTGGCCCGGCGCCCGGGCGCACCGCGCCTTCGGACAGCATCCGCCGCCAGCCGCGCGCCCCCGGGCGCCCGGCAAACAGGCCCAGCATGTGCCGGGTCACCTGATGCAGCCGCCCGCCCGTGGCCAGATGCGCCTCGATATAGGGCAGCATGGCGCGCACCACCGTCACAGGGTCGCTGGCCTCGCCTGCGCCATAGATCAGCGGATCGGCCTGGCACAGGATATCGGCGGGCTGATGATAGGCCGCCCGCCCGATCATCACCCCATCCAGCCCCGCATCCAGATGCGCCCGCGCCGCCGCGAGCGTGTCGATGCCACCATTGATCGAGATATGCAGTTCGGGAAACCGCGCCTTCATCCGGTGCACCAGATCGTAGTCAAGCGGCGGGATGTCCCGGTTCTCCTTGGGACTCAGCCCCTGCAACCAGGCCTTGCGCGCATGGATGATGACCCGCTGGCACCCTGCCCCGGCGATCTGTTCCAGGAAATCGGGCAGCACGGTCTCGGGGTCCTGATCGTCGACCCCGATCCGGCATTTGACCGTCACCTCGACATCGACCGCCGCGCGCATGGCGGCGACACATTCGGCCACCAGCCCGGGATGTTTCATCAGCACCGCGCCGAATGTCCCTGACTGCACCCTGTCCGAGGGACAGCCGCAGTTGAGATTGATCTCGTCATACCTCGCCTCGGCCCCCAACCGCGCCGCCTGCGCCAGTTCCTCGGGGTCCGAGCCGCCCAGTTGCAGGGCCACCGGGTGTTCTTCAGGACTGTACTCCAGCAGATGAAGCGCCCCCCCGCGCACCAGGGCCGGCGCGGTCACCATCTCGGTATAAAGCAACACCTCGCGGCTCAGCAGCCGGTGCAGGTAACGGCAATGCCGGTCCGTCCAGTCCATCATGGGTGCGACAGACAGGCGGGCCGCCTTGGAAACCAAGGAGTTTTCTGTCTTTTCAGCCACCATCGTTGAACTTCGCGACCACGTTATTGAACCCTATTTTGCGGGATTTTCCGACGTTTATTAGTTCTTTGCATACCCACTAGCAGCTTGGCATACGAGAGGCCCATATTATTGGACTGCCAAAAACAAGGAGTGGGAAATAATGGGCACTATCGTAGAGCGCAAGAACAAATCTGGCACCAAGTACCGAGCACAGGTCATCAAGAAAACATGGAGAGATCGTTCTTCGCAAATCAGCGACTTTCGCGCGAAAAACGACTGCTGCGGCATTCCTTTCTCGCGACCATACTGGTCGCGGTGCGGTGTGCCGTGAGAGCGGTTGCGTCTATTAATATTGTCTTCTCTTCTCCGTGCTCGGCGGCCAAACCGACCATAATTCGCGCGAATATGCCCTTCTCGCTCCAACGCCTCCACCGGCTGGAGAGCCGTCTTGTGTGACCCAAAGCTTCCGAGGCGTCTCGCCAGCGCAATCCATTGCGATTGACAAAGATAATCCCGCTCAATACCCGCCTGTCATCGATCCGGTACTTGCCATGCGACTTCGGGAAAAGGGGCGAGCCTGGCCATTTGCTCGTCGGTACGCCAACAAAGGTCGCTCATGTCACCGCTCCGTTTGCCCGGCCGTGAATCATGCAGCCCACTCAAAATCAAAGCATCCTGACCCTAGGGATACAGAGGCGACGGTAGCACCGAGCCATTTTGACGGTGAGAGATCAATGCTCCATCTCGCGAAGCCGCATGCGGAGAATACTCTCCTAGGGCAAGTAGCGGGGGGCAACCAACCGTAACCCCTATGTCAGAAACAGGTGAAACCACACGCCTATTTCGCCGCAGCCTTTTCCAGCGCCGGGCGGATGGTGCTGTCGATCACCCTTTCGGTAATCGGCCCGGCAAAGCGCAGCATGATGGTGCCGTCGCCTGCAATTACATAGGTCTCGGGTACGCCGTAGACGCCCCAGTCAAGGGCGGTGCGCCCCTGCTCGTCACGGCCCAGCGCGACAAAGGGATTGCCCAGTTCGTCCAGAAAGCCCTGCGCGTTTTCCACCTTGTCCTTGTAGTTGATGCCGTAGATCGGGATGCCCTCGCCCGCGAGCTTTTCAAGGCTGGGATGTTCGGCCCGACAAGGCGCGCACCAGCTGGCCCAGTAATTGACCAGCTTCACCGTTCCGTCGCGCATCGTCGCATCGTCAAAGCCCGGTGCGCCGGGAAAGGCGGTCAGCACCAGCGGCGGCGCGGGTTGCCCCTCGCGCGCCGAGGGCAGCGCCTCGGGATCATCGCGGAACATGCCGACGGCGGCCAGCAGAACGAAGGCGCCGAAAATCAGCGGCGGCGCCACCATCAGCGGCGAAATCCTAGCCATTGCGCGACATCCTCTGTTCGATCTTTTCCATTTCGGCGCGCAGTTTGCGGCCGCGCCGCAGGCTGAGCACCACCAGACCGATCAGCAGCACCAGCGAGGCGCCATAGGCGCTCAGCACCGTGGCGGCATATTTGCCCAGATCGGGGATCATCCGTTTGCCCTTTCCCGTGCGATGAGCGCCTTGATCCGGCGCGCCCGGATCTCGGTTCCGGTGCGGTAAAAGACCAGCGTCACGAACAACAACCCAAAGCCCAGCAGACACAGAAGCAGCGGATAGGCATAGACATTGCTCACCTTCTCCTCGGTATCGGTGCCACTGACCGCGCCCGCACGCAGCACCGAGGCCCCTTGATGCAGGCCTTGGTTCCAGAAATAGACCGCATAGCGGCTGAGCACCGCAAAGACCGAGCCTACCAGGCACAGGACCGAGGTCAGGTCGGCGGCGGTATCGCCATCCTCGATCGCCTCCCACAGGGCCATGTAGCCGAGATAGAACAGAAACAGCACCAGGAACGAGGTCAGGCGCGGATCCCATTCCCACCAGGTGCCCCACATGGGCTGGCCCCAGATCGCCCCGGTGATCAGCGCGATCAGCGTCATCACCGTGCCCACGGGCGCCGCCGCGCGCGCCGCCAGCGCGCTGACATGGTGGCGCCGGATCAGCCAGACCAGCGAGGTCACCAGCATCATGAACCAGACGCTGGTGGCCAGAAAGGCCGAGGGCACATGGATATAGATGATCTTGACGGTGGACCCCTGCTTGTAATCGTCAGGGGTGAAGAAAAAGCCCCAGACCAGACCACCCACAAGGGTGATCGCGGTCAGCACCCACAGCGCGGGCAGGACCCGCTCGGTCAGGGCCAGGAACTTGCGCGGGTTGGCATATTCCCAGAGCGCGTTGAGTCTCGTCGATATCGTCATGGGTCCTATCTAGTGCGAAGCGGGGCGGTTCTCAATTGACTTGCGTCAACGCAGATTGACGCGGAGGACGGCGGCGCTGGCAAAGGGGAGCAGAGCGATGACGGCGGCGGTGATCCCCGCCAGCATCAGAAGCGGCGTGGCCACCTCCATCCCTGCCGCACCGCGCCGCGCCACCTCGGCGCCAAAGATCAGCGTGGGCACGTAGAGCGGCAGCACCAGCAGCGACAGCAGCAACCCGCCGCGCTTCAACCCCACGGTCAGCGCGGCGCCGAACGTGCCCACCACGCTCAGCGCCGGTGTCCCCAGCAAGAGCGAGACCACCAGCCAGACAAAGCCGGGGGCGGGCAGGTTCAGAAGCACCCCCAGCACCGGCGCGGCCAGCACCAGCGGCAGGCCGGTGGTCAGCCAATGGGCCAGCGCCTTCATCGTCACCACCGATTCCAGCGGCAGCGGCGCGGTGGCCAGCAGGTCGAGCGTGCCGTCCTCCCAATCGAGCGCCAACAGGCGGTCGAGCGACAGGAGGCAGGCCAGAAGCGCCCCCAGCCACAGCACCCCCGGCGCGATCGAGGACAACAGCGCCGATTGTGGCCCCACCGAAAACGGCACCAGAACGGTGACGATCAGGAAAAACGCCAGCCCCAGGCCAAAGCCGCCCCCGGCCCGAAAGGCCAGTACCAGATCGCGTTTCAACAGGGCGATCACAGGAAATCTCCATCCGGGTCGTCAAGCGGCGCCGGGCGGGTGCGATAGGGACCGACATCCAGAACCTCGCCGTCCAACCCCAGGTCGATATGAGTGGCGATCAGGGCCGACCCGCCCTGCCCCAGATGCGCGCGTACCGCATCGGCGAACATCGCCACCGCGTCGCGGTCAAGCGAGACGGTGGGCTCGTCCAGCATCCAGATGGGGCGCCCGGTCACCAACAGCCGCGCCAGACCCAGCCGCCGCTTCTGCCCCGCCGACAGATTGCCCGCGTGACGCTCGGCCAGGTCGCCCAGCGCAAAGGCATCGAGCGCCGGGGCAATATCGCGCCCGCCAAAGACGGCAGCCCAGAACAGCAGGTTCTCGGTCACGCTGAGCGTGGGTTTCAACCCGTCGGAATGGCCCGCATAGGCGATCCGGTCCTCGGCGCCCTCAATCTGGCCCGCCAGCGGCGGTTGCAACCCAGCCAGCGTGCGCAGCAGCGTGGTCTTGCCCGCGCCGTTGGGGCCGCGCAGGATCAGCGCGCGGCCAGGGGCGAGCGCGAAGTTCAGCCCCTCGAGCACGGGAATGCCGCCGCGGGCAATGGCAAGATCGGTGACGGTGAGTGTCATGCTCCTCGCTTATCCCATTGGCGCGGGGGGCAAAAGGCGGGATTTGCCGCATCACCCGCAACGCGTGGCCTTGCGGGCGGGAGCGAGGGGCGCCGCCCCTCGCACTCCCCGGAGTATTTGTGGCGAAATGAAGCGCAGGGTCAGACCGGGAGCGCGGCCAGCGCGATGCGGCGGCCCTCGCCCAGGAGCACGTTATAGGTGCGGCAGGCAGCGGGCGAGGTCATCGCCTCGACCCCCAGTCCGACCTGTTCGAGGCTCTGGCGCAGGGCCTGCGGGATATGGGCAACCTCGGCACCGGTGCCGATAAAGAGCACATCGACCCGCCCCGCCAGCGCCAGCAGCGGGGCGATGTCACTGTAGCCAGTCCAGGGCGCGGGGCCGTCGGGGCCGGTCAGCAGCGCGCCTTGATGAACCTCGCCGCCGATGCGGAAGAAACCCGGCCCGTAGCCATCGACCGGGCGGGCACCGGAATAGGTCACTTCGGTCAGGCGCATGGTCACTCTCCCAGGGTCCAGAATGGCAGCCCCGCCAGCGCCGCGCCCAGGATCAGCCCATAGGCGGCAAGGCGATAGGCCCGCTCGTATCCCGGCACAAATAGCGCCGCGCCCAGCATCGTGCCAAGCATATTCGGCACGATCAGCGCCAGTCCGGTGACGATCCAGGCCGGATCAAGCCGCCCCGCCAGCCCCATCATCGCCAGCACCATCCAGTCATAGCCGAAGAGGTAGAAAGTGATATTGGCCCGGATCGCCGCCGCCGGTTTGGGGCTGGTCATATAGACAAATATCACCGGCGGACCGGGCAGGCCCGCCACCCCGCCCAGAAAGCCGGAAGCGGCGCCGGTGGCGGTCACGGCGCCGGGTCGCAGCGCGCCGTGATAGCGCCAGCCCAGCACCAGCCCGGCCAGCATGGTCAGCGACACGCCCGAGACCAGCAGGCGGAACAGGCCCGGTTCGAGCAGGAACAGCATGTAGAGCCCCAAAGGCAGGGCCACCGCCGCCCCGAGCAATAGCCGCGCCAGATCTCCCCGGTCAACATGCCGGGCGGCACGCGGCAGCATCGGCAGCGGACCGACGATATCGGTCAGCACCAGCGTGGTGATCGCGGCCACCGGCCCCAGCACGATCCCCGCCAGCGGCAGATAGATCAGCGCAGTACCGAAACCCGCAAAGCCGCGGGTGCAGCCGGCCAGAAAGGCCGCACCGATCAGCAGGGCGATTTCAGGAGTGGAAAGGGCGAGGAGCGGTTCCATTGCGGGCAGCCTGCCCCGATCCCGACCGCGCCTCTAGCGCCAAGACGGGACCGGGAATGGCGCCAGTTCTCAGGCGTCGATATCGGCGAACTGGTTGCCCGAAGTATTGGTGGGCTTGGACCAGTCGCGCTTGACGCCCAGCCACAGCAGGATGGTCGAGGCCACGAAGATCGAGGAATAGGTCCCCACCACGATGCCCCAGATCATCGCAAAGACAAAGCCGCGGATCACGTCGCCGCCCAGCACGTAGAGCGAGATCAGCGCCAGCAGCGTGGTGATCGAGGTCATCAGGGTCCGGCTCATCGTCTCGTTGATCGAGAGGTTCAAGACCTCTTTCAGATCCTTCTGCTTGTATTTGCGCAGGTTCTCGCGGACCCGGTCGAACACCACCACGGTATCGTTCAGCGAATAGCCGACGATGGTCAGCAGCGCGGCGATGATGGCCAGGTCAAAGCGGATCTGAAGTTCGGAGAAGATGCCGATGGTCAGCACCACGTCATGCACCAGCGCGGCCACGGCACCCAGGGCGAACTGCCATTCGAAGCGCAGCCAGATATAGACCAGCACCGCCAGGATCGCGAGACCCACCGCCAGAATCGCGGTCTGGATCAGCTCTCCCGACACCTTGGGACCGACCGATTCGACCGAGACGAACTTGATGTCCGGGGCGACGCCGCGCAGCGCGTCCTGCACCTTGGCAATGGTTTCGGCCTTGACCGCCTCGGCCTCGTCCTGGGCCTGGATGCGGATCATGGCCACGTTCTCGTCAGGGCCGAAGGTGGGGTCGAACACCTCGGTGATCGAGACATCGCCCAGCCCCAGCGGGTCGAGCGCGCCGCGATAGGCGCCCACATCCACGGCCTGGGTGCTTTCGGTGCGCACCGTGGTGCCGCCGCGAAAGTCGATACCGAAATTCAGGCCCTGGATCAGGAACGAGGCAAAGCCGATCACGACCATCAGGGCCGAGATGCCCAGCCAGACCCGCCAGCGCTTGAAGAAATCGAACGTCGTATCGTCAGCAATGAGTTTCAGGCGCATGTCAGACCTCGATCGTCTTGGGACGGCGGCGTTCGAACCAGGTCACCACCAGCAGGCGGGTGACAAAGATCGCGGTGAAGACCGAGGTGAGAATGCCCAGCCCCAGCGTTATGGCAAAACCCCGAACCGGACCCGAGCCCATGGCGAACAGGATCACCGCCGTGATGAAGGTGGTGATGTTGGCGTCCAGAATGGCGCTGAGCGCCTTTTCGTACCCCAGTTCGATGGCCCGTGCCGGGCCTTTGGCGGTTTTCAGCTCTTCGCGGATCCGCTCGAAGATCAGCACATTGGCGTCCACCGCCATGCCGACCGTCAGAACGATGCCCGCGATGCCCGGCAGGGTCAGCGTGGCGCCGATCACCGACAACAGGCCAAACAGAAGGCCCACGTTCACGACCAGCGCGATATTGGCGAAGATGCCGAACAGGCCATAGCTGGCCCACATGAAGCCCAGCACCGCCACGAATGCGACCACGGTCGCGACCTTGCCCGCGTCGATGCTGTCCTGCCCCAGTTCCGGGCCGATGGTCCGTTCCTCAAGGAATTCCAGCCCCGCAGGCAGGGCGCCGGCGCGCAGGAGCACCGCCAGATTGGTGCTTTCCTCGACGGTGAAATTGCCGGTGATGATGCCCGAGCCGCCGGGGATGTGGCTCTGGATGACCGGGGCGCTGATCACCTCGCCATCCAGTGTGATGGCGAAGGGCGCGCCGACATTGTCGCGGGTGTAATCGCCAAACTTGCGCGCGCCAGAGGTATTGAAGCGGAAGTTGACCGCCGGGCGGCCGTTCTGGTCAAAGGCGGGCTGGGCGTCGACCAGTTCCTCGCCGGTGACCACGGGGGCGGATTCGATGGTGTAGAACACGCCCTCCTGATCCAGCGATGGCGCCAGTTTCTCGCCCACGCTGACACGGGCATTGGCATCGGTGCCGCGCGAGACAACCGGGTTGAAGGTCAGCTGGGCGGTGGTGCCGATGATCTCTTTCAGTTCCGAGGCACTGCCGATGCCGGGCACCTGGATCAGGATGCGGTCGGCGCCCTGACGCTGGATGGTGGGTTCGCGGGTGCCGACCTCGTCGATGCGGCGGCGCACGATTTCCAGCGCCTGGCGCACGGTGCGGTCATCGGTGGCAAGGCGCTCGGCCTCGCTGAGGGTCACGACGATCTCGTCCCCCTCACCGCGTACCTCGATATCGTTCGATCCGGCCCCGGTCAGGGTCTGGATCGGGCGGGCCAGCCCACGCACCAGTTCCAGCGCGCGGCTCATGCCCTCGGGCTGGCTGATCTTGACCCGGATCTCGTCGGGTTTCGAAGGCTGCTTGCGGATGGTGCCGACAGTCGCCCGCGCGTCACGCAGGGTGTTGCGGATTTCCGGCCACATGGCGTCCATCCGGGCGGCATAGACATCCGAAACCTTCACTTCGGCCAGCAGATGCGCACCGCCCCGCAGGTCGAGCCCCAGATTGACCAGCGAGGACGGCATCCAGCCGGGCCACTGCCCCGCCGCCGCCGTCAGTTCGGGCGTTTCGCCGCGCAGCTCGATCGCGGCGCGGGCGTCGTTGCTCTGTTCAACGCGGGTATAGAACGCGTTCGGCAGGGCCAGAACCAGCCCGCCGATACAGACAAGCCAGATCAGGACCCGTTTCCAGGTATCTATTTGCAGCATGACCCTGCCTTTTTTCGCCTCGGTCGGCTTACTTCGCCGGTTCGGTCTTGTTCAGCACCTGCGCGATGGTGGACTTGACCACGCGCACCTTGACGCCCTCGGCGATCTCGACCTCAAGCTCGCCGTCTTCCTTGACCTTGGCGACCTTACCGATCAGCCCGCCCTGGGTGATCACCTGATCGCCGCGACGCAGGGCGCTGACCATGGCCTGATGTTCCTTGACCTTCTTCTGCTGCGGCCGGATCAACAGGAAATACATGATCGCGAAGATCAGGATAAGCGGGAGAAACTGGGCGATTGCGCCACCATCCATGGGACATTCCTTTGTGCTGAGTGACGGGGAGCGGCCCCGCGAAATTTCCGGGAACCTATGCGCAGAACCACCGCTTTGCAAGTCAAGCGCGAAAGCGGATTTTTTGCCGATACTGCCCACTGGTCAGGTTGTCTCATGCGAGTATAGTCAAAGCAGAAGCAACGAGGAAAACCAACCATGTATCGACTGTTGGTGATAGCAGTACTTGTTATCCAGTACCTCTGTACATCCTTGGTTTCAGCTCAGGAAACGTCGGCGCCGGCTCAATCCTCTCAGGGAATATTTCAGGCCCCGGTGATCCTTGACGGGTCCCAACTGTTCCTGCTGCGCGGCGTGACTGGTTTGCCTGCTGAACGGCGCGCGCTCAGGGTTCATGAACGACTTGTACAGGTCGCCACGGCATCCGATTCCGCAACCGTCGACATTGAAAAGAGAAAAGAGCGCTTTGGTTATGTCATCTATGCCGATGGCGTCGAAATCCTGACCGTTACGCAAGCCGACGCCTCTCTTGAAAAGATCGACATAGAACTTTTGACCGATGTTCAAGCAAAGGTCATCAACGACGCGATCTTGACCTACAGATCCGAGCGATCAGACGAAGCCAGGATCGAAGGGGCGATCTATGCCATGGGCTGGACGCTGGCCTTTGCGCTTTTCACCTTTCTGGGTGCCCTTCTGCGTCGCTTCCTCAACACTCGGATCACCAAGCTGGTTCACCGAAACCTGGCCGAAGTCGAATCCGCCACCAAGGCACATGTCCGCGCCGATGCCATTGCCGCACTGATCCGGTTCGGGATCAGCTTCATCCTGTTGGTGATCTTTTTCCTGGGTGTTTACTATTATCTTTCGTTCGTTCTGCTGTCGTTTGCCGAAACGCGCTATGTCGCCCAGTTGCTGCTGACCTATGTGACACGGCCGGTTCTGAACATCGTCCTGGGGTTCATTAACTATCTTCCCAATCTCGTCACGCTTCTGATCATCGCGGCAGTCACCCAGTATATCATTCGCGGCCTGCGCATCTTCTTCGAAGCGGTCGAGGCGGGAAGTTTCGAAATCGGAAACTTCGAACGTCACTGGGTCATCCCCACTTTCAACCTCATAAGAGCGGCCTTGATCCTGATCGCGTTGGTGTTTTCGTTTCCCTACATTCCCGGGTCCGAATCTGCCGCGTTTCAGGGGCTGACCATTCTCGTAGGCGCGATGCTGTCGCTTGGATCGAACTCGGTGATGAACAATCTGATCTCTGGACTTTTCGTGATCTACCGCCGGTCCACGTCGATCGGGGATCGCATTCAGATCGGAGATCACCTTGGGGATGTCGTCGAAATAAAGCTGATGGAAACGCATCTGCGCTCGACAAAGAACGAACTGATCTCGATTCCCAACGCCCAGCTGCTGAATTCCGAGGTCGTCAACTACACCAAGCACTCGGAGAGCAGCGGCGTGATTCTGCATACGACTGTTGGAATCGGCTACGAGGAACCTGCGGAGAAGGTCGAGGCGATGTTGATCGAAGCGGCGCGACGCACCGACGGCCTCAGGATGCGCCCGGAACCATTTGTGCTCTGGACGGCGTTGGCGGATTACGCAGTCAACTATGAGATCAATGCCCATACGACTCGGGGCTCGAACATTCCGCGCATCAAGTCGGAGCTGCACCGCAATATCTTTGACGTATTCACCGAAAACGGTGTTCAGATCATGACGCCATCTTATGAAGCGGATCCGGAGGTGCCAAAGATTCCGACTGAAAAATGGAGCGGGAAACTGGCCCACGAGGCGTCAAAAGCCGACCAAGCCTGACCGTCGGGGATGGTTTGGAAGCCGGCTGGAAAACTCGCTGCAACCCGGTGACGGACATGATTTTGACCAGGGCCTGAACGGATACCGGCCTTTCTCGAGGGCCCAAATGAAATTCATTGCAACAGTCATCGAATCGGTGCCTTGTTGCGATGCGCGCGCCGCGGCGCGCGGGGAGGCAGGGAGTACGCCCCCCTTATCCCAGACCGGAACGCGGCCCGGCCATCCTTTACAGAAGGAACAGGCGCATGATGATGGTGCGCTGCTATCTCGCCCCCTCCGAAATCGAAGGGCTGGGGGTATTCTGCCATGACGACATCGCCCGGGGCGACAAGGTCTGGCGCCATGACAAGATGCTCGACATCACCTTTCCCGAAAGCAAGCTCGACAATGTCGAACCGCATGTGAAGGAATTCCTGGAGCGTTACAGCTATCCCGATATCAACCGGCCCGGATACCTCATCCTGGAAAGCGACGAGGGCCGGTTCATGAACCATTCGATGTATCCCAATCTGGATTTCTCGGATGGGATCTGGGGCGTGGCGCTGACCGATATTCCGGCGGGCACCGAGCTGACCTGCGACTATGCCGATTTCCTGACCGGCGTGATCCACATGCAGCCGCCGCGCCACAAGATCGCGGCCCCCCGCGTCGCCTTCAGCTGAGCCGGGCCGCAAGGTCAACCGGGGGCCGGGAGCAACACCCGGCCCCTTTCTCTGTCGGCAAGCCGGCGGGGGCGCTACACCCCGGCGCGCGGATGGTGCATAACCGGGCCAGTGAATCACCCAGTCCAAGGACCAGACCCATGCACGACATCCGCGCCATCCGCGAGAACCCCGCCGCATTCGACGCCGCGCTTTCGCGCCGTGGGAACGCGCCGGTGTCGTCGGACATCCTGGCCCTGGACGAAGCCCGCCGGGGCAAGATCCTGGCCGCCGAGACCGCTCAGGCCGAACAGAACAAGGCCAGCAAGGAAGTCGGCGCCGCCAAGGCACGCGGCGACGAGGCCGAATTCGAGCGCCTGCGCACGCTGGTGGCCGAGAAAAAGGCCGAGATCGCCGCGATGCAGGCCGAGGCCAAGGAACTGGACACCCAGTTGACCGACCTGCTTGCGGGCCTGCCCAACCTGCCCGCCGAGGACGTCCCGCAAGGGGCGGACGAGGAAGACAACGTGGAACTGCACCGCTGGGGTACCCCGCGCCAGATGGATTTCGCGCCCAAGGAACATTTCGACCTTGCCTCGGTTCAGGACGGCATGGATTTCGAGACCGCCGCCAAACTGTCGGGCGCGCGGTTCGTGCTGCTTTCGGGCGCCGTGGCCCGTATCCACCGGGCGCTGGCGCAATTCATGCTCGACACCCACAGCGAACAGAACGGGTTGACCGAGGTGAACGGTCCGGTGCTGGTCCTGTCCGAGATGATGTATGGCACCGGCCAGCTGCCGAAATTCGGCGAAGACAGCTATCAGACCCGCGAGGGCTGGTGGCTGATCCCCACCTCCGAAGTATCGCTGACCAATATCGTGAACGGCGCGACCATTGCCGAGGATTATCTGCCGCGCCGCTATACCGCCCATTCGCTGTGCTTCCGCTCCGAGGCGGGCTCGGCCGGCAAGGATACCCGCGGCATGCTGCGCCAGCACCAGTTCGAAAAGGTCGAAATGGTCTCGGTCACCCATCCCGATCACTCGGACGCTGAACAGAAACGCATGCTGCGCTGCGCCGAGGGCATTCTCGAGGCGCTGGGGATCCCCTATCGCACCATCGTGTTGTGCACCGGCGACATGGGGTTCGGCGCCCGGCGCACCTATGACATCGAGGCCTGGCTGCCCGGCCAGAACACCTATCGCGAGATCAGCTCGGTCTCGACCTGCGGCGATTTTCAGGCCCGCCGCATGAATGCGCGGTTCAAACCCGCCGACGGCGGCAAGCCGCAATTCGTGCATACGCTGAACGGCTCGGGCCTGGCGGTGGGCCGCTGCCTGATCGCGGTGCTGGAGAACGGCCAGAACGCGGACGGTTCGGTCACCCTGCCCCAGGCGCTGGCTCCCTATCTGGGCGGCAAGCTGACGCTGAACACGGACGGCACCCTGAGCTGATCTCAGGGAACCACACCAGACCGGAACGAGGCGAAGAAGTTACTTCTTCGCCTTTTTCTTTGCCTTCTTCTTGTCCTTGTCGGACTTCTTCTTGCCGGACTTCTTCTTGCCGGACTTCTTCTTGTCCGACTTCTTCTTGACCTTGGCTTCGGCCTTGCGGATTTTCTCTTCGAAATCCTTTTTCTTCTGCTTGGCCTTCTCTGCCTTTGCCGCTGCCTTGGCCTTTTTGCGGGCCTTGGCGTCGGCCTCGGCCTGTTCGGCCAGGGCCGCTGCCTCGCCCGCCCGGACCTCGGCCTCGCTTGCCTCGTCACGGGGGGACGCGGGCTTGGCGGGTGCCGACTGCGGGGGGGCCGCGGTGGCGGGTTTGGCCCGGACAGGGTCGGACTTCTTTGCCGTTGCGCCGCGCCCGGCAACCGGGCGGCGCGTGCGAGAGGTTCGCCCTGCCGGTTTGCGGGCCGGTGCGGGGCTGGCAGCCGGTGCGGCGGTTTTCGACGGAGGCGCCGATACCAGCGCCTGCGCTGCGGCATGAATGGCCTTGGCCCTGAGCGCGCCGATGCGCGGCAGGTTCATCAACCGTTCGATGCTGGCGGCGGCAACCGCCTCGGCACTGTCAAACCCGTTCTCGGCCAGCATTCTTGCCAATGCCGGGCCAACGCCCTCGATCTTCTTGACAGGGGTCATGTCAAACTTCCTTTGCCTCCCGTTTGTCAAAGATTACTCGTTGTATACACAATCTGTCTTTCCTCCGTGCCCCCTTCTTGCGGCATACGTGGTCTAGCCGGTCACCGTCTCGACCACGTCCGCGCGTCTCGGAAAGGGCACCAGGCAACGGGCGTCCTCATCCCAGAGCTTGAGGTTCAGCGCGGCCACCGCCTCGGTAAAGCGTATGCGGCGCGGCGCGTATTCGGGCGGCAGGTTGTAATGGCAGGCCCGCAGCCGATAGGACGGGATGCGCGCGTTGAAATGATGGATATCGTGCAGGGTGATACAGGCCACGGCCATATCGAACCACCAGCCGAAATCCAGCGCCGACGACCCCTGCAACGCCGCCAGCTGCGGGTCCAGATCGGGGCGGCGGTCCCAATAGGTATCCTCGAAATTATGCTGGAGATAGACGAGGAACACCCCGATCATCCCGCCCAGAAAGGAAAAGCCCAGCCAGACCAAAAGACCGGTCATCCCCGCCAGCGCCCAGAGCAGGGCCAGAAAGACGACAATGGAAAGATTGTGCAGCAGCACCCCGCGCGCCCCGAACCGGGTCGCGTTCTTGGGCCAGCGGTAGCGGATGAAATAGGTGAACGCCGCCCCCAGCGGGATCAGGATGAACGGGTTGCGATAGAGCCGATAGGCGAGCCGCGTGCGCCAGTCGGCCCCCCGCCATTCCCGCAGGGTCATGGTGTGGATCTCGCCGGTCTCGCGGTGTTCCAGATTGCCCACCCCCGCATGATGCAGGTTGTGGTTCTGCTTCATTACCTCGAAGGGCGCAAATGTGAAGGGCGAGAGGACGTGACCGGCCAGTTCGTTCTGCGTGCGCGTCTCGAACAGGGAGTGGTGGCCGCAATCATGTTGCAGCACGTAAAGCCGCACAGCCGCAAAGGCAAAGACCACCCCGGCGGGCACCAGCACATACCAGCGATCCACATGGGTGATCGCCAGAGAGAGCGCGGTGAAATAAACCGCGAATGTCCCGAAATAGCTCAAAGCGGCAAGGCGGTTGTCCTGCACCGCGTATTGACGTGTGTATGCTCTCAGATCCATCTCCGCACCGCTCCCTCGGATGGCCGGGTTCTCTTGCAACAGACGACTTGGGTGCGCGACGCAGGAATGACAAGCGCGCCGCGACAAAGAAACCTTTGCGTACATAGTGATAGCGCCGCAAGCGGGTATTTGTCACCCGCTGCGACAATAAGCATCGCATGCTGGCATGCGTCTGCGACCTAGCCGCGCGACTTGAGGTGCTTGGTCAGGGCGCCGGCATTCTTCTTGCGCCGGCCCTTGTAGGGGTTCTTGTCCCCCTGCCCGCGCAGTGTCAGGCGGATCGGCGTGCCCGGCATGTCGAAATCGGCGCGCAGACCGTTGACCAGATAGCGCGAATAGCTTTCGGGCATCTTGTCGGGATGGCTGCACATCACCACGAATCCCGGCGGCCGGGTCTTGGCCTGGGTCATATAGCGCAGCTTGATCCGCTTGCCCTGCGGCGCGGGCGGCGGATGCTGTTCCAGCATGCCGATCAGCCAGCGGTTCAGAGCGGCGGTGGGAATGCGGCGGTTCCAGACCGCATGGGCGCGCAGGATCGCGGCATGCAGACGATCGAGCCCGCGCCCGGTCTTGGCCGACACGGTGACCAGCGGCGCACCGCGCAGCTGCGGCAAGAGCCGGTCAAAGCTTTCCTTCAACTCGCGCAGCTTGTCCTGCTTGTTTTCCTCGACATCCCATTTGTTGACCGCGATCACCACCGCACGGCCTTCACGCTCGGCCAGGTCCGCAATCCGCAGGTCCTGCTGTTCAAAGGGGATGGCCGCGTCGAGCAGCACCACCACGACCTCGGCAAACTTGACCGCGCGCAGCCCGTCCGAGACCGAGAGCTTTTCCAGCTTTTCCTGCACCTTGGCCTTCTTGCGCATGCCGGCGGTGTCGAAAATCCGCATCGGCGTGCCGTCCCAGTCGATCTGGAGCGAGATGGCATCACGGGTAATCCCCGCCTCGGGACCGGTCAGCAGACGCTCTTCGCCCAGGATGCGGTTGATCAGGGTCGATTTTCCCGCATTGGGACGGCCCACCACAGCAACCTGAAGCGGCTTGTCTGCGGTGATGACGGGAGCCTCCTGCACGCCGCCCTCGGCGACTTCTTCTTCCTCCTCGGGGTCGAGGTCGACGTCGGTTTCAGGCGCCTGCTCTTCGGCGGTCTTCTCCATCTTGTCGGCCAGCGGCATCAGGATGGCATAGAGATCGTTCAGCCCCTCGCCGTGTTCGGCGCTGAGCCGGATCGGCTCGCCCAACCCCAGCCCATAGGCCTCGATCACGCCGGCATCGGCGGCCGCGCCCTCGGCCTTGTTGGCGGCCAGGATCACGTGCGCCGAGCGGCGACGCAGGATATCGGCGAAGATCTCGTCATTGGGGGTCACGCCCGCACGGGCGTCGATCATGAACAGGCAGATATCGGCCATGTCCACCGCCCGCTCGGTCAGCCGCCGCATCCGGCCCTGCAGACTGTCGTCGGTGGCGTTTTCCAGCCCGGCGGTGTCGATCACCGTAAAGCGCAGATCGCCCAGCCGCGCCTGCCCTTCGCGCAGGTCGCGGGTCACGCCCGGCTGGTCGTCGACCAGCGCCAGCCGTTTGCCGACCAGACGGTTGAACAGGGTGGATTTGCCCACATTGGGCCGCCCCACGATGGCGAGGGTCAGAGACATGGCACTCTACTTTTCTAGACTCAGACGCGCCCTATAGCGCGTCCGCGCGTCAACGGAAAGCGTGCAGTTGGCCCGTGGCCCCCACGACATAAAGGGTATTGCCCGCCACCACCGGCCCGGTGGTGGCCCCGCCCGGCACCTCGACCCGGCTGATCATCGCCCCATCCTCGGGGTTGTAGAGCCGCAGATAGCCGTCATTCGAGGCGACGATTACCCGCCCACCGGCCAGAACCGGGCCGTAATGAGCATAGCTGGCGCCGCGCTTCTTGGGCTTGTCCTTGACGAAACCGGGCAGGTCCTGGGCCCAGATCACGCTGCCGTCGCTGGCGTCGAGGCGGACGATCTGGCTGCGGTCGCTGACCAGGAACACGCTGTCACCCGCCGGCCAGACCGGTCCCAGCGCGCCTTCGGTCGCGGTCCAAAGCCGCTCGCCATTGTCGGCGCGAAACGCCACGGTACGGCCCGAATGGTTGCCCGCGTAGACGGTCGACCCCTGGATCACCGGGCTGCCGGTGACATCGCCGATCCGCGCCGCCGCGCGGCCCTTGCGCTGACCCGAGACCGAGGCCGCCCAACGGCGCACCCCGCCGTTGCGGAAACTGCCGATCAGGTCGCCCGAGCCAAAGGCAAAGATCACCAGGTCCGAGGTCATCGCCGGCGCCGGCGCGCCCAGGACGTTGCCGACGCTGGGCGTGGCCTGAACCTGCCAGGCGATGCGCCCGTCCTTGATGTTGATGGCCCAGCCGGTATCGTCTCCGGCCACCAGATAGAGCAGCCCGTCGCGGATGGTCGGCGTGCCCGAACCGGTCGCGTTCAGCTTCTGCTGCCAGCGCACCGCGCCGGATTTGGCGTCGAGCGCGGTCAACATGCCATAGCCGGACGAGACATAGAGAATGCCATCGGCATAGGCCATGCCACCGCCGGTGGCCTGTCCCTCGTCCTCGCCCGGCGGCACCAGATCGGTCTGCCAGGCCAGCCCGCCACCCGGCGTCACGCCCGAGACGCGGGCGGCGCTGTCGAGCGTATAGATCAGCCCGCCCGCCACCACCGGATCGGCGGTGATGCGCTGACGCTTTTCATCACCCGATCCGATCGGCGTCGACCAGATCCGTTGTGGCGTGCTGCGCAGGGCGGGATGGGCGGTGCGGAACGCCTCGGTGCCCGGCGCCTGTGCCCAGGTGCTGTTGGCCTGTTGTGCCGGCAGGCGGATGGCGCGGCCCTGATTGACCACCGCGTCGGTGGCACCGGGGCGGATATCCTCGCGCTCACCGGGCAGGATCACCTCGGGTTCGGCACAGGCCGAGAGCAGCAGCAGCGCGCTGCCCATCAGGGATGCCCCAATCCGGGAGAAAGAGCTGGTCACCATGGTCGAATTCGCCTGTCTTTCGTTTTCTCTTTGCCGCCGCGCGGCGCTGTCCGTGTCCCGGGCTCAGCCCTGGCGGGTGGGCAACGGTGCGGGTTCGGCGCCCAGCGCCACCATCAACTGAGTTGCGCGCTGTTGCAAGTCTGTGCTGACCTCGGCGTCCTCGCGAATGGATTGCAGCCGGGCCAGTGCGGCCTCGGTGTCGCCTTCGGCGATGTCGATCAACGCCAGTTGTTCCAGCGCCAGAAGGCGCAGCGGTGCGCCGGGCAGCGCTAGGGCCTCGAAACGCTGACGGCGGTCGCCCACAGACAGAGTGTCGGCCTGCAAAAGCAACGCTTTGAACGAAGCAATCTCGCGATAGATCGAAGGTAAATCACCTTGCACTGCAAGGCTCTCAAGCCGGCTGATGGCAGCGGTCTTGTCACCCTTGCCGGTTTCGGCCGCCGCCGACAGCAGCGCCAGAACCGCCGCACCACCTGTGCTGTCGGGTTCAATCCCCTCGAGCGCCTCGGCGCGAGCGGCGGCATCGTTGGAGGATAGCGCCGCAATCACCGCGTCGCCCAGGGCCTCTGCCTTGGCGGTCGCCTGGGCCTTGGAATACTCGTTCCAGCCCGCGCCGCCGACGATGGCCAGCACCGCCACCCCGCCGATCCAGCCCCAGCGCTTGAGCAGCAGGAACATGCGATCGCGGCGAACCTCTTCGGTGACCTCGTCAATGAAACTGTCGGTGTCGCTCATGCCTGGCCCCTGCCCTGTTGTCCTGACCTTTTCCGGTTCCGGCCTCTCATACCGCGCGCCACGCGGCAAGCCAAGAGGCGGCAGACTTGCATTTTTCTTGCCCATTTGCCCCAATGGGGCGAAAAATCAAATGAACTGAGCGGTTCAGTATGGACAAGACGTTACGGAAACCCCATGTCTCTGCGCAAACGGCTCGGGATGCGCATTTAACCCGGGTCGGACTGAAGAAAGGCATTTGATGCGACTGGTACCCTTCCTAACGGCGATCTTGGTAACCGTCACACTTTACATGATGGTTTTCGAACGCGAGACACTGATGGTCTTTGCTAAAGCCGAGTCCGCCAGTCAGGCCGTAACGGCCAGTCCGCCTGCCGCTGATACCGCCGGTGCCGCTTTTGCCGATACTGCTGCTATCGGAGTGGTCGTGCTCCGCTCGCAGGCGACCGAGATCGACAGCGCGGTGGTGCTGCGCGGCCAGACCCGCGCCATACGCCAGGTCGAAGTACGGGCCGAGACCACCGGAGCAGTAATTTCGGAACCCAAGCGCAAGGGTAGCTTTGTCGAGGCCGGCAATCTGCTGTGTGAACTCGACCCCGGCACCCGCCCCGCCAGCCTGGCCGAGGCACGCGCGCGCAAGGCGCAGGCCGAAAGCTCGATGCCCGAGGCCGAGGCGCGGTTGGACGAGGCCAAGGCGCGGCTGAAAGAGGCGCGCATCAACGACAATGCCGCTCAGAAACTGGCCGAGACCGGTTATGCCTCGGAAACCCGCCGCGTATCGACCGAGGCCGCGGTCCGGTCGGCCGAGGCCGGGATCAAGGCCGCCGAGGCGGGGCTGGAAACCAGCCGCGCCAGCATCGAGGCCGCCACCGCCGCCGTGGCCGCCGCCCAGCGCGAGATTGACCGACTGACCATCGAGGCCCCGTTTCAGGGCCTCTTGGAAAGCGACACCGCCGAGCTGGGCAGCCTGCTGCAACCCGGCGCGCTTTGCGCCACCATCATCCAGCTCGACCCGATCAAGGTGGTGGGCTTCATCCCCGAGACAGAGGTGAACCGGGTGCAGGTCGGTGCGCTGGCCGGGGCCGAACTGGCCACCGGGCTTCAGGTGCAGGGTCGTGTCACATTCCTCAGCCGCTCGGCGGACGCGACCACCCGCACCTTCGAGGTCGAGATCACCGTCGCCAATCCCGAACTGCTGATCCGCGATGGCCAGACCGCGACAATCGCGATCTCGTCCGACGGGGCCAAGGCGCACCGGCTGCCGCAATCGGCGCTGACGCTGAACAACGAGGGTGAGTTGGGCGTGCGTACCGTCGAAGAGGGGAACAAGGTTGGCTTTGTCCCGGTTGAACTGGTGCGCGACACCCCGACCGGCATCTGGGTGACCGGCCTGCCCGAACAGGCCAATGTAATCGTGGTCGGTCAGGATTTCGTGACCGAGGGGGTCATCGTAACGCCGACCTGGCGGGAGGCTTCTGAATGACCGGTATCGTCGACTGGGCCGCGTCCCGGGCGCGGATGGTTCTGGCCTTTATCGCCATCTCTCTGCTGATCGGCGGCTTTGCCTATGTGAGCCTACCCAAGGAGGGCGAGCCGGATATCGAGATCCCGGCGCTCTTCGTGTCGGTCAGCTTTCCCGGCATTTCCGCCGAGGATAGCGAAAGCCTTCTGGTCAAGCCGATGGAGACCGAGCTGGCCGATCTGGACGGGCTGAAGAAGATGTCGGCCACCGCTGCCGAGAACTATGCCGGCGTGGCGCTGGAGTTCGAGTTCGGCTGGGACAAGACCGCTATCACCGCCGATGTGCGCGACGCGATGAACACCGCCCAGGCCAGTTTCCCCGACGGGGCCGAGCAATATACGCTGACCGAGATCAACTTTTCAGAATTTCCTATCGTCATCGTCAACCTGACCGGTTCGGTGCCCGAGCGTACCATGGCGCGGGTTGCCAAAGACTTGCAGGACGATCTGGAATCGCTCGACTCGGTGCTCGAAGCCGGGATTGCTGGCAATCGCGACGAAATGCTTGAGGTGATCATCGACCCGCTGCGGCTCGAGGCCTATAACGTCACCGCGCTCGAGCTGATCAACGTGGTGCAGAACAACAACCAGTTGATCGCGGCGGGTGAGATCGAGAGCGAACAGGGCGCCTTCGCGGTCAAGATCCCCTCGTCGTTCAAAACTGCACGCGATGTCTATGACCTGCCGATCAAGGTCAATGGCGACCGGGTGGTGCGGCTGGGCGAACTGGCGCAGATCAACTACACCTTCGAAGACCGCAAGGGCACCGCGCGGTTTGACGGCGAGAACACCGTCGCGCTGCAAGTGGTCAAGCGCAAGGGCTTCAACCTGATCGACACGGTCGAACAGGTGAAGGAGACCGTGGCCAAGGCCCGCGCCGCCTGGCCGCCCGAATTGCAGGCCGCCGTTCAGATGGGCACCTCGAACGACCAGAGCCGGGTCGTGGGCTCGATGGTCAGCCAGCTCGAAGGCTCGGTCCTGACCGCGATCGCGCTGGTGATGATCGTGGTGCTGGCCAGTCTGGGCAGCCGCGCCGCCCTGCTGGTGGGCTTTGCCATCCCGACCTCGTTCCTGCTGTGTTTCGCCTTTCTGGCGGCGATGGGCGTGTCGATCTCGAACATCGTGATGTTCGGTCTGATCCTGGCGGTGGGCATGTTGGTCGACGGGGCCATTGTGGTGGTGGAATATGCCGACAAGCGGATCAAGGACGGCATCGGCCCGATGCATGCCTATGTCGAAGCGGCGCAGCGGATGTTCTGGCCGGTGGTCTCGTCCACGGCGACCACACTCTGCGCCTTTCTGCCGATGCTGTTCTGGCCGGGCGTGCCGGGTGAGTTCATGGGGATGCTGCCGGTCACGCTGATCTTCGTGCTGTCAGCCTCGCTGGTGGTGGCTTTGATCTATCTGCCGGTGATGGGCGGCGTTTCGGGACGCATCAGCCGGTTGTTCAACCGCATGTCCGACTGGCTGCGCGCACGCACGCCCTGGGTGGTGCGCGCGGCCCTGGTTCCGCCCGCGCTCTACGGCATGTTCCTGGGTGCGATGCAGCTGTTGAACCCCGCCTATCTGCTGCCGACCGGAGCGCCGGGCGGGACGCTTGTCGGCGCTGTGCTGTTCCTCATGTCGGCCTTTGCGGCCTCGGTCACGCTGGGCGCGGCCCGGATCGAGATGCCCCAGCGTCGTGTCGCCGCCCCCGGCGGGCACACGCCCTTTGGCCATGTGATCAAGTTCATCGCCGGCAACCCGGTAATGCCCATCGTTTCGATCTTTGTGGTGTTCTTCGCCGTTTATCAGGTGGTGTTCGTCATCTTCCCCGAGCGCTCTCTGGGGGTCGAATTCTTTGTCGAAAGCGAACCGGAACAGGCCACCACCTATGTCCGCGCGCGGGGCAACCTGTCGCTGGCGGAAAAGGACGTTCTGGTGCGCCAGGCCGAAGAGGTGATCGCGGCCCATCCGGCGGTGGTCAACGTGTTTGCCTTTGCAGGCGAAGGCGGGTTGAACCAGAACAACGGCGGCGCCCAGGCGCCCGCCGATACCGTCGGCCAGATCCAGTTCGAGATCATCCCGTGGGAGGACCGCCCAACCGAGACCCACCCGCTGAGCGGCTGGCTGGGTAGCCGGCTGAGCGCCTGGCTGGGTTTCGAGGAAGAGGTGGTTGCCGCCGAATATGACGGCGATTTCGTGCTGGAACAGCTGAGCAACGAACTGGCAAAACTGCCCGGCATGGTGGCCGAGATCGAAGCGCTGGGCCGTGGCCCGGCCTCAGCCAAGCCCGTCCATCTGCGCATCAAGGGCGACGATTGGAACACGCTGCTGGCCACCACCGGCCAAGCGCGCGCGAAATTCGAAGAAACGGCAGGCCTGATCAAGATCGACGATAACCTCCCCCTGCCCGGCATCGACTGGCAGATCGACGTGGACGTGGCCAAGGCGGGCCGCTTCGGCGCCGATGTGGCCACCGTGGGCGCCATGGTGCAGCTGGTCACGCGCGGCGTGTTGCTGGGCGAATACCGCCCCGCCGATGCCGATGACGAGATCGAGATCCGCGTCCGCCTGCCGGAAAAGGACCGGGTGCTGAGCACGCTCGACACGCTCAAGGTGCGAACGCCCGAGGGGCTGGTGCCGCTGTCGAACTTCATCAGCCGCAAACCGGTCGAGAAACTGGCCAAGATCAACCGCGTCGATCAGAAACGCTATTTCGACGTCAAGGCGGATGTGGAGCCGGGCCTGTTCAAACTGGTCTCTGCCGACGATCCGCAGGTGGAACTGGCCGTGCTGCGCGCGCTGCCGCAAGGGGTGACGCCAACCGGCGAGGTGTTAACCCGCCCCGCTGATGGCGCACTGTTCCAGATCGTGAGCATTGGCGGCTTCGAAAGCGCCGCCGCCGCACGCGACGCCGTCGACACCGGCAACGCACGCTTTGCACCGATCAATGCCAACGAGCGTATTCTCACCCTGACCCAGTGGTTGGAGACCGACCCGTTCGGCCCGGCGGTGGAATGGGAATGGACCGGCGATCAGGAGGACGAGAAGGAAAGCCAGGAATTCCTGTCCAAGGCCTTTGCCGCGGCGCTGGGGCTGATGTTCATCATCCTGCTGGCGCAGTTCAACAGCTTCTACAACTCGGTGCTGGTGCTGCTGGCGGTGATCCTCAGCACCACGGGCGTGCTGATCGGCATGATGGTGATGGGCCAGCCCTTCTCGGTGATCATGACCGGCACCGGCATCGTCGCGCTGGCCGGGATCGTTGTGAACAACAATATCGTGCTGATCGACACCTATCAGGAATACAGCCGCTACATGCCCCGGATCGAGGCCATCGTGCGCACCGCAGAGGCGCGGATCCGGCCTGTGTTGCTGACCACGATCACCACCATGGCGGGCCTGACGCCGATGATGTTCGGGCTCAGCCTCGATTTCATCAATGGTGGCTATTCGATCGACAGCCCCACCGCGCTGTGGTGGAAACAGCTGGCAACGGCGGTGGTGTTCGGCCTGGGTATCGCCACCGTGCTGACCCTTGTGGTGACACCCTCCCTGCTGGCGCTCCGCGTCTGGGCATCGACCTATCTGGTGATGATCGGGCGCGGCCTGGCACGGATCACAGCAGGACGCTCCAGCCGCATCGCCCGCGATATGATCCTGCGCCGCTCGGCCAAGCGGCTGAAGGCGACCGAGATCATCTGGGACCCGATGCTTGCCCCCACGCCGCCGCAGATCGCGTCGGAGCAGCCGCTTAAGGCCGCGGAATAAGCGCCTCTGCGCGGCGAGTCGCTGTCGGTGTAACGCTGCTACTCCGCTCGAAATACCGACTCGACCGCGAGCCTGAGACCAGCAACTGACCACAAATTGGGCGCAATCCTCAGCTTTTACGGTCGATCGTTTCCAGTTTCTCTGCGAATTTCGGAAAAACCATCTCGAAACATGGCAAAATCTTGCAAAGATTGAGGCAAAATAGCATTCTTTCCCTCAACATTGATATGATCCGGCATGAGAAGGAAACCTGCACAATGTTCAGTAAGAGTTTCGCTGTTGCGAGTGCCGCTCTCTCGGCACTGGTTCTGACAACACAAACCGCGTCCGCGCAGACCTTTAGCTGGTCGGACTGGTGGGGTGGCTGGAGCTATGGCGGCGGGAGCGGCAGTAGTGGTGGCACCAGTTCCGCTGTACCTGAGATCGACGCGTCCACCGGGGCGTTGGCCCTCGCAGCCGTTGCGGCAGGCTTGCTGCTTGCGCGCGAGTTGCGCCGCCGCAAGACCCGCTAAACGCACGCTTCAGATCAACGACCAGTCGCCGGTGATCAGCGCAGTCAGCGCGATAATGCCATTGGCGACTGCGTGAGCCGCGACGGCGTCGCTCAGACGTCCCTTGCGCATAGCGATCCAGGCAAAGATAAGACCAGCCAATCCGGCCTCGACCACCCGTCCGTGCAGCAGAGCAAATGAAAGGCTGGTGACTACCACCGCCAGCGCCCTCTGCCACGGTGCCGGGCCATTCAGCAGCCGTAATAAATATTCTCTGAAGAATGCTTCTTCGATCACCGGCACCAACAAAGTTGTGCCGAGGATTCGGCACAACACCCAGCCCGCCAGCGCCGCGCCGGTCAGGTCTGACAGACCCGCAGGTGCAGGGCCGCCACGAAAGGTCAGGAGCCAGCCCACTCCCACCGCCACCCCGGCCAAAAGGGCTATGGGGTCCAACCGCCGGTCGAAAGCGAGCAGCGGCTTGCGGAACAGCCACAGTGCCACGGCCATCAAAGCGACCTGAAGCGGATATCCAAGCGCCGGAGATTGCCAGAGGCTCTGCACCAGCAGGCCCGACAGCATGAAAACGATGAATGGCGCGATCAGCGCCGCATTGGTGTCATGGCGAAAGGCAGTGCGCGGCTCTGACCTCGGTGCCACAACACTCGCCCGGTGCAACGAAGGTCGCGACTGCACCACCCAGATCACCCCCAGCGCCAACAGGGTAAAGAACAGCCAGCCGGCAAAGCTGTGAAACCCGTTCACCGCCAATTCCGGAGAAATCCGTGCCCCGATGGCGATCAGCGCAGCGATGCGCAACACGTTGAACACCCAGCTGACCAGCAATGCCAACGGAAAAACGATCAACCAGAACCGGCCCAAGCGTAGCGTGTCACGCATCAGAACCGAGTATATCACGAAAAATCCGGTGGTTAGGGCAAAACCCTCGATCCCCGAACAGGTGCCCGCCATTTCGACAAAAAAGTCCTCGGTACCAATGGTGGCCACCTCTGGCGTCAGCACCACGTGAAAGCCCAGTGCCGCCAGCACCACCGCCACCCCATAGAAGGTGGCCAGGATCAGGCCGCGAAATGCCCACCAGAACGGCGCCAGCGCATCGGCCAGATCAGGGATCAACGCCGCCACCAGCACCACCAGCGCGAGACCTGCGCCACCCTCACGCAGCAGACCGAACATTTGGCGGCGCGGCACCAGCAGGAACAGCGCGCCCGTTGTCGCCAGAACCGCCCCCGCCAGCAGCGTGGTCAGATGCGCCTGGAAATCTGCGTTCAGACTGGCCGGATCCGCCCTGAGCCAGGGCACAAAAATCAGGCCCAACCCGATCAGATGCACCGCCCACCAGCGCCGCGCCTCGCTATCGGCGGTGTCGGCGGCGCTTATCAGACGGCGGCGCAGATGCGGGCGGAACCAGATGAACAGGCCCAGACCGATGCCGACACAGAGGATACGGATGGTCGCGCTGCGCAGCGCGCGGCAGGCGGTCTCGATTTCGGTCAGGCGGCATTCGACCGAGGAAAAAATCTGAAAGATCAGGACGATGGCCAGCATCTCCAGAGCAAAAAGAACCGTCAGCTTATAAAATTGGTGCCGCAACGCCGCGTCGATCCTCGTAACGCGCCCGCAACCCACGGGCGCGTCATAGCTATCGCGCGAAAAGGGCATCACTGTGAAGGACAAATGACACTTCCATGGCGCTAGGGGCAGCTTAGGCGGCCTCGTCCTCGCCCGCCTGCTGGCGCGTCCAGAGCTGGGCATAGCGCCCGCCGCGCGACAAGAGCGCGTCATGGGTGCCCTGCTCGACGATCTCGCCCTTTTCCAGCACCACGATCTTGTCGGCCTCGGCGATGGTGCTGAGGCGATGGGCGATGGTGATCACCGTGCGCCCCTCGCCCGCAAGGGCCAGCGCTTCCTTGATCTCCTGCTCGGTCTCGGTATCCAGCGCGCTGGTTGCCTCATCCAGCAGCAGGATCGGTGGGTTCTTGAGCAGGGTGCGGGCGATGCCCACCCGCTGTTTCTCTCCCCCCGACAGTTTCAGCCCGCGCTCACCCACCTTGGTGTCATACCCTTCGGGCAGCGAGGCGATGAAGTCGTGGATCTGGGCTGCACGCGCCACCGCTTCGACATCGGCCTGGGTGGCGTTCTCGCGACCATAGGCGATGTTGTAACGGATGGTGTCGTTGAACAGCACCGTGTCCTGCGGCACCACGCCGATGGCGTCATGCAGGCTGGTCTGGGTCACATCCCGGATGTCCTGCCCGTCGATGCACAGCGCGCCGCCGGTCACATCATAGAACCGGAACAACAGCCGCCCGATGGTCGACTTGCCCGAGCCGGTGGCCCCAACGATGGCCACGGTCTGTCCCGCCGGCACGTCGAGTGTCACGCCCTTGAGGATCTCGCGATCCGCCTCATAGCCGAAGCGCACATCCGTCAAAGTGATCGCGCCGCCGCTGACCTTGAGCGGCGCGGCACCGGGTTTGTCGCTGACCTCGGCGGGCTGTTCCAGCAGGTCGAACATCTCGCCCATATCGACCAGCGCCTGCCGGATCTCGCGATAGACGGTGCCCAGAAAGTTGAGCGGAACGGTGATCTGGATCATATAGGCGTTGACCATGACGAAATCGCCCACGGTGAGTTGCCCCGCCTGTACCCCCAGCGCTGCCAGCACCATGACCCCGATCAGGCCGCAGGTGATCAGGAAAGATTGGCCAAAGTTGAGAAACGCCAATGAATACGAGGTCTTGAGCGCCGCGCTGGCATAGGCCTGCATCGACTGGTCATAGCGGTTCGCCTCCCGTTCCTCGGCGCCGAAATACTTGACCGTCTCGAAATTCAGCAGGCTGTCGATGGCGCGCTGGTTGGCCTCGGTATCCTGATCGTTCATCTCGCGGCGCAGTTTGACCCGCCATTCGGTCACCGCGAAGGTGAACCAGATATAAAGCGCGATGGTTCCCACCACCACGGCCAGATACCAGACATCGAACAGGTACATCAGGATTGCTGCCACCAGCACCAGTTCCAGGATCAGCGGCCCAATGGAAAACAGCATGAAGCGCAAGAGGAACTCGACCCCCTTGACCCCGCGCTCGATGATCCGGCTCAGCCCTCCGGTCTTGCGGGTGATGTGATAGCGCATCGACAGCCGGTGGATATGGCGAAAGGTCTCCAGCGCCAGCGCCCGCAGCGCCCTTTGCCCAACCGGCGCGAACAGCACGTCACGCAACTGCTGGAACCCCACTGTCATCATCCGTGCCACGCCATAGGCCACGGTCAACCCGACCGCGCCCAGTGCTAGCGGCGGCACACCCTCGCCCGCCAGCGCGTCGACCGCGCCCTTGTAGAGGATGGGGGTATAGACCGCGATCAGCTTGGCCAGCACCAGCATCGCTAAGGCCACCACCACCCGGCGTTTCACCCATCCCTCGCCCTCGGGCCAGAGATAGGGCGCCACCCGGCGCAGGGTGCGCCAGCCCGAGCGGCGCTCGGCGGATGCGGTCTGATCCGCCGGGGCGGTGTGTGCCAGTCGTCTCATCACGTACCCTCGTTGCGGTCAGAGCGTCGGTTCGGGGTAACCCCTGGAGCGTGGCGGCACAAGGCCGCCGCTTACTCGGGCACGGTAAAGACCTGGCCGGGATAGATCAGGTCGGGGTCGCGGATCGCATCGCGATTGGCCTCGAATACCTTGACGTAGAGCACGCCATCGCCATAGCGCTCGCGTGAAATCGCCCAGAGCGTATCGCCCTTCTGCACGGTGACCGCGCGCACCGGTGGCTGTTGGGGTGTGGTGCCCGGCTCTGCCGCAGGCTGGGCCGGGCGCAGCACCTCGGGCGCCTCGCGCTTGAACGGGGTTTCCAGCCGGCTCAGCACCGCCCCCTGCGCATCCAGCTCGTCCAGCCGCAGCGTATAGACACCGGGCGCGATATCCACGATCTCGCCGCGCCATTTGCCCAGCGCATCGGCGGTCATGTCGGCCACCGCGCGATTGTCGAAATAGGCCCGGATCAGCGAGCCGACATTGGCGCGGCCCGCAAGGCGCACATTGCCCGCATCGTTATACCCGATCGTATCCAGCGCCACCCGGAGGGATTCCGCGGTCTGGGGTTGCTCGGCGGGCTGGACCAGTTCCACCCCGCTCTCGTCCGAGCGCAGCACCGCCACGCGGGCGGGCGTTTCGGGCGTGGCGGCGGGTTGTGGCGCCTCGGCGGTCTGCTGTTCGGCGGTCTGTTCGGTGGCAGGCTGTTCGCTGACAGCCGGTTCGGTTGCGGCGGGCGTGGCCGGATCCGCTGTTGCCTCGGTGGTCTGTTCCGGTAAGGCGGGCTGCGGTGCGGGCTGGGGCGCCTCGGCCGTTTCAGCCGGTTCCGGCTCCGGCGCGGGCGCAGGGGCTGTCGCCTCGGCACTCGCGATCACAGGTGTTTCGGCCGCATCCTCTGCGGGCACTTCGGCGCGCGCGGTATCGGTGGCGGGCGCCGGTTCGGCTTCGCTTGCCGCTGGTGCGGGCTCGGGCGCGGCTTTTGCAGTCTCGACCGGTTGCGCTTCGGGCTTGACCTCGGCAGGTTCGGGTTGCGCCTCGGGCGTGGCCTCGGCAAGCTCGACGGGTTCGGGCTGCACCTCGGGCGTGGCCTCGGCAAGCTCGACGGGCTCGGGCTGCGCCTCGGGCGTGGCCTCGGCAACCGCGACCGGCTGCGGTTCGGGCAGCGCGGCAAGGATGTAATCGCCAGACAGCGCCTCTTGCCCGTCGCGGGCGGCGCGCAGGGTCAGAACGCGGGCGGCGGCGCTGAACGGCACCGTCAGGAACTCGGCGAATTTGCCATCGCGGGGCACCTCGAAATCATGCAGTGCCGCGCCATCCAGCAGCACCGCGATTCGCGCGCCTGCGGGCGCGGTACCCGAAAGCAGCGCGGTGCCGTCGGGCTCGACAAAGATCTGATCCAGGACCGGCGCACCAAGCACGGCCAGCTGTTCCGCTGTCTCAACCGGAGCGGCGGCTGCTTCGGGCGCGGCCTCGCTCTCTGCTTCGGCGGTGGCTTCCGGTTCCGGCGTGGCGGTCTCGGCTGTGGCCTCGGGTTCCGCAACAGGCGCGGCTGCGACCTCTGGCGCGGGGTCGGACTTGGCTTCAGCCGTTGGCTCGACCGCTGCAACCGCGGGGTTTTCCTCTTTTTCTTCAGAATCTTGTGGAGCATTGGCCACAACGGAAACCGGCGCTGCCGGATCCTGCCTGCCGCCGATCACCCCACCAAAATAGAGCCCGGCCACCCCGGCCACCAGAACGCCCCCCGCAACGACTGCCCAGCCAATACCGCCAAGCCCCCCGGTTCCGGTTTCTCCTGCCATGTCCGTCCTTCCCCATTCACGGATCAGACTCACGGTCCGGTCCGTCCCATCACGGTTGAGCCGCCCCGCCGTTCCCGATATCAGAGCCCCATCTCTCTGTTCACGGAATCCCGGAAAGGCCGCTCATGACCGTCAAATCCGTTTGTATCTATTGCGGATCGCGCGCCGGAGCAATGCCCGCCTATGCCGAGGCGGCCCGCCGGATGGGCGCCTTGCTGGCCGAGGCCGGCTGGCGGCTGGTCTATGGCGCCGGCGATGTGGGCCTGATGGGAGAAGTCGCGCGCGCCGCCCAGGCCGCCGGCGGCGAGACCTTTGGCGTGATCCCCGTGCACCTGCTGCGGCGCGAGGTCGGCAAGACCGATCTGAGCACCTTCGTCGTCACCGAAACCATGCACGAGCGCAAGAAGGTGATGATCATGAACGCCGACGCGGTGGTGGTACTGCCTGGCGGCCCCGGCTCGCTGGACGAGTTGTTCGAGGCGCTGACCTGGCGCCAGTTGGGCCTGCATGACAAGCCCATCCTGGTGATGAATGTGGACGGTTACTGGGACCCGTTGCGCACATTGATCGAGCGCACGGTGGACCAGGGCTTTGCCGATGCCTCGCTGGCGGATTACCTGACCTGGGTCGACAGGCCCGAAACCGCCATGGCGGCCCTGCGCGCCGCCCTGTCCTGACGGACCAGCGACAGCGAGAACACCGCCACCGCCCCCCAGATCAGCGCAAAGGCGATGCCGTGCCAGCGTGTGAAGGGCTCGCCAAAGATCACCACCGCGCACATGAATTGCAGGGTCGGGTTGATATATTGCAGCACGCCCACCGTCGACAGCGGCACCCGGCGCGCGGCATAGCTGAACAGGATCAGCGGGATCGCCGTCAGCGGCCCCGATCCGATCAACAGAAGAGAGGTGGCCAGATCGCCGCCAAACGCCCCCTGCCCGCGCAGATGGAACCAGGCCAGCACCGACAGGAACAGCGGCATCATGATCACGATCTCGGCCGTGACCGAGATCACCGGCCCCAGCGGCAGGAATTTCTTGACCGCGCCATAGAGCGCAAAGCTGCATGACAGGATCAGCGCCACCCAGGGTGCCACGCCCAGCCCCCAGGTCAGCAGGGCAACCGCCAGCGCCGCCAGCACCACTGCCAGCCATTGTCCGCCGCTCAGCCGCTCGCCGAACCAGAATCGTCCGATGAGCACCGCGATCAGCGGAAAGATGTAATAGCCCATCGAGGCCTCGGTGGCGTGTCCTAGCTGGATCGACAGGATGAAGACGAACCAGTTGAGCGAGATCATCACCGCCGCCAGCGCGATCAGCCCGGTCTGGCGCGGCCCGGCATAGGCGCGGCGCAACTCTCCCAGCCGCCCCTGCATCGCCAGATAGACACCGAACAGCAGGACAGACCAGAACGTGCGATGCGACAGCACCTCGGGCGGGGGCACATGCGCGAGCAGCTTGTAATAGAGCGGCGAAAGACCCCAGACCAGACAGGTCCCGATCATCGCCAGAATACCGCGCCCGCGCTCGTCCATGCCCTGCCCCGCCCCTGCCTGTTTACCGCGCGGTGATGCCCCGCCCGGCACCGCTTGGCAAGCGCGAGTTGTGTCTCAGTCGGTCCAGTCCAGATGGCGGCGGCCCGGGTCCATGAAATGCTCGACCATGACCGGGGTTGCCAGCGCATAGGCCTCTTCCAGCGGCAGGTCCAGATGCCGGTCCAGCGTTTCAAGCCCGCGCCGCAGCGGAGCCTGGTTGCGCGCCGCCAGCGTGCCTGCCAGATCGGCCACATGCGCTGCCAGCGCCGCCTCGGGCAGGATACGGTTGATCAGCCCCGCCGCCAGCGCCCAATCGGCGTCATAGGTGGCCCCGCTCAGCGCCATCTCGGTAACCGCGCGGCGCCCGATCACCCGTGACACGGCCACCGCGGGCGTGGTGCAAAACCCGCCATTCTGCACCCCGGGCAGGCAGAATCGCGCAGCAGGAGAGGCATAGGCCAGATCGCAGGCCGCCATCAGTTGCAGACCGGCGGCGGTTGCGATCCCCTCGACCATGGCGATGGTGGGCTTGGGGCAGCGCGCCAGATCCAGCATCAGCGCGCTGCACGCCTCAAACAGGTCGGTGACGAAGGCCCGCCCCTCGTCCGGGTCGGCCCGGTGACGCGCGATTTCCTTCAGGTCGTGGCCCGCACAAAAGATGCGCCCCGGCCCGTGAATCACCATCACATGGACCCGGTCATCTGCCATTGCTCGCCGCACCGTCTCATGCAGCGCCTCGATCATCGCCCGCGACAATGGATGGGCCGGCGCCCGGCCCAGCGTCAGAGTCAAAACCCCGGCCTCCAGTGTCCTGCCCACCAGTGGTTCCTGCGGCATCTCGATCATGCACTCTACCTCCAGGTCGCAGAATGCCCTCTGCAACTCCACCTGGCCAGCCCCTTCATTTTGCTCAAAAGAACTCCGGTGGAGGTGAAAGACTCCTCGATCTCATTGTCTGAGGCAGCACCCATGCCCTGCCCAGCTCAGCGCCTGTTGATCAGCACGATCCCCGCCGCCACCAGTCCCAGCGCCAGCCACACCAAAAGCCCCACCTGCTCGCCCAACAGCAGCCAGCCCAGTATCACCGCCAGCACCGGCGACAGAAAGCTGAACGAGGCAACGCCGTTGGCCCGGTAAACGGCCAGCAGCCGGAACCAGATCAGGAAGCCCAGGCCCACCACGCCAACCGCCTGAAACATCAGGCCGGCCCAATGCAGCAGCTCGGGCGTGCGCAGGGTCTCACCCGTCAGCGGCGCCAGCAACAGCAGCAGCGGCGCCGAGATCACCAGCTGGCTCATCAGCTGCATCTCTGCCGGTACCTGACCCAGCGGTGTCAGCCGCACCCCCAGCGCGATCGCCGCCCAGCACATGGCAGCAAACATGGCCAGCACGTCGCCCAAAAGGCTTACATGTGCGGCATCGCGCTCTATCAGCGCCAGCACCACCCCGCCCATGGCCAGCACCAGCCCCAGCACCCGCATGCCCGAAAGCCGTTCGCCAGGCAGCAGCAGATGTCCGCCCAGCGCCAGCCAGACCGGCATCGAATAGAACAGGATCGAGACTCGCGAGACCGAGGTCAGATCAAGCGCGGCAAACAGCGCCATGAACTCGACGGTAAAGAGCAGCCCGGTGATCAGCGCCCCCATAAGGGCCGCGCGCGGAAATGCGATGGGTTTGCGCAACAGGCGCATCCAGACCAGCACAAAGACCAGCGCCAGGGTTGAGCGCAGCCCGGCCTGGAACAGCGGGCCAAAGCCACCGCCAGTGATCTTGATCACCACCTGATTGAAGGCCAACAGCGCGGCAATGCCAATCAGGGCGGCCGCTCCGGCCGCATCGACGGGACGTTTCTCTTCCATCCGCCCACAGGAAGGCCGGGTCCTGCACATGTCAAGCAGATCCCGCGAACGGCCCCTTGCACCCCGCCGCGCGCTGCCGCATGACGGGGGACAGGATCCATGACGCAAACGATGACGATAGCCCCGACGCTGCGCCTTGCCAGCTACAACATCCAGAAATGCGTGGGCCTCGACCTGCGCCGCCAGCCGCGCCGTATCCTTCAGGTACTGGGGGCGCTCGGCGCCGATATCGCCGTGCTGCAAGAGGCCGACAAACGCCTGCCGCCGCGTCCCGCCGCCCTGCCGCATTTCGTGCTGGAGGAGGCCGGCTGGAACGTGGTGGACCTGGGCGGCGCCGGATCGCTGGGCTGGCACGGCAATGCGGTGATCTGGAAGGGCGCCGGCATCACCCAGCTTGCGAGCGCCCATCACGACCTGCCGGGATTCGAGCCGCGCGGCGCGGTGCGGGTCGAGTTCGATACCCCAATCGGATCGCTGCGGGTTCTGGGCCTGCATCTTGGCCTGCTCGCGGCCTCGCGCCGGGACCAGATCGTGCATCTCGCCCACGATCTGGAGCGGTTGCCGCCGATGCCCACGGTCTGGGCCGGCGATTTCAACGAATGGTCGCGCCAGCCGGTGCTGGACCATCTGGCGCCGATGCTGCGCTTCCTTCCGGCCCGGCCCAGCTTTCCGGCGCCGCGTCCGCTGGGGGCTTTGGACCGGATCGCGCACAGCCCGGAGCTGAGTGCCGTTGCGCATGGCGTCTTTGCCGAGCGTCCCGCCCCCATCGCCTCGGATCACCTGCCGGTCTGGGCCGATCTCACGCGTCCGGACTGACAACCCTCAAACGGCGCACAGGCTTCTTTCTGCTCGGACATTTTTCCCGGGGGGGCGAAAAAATTCGACGAATTTTTTCAGCAGCACCCCGTCATGCCTCATCCGGCAGGCTGACGATGCCGCCGCCCACCAGCGCGCCCACACCAGTGGTGCCGGGGCACGAGGTCGGCAGGCCGCGCGCCACCCGCACCGCCAGATAGGCGAAGGCCTGCGCCTCGAGCATGTCGCCGTCCAGACCAACACTTTCGACCGGTTCAACCGGACAATCCAGCGAGACTTGCAACATCTCCATCAGCACCGGGTTATGCCGCCCGCCGCCGGTGACCAGCACTCGCGCAGGCGGACGCGGGCAATGTTCCATCCCCTGCGCCACCGCTGCCGCGCACATACCCGTCAGCGTCGCCACCGCGTCGCTGTCGCTGAGCTCGGACACCAGCCCGATCATCTCGGCAAAATCATTTCGGTCCAGCGACTTGGGCGGCATTCTTGCAAAATAGGGCTCGGCCAGGAACAGCTCCAGCGCGCCGGTCTCCACGGTCCCGCCGCGCGCCACCGCGCCGCCCTCGTCCATCGGCAGACCCAGCCGCGCCTGCATCAGATCGTTGACCGGCGCATTGGCCGGACCGGTGTCAAAGGCCAACAGAGCGCCGGGCACCTCGGGCCGGTCAAAACCCGGGTCCACATAGGTCAGGTTGCCCACTCCACCGAGGTTCAGAAAACACAAGGGCTCGGTTGCGCCGATCCACTTGGCACAGGCAAAATGAAAGAACGGCGCCAAAGGCGCGCCCTCTCCGCCCAGTTGAACATCGTCGCTGCGGAAATCCCAGACCACCGGCCGCCCCAGGGCGGCGGCAAGGGCCGCGCCATCGCCAACTTGCAATGTACCCCGCCCGCGCGGCTCATGCGCCAGGGTCTGGCCGTGAAACCCCACCAGATCGACGCCCTCGAACCCGGCCAGCGCCTGCACATGGGCCCGCGTCACAAGATCGCCCGCCGCCTCGACCTCTGGCCCGGCCCAACGCCCCAGCCCGGCGCGCAGCACGCTGCGTTCCTCCGCCGAATAGGCGCGGTACCCCACCGGCCCAAACCCAAAAATCGTCAGACCATCGGTCTCGACCACCGCCGCATCGACCCCGTCCAGCGACGTGCCCGACATCGCCCCCAGCGCCGTGACCGGCCCCTCTCGCCCGATGGCCCTCTTCATGGCCTTTTCCTTTGTTCAACTGCCGCCTATAAGTGCCCCGCAATCCAACCCCGAGGCAAGACATGACCTACCATCCCAAATCGGATTTCATCGCGGTGATGATGGAGCGCGGCTTTCTCGCCGACTGCACCGATTACCAGGGCCTCGACGAGGCGCTGATCAAGGGATGCCAGCCCGGCTATATCGGCTTTGACGCCACCGCCAAATCGCTGCATGTGGGCAGCCTGATCCAGATCATGATGCTGCGCTGGCTGCAAAAGACCGGGCACAAGCCGATCACGCTGATGGGCGGCGGCACCACCAAGGTGGGCGACCCATCTTTCCGCGCCGACGAACGCCCGCTGCTGACGCCCGCCCAGATCGACGAGAATATCGCCGGGATCCGCAAGGTATTCGCCGCCTATATCGACTATGACAGTGGCGCCGAGAACGCGGCACTGATGCTCAACAATGACGAATGGCTGGCCGATCTGAACTATCTCGATTTCCTGCGCGATATCGGGCGGCACTTCTCGGTCAACCGGATGCTCAGCTTCGAGAGCGTGAAATCCCGCCTTGACCGCGAACAGTCGCTCAGCTTCCTCGAATTCAACTACATGATCCTGCAAGCCTATGATTTCATGGAGCTGAACCGCCGCTATGGCTGCATCCTGCAAATGGGCGGCTCGGACCAGTGGGGCAATATCGTCAACGGCATCGACCTGACCCGCCGGGTGATCGATCACGAGGTCTATGGCCTCACCTCGCCGCTGCTGACCACCTCTGACGGCAAGAAGATGGGCAAGAGCCAGGACGGTGCCGTCTGGCTCAACCCCGACATGCGGTCGCCTTACGAATTCTGGCAGTTCTGGCGCAACACCACCGATGCCGATGTGGGCCGGTTCCTCAAGCTCTATACCGAGCTTCCGGTGGACGAATGCGACCGCCTGGGTGCCCTGGCGGGCTCCGAGATCAACGCCGCCAAGGTGATCCTCGCGAACGAGGTCACCGCCCTTTGTCACGGGGCCGAGGCGGCGGCGGCGGCCGAGGCCACCGCCCGTGAAGTGTTCGAAAAGGGCGGTATCGGCAACGACCTGCCCACGCTGACGCTGGGCGCCGCCGACCTGCCCGCCTCCATCGTGCAGCTGATCGTCAAGACCGGCCTTGCCAAATCCGGCAAGGAGGCCAAGCGCCTTATCGCCGAGGACGGCGCCCGTCTGAACGACGCGCCGCTGACCGATGCGGGGATGATGATCGAGGCGGGTGACCTCACCCAGCCGATCAAGCTCAGCGCCGGCAAGAAACGTCACGCGCTGGTACAGCTGGCGTAAAACAACCGCCCCTTCATTTCGCCCCAAATACTCCGGGGGTGAGGCCCGCAAGGGCCGAGGGGGCAGCGCCCCCTTGCCCCGACGGGGCTCAGAACAGGGCCATACCCCCCAAACCCAGCAGCAGCACAGCGGACAGGATCGCCGCCAGCAAGGCGGTGACCGCCCGCGTCGGTCTCGGGGCGGCGATCCCCTGGCCAAATACCCGTTTCATACACGCATTAACCCGGTCTTAGGTTTCAAACCGGTTAATCGCGCCATGTGCGACACCCCCGCCCCCGATGCGCCCCCCTTGCAGCAAAGCGCCGAATTCGCCGCCGCACTGGCGCTTTGCGGCCAGCGGGCGGCGCGACTGGATGACGGAACACTGGTGCTGACTCGGCGCATTGGCGGGCTGCCCATCGCCCTGCTCAGCCGTGCCCGGCTTGCCCCGCCGACCCTGCCCGGCCTGCTCGCCCGCGCCGGGTTGCGCCGCAGCCTGATCCTGATGAACCCGGACACACCCTGCCCGGGTCTCGATCGGCTGGGGGCGGTGCCATTGATCACCCCGGCCCATGTGGCTGAACTGGATCTCACCGGCGATCTGATGGCGGGGCTGCAACAGAAATGGCGCAACCGCCTGCGCCATGCCCGCGGCCAGGGCCTGCGCGTGACCCAAGGCCCGCTGCCGCTGGACCCCGCGCATTGGCTGCTCATCGCCGAGGCCGCGCAACAACGCGCACGCGGCTATCGCAACTGGCCCATCGCCCTGACGCTGGCCCATGCGCGCGCCAATCCCGGCGCGGCGCAGCTGTTCACAGCCCACCAAAGCGGCACCCCCGTCGCGGGCCTGTTGATCCTGCGCCATGGTACAGCCGCCAGCTATCACATCGGCCACAGCACCCCGGCGGGCCGGGCCGCCAGCGCCCAGACCCTGCTGATGTGGCAGGCGATGACATGGCTCGCGGCCCAAGGCGCGACCCGGCTTGACCTCGGCCCGGTGGAGACCGAGCAGACCCCCGGCCTGACCCGGTTCAAGCTGGGCACCGGCGCCCGCGCCCGCCCCCTCGGCGGCACCTGGGCCTGGTGGCCGCCTATGGGCAAAACGTTGCGTCCGCTGGCCTGGCTCGACCGCAGGCGCATGCAACAAAGCTGGACAGACGCCCCCGCCCCGGATTATTGAACATATGTTCATATCAGGGAGAGGCCCATGCAACTCGACACAACCGCAGCCGTGATCACCGGCGGCGCCTCCGGTCTGGGCGAGGCAACCGCCCGCTTTTTCGCCGAGAACGGCGCGCAGGTGACTATCCTCGACCGCGATGCCGAACGCGGTGAGAAGGTCGCCGCCGAGATCGGCGGGCATTTTGCCCAGACCGACGTGACCAGCGAGGACTCGGTCGCCGCCGCCATCGCCCACGCCATGGAGAAGATGGGCAAGATCACCGCCGCGGTGAACTGCGCCGGTATCGCCTATGGCATCAAGACGGTGGGCAAGGAAGGCGCGCATCCCCTGGACGCCTTCCAGCGCACCATCGACATCAACCTGGTCGGCAGCTTCAACGTCGCGCGCCTGGCCGCCGTCGAGATGGCAAAGAACGAACCCGAACCGGATGGCGCGCGCGGCGTGATCATCAACACCGCCTCGGTCGCGGCCTTTGACGGGCAAAAGGGCCAGGTGGCCTATTCCGCCTCCAAGGGTGGCGTTGTGGGCATGACCCTGCCGATGGCGCGCGATCTGGCCTCGACCGGGATTCGGGTGATGACCATCGCACCCGGCATCTTCCTGACGCCGATGCTGATGGGCCTGCCTGAAGAGGTGCGCGCAGGTCTGGCCGCCGATGTGCCGAATCCCGCCCGCCTGGGAGACCCGCGCGAATACGGCCGTCTGGCCGGGTTCATCGTCGAGATGGGCTATCTCAACGGCGAGGTGATCCGCCTCGACGGCGCGCTGCGGATGCGCTGAGCCTTTGGCCCGTGGCCGGGCTTACCCGGCCTCGGCCTTTTCTTCCAGCGTCAGCCATTCCTCTTCGGCGGCAGAGAGTTTCTCTTGCCGCTGCACCAGCGCTTCGGTCGCTTTCTGGAACTTGACCGGCTCACGGGTATAAAGCTCGGGGTCGGCCATCAGTTCCTGCAACTTGGCAATCTCGGCTTCAAGTCGGGCGATCTCGGCCGGCAGCGCCTCGAGCCGGTGCTTTTCCGAGAAGGTGAGGCCCGATTTCGGCTTCACCTCTTGCTTTGCCTTTGGCGCAGAAGGTTTTGATTTCACATCTTCTTTCGGCGCATCCTCGCCCCGTTGCGCGCGATAGTCCGTCCAGCCTCCGGCATAGACCACGGCGCGGCCATCCCCCTCCATTGCAACCGTGGTAGTGGCGACGCGGTCGAGGAAATCGCGGTCGTGGCTGACCAGCAGCACGGTGCCGTCGTAATCGTCCAGAATTTCCTGCAACAGGTCGAGCGTCTCCACATCCAGGTCGTTGGTCGGTTCGTCCAGCACCAGCACATTCGAGGGTTTCGCCATCAGCCGCGCCAGCAACAGCCGCGCCTTTTCACCGCCCGAGAGCGACTTCACCGCCGCCCGCGCCTGGCGTTCGTCGAACAAGAAATCCTTGAGATAGGCGACCACATGTTTGGGCTGGCCGCGTACCATGACCTGATCGGCCTTGCCCGACACGCGCATCTCGGGGTCGCTGGTCAGGCTGTCCCACAGGCTCATCTCGGGGTCGAGCTGGGCGCGGGTCTGGTCGAATACCGCGATCTCCAGATTGGTGCCCAGCCGAACGGTGCCGCTGTCCGGTTCGACCTGGCCCAGCAGCATCTTGAGCACGGTGGTCTTGCCCACCCCATTGGGACCGACAAAGGCGACCCGGTCGCTGCGCAACACGGTCAGGTCCAGCCCGCGCAGGATGGGCTTGCCATCGAACGCCTTGGTCAGGCCCTGCGCCTCGATCACCTTGCGGCCCGATTTCGGACCCGCATCCAGCGACATCGCCGCCGTGCCCTGACGCTTGATCTGCGAGGCGCGTTCGGCCCGCAACGCCTGAAGCGCGCGCACCCGGCCCTGGTTGCGCTTGCGCCGGGCGCTGATGCCTTCGACCGCCCAGCGGCTTTCGGATTTGATCAGCCGGTTCAGCTTGTGCCGGGCGGTGTCCTCATCCTCCCAGACCTTGTCACGCCAAGCCTCGAAATCCTCGAACCCGCGCTCTTGCCGACGCACCATTCCCCTGTCGATCCAAAGGGTTGCACGCGTCAGTGCACGCAAAAACGCACGGTCGTGCGAGATCAGGACAAAGGCGGCGCGGGTGGCCGATAGCTCGCGCTCGAGCCAGCCGATTGCCTCGATATCCAGATGGTTGGTCGGCTCGTCCAGCAACATCAGCTCGGGCGCCTCGGCCATCAGCTTGGCCAGCGCGGCGCGGCGCCGCTCGCCGCCCGAGGCGGTCTCGACCGCGCGGGCGGGGTCGAATTTCAGCCCCTCACCGGCGCGCTCGACCTTGTAAAGCTCGCCCGGCTCCAGCCCGCTCGCGGCGTAATCGCCCAGCGTGGCAAACCCGGTCATGGTCGGGTCCTGCTCCATGTATCCGACCGACTTGCCGGGCGGGATCACGATCTCGCCCGCGTCGGGTTCGACCAGCCCGGCCATCACCTTCATCAGGGTGGATTTGCCCGACCCGTTGCGCCCGACAAGCGCCACGCGGTCGCCCGGCTGAACCACCAGATCGAGATCGGAAAATACCGGCTCGCCGCCGAAGGTCAGCGAGATACCGGTCATCTGCAACAGAGGAATACGTGCCATGCCCGCCAGCTAAACCGCGCCCCGCATGGCGTCAACGCCCCTTGTGTGCCCTCCAGGCTCAGGACCCAACAATCCTGAGCCTAGCCCGCCACTGCCCGCAACAGCCGCTTGCGGGCGGGCGGGATCGCGCCGATCTCGAGCCCGGTAAACACATGCAGCGTGTTCATCTGCCGGTCCACCACCGCGTGGTCGCTGACCCAGCCGCCCATCAGCAGATAGGTCCTTAGCAGCGGCGGCATGCGCAGCATCGCCTTCTTGGCGTCGGGCTTGCGCCGCAGGCGGGCGGCGAATCGGAACACGTCGGGCGCCTTGACCCGCGGCAGCCAGCGCTTGGGCGCCAGATGACGGTGCTTCAGCATCGCGAAGGCATCAAGATAATCGGCCGTCTCGGTCCCGGCGAAAGAAGAGCAGCCAAACAGCATCTGCACCCCGGTGCGGTCGACAAAGGCGGTCATAGCCCCCCAGGCCACGCGCAGGATATCGGCGTCGTGATGATCGGGATGGATGCAGAACCGGCCCATCTCGACCATGCGGCCCTCGAAGCTTTGCAGCCCCGCCAACTCGTAGAATTGCGCCGAATAGCTGCGCCCGATCTCGGCACCGCCCTCCATCGTCAGCATGCGAAAGCAGCAGACCAGCGCAGCGCCCTGTCGCATGTCCTCGACCAGAATGTGGTCGCAGAGAGAGTCGAACCGGTCCCGGTCGGGTGTCGCGGTACGAAAGGCCCGTGTCCGCAGCGCCTGAGCCGCGGCGATATCCGCAGGCCCCTGCGCCAGACGCGCGCGATAGCGGCCTTTGCTCAACAGTACGGTATCCGGCATCACGCGGCCCTCCACTGAACAGGTCAAACCTAGTGGGCCGACCCCTAGCACACAAGATGTGACGCCGGGGTGACAGGTCTTGCCGATCAGTTGATCACGTTGGCGGGGTTGAAACTGCCCAAGTTGCCCAGCAGCTGGCGGATAAAGGTCTTGTCCTCGACGCTGGAGCTGGTCACGCGCCGTTCCAGAGGGATGACCCGCCCGTCTTCCAGCCCGTAGCGCTCGATATTGCGGACCACGCCGCGCTGGTCAAAGCTGATCGCCACCAGTTCGCGCGAGACAACCTGCGGCGCGCGGGCGCCGTAATGGCGCATGCGACTGGCCACATAGTAATAGCCGCTTTCGTTCAACAGACCCGAGGAACTGGGGGTGCCCACGGCCTCGACCACGCTGTCGCGGGTATCGACACCGACCTGGATCGCGGCCAGCTCCTCGGCAGTGGGTACATAGCCGTGATTGCGGTAGATGGCGGTACAGGCGGTCAGCGCACCGACGGTGAGGCCAATAGCCACGATGCGGAACACCGGTTTCAGCAGCCCTGCGGTCTTTGACATTCCTGCCCCCTTGCCTTGGCCTTGCGCGCCTTTTATCCCGATTACAGAAACCTTTGCTCCGGTTCAACAGACGAAAGCGCACCAATGTCCGACGAAACCGTGTTGCGGGTCGCAGATCTGCCACAAAACAGCGTTACCGCCTTCGACCTGCGCCCCGGTCCTGCCCGACTGGCCGAGATCGCCCAGGATCTGGGTCTGGACGGCCTGCGCAAGCTGCGATTCAGCGGCACGATCCGGGCCGAGGGCAAGCGGGACTGGCGGCTTGAGGCCGAGTTGGGCGCCACCGTGATCCAGCCCTGCGTCGTCACGCTGGACCCGGTCACCACCCGCATCGACACCCGGCTGACCCGGCTGTTTCTTGCCGATTGGACCGAGCCGGACGCGGAAGAGGCCGAAATGGCCACCGAGGATGACGAGGCCGAACCGCTGCGCGCGACCATCGACCTGGACGCCGTAATGAGCGAGGCACTCGCGCTGAATCTGCCCGCCTATCCCCGCAAAGAGGGCGTCGAGCTGGGCCAGGCGGGCTTCACCGAGCCGGGAAAACAGGCAATGACGGACGAGGAAACCCGCCCCTTTGCCGGGCTGGCCGCGCTGCGCGAAACCCTCAAAAAAGACTCATGACAAGGGCGGTGAAACCTGCCATAGGGAGCGGTCAGAAAAACCCCTTGAACGTGGCGAGAATCGCAGTATTTTCGCGCGCTCAATCGGATTTAGGGTTGGACAATGCGAAGGCCGCGGCCTAAACGCTCGTCACGCCTTCTGGGAAACGAAGAATGAAACCGGCCTGCGGCGCTGTCTGCGGCCCTTAGTTAAGACAAAGGTTGAGACAATGGCTGTCCAACAGAACAAAGTATCCAAATCGCGTCGCAACATGCGCCGTGCGCATGACGCCCTGGTTGCTGCCAACCCGAACGAATGTGGCAATTGCGGCGAGCTGAAGCGCCCGCACCACGTCTGCGCCGCCTGCGGCCACTACGACGACCGCGAGGTTGTTGCCCAGGCCGACGAGATCGAGCTGGACGAAGACGCGGCCTAAGCCCGATCTGGAGCAGGCCACGGCATGACGGCTCAACCCGATCAGACCGGCAGTGCGTCCGGACAGATCATCATCTCGGTTGACGCCATGGGCGGGGACGCGGGTCCCTCGGTCGTGGTGGCAGGCATTGCGAAATCGGCAAAGAAGAATCCCGAAGTGGGGTTCATTCTGCACGGCCCCGAAGACAGGCTGAGAAAGCTGGTCGCCAAGCGGCGCGTTCTGGACGGACGCGTCGTTTTTCGTGATTGCGCCGATGTGGTCACGATGGAGGACAAGCCCAGCCAGGTCGTGCGCAACGGCAAGAACACCTCGATGTGGTCGACGCTGGAATCGGTGCGCAGTGGCGAAGCCGCCGGCGCGGTCAGCTGCGGCAATACCGGGGCGCTGATGGCGCTCAGCATGTTGCGGTTGCGGCGTTTGCCGGGGGTGACCCGCCCGGCCATTGCGATTCTATTCCCCTCGGGCAATCCGCAGGGGTTCAACGTGCTGCTGGACGCGGGTGCCGATATCCGCGCCGATGCCCGCGACCTGCTGCAATATGCGCTGATGGGCGCCTCCTATGCCCGCAACGGCATGAACCTGCCCCGCCCCCGTGTCGGCCTGCTCAACGTCGGGACCGAGGAACACAAGGGCAAGGCCGAGCTGAAAGAGGCGCAGGCCCTGATCGCCGATTATGCCGAACGCGCCAATTACGAATTCGTAGGATTCGTCGAAGGCAGCGACATCCCCGGCAAGCGCTGTGACGTGATCGTGACCGACGGGTTCACCGGCAATGTTGCGATCAAGACCGGCGAAGGCACCGCCCGCATGATCGGCTCGCTGTTGCGCGAGGCCTTCAAATACTCGCCGCTGTCGCGGCTGGCCTCGCTGCTCGCGGTGACCTCGCTCCAGCGGCTCAGCAAGCGGATCGACCCGCGCCGCGTGAATGGCGGCGTATTCCTGGGGCTGAACGGTACCGTGATCAAGTCGCATGGCAGCGCCGATGCCACCGGTATCTCGGCGGCGGTCAAGCTTGCGTTCACTCTCGCGCAATCAGGTTTTGCTGAGCGGCTGGCTGCCCGGGTTGCATCCGCCGCCGCCCTTACCCAAGATGAACCAGCCCCAGCCGGGGCCCAGGCAGAAGAACAAGAAAGCAGGTAAAATCAATGGCAGGCCGCGCAGTTGTCAGAGGTGTCGGGCACTATCTTCCCGAACAGATCGTTCCCAACGCGGCATTCGAGAAAACCCTGGATACGACCGACGAATGGATTCGGACCCGGTCGGGGATCGAACGGCGCCATTTCGCCGCCAAGGACGAGACGACATCGGACCTTGCCACCCGTGCCGCAGAGGCCGCGCTGGCCGATGCTGGGATGACCGCCGACCAACTGGATGCCATCGTTCTGGCAACTTCGACCGCCGACCTCACTTTTCCGTCGGCGGCCACGATGGTTCAGGCGCGGCTGGGGATGACCAATGGCTATGCCTTTGACGTACAAGCGGTTTGCGCGGGATTCGTCTATGCGCTGAGCAACGCCAACGCACTGATCGTGTCGGGTCAGGCCAAGCGGGTACTGGTGATCGGCGCCGAAACCTTCAGCCGGATCATGGACTGGACCGATCGTTCGACCTGCGTGCTGTTCGGTGATGGCGCCGGCGCGCTGGTGCTGGAATATGAAGAGGCCGCAGGCACCCCGCAGGACCGGGGGATCCTGTCGGTCGATCTGAATTCCGACGGCCGCTACAAGGACCTGCTTTACGTCGATGGAGGCGTGTCGACCCAGACCACCGGCCATCTGCGCATGCAGGGCAACCAGGTTTTCCGCCATGCTGTCGAGAAGCTGGCCCAGACCGCCGAGACCGCTCTGGGCAAGGCCGGGCTGAGCAGCGCCGATGTGGACTGGATCGTGCCGCATCAGGCCAATATCCGTATCATCCAGGGTACCGCCAAGAAGATGGGCCTGCCGATGGACAAGGTCGTGGTGACGGTGCAGGACCATGGCAACACCTCGGCCGCCTCGATTCCGCTGGCGCTGTCGGTGGGCAAGGCGCGCGGCCAGATCAAGACCGGCGATCTGGTCGTGACCGAAGCAATCGGCGGCGGCCTGGCCTGGGGTGCGGTGGTTCTGCGCTGGTAGCGGCCTATCCTGCGCTTTGCAATTCATTGATATTGACAGGGAATTTCCTGACCCCCTATGCTTTGTCAGCAACAGGGGGTCGGCATGAGTGACAAAACTCTCACAAGGATGGATTTGAGCGAGGCGGTTTTCCGCGAAGTGGGCCTGTCGCGCAATGAAAGCGCACAGCTGGTGGAAAGCATGCTGAACCACATGTCCGACGCGCTGGTGCGCGGCGAACAGGTGAAGATCTCGTCCTTCGGCACCTTCAGCGTGCGGGACAAATCCGCCCGGATCGGGCGCAATCCCAAGACCGGCGAGGAAGTCCCGATCCAGCCGCGCCGGGTCCTGACCTTTCGCCCTTCGCACCTGATGAAGGAGCGGGTTGCCGCCGGAAACCGCAAGTAAATCAAAGGGTCCGTTTTCATGAGCAAATCGCCCGACGCCTTTCGCACCATCTCGGAAGTCGCGGAATGGCTGGGGGTGCAGGCCCATGTACTGCGGTTCTGGGAAAGCAAGTTCAGCCAGGTCAAACCGGTCAAGCGTGCCGGTGGGCGCCGTTATTACCGGCCCGCGGACATGCAGTTGCTGGGTGGCATCAAAAAGCTGCTGCATGACGATGGCATGACCATCAAGGGCGTGCAGAAACTGTTGCGAGAACAGGGCGTCGCCCATGTTTCGGGCCAATCGCAGGATCTGGAGGATTCGGCCTCTCCGAGCCCGCAAAGTGGCGGCAACGTGGTCCGGTTCAATGCCCAGCCCTCTGACAGGGACAGCGCCATACAGTTCGACATGGACCTGGGCGAACCTGTCCCGACCGAGGTTCTGCAAAAGATCGTCGCCGATTCGTCCCCCGCCCCGTCTGAGGACGACGAAGAGGACGAGACCCCCGGAGATGTCGAGATTCTGTCTGCGCCCGAGCCGGCTGTGGACCCTGTTCAGAACAAGACCCCCGAGGATGCGGTCGAAGACACCCCCCCGCAAGAGGCCGACGCACCGCCCCGTCCACTTGCCATCGAAGTGGCCGATGTCCCCGCCGACGATGACATCGAGGCAGAGCCGGGCCTGCTGACGGCACTTGCTGAAATCCACGACCTGCCCGCCGCTGCGCAGTCCGGCATCCTTCCTCTGGCCACCAAGTTGCAGAGCTGGCTGGACCGGCAGGCGGGATAAGAAAAAAGGGTATGTTTTCCTCTTGCCCCTGCCGGGAAAACCGGTATGAACACCACATCGTCGGGCTATGGCGCAGCCTGGTAGCGCGTCCGTCTGGGGGACGGAAGGTCGCAGGTTCGAGTCCTGCTAGCCCGACCAAATCACACCGACGTAACGAAAAAATGGCAGACCAGGGCCTCTGGACCGCGGAGGGAACGGGATGACCGGCGTGTGCCCGAACCAGCAGATCGAGGCAATGATCGCAGGCGGAGAAATCCGTGCCGAACCGCCGGTTCTGCCTGAACAGATCCAACCCGCCAGCCTGGATTTGCGCCTGGGCGCCGTGGCGTATCGCGTCCGGGCCTCGTTTCTGGCGGGGGCCGGCCACAGCGTTGCCGACCGTCTGGCCGAGTTCGAGATGCACCGGATCGACCTCAGTCAGGGCGCGGTTCTGGAAAAGGGCTGCGTCTATCTGGTGCCGCTGATGGAATCGCTGGCCCTGCCCGCTGAAATCAACGCCGTTGCCAATGCCAAAAGCTCGACCGGACGGCTGGACCTCTTGACCCGGACCATCACCGATGGCGGCACCGAATTCGACCGTATTCCTGCGGGCTACACCGGCCCGCTTTATGCAGAAATCTGCCCCCGCTCGTTTTCCGTGCTGGTGCGGCCCGGAATGCGGTTGAACCAGATCCGGTTCCGGCGCGGTCAGGCGGTGCTGGACGATACCGCCCTGCGCGCGCTGCATGCCGAGATGCCGCTGGTCGATGGCCCGGCCGTCATTCAGGACGGTCTTGGCTTCTCGGTCGATCTGCGCCTGCCGGGCAGCGATCTGGTGGGATATCGGGCCAAGCCGCATACCGGTGTCATCGACCTGGAGCGGATCGGCGCTTATGATCCGGCGGAATACTGGGAGGAGGTACGCAGCCGAGATGGCCGCATCATTCTCGATCCCGGTGCGTTCTACATCCTCGTGAGCCGCGAGGCGGTGCATATCCCGCCGCTCTATGCCGCCGAAATGGCGCCCTATCTGGCCATGGTGGGAGAATTCAGGGTACATTACGCGGGCTTCTTCGATCCCGGTTTCGGCCATGCGCAGGCCGGAGGCGCCGGTTCGCGCGGGGTGCTTGAGGTGCGCTGTCACGAAGCGCCATTCGTGCTGGAGCACGGGCAGATCGTTGGACGGCTGGTCTATGAAAAGATGGCCGAACAGCCCACCCAGCTATACGGCGCGGGCATCGCGTCGAATTATCAGGGCCAGGGGCTGAAGCTGTCGAAACACTTCAAGACCCCCCAATAACCCTCTGGCACTACAGCTCTTGTTCGTTTCGAGCCGCGCGACGCGCCTGGCGCATCTGACGGATCCGCTCGCGCTCGGGATCGGGTTCCGGTTGGTGTTGCGGCGGCGGAGCCTTGCGCGATTTGCGCCCCAGATTCGACATCGCGTCAAAGCCCGCATTGACGCCGCCATTCACCGCCCGGCGCACCACCGTGCGGACGATCATGTCGATCAGCTGGTTCACGTTCATGATTTTTTCCTCTTTGCTGCCCGGGCAGAGACATAGCATCGAATTTGGGAAATTTCAGGGCCTCGGCATCAATCTTCTTCAAAAAGCTCGGATTGACCTTCGTTCTCCTCGCCCTCTTCACGGGCCTCGGCAATCGGCAAGGCGCCCGGCGGGGGGCGGTTTTCCAGCAACCCGGCGGCGCGCAGTTCTTTCAGTCCCGGCAGGTCGCGGGCGCTTTCCAGCCCGAAATGGTCCAGGAAATGCGGCGTCACCACAAAGGTGACCGGGCGGCCCGGTGTCATCCGGCGGCGGCCCAGACGGATCCACTCCATCTCCAGCAACTGGTCGATGGTGCCCCGGCTGACCGAGACGCCCCGGATCTCTTCGATCTCGGTCCGGGTCACCGGCTGGTGGTAGGCGATGATCGCCAGCGTCTCGATCGCCGCGCGCGACAGTTTGCGGGTCTCGACCGTTTCCTTCTGCATCAGAAAGCCGAGGTCGGGCGCGGTGCGGATGGCCCAGCCCTCGCCCACCTGCACCACCCGCACGCCGCGCCCCTCGTAGCGTTTGCGCAGCATTTCAAGCGCCCGGGCCGGGTCGCTGCCATGGGGCATGCGCGCGGCCAGATCGCCAACACCCACCGGATCGGGGCTGGCAAACAGCACCGCCTCGACCATGCGTTCCTGTTCCGCCAGCGGCGGCGCCTCGAACAGGCTTTCGGTGCTTTCCTCGGGCGCGTCACTCATGTCTCGGTATCTTTCTTGCGCAGGTGGATCGGGGCGAAGAGCTCGCTTTGCCGGATTTCCAGTTGGCCCTCCTTGACCAGCTGCAACGAGGCGGCAAAAGTCGCCGCCGTGGCCGAGCGGCGGCGCACCGGGTCCTTGCCCCAGCCTTCGGGCAGATAGCTGGCCATGTCCGTCCAGCTGCCGGCGAAGCCGATCAGCCCGCGCATCCGTTCCAGCGCCTGTTCCATCGTATAGACCTTGTCGCGATCCATCACGAAGGGGCGGAATTCGTCGCGGGTGCGGATGCGGGCATAGGCCTGCATCAGGTCCAGCAGCGAGGCGGAATAGGTCACGGTGCGGATACGGGCGATATCCTCGCCCTTGCCCCGGCGGAAAAAGTCGCGCCCCAGCTGGTCGCGCCCCATCAGCCGCGCGGCGGCATCGCGCATCGCCTGCAAACGCTCCAGCTGAAAGGCCAGATGCGCAGCCAGTTCCTCGCCCGAGGGGCCGTCCTCGTCGGGGTCGGGGGGCAAGAGCAGGCGGGATTTCAGAAAGGCCAGCCAGGCCGCCATCACCAGGTAATCGGCGGCCAGTTCGATGCGCAGCGCCTTGGCGCGTTCGACAAAGGCCAGGTATTGCCGTGCCAGTTCCAGCACCGAGATCTTGCGCAGATCCACCTTTTGCGTGCGCGACAGGGTCAAGAGCAGGTCCAGCGGCCCCTCGAACCCGTCCACATCGACGATCAGCGCCTCGGCGGCCAGCCGGTCGGCAACCGAGGTCGGTTCTTCGCTGAAAAGGTTATCCGTCATACACCTGCCCGCCCATGAGGCGAGATAGTTCCGCCTCGGCGGCAGGGATGTCAAGTTCCCCCGGCGGCTGACGCAGGGCCAGCGCCCGTTCTGCTCGCGCCTGGGCCTCGGCACGCATCCGGCCAGCAGCCCCGGCAGCGGCGGCGCGCTCGGCCAGGGTCTGATTGCAGACCAGCGCCACGTCGCATCCGGCGGCCAGCGCCTGTGCGGTCTTGTCGGCGATCGAGCCTGCCAGCGCCTTCATCGAGATATCGTCGGTCATGATCAGGCCCTGAAACCCGATCCGTTCGCGGATCAGCGCCATCATCACCGGCGAGATGGTGGCGGGGCGCGGGTCGATCCGGTCATAGACCAGATGCGCCGTCATCCCCATCGGCATATCGTTCAACGCGCGAAACGGGGCAAAGTCGGTGCTATCCAGCGCCTCGGCCCCAAGCGCCACATGCGGCAGGTCATGGTGGCTGTCCAGCGTGGCGCGGCCATGGCCGGGCATATGTTTGACCACCGGCAGCACGCCGCCGTCCAGATGCCCCTGCGCCACGGCACGGCCCAGCCGGGCCACGGTTTCCGGGTCAGAGCCGTAACAGCGGTTGCGCAGGAACGGATGGGTGTCGTCGCGCGCCAGATCGAGCATCGGGGCGCAGTTGCTGTCGATCCCCACCGCGCGCAGCTCATGCGCGATCAGCCGGGCGCGCAGATACATCGCGCGCTCGGCGCCTGTGCCAGCCCGCGCCACATGATCGAGCGGGGGGAGCCAGTTGCGTGCCAGCGGCGGGCGCAGACGCTGCACCCGGCCACCTTCCTGATCGACGGTGATCACGCAGTCGCGGCCCACCGCATCGCGCATCTCTGCGCACAGCGCGCGGACCTGATCGGCGCTGTCGACATTGCGGGCAAACAGGATGAAGCCAAATGGATCGGCCTCGCGAAACAGGGCCTTTTCATCGGCGCTAAGCCTCAGCCCCTCGGCATCGAGGATGGTGGCGCCATAGCTCACCGGGTGGTGACCGGGATACAGTCGGCGCGCTCGGCCACCAGAACCGAGCAGAAATGCCGGGCCTCGGCAAGATCGTCGAACCCGGCGGCGCGCAGGCGATAGAAAGTGCGCCCGCCGCTCGAGGCCTCCTGGATCACCCGCTGCTTGCCGTCGAGATATTCACCAAACCGGCCATTCAGCCGGTCCCATTCCGCCCGCGCGATCTCGGGGCTGTCATAGGCGCCCAGCTGGGCCAGGCGTGTGCCCACCGGCAGGCTGGCCGGGTCCAGATCCACCGCGGTGGCGGCGCCAACAGCGGCGGTCACTGCCGCGTTCATGGCCGCGCGTGCCTCGATCTCGGCCGGAACCGAGCGCTGCGGCCGGGTCTGGGGACGCAGCGACCGGGCAACGCCGGGTTCGTCCACCAGTGCAAGTTGCGGGTTCTCGGCCAGCAGGTCGGCCGGGTCGATGGCGGGCAAAGGTTCGGGCTGTTCGATCGAGGCGGTGCGGCTGGCGCCCTCGTCCAGCAGGGCGCTCTCGCGCGCGTCCAGCGGCGCGGTGCCTTCGGTCAGTTCCGCCACCAGCCTGTCGATATCGCCATTGCGAAACGCCTCGACGGCTTCGGGATCGGCCGCATCGACCTCAAGCGAAGCAGGGGTCGGACGCAACTCGTCCATCGGCAGGTCCTCTTCGCTTAGCGACACAGGGCGCGGCGCCAGAACCAGACGGTCGGCGGGCGGCGCGGCGCTGCCCGCGGCGGCCACGGTGTTGACGGCAAGGCCCTGATGATCGGCGGGGGTACCACCGGGTTTGTCAGGCTGGATGCGCATCGGCCCCTCGACCGCGCGCACGACCGGGACACCGCTGACATCGCGCATCACCAGCTTGTAGCCCCAGATACCGATGCCCACGACCAGCGCCAACGATCCGACCGCACCCGCCACGCTGATCGCGCGGGCAAGACCCGGTCGCGCGGGTGCATGACCGTAATCTTCGCCCATGTCCTCGGCAAGGGCCTCGTCCTCGACGTCCAGCCCCATGCCAGGCATCTGATAGCTATACTGCACCTGGTTCGGGTTCACGTGACCCGTGTAATCGAAACTCGCCATATCCGCCTCACTGCCCTGTCGCGCAATTCGTTGATCACGCGAAGGAATTTCTTGAAACTGCCTCGGCCGACGGTTTGGGCGGTGTTATTTCGAGTTACCGCATCTCCTCCGCCGGAGTGACGCCAAGAATAGCAAGACCGGCTGAAATCACAACCGCCACCGAACGGGCCAGCGCGATTTTTGCCTGGCTTGTGCCTTCATCACCATCCTGGATGAATCTGAGCTCGACCAGATCGTTGCCGCGGTTCCAGAGCGCGTGAAAATCTCCTGCAAGCTCATAGAGATAGAAGGCGATCCGATGCGGCTCGTTGGTGCGGGCCGCGATCTCGACCAGACGTGGCCATTCTGCCAGTTTACGCATGACGGCCAGTTCCGCTTCGTGGCCCAAAAGGCCCAGATCGGCCGCGCGCAGCGCCGCATCCGAGGTGTCGATCCCCGCCTCGGCAGCCCGCCGCAACACCGATGAGACCCGCGCATGGGCGTATTGCACGTAGAACACCGGGTTTTCGCGGCTCTGCTCCAGCACCTTGTCAAAATCGAAATCCAGCGGCGCATCGTTCTTGCGGGTCAGCATGACAAAGCGCGTCACATCCGGACCAACCTGTTCGACCACGTCGCGCAGGGTGACGAAGTTGCCTGCCCGTTTCGACATCTTGAACGGCTCGCCATTCTTCCACAGCTTGACCAGCTGACACAGCTTGATGTCGAGCGGCACACGCCCGTCCGACAGGGCCGAAACGGCGGCCTTCATCCGTTTGACATAGCCGCCATGATCGGCGCCAAACACATCAATAAGCGCGTCGAAGCCCCTGGAAACCTTGTCATAATGATAAGCGATATCGGGGGCGAAATAGGTCCATGCGCCATCCGATTTCATGATCGGCCGGTCCACGTCATCGCCATGTTCGGTGGATTTGAACAGGGTCTGCTCGCGCGGCTCCCAATCCTCGGGCAGCTTGCCCTTGGGCGGCTCCAGCGTGCCGCGATAGATCAGCCCCTTGGCGCGCAGACTGTCGATCGCCGCCTCGATCCGGCCCGTGCCATAGAGCGACTTTTCCGAATAGAACACATCCATCTGAACCCCGAGCTGGGCCAGATCGGCGCGGATCAGATCCATCATCGCATCGGTGGCAAAGTTGCGGATGTCCTCCAGCCAGACCTCTTCGGGTTGGCCGACATAGGCGTCGCCCACCTTGTCCTTGAGCGCCTGACCGACCTCGACCAGGTACTCGCCGGGATAGGTGCCATCGGCAAACTCCACCGCCTGGCCATGCGCCTCGAGATAGCGCAGATAGACCGAGCGGGCGAGCACGTCGACCTGGGCGCCGCCATCGTTGATGTAATATTCGCGCGTCACCTGATAGCCGGCGTAATCCAGCAGGCTGGCCAGCGCATCACCGAACACCGCGCCCCTTGTGTGGCCCACATGCAGCGGGCCGGTGGGGTTGGCGCTGACATATTCCACGTTGACCTTCTTGCCCTGCCCCATGTCCGAGCGGCCATAGGCGGTGCCGTCTTGCAGCACGGTGCCGACGACCCGCTGCCAGACGGGGGCGGCCAGGGTAAGGTTGAGAAAGCCGGGCCCGGCCACTTCGGCCTTGGCCACGCGGTCATCGGCGGCCAGCCGGGTGGCCAGCGCCTCGGCGATGTCGCGGGGTTTCTGGCCGGCGGGCTTGGCCAGCACCATGGCGGCGTTGGTGGCCATGTCGCCATGGGCGGCATCGCGCGGCGGTTCGACCGCCACATTGGCGAAATCGAGACCCTGGGGCAGCGCGCCCTCGGCCTGCATCTGGTCCAGCGCCTCCAGAACGAGGCCGCGCATCTCGGTAAAGAGGTTCATCTCGGCATCCTTTTGCTTGACTGGCGGTTTACCACGCAAACCGCCAAGGTCAATGCAGCCCGGCGCGCGCGTCAGTGCCGGATCGGTTCGCTACCCGTCAGCCGCGCATGGTCCTGCAAGGCAAAGCGGTCGGTCATGCCCGAGACATAATCGGACACGATCCGCGCCAGCGCGGTCTCGTCCGGGGCGGCGTCGATTTCACCATGCCAGTGTTTCGGCATTTGCCGGGGATCGTTCAGATAGATCGGAAAGAGTTCCTCGACCACCCGCGCCACCTGTTCGCGCACCACCATGACCGAAGGCGCGCGATACATGCGGGTGAACAAAAAGGCCCTGATCTGGCGCAGATCGGACCAGAGCGCATCCGAAAACCGGATCACCGGGCGGCCCAGATGGCGGATATCCTCAACGCTTTCGGCCCCCGACCCGGCCAGCGCCGCGCGCGACGTGTCGATCACATCGGCCACCATCACGCCGAACACCCGCCTCAGCGCCTCGTGCCTCCGGCGATAGGCATCGGTATCGGGATAGGTGCGGTCGACCTCGGCATAACAGTCGCCGACAATGGGCAGTTCGGCGATCTCGTCATCACTGAACAGCCCGGCGCGCAACCCGTCATGCAGGTCGTGATTGTTATAGGCGATATCGTCGGACAGGGCGGCCACCTGCGCCTCGGCGCTGGCATGGGTGGCCAATTCCAGATCAAAGGCGGCGTTGCATTCCGCCAGCGCCCAGGGCAGCGGCCCGGTGACCGGGCCGTTATGCTTGGCAATCGCCTCAAGCGTTTCCCAGGTCAGGTTCAGCCCGTCAAAGGCGGCGTAATGCCGTTCCAGCCGGGTGACGATGCGAATGGCCTGGGCGTTGTGGTCGAACCCGCCATAGGGTTCCATCAGCGCGTGCAGCGCATCCTCGCCGGTATGGCCAAAGGGCGTGTGGCCCAGATCATGGGCCAGCGCCACCGCCTCGGTCAGTTCCGGGTTCAGCCCCAGCGCCCCCGCGATAGTGCGCGCCACCTGCGCCACCTCGATCGAATGGGTCAGCCGGGTGCGATAACTGTCACCCTCATGTTCGACAAAGACCTGGGTCTTGTGCTTCAGCCTGCGAAAGGCGCTGGCATGGATGATCCGGTCGCGATCACGCTGGAAACAGGAGCGAAAGCCGCTTTCCTCTTCGGCCACCAGCCGCCCGCGCGCGCGGCCCGGATCCGAGGCAAACCCCGCTCTTTTCAATGGTCTCGTCCTTGTCGCCTGTCCCTGCCCCCTCTATATTGCAGGCTGCACCGGAAAGAAACCGTGGAGACCGCGATGCGCCTGCCCCCCAAAGTGACTGACCGCGCCTTTGCCCGGCTCGCCGAGATCGGCGCCGCGGATCAGGGCCAGGCGCTGCGCGTTGCGGTCGAAGGCGGCGGCTGTTCCGGCTTTCAGTACGAGATCGCCTTGGACGAACCCAAGTCCGACGATCTGGTGCTCGAAGGCCAGGGTCAGCGGGTGGTGGTCGACGCGGTATCGCTGCCGTTTCTGGAAAACGCCGTCATCGACTTTTCCGAAGAGCTGATCGGCGCCCGTTTCGTGATCGACAATCCGAACGCCACCGCCTCTTGCGGCTGCGGCACCTCGTTCTCGATCTGAACCTCAGGGATCGGTGCGCAGGCTCAGCTCCTCCTGCGCGCGCGTCGGGGTCATCTGATCCCAGATCAGATAGAGGCCCGAAACCATCACGATGGCAGCACCCAGCCAGGTCATCGGCGCGGGCCATTCGCCAAAGGCCAGCGCGCCCAGCGCCACCATCCAGACGAATTGCAGGTTCAACAGCGGCGTGACCACATAGGCCGCCAGCAGCCTGAGCGCGATCACCAGCAGCCAGCGCGCCAGGAACAACAGCGCTGCATAGGCCCCGACCCAGGCCAGATCCAGCATCGGCATCGGCACCCAGACAAAGGGCAGCGCCGCCGCCATGCTGAGCCCCAGCGCCAGGTTCGGATAGAATACCTGCGCCAGCGCGTTGCTTTCATGGCGGCCGATATAGCGCGACAGGATCAGAGAGAAGGTGCCCGTCACCACCCCGCCCAGCGCCCAGAGATGCCCCGCCCCGATGGCGCCGATGCCACCCGGCATCAGGCAAAGCACGCCCACAAATCCCGCCACCAGCGCGGCCCAGGCCGCCGGGCGGGCATGTTCGTCCAGCATCAGCCCCGACATCAGCGCCGCCACGATCGGCATCAGACCGATAAAGACAAAGACATCTGCAAAAGGCAGCAGCCGGAAGGTATGAAAGAAGCAGAGCGAGGCCACCACCGTTGCCAATGCCCGCAGCGCCATGGCGCGGGGGCAGACGGTTCTGAGCGCCCGCGTCCGGTTACCCCGCGCCGCCGCGAGGCTGATCGCTGCAACGATGAACCCCGAGATCGCGTAAAGCTGTGGCGCCGCATACCCTTGTGCGATGAGCTTGGTGATCGCGTCTGCCGACGAGATCACCGCGGTGTAGGCCAGAACCAGCCCTCCCCCTGTCAGGGCCAACCTCATACCGCCACCCGTAACAGTCCAGTGCGAGCAAAGCCGGCAAAGAAAGCGTCAAACCGGGGGCTGCTGGCCTCGGCCGCGCTCAGGATATCGTGGCCGGTCTCGGAGAGTTGTGCCGCGATTTGCGGACGCATCGAGCCCCAGTCACCGCTGCGTGCGGCGCCCATACGATAGATGCATTCGGAAATCTCTCGTAGCGGCCCGCCCCAATCGGTCGCCCGATGGAACGAGACCGGGCCTTGTGCCACGGCCTGATCAGGCGCGCCTCGCCCTGCCGCCAACCCGGCCCAGGCACATACCAGATACTCGTGATAATCGTCCCGCATCTCTGCCTGCGCTCCACTAAAAAGGGTAAAACCCCCTAACGCGCCCGCCAGCCAATCTTCCCAGATCGGCGAGGGCGTCGCTCCAGCATAGCGCATTGCGACACAGATTTCCGCTAAAAGATCCGCATTTTGCTCGAGATAGGCCAAAAGACCTGCAAATTCGAGGCTGACAAGCGCCTCGGCAGGTAGGTCCGGCGCACGCCGCCCATACTCGGAAAGGTAGAAAACGATATGGGTCAGCTCATAGGCCGCCTTCTTGTTGGGCAGAGCAAAGGTTTCTGAGCGGGCGATGAAATCATGTAAGCGGTCGGTCAGACCTGCGTCGCGCGACGTAAACTCGATGCCGCGTCGTGCCAGCAGGCGGCGCGCCTCGGCGCGTTGCAGATCCGACAGCTCGGCCTCGGGTAAGCCCTGCCCGGCCACCCATTCGGCCAGTTCGACGCCCATCTCGCCCGTCATCCCCAGATCCTCCAGATCTAGGCACAGTGACAACAGGAAGCGATAGTATTGGGGAAAAAAGCGCAGCCGTTCAGGCAACTCGCGGTAAAAGGTCAGATGCGGAGCCAAGGCCTCTTCGCCCGGCGCCTGGCCGGTACATTCCAATATATTCAGAAGCTCTGCGTTCTCCTTGAGCCAGAATACGTCGTCCCCAAAACGGCGATGGCTTGCAAAACCTTCGATCAGTGCCGCGAGCCCCCGAAGGGGCCCGAATCTTGGACGCCGGGCGTTCAGATGGATTACGTTCGACATGAGAATTCTCCCCTGTTTCGCGGCGCCCAACAAACGCCCGGCCTCTGTCTTGCCTTCGCTTAGCTGCCCGACGAGAACATCCGAGTACCTTCGCCCAGCTTGACCGCAACCGCGCCCACTTTCTCGCAGCTGGTCGAGAACATCTGAACGCCCTCGCCCGTGGCGGTGTCGGCGCCCGAGGCCTGGCAGCTGGTCGAGAACA